>DASZXP010000240.1:0-87829 GCA_035545935.1 Puia sp. | reverse complement strand
GGATCGCGCCTTTCATCATCCTTCCGCTGGTGGAGAATGGGTTTCGTCAGCTGGCGGCCATGGATATGCCGGACAAGAGCATGGATCTGGAGATGCGGGTGGTCGATGGGCATTTTCAGATGCGGATCGGGTGGAGCAAGCCTATCGACAGTTCGACGCTGATGAATGGGAATACCGTGTCGTTGCAACATATTGGCAAACGATTGAACCTTTTATATCCTGAGAGCCATGAGCTGCGGGTGACCATTACCTCGGAGCAGTTCATTGTCAATCTGAAGATGAATTTGAACCGGGCGGTGAGATAGGGGCAGCCTTTTGGCGGGTGTGAAGCTTTTGGTGGGTGTGAAGCTTCTGGCTGATCAGGACTTTGACGGACCAGGACTTTGACGGCCCGGCCGATGTCCGATGGGGGAAAACCGTTATCTTTAAGAATGGCAATCAAACATGAGCAAATTTCCTCTACCCCCACGTTGCGCCGTACCCTGGGTCCCCTGATGTTATGGGGGCTTGGCGTAGGGTATGTCATTTCCGGGATGTATTTCGGATGGAACCTGGGACTGGCCGAGGGAGGGCCGAAGGGGCTTGCCATCGCCACCTTCTTTATCATACTCCTTTATATCACCTTTACTTTTTCTTATACGGAGCTGGCCTGTGCGATCCCCAAGGCGGGCGGTGTGTTCGATTATGCTACCCGGGGGCTGAACAGGGAATGGGGGTTTGTGGCGGGCATGGCCCAGCTGATCGAGTTCCTTTTTGCCCCTCCCGCCATTGCGGCGGCCATCGGGGCCTATTTCAATATCTTCTTTCCTCAAATACCTGTCACGGTGATCGCCATCTTTGCCTACCTGTTCTTTACGGGTTTGAACATCCTTGGCGTGCGGGCGGCCGCAGGGTTCGAGCTGGTGATCACGATCTTTGCGGTTTTCGAGCTGTTGCTGTTCGCGGGGATCTGTTTCCCCCATTTCTCCTACGCCAATCTGCGGCATAATGATTTTCCCCATGGATGGAAAGGGGTATGGGCTGCCGTACCGTTTGCTATCTGGTTCTTTCTCGGACTGGAGGGCGTGGCCAATGTGGCGGAGGAGACGATACGTCCGCAGCGGAATGTGCTGTTAGGTTTTGGGTCGGCGCTGGCTACATTGATCGTGCTGTGCGTGCTGGTATTTGTTTCTTCCATCGGAGTGGCGGGATGGGAGGCTATCGTGTATCCCGTAGCGGGCAAGGCGGATACTTCCAACAGTCCTTTGCCGCTGGCTTTGTCGAAGATCACGGGGAGTGGGGGCGCGATGTATCATTTGTTGATCACGATCGGACTGATGGGGCTTGTCGCCTCTTTTCATGGGATCATACTGGCTGCATCGAGGGCGACCTTTGAATTCGGGAGAGTGAAATATATTCCGGCGGCTTTTGGGCGGGTAAATTCCAGGACCCGGACGCCGGTGAATGCGCTGGTGATAAATATGTGTATCGGGATCATCGCTTTGTTGACGGGGCGTACGGACGAGATCATTACCATTTCCTGTTTTGGCGCGTTGACGTTGTTCATTCTGGCGATGGTGACTTTGCTGGCGCTGCGGAAGAAGGAGCCGGAGCTGGAGCGGCCGTTCAAGACGCCGTTGTATCCTTATTTTCCCATTGTCGCCCTGGTGATCGCCGTGGTGGCGCTGGTGGCGATGATCCTGTTGTATATTAATTTATCGTTGATCTATTTTTCGATATTGGCGGTATCCTATATTTGGTTTAAATACGTAACCGCCAGGGGCGGTTCGACCGATAGGTCAGACATTAGCTACAATAAAAAAGTCGGATGATGCGCAATCAACTATCGTTGCCTGAGCTGTTACAGGAGCTGACAGAGGAAAGTGCTTCCAAGGTGAAGCTGGCAATCACAGATATAGACGGGGTGTTACGGGGAAAGCTGATCAGCCTGGAGAAGTTCAGGTCGGTGGCGGAGAAGGGTTTTGGTTTTTGTGATGTGGTGTTTGGCTGGGATGCCGGGGATCAGGCGTATGATAATGGCCGGTATACGGGTTGGCACACGGGGTATCCCGATGCGCTGGCCGTGATCGATATCGGGACTTTCCGGCGGGTGCCGTGGGAGGGGGGGCTGCCCTTTTTTTTGGCAGATTTTAGAGGGGCCACGACGTCGGCCAGCGGTGGTGACTCGACGGTCCGGTCGGGGACTGAGGGCTCGGCGGCCAGCGGTGATGCATTACCCATCTGTCCCCGGGGATTGCTGAAGAAGGTGATCCGCCAGTTGGAGGATGCCGGCTTTTCGGCCATCTTCTCCCAGGAGTTCGAGTGGTTCAATTTTCTCGGCAGGGGCGGAGAGGTATCCGCGGAGGATTACCGGAAGCTCCTTCCCATGAGCCAGGGTATGTTTGGCTATTCCATCCTTCGGGCTTCGCAGGGGAGCGCTTATTTCCAGGATCTTTTCGATCTGTTGGAGAAGTTCGGCGTTCCATTGGAAGGATTGCATACGGAGACCGGGCCGGGGGTATATGAAGCCGCCATCCTATACTCGGATGTGCTGGAGGCGGCCGACAGGGCTGTGCTGTTCAAGTCGGGGGTAAAGGAAATAGCCCACCGGCATGGGGTCCTTCCCACCTTTATGGCCAAGTTCAGCGAGAGTCTGCCGGGTTGCAGCGGTCATGTACACCAAAGCCTCTGGTCCGCCGATGGGTCGCGGAACCTGTTTTACGATGCGGATGCTACCACGGGCATCAGCTCTCTGATGGAGAGTTATATAGCGGGGCAGCTGCTCTGTCTTCCTCATATCCTTCCCCTATATGCTCCCACTGTCAATAGCTACAAGCGACTGGTGGAAGGGGCCTGGGCTCCTACGACGGTGACATGGGGAGTGGACAACCGGACCACGGCTTTACGTGCGTTGCCGGGGAGCGCCACTTCCACGCGGCTGGAGACGAGGGTGGTCGGGAGCGATTCCAATCCTTATCTGGCCATGGCCGGATGTCTGGCGTCCGGACTGTATGGGATCCGCAACGGGTTGAAGCTGGATATTCCTCCTACGAAGGGCAGCGGTTATGAAGACAAGAGCCGGGGTGTGCTGCCCCGTAATCTCTGGGAGGCGACACAGGCTATGAAGGGGTCTGCGCTGGCCGTGGAGCTTTTTGGGGAAGCATTTGTGGATCATTTCACGCGGACGCGCGAGTGGGAGTGGAGACAGTTCAGCCGGGAGGTGACGGATTGGGAGCTAAGGAGGTATTTTGAGATAATTTAGGCAACGAGCTCTATGCATTCAGTTCGTCCATTATCTTAGTCAATGCCTGAAATATGTCTTCGTATCTTATTAATGAATGAGTTTCAAGAACCTGATTTATCAATAAGCTAGATTCTTCTTTTTCAATTTCATCCTTAATAATTGTCAGACATTGACGCCTAAGCGTTTCATTATTTGATAATATTTTTCTCATATCTCTTCCCATTAGTGTCGCACCTGCCGTGAAAGTTGTGAAGAGCGTTGATGTGAAGATATCCTTATGAGCCTCAACTGCTCTATCCATATTTATCTCCAAGTATGTTTCTGTAAGTAAGGCGATATCATGTGCATCCTTGTTGTATTCATTACAGCGATCTTTCCACGCTATTAATTTTAAAATAAAAATTCCAGGTAAGGATGCTACCAAAATACTATACTCTTCATCTATTGTTACAGTAAGCGCTTCTCTGGTCATTTCCATAAATCCGGCTACCGACATGGCTGGGGTTCCTTCAGGAGGCCAAAAAATGTTCATATCCAGTCCGGCAATATCACCAAAAGGGACAAGATCCAGAATAAGCTTGTCCTCGTAATAAAATCGTTGTTTTTGGCGATTGGACTTCTGAAATCCTGGAATGCTGCATATACCAGCAGCTACTTCCTGGAATGCATCCCAGCCAGGCAAGGCAATGGCGATGTCCAAATCTTTGGTCATCCTGCGAGTGGTTTGTGCATAAATTCCACTCAAAACAATGTCTCTGGCCATCGCTCCAATAACATAGAACTCTCTATCAATTGCCTGAAAATACTCAGCCAATATTCTCAGCATTCGAAATAAAAGTGGGTTATTGAATTGCCGGCTTGATATATGATAGCTCATTTTCTAAAATGATTTTTGCAGTTTCTATATTCCTGCTGATATTGTCTGCCATCAAGTCAGCGTAAATGAGTAGGGGAGGAACTATGTATTTTTCTCTGAATTTAGCTTCTTCTTTCCAGAACATGTTAAATACTTCTATGCTTCCATTCTCATCAGGAAGCAGGTGAAAGTCCTGCATAAGGTTTTGCCATGAGACATTAGTATAAATGGTGAATTTTTCAGGACTGATATAACTGGTCAATTCCGCCGCAGCAGGCTCCCCTCCCCATAATGCTATGCCTTCAGCATCCTGCAAAGAGAACATTTCCCAACTATGTAGTTGATCAGGCCTAGTGAAACGCATTCTTTTTAGAAATAGCCTTGGCCTCAATACATCGTGATATGCAGTCACCCATCTATCCAGCAGCAGCCCGGTGTTTTTCAATGTTTTTCCCTTATTTGTGACCAGGATAAAATTCAATTCGATCAATTCTTGCATAACGCTGCTTACAGAACCCAGGGATACATCAGCCAATTGAGCAAGCCCACGATATGTCAGCTGGATGTTTTCGGGATTTGTCAGCAGATGGAAGATTATTTTTACTCCTGCTTCCTGAAAAGCCCTGGCTTGATTTATTGTTGCTATTTTCTCTCTTTTTTTACCTTCTATTTGTAAGATCAGGTCTTTATATTTAATACTGCAATTCCCGGCTATGTCGAGGTAGTTGACACCATTGGCCACGTACTCTTGTGCAATTTCGGAAGGTATATAACCTGCAATTATAAGGACGGGTTTCCTTCTATCTTTTGAAATATGATCAAGGATGGAGGCAATTGAGGACTTATTTCCTATTGAAATGGCGGTTCTGACAGTCGCTAAAAATTGTGTTTTACCAATTGTCAAGGTAATAATAGTAACTTCTACGTTGTCTATTTTCACTGGCAGTCCGGAATATTCTCTTAGCCTGAATAGCGCATCCTCGAGTATTTGCCGTTCTCGTGTCATGTTCAAAATATTATTAAGTTCATTTAAAATGAACAAGCAAAAATAATGAACATTCCTGATATGCTGAAATATAGCAAGACTATAAATTGATAAGATCACAGAATTATAAAAATTAATTGATAATCAATTTATTATGACCTACTGAATACAGAGGTGGAAGATCATGGATCATAGGAAAAGGTCATTCTTTATCTTTACATCTTCCGATAGTCGGGCAATGCCTTTATTGAGGCCATATTGATTTGATTAACAATATATTATTACGAGGCTTTTAATACTTCTTTTTATGACAGACTTCAATGTCATCCGGCAATACAATTTTCCGACGACTATCCGGTTTGGTGCGGGTGTTATCAAAGAACTGCCGGAGCATTTGTTGGCGCAGGGGCTCAAACGCCCGTTGCTGGTGACGGACCCATTGGTGGCAGGGTTGGGATTTTTTCAGGAGATCGTGAGGGATTTGAAGGCAAAGGGAATTTCCGTGGAGACATTTTCCGACATACACAAGAACCCGGTGAAGTCGGATGTGGAGAGGGGTGGTGAGGCATTCACTGCATCTGACCGCGACTCGATCATCGGCATCGGCGGCGGAGCCGCCATGGACGTGGCCAGGGCCATTGCCTTGCGCATCCATCATCACCGGGACCTTTTCGACTATGACGACCTCATCGGGGGTGATCAATATGTCACGGAAGACGTGCCTTATTTTATCACGGTGCCTACCACTAGCGGTACGGGCAGCGAGGTGGGTAGGAGTGCCATCATATCCGAGGATGAAACCCATCGTAAACGAATACTTTTCTCTCCCAAGCTGCTGGCAAAGATCGTATATGCGGACCCGTTGCTGACCATGGACCTGCCTGCCTTTGTTACCGCGGCTACCGGCATGGATGCGCTGACGCATAACCTGGAAGCCTATGTCGCCAAGATGTTCCATCCCATGTGCGAGGGCATTGCGTTGCAGGGCGTTTCGCTGATCGTGCGGAGCATCGTACAGGCTACGCACCAGCCTGATCTGGAATCCAGGAGTAATATGATGATCGCCAGTTTGATGGGGGCCGTCGCCTTTCAAAAGGGGCTGGGTGTCGTGCATTCGCTGGCGCATCCGTTGTCTTCGTTGCTGGATACGCACCATGGACTGGCCAATGCGGTGAATCTCCCGTACGGGATGCGTTTCAATGTGCCGGGGTTCGAGGATAAGTTCAGACAGATAGCCAGGACGATGGACCTGAAAGACGAGTCCGGCCAGGCGGTGGTGGAAAAGCTGTTCGCGTTGAACAAGGAGCTCAATCTGCCGGTGAGACTGCGGGACGTGGGGGTGAAGGAGGAGCATATAGAGACTTTGTCCGATCTGGCGTTTGCGGATTTTTGTCATCCCAACAATCCCAAGCCCGTGAGCCGGGAAGATTTTAAAAAATTGTATTTAGAGGCATTGTAAAAGGCCCTGGCCCGGGCAGCCTGGCCGATTCGGGGTTACGTGGATAATTATGAAAATAGGATTGACATATACGGGGTCGGACGAAAAACATAATAATTATGTACGGTGGATACAACAGCAGGATGCAGACATCGAGGTGGTGAAGCTGTCGGTGGAAGGGGGCGATGTCACTGAATGTGACGCGCTGGTATTGTCGGGAGGGGTGGATATACATCCTGACTTCTATGGGGGCGGGAATGGCTATAGCGCTGGACTTGGCAAGGGGCCAGTTAAATGGAACAAAGACAGGGACCATTTCGAGATAGCGGCCCTGAAACGGGCGTGGGAACAGGGTAAACCCGTCCTGGGTGTCTGCCGGGGCTTGCAGCTGATCAATGTCGTTTGTGCAGGTACATTGGTGCAGGACCTGGGTGTACAGGGGGATGAGACACATCAGAACACGCCCGCGGATAAGCAGCATGGAGTGACAATCGAGAAGGACAGCCTGCTATTTGATATTTCGGGGGGAGGGGGCGAGGTGAATAGCGCGCATCACCAGGCGATCGACAAACTGGGGGAAGGGCTGCGTGTGAACTGCCACTCTGATGACGGTGTGATCGAAGGGGTCGAATGGGCCGATCCGCACGACAAGCCTTTTATGCTGGCGGTGCAATGGCATCCGGAGCGAATGTTCACCAATGGTTTACCAGACAGGGAGCTGTATATGGATATCCGCAACAGATTTATCGAAGAGATCAAAAAAACAATCGAACAATGACCATTATCAATCCGGCAACGGAGGAGATCATACAGGAAGTAAAAGAGGATACGGAAGCCAGCGTGCGTGAGAAATATCAGCAGGTGAAGGGCGGTCAGCCGTCCTGGGCCAGCAGACCGGCGGAGGAAAGGGTAGGGATCATTGCCAAATTCTATGAGGCGCTGGATACGGAAAAAGAGACGCTGGCGGCGACATTGACCGCCGAGACGGGTAAGCCGTTGCAGCAATCCTATAACGAGCTGAATGGGGCCCGGGCCCGGATAAAGTTTTTCCTTGACAATTCCGTCAAGTGGCTGGCGGAGGAATGGGTGACGACGGAGGGAGCGACAAGGGAGAAGATCGTATACGAGCCGTTGGGTGTGATCGCCAATATCTCCGCCTGGAATTACCCGTATTTAGTAGGGGTGAATGTTTTTATACCTGCCCTGATAGGTGGGAATGGAGTATTGTACAAGCCATCGGAGTATTCGACGTTGACGGGGCTGCATATACAACGGCTGCTCTACCGTAGCGGTGTACCCGAAAGTGTTTTTCAGGTAGTGGTAGGGAAGGGCGCGGCGGGCGAGTGGCTGCTGCAGCTGCCCCTGGATGGATATTTTTTCACCGGCAGCTACCGCACGGGCCGCTACATCGCGGAAAAGGTGGCGTCGAAGCTGGTGCCCTGTCAGCTGGAGCTGGGGGGAAAAGACCCTTTGTATGTGATGGATGACGTGGAAGATATCGATAAGGTGGCGGCGGCGGCGCTGGAGGGAGTAGTGTATAATAATGGACAAAGCTGTTGCGCCGTAGAGAGGATCTATGTGCAGGAGGGCGTGTATGATGCCTTTGTGGCGTCGTATGTGGAGCAGGCGAAGAAGATGGTGGTGGGTGATCCCATGGCCGCTGGTACGGATATTGGATCGTTGAGCAGGCCGGGGCAGCTGGATTTCCTGCTGGATCAGGTAAAGGATGCGGTGGCGAAGGGGGGAAAATTATTATATGGCGGACAGCGGGTGAACAGAAAGGGCTATTTTATCGAGCCGGCTGTCATCGTGAATGTGGATCATGGGATGAAGCTGATGATGGAGGAGTCGTTTGGGCCTGTCGTGGGTATACAGAAAGTGAAGGGGGACAAAGAGGCCGTGGAACTGATGGCGGATACGGAGTATGGATTGACGGCGGCGGTGTATTCGAAAAGCTTCGAACGTGCCGAGCAGGTGATGAAGCAGTTGAATACGGGTACTGTCTATTGGAATTGCTGCGACAGGGTGAGCGCGGGGTTGCCCTGGTCGGGCAGGAAGCATTCCGGTCTGGGAATGACGTTGTCGTATCAGGGGATAAGGGCTTTTGTACAGCCCAAGGCGTATCATATAAGGCCGTGAGAGGAGGCGTACAGGCGGCGACCATGAAGGCAGGCAACGAATAAAAAAAGCCCCCGGGACAAATGATCCGGGGGCTCTTCATATCAAGGGTGGTTTTTCTATTTATACAGATTCGGGTTGTTCTGTTCTTCCGACTGGGGAATAGCAAATAGATAATAAGGGCTATTGGCTACAAAAGGAGTGCCGTCCGGGAAACGGAGCGCCGTATGGTATTTGGCAGGCACCGTTTTGGTCGTGCCATCGGGCGTGGTCACCGTCACCTGGATGGGGTTCCCGGCGCCATCGGTATAGGGCTTTCTTACAACGGGCTGTTGCAGGCGGATGATATCCGACAAGCTAAATCCTTCTCCCCAGAGCTCTTTTCTTCTTTCCACCAGTATGGTATCAATAAGATTTTGCTGTGTCTGACCGGTGGGGTCGTAGGCGGGCGCTGTTCGGGCGGCGCGGAGCGCGTTCAAGGCTATGACGGCGTCGTCGAGATCGTTGGCCCGGGCGTCACCTTCCGCCTCGATGAGATAGGCTTCCGAGGCGCGCATAAGGACAAGGTCGCCCGTCTGGTTGGGAATGGACCCAAAGCGGATCTTACCATAGGCAAGATAACCTTCCAGGCCGGGGTCTCCGTCCCAATAGAACAGGGACTTGCGTACATCTCCATCGGCGAAGAGCTCCATGAAGTGAGGGTCGGCCATATAGCTGTAATATCCCTGGTTGTATGTCACGTCGAGGAAATTAAAGCTGTAGCTGCCGCCATTCTGTGTGGGGATCTCGGGGTGGCCCCAGATCCATTCTTCATTATCGATGTTGTTAAAACCCGACTTGTATTCGGCGGGGTTCATCAGCGTATAACCCTGGCGGGCGGCGACGGCGGCCTGTGCGGCCAGTGTCCATTGACCTGTGTTGAGATAAGCGCGGGCCAGCAGACCTTTTGCCACATTCTGATCGATGAGCCATTTGGCGGGCCGGTCGTATCCCTGCAATAGGGTCACGGCCTGCTGCAGATCCGCTACGATGAGCTGGTACACCTGCTGCAGGGTGGCGCGGGGGTGTCCTACCGTCGTGTCCGATGTCGGCAGTGTATAGATAGGGACGGCCTTTGCCTGCGGGTCTTTCTGGTAGGAGAATTGATAGAAAGAGGCCAGCTGAAGATAGGTGTTGGCGCGTAATGCCAGCGCCTGTCCTTTCAACACCGCCTTGGCGACACTATCACCTTCCACCTGGTCTACGTGGGCGATGATGATGTTCATGTTGTTGATGATCTTGTATAGCTCGCCCCAGAAGGCCGTGTTGCGGGATTGGGTCTTGTCATACATCTGCGTGAAGGTATAGGTGGTCTTGAAACCGTATTTGGTGGGGATGACCGCCACGTCGTCGCCCATGGCGTCGCTGACGAGACCGATGGTCTTATAGCCCGGATTGGAATAGACATCGCCATAGAAATCATCCATCATGGAAGACCATGTCCCTTGCAGCAGCGTGGAGAGGTTGGTGACATTCTCGAATAGCAGGTCGCCGGGAACGGCATTGGTCGGCGCCGTGTTGAGCTGTTTGTTGCAGGCAGTCAGCGCTGTGAGACCGAGCGCCAGGCATATGATATGATTGATCTTTTTCATCGCGTAATTTTTGGAGTAGTGAAACTAAAAGCTGAATTGAGCGCCGACAGAGAGGGTCCGTACGGCAGGGTATTGGAAATAAGTGGTGCCTCCGATGGATTGTTCCGGGTCCATGCCCTGGTGTCCATAAAAGGTGAGGAGGTTCTCTCCCGTCAGATAGACCCTGATGTCCTTTACATAGTCGTTCTGTTTCCATGTAGCCGGCAAGGGCAGATGATATGCCAGGGTAAGGTTCTTCAATCTCCCATAGGTGGCGCTGTAGAGGAAACGGGTAGAGGTATTGGTGGCCCAGCCGAGGTCGTCGGTAGTCATGCGGGGCACATTGGTCTTTGTATGCTGCGGCGTCCAGCTGTCGAGCAGTTCCTTGCTGAACGTGCGTCCGGGACTGGCTCCTCCTGTCATCAGCGATAGGTAGTCCTGATCGAGGACCTTACCGCCCAGGCTGTACGAAAAGAGGAAGCTCAGCTCGATGCTCTTATAGCGGAAGGTGTTGGTGATGCCTCCTATTACTGCCGGCAGGGAGCTGCCTGCATAGTATTGCGTACCTTGTGCGTATACGGAAGTAGTGCTTGTCTTGCCCGCGCTGTCGGTGACATACCATAAGGGGTTGCCATTGGCGGGGTCGACCCCGGCCCATTTGCGGATATAGAAGTCATAGATGGATTTGCCAACCATGAGCTTTTTGGTGCCGCTGATGATCTCTTTTTGTGGCAGGGAGGTGATCTCGTTCTTATTGTGGCTGATATTGAGCTCGATGTCCCAGCGGAAGCTGCCGGTGTTAATGGGCACGGCATTCAGGGTGAGCTCGATGCCTTTGTTCCGGAGGGCGCCGATATTGGCGTCTACGGAGGCGAAGCCTGTGGAAGCTGCCAGCGGCTTCGAATACAAGAGGTCTTTGCTGGTGCGTATGTAATAGTTCAGGGTGCCGCTGACGCGGTTGCCGAAGATGCCGAAATCGAGACCTGTGTTGAAGTTCAGGTTGCTTTCCCATTTCAGACCCGGTGTCGGCAGACGGGAGGTGATCACACCGCCATTGCCGAGGTTGTTTTGGATGCCATACAGGGCTTCGTAGGCATAGTAGGTGTTCAGGTTGTCATTGCCGGATGCGCCGTAGCTGGCTTTCAGCGTGAGGACGTTGAGCCAGGAAATGGGTTTCAGGAAAAGTTCGCTGGCCATTCTCCATCCTGCGCCGGCCGACCAGAAAGTACCCCAGCGGCTGTCGGGGGAGAAGCGGGAAGAGCCGTCCCTGCGTACGGACCCTGTCACATAGTAGCGGCTCAGGTAATTGTATTGCGCCTGACCAAAAAAGCTCAGCTTGTTGTAATTATCCGCGTAACCGCTGAATCCTTCGATGATGGAGGAGGCGACGGGTTCGTAAAGGCCCGGCAGGACGAAGCCCTGGCTGTTGCCGCCCAGCTGATGGTACGTAAAGGAATAATATTCATGACCGGCCAGGAGTTCCAGGTGATGTCCGCCGGAGAGGTCATGCTGCCAGGTGAGGATATTGTTCCATGTATAGGACAGCGTCCGGGAGTTGGATTCGCTGACGGATCCTCCGATGGAGGTGGCCTGTCCAAAGGATGGGTTGTTGTAGAACTGATCGTTGTAGTTGATATAGTCCGTATTATAGCTGGTCTTGAACACGAGCCCTTTGGCGAGTGTGGCTTCCAGGAAGGCTCTGATGGAGCCATTCTCATTTTTAATGCGATTGAGATCCAGCGGTACGGTGCCTACGAGGTTCATCAGGGGCAGCGCAGCCTGTGGCCTGTAGTCGCCATAATCCAGGACCTTTTGTCCCTGGGCGTTCAATTTATAGCTGCCGTCCGGATTGATCTCGTAGATGGGATAGAAGCTGGGTATGGTCCTGCCGAATAGAACGACATTGTCCGTCCTGGAGTCGGAGGAAGGAGGATAGTCCTGGATGGTGCTTGCGCCGCTGACATCGATGCCGGCCCGCAGCCAGCTTTTTGCATGAAGGGTAAGATTGGCGCGGAGGTTATATCTTTTGAATCCCGATCCCAGGTAGACACCCTGGTTGTCGAGATATCCACCGGAAACATAGTAGGTGCTTTTTTCGCTGCCGCCGCTGAGGTTTAGCTGCGCCTGTGTGAATTTCCCCTTCTGACGGACGGCATCGGCCCAGCTGTTATTCCACAGCGGACGGGCTCCCGCTACGATCTTTCCGTCTTCTCCCACGGGTTCCGCATATTGGGGACCGTAGGGATCGATGGCCAGGTCGCTCACCACATTTTGACTGGCGATGGTGCTGGCCTGGGCGTCGGTGAAGCCATTGGTCAGCGCTTTGTTTTTCAGCGCCTGCCAGTACAGCTGGAAATACTGATCTGTATTGACCTGGTCGTAGTCGCGTACGGCGCGGTTGCTCCAGCCCTGGTTGATCGTTGCATTGATGGCAGCGGTGTTCGACGCCTTGCCGGATTTGGTGGTTATGAGGATGACGCCGTTGGCGGCGCGGGAGCCATAGAGATTGGCGGAGGTAGCATCTTTGAGGACGCTGATGGAGGCCACGTCGGCGGGGTTCAGCGCATTGAAGTCTCCGTCGTAGGGAGCGCCGTTGACGACGATGAGCGGGCTGCTGGAAGCGTTGATGGAGCCTGCGCCTCTGATCAGCAGAGTAGAGCCGTTGCCGGGCTGGCCGTTGGCTGATCCCGTCTGGAGACCCGCGACCAGGCCTTGCAGGGAGTTGCTGATATCACCTGTCTGGCGGTTGTTTATTTTATCCGCCGTGACGGTAGAAACGGCGCCCGGATAGCCCGATCTTTTTACGTTGGTGTAGGCGACGGCTACCACTTCATCCAGCATTTTATTGGAGAGGGACAGCAGTATGATGATAGTGTCCGAGCGTGTCTCTATTTCCGCGGATTCTCTGCCGACGAAGGAGACGAACAATACATTTTTTCCCGCAGTGGTTTCAATGGTGAAGCGGCCTTCCGTGTCGGTGCTGGTCCCTCCGGCGGATTTGCTCAGGGAGACGGTGGCGCCTGCCAGGGGTTGATGATTTTCCGCCGCCAGGACGATGCCTTTTATCTGGTGCGGAGATTGCGGGAAGGTGATGAAAGTACAGAGCAATAGGATGCCTGTAAGCAAACTTTTAAGCATGACTTTTGGTTTAACAGTGATGAAAACAAAGTATTGACAGCCTTTTTCAGGGCAGACAATCGTGTGGAGTGTGCAAAGATACTAGTCTACTAAATAAGTAGACTAATTAAAATATTATTTTCCGGATGCAACGTTTTTTCTATGGTCGTTCATTGTAATATATCCGGTGGGGTTATTGCACAGCGCCTGGTGAAGAAGCTTTTCCCGATGTGAGGGGTGCGAAATTATGAGCTATTATATCACTGCGGTGATAAAATATGATCAATGGTAAGTTGCAACGGACAGTCGTCCATTATCGTCGTTTGACAGGGATGTTTTGCGTTGTGTTCGGGATGGATGACCGGCGTGGGGTGAAAATAGGAGAGGGCAATAGAAATTGCCCTCGCGTCACGACTTTTGTGACCATTCAAAACTAAATATATCAATTTTTTAAAAAAAAGACGATGGGACGGATACCAGGTGTGTCCTTCGACAGGACCTTTTAGTTAACTGTCAAAATTACCATTCTCATTGAATTTACCAAGCCATAGAGGACATATATTTCCCGATCGAGTATGTATAAATCACGGTTGCGGTTTTAGCAAGCCGCATTGTGGCTCAGCGCATTATTTACGCAAACGTTGTCGTAGACCTCGTCTCCCATGAGTATGGGACAAAATGTCAATGGCGCAGGGCGATGCCGCGACTATGGATCGATGTTGGGACAAGGGAGCGATGGCGGGACCAGGGGAAGACGTCTCGACCAGGGGCCGGTGCCGGGCTGTACAGACTAAAGCAGCAGCTTATCCGGATTGGGGATGAAGTTGAGGAAGGCCTGGAAGTTGGCCTTGTATTTCCGTTTGTCCAGCTTGTAGTAGAAGGCGCCTTTTTTGGAATTGGCTTTGTCCTTTTCTTTTTGCTTGATCAACAATTCGGTAGACAGGACCTTACGGCTGAAGTTCCGATTGTCGAACCGGGTGTCGTAGATGCCTTCATACAGGATCTGCAGCTGGGGGATGGTGAATTTGGGGGGCAGCAGCTCGAAAAGGATGGGATGCAGGGCCGCCTTGTAGCGCAGCTCTTTTTTGGCCATTTCCATCATTTTCTTATGATCGAAGATGAGCTCGGGGGTCTTTTTTAGCAGGAACCATTCCGCATGGTACTCATTGCTGAGCTGTTTTTCGTATTGATGTATATCGATGAGTGCGAAATAGGCTACGCTAAGGGTACGTTCCACCGGATCACGGAGAGGGTCCGAGAAGGTCTGGAGCTGTTCCATGTATACTCCTTCCAGGCCCGTGAGCTTTTTGAGGATCCGGTCGGCCGCCTGGTCGAGACTTTCCTGGGGTTGGAGAAAGCCACCCATGAGGCTCCACTTGCCTTTTTCGGGTTTGAGTCCTCTTTGTACCAGGAGTAGTTTTATGTCGGCCCCATCAAATCCAAAAATGATGCAGTCCACTGCCGTCAAGACCCTTGTTTCTCCCGGATAACGATTCATTTGATTCATAGTTGACGCTCTTCGGTTCGTTATAATTGGTCAAATTAAGACATTTTGAGCTGACAACGATAAAATAATAGCCTGACATCATTACCAGAATTTCACATACAGTGCCATCAGAAGGACGAGCGTAATGACGATAAGCACCATGGTGGAAGGCGCCACTTTGAACATTTGCCTGTCGAGCACGAACGCCTTGGGATTGACCCTGGGGCCAGCCAGACTGATAAGGATCATGACAACCATGGTAAAGAAGAACGCCAGTCCCATACAAATAAGGAAGGGGATCCTCCACACCGTCTGCAGCACGCCATGTACTTCTTCCTGGGTGGGAAATGCGGTGTAGAAGAACGTGTCGTGTCCAAAGATCTGCGGCGCGGATTCATTGAAAAAGATACAAAGGACAAAGCCTGTGACCAGCCCCGCGATGGCCGCGGCGCCGGTAGTCCTTTTCCAGAACATGCCCAGGAGGAACATGGCGAATACCCCGGGACTGATGAAGCCGGTGTATTGCTGAATAAAGGTGAAGCCGCCTTTGCCGCCAATACCCAACAGGTCCTTCCAGGTGAAGAGAATGGCGATGATCATGGCCATCACGACCGTCAGTCTGCCTGTCCATACCATTTTTTGTTCATCCGCCTCTTTATTGAAATATTTCTTGTAGACATCCAGCGTAAAGATGGTGGAGATGCTATTGACCTTTCCCGCCAGGGAAGAAACGATGGCGGCCGTCAGGGCTGCGATGGAGAGTCCTTTCAGACCCGCGGGCAGGTAGCCCAGAATCGCCGAATAAGCATAGTCCTTCCGGCCGCCCTCGAGGTTGAGATGACCATTCTTGTACAATACGAAGGCGGCGATACCCGGGAGCATGACGATAATGGGCATCATCAGTTTCAGGAAGCCGGCAAAAAGGATCCCGGTACGGGCCGTCTTCAGGTTAGCGCCCAGGGCGCGTTGCGTGATGTATTGATTGCATCCCCAATAGTTGAGGTTTACGATCCATTGACCCGCGAAATACATGGTGATGCCGGGCAGCACGAGATATTTGTCCACTTCCAGCTGCGGGGCGCCCGTCGTGGGTTTGTTGAAGATCATCTTGAAGTGCTCCGGTGCGTCCCGCATCAGGGCTTTGAAGCCTTCCAGGGCGCTGCTGCCCAGGCCAAAGCTTTCGGAGACCACGGTGAGGGCCAGGTAGGTAGTAGCAAGACCGCCGATGATCAGTACGCCCACCTGTATCACATCCGTAAAACCAATGACCTTCATGCCACCCAGGGTGATGATAAGGGAGAAGATGGCCAGCCCGATCATGATGCTATGGAGATGGTCTCCACCGACAAGACCATTGATGGCGATGGCGCCCAGGTAAAGGATGGAAGTGAGGTTGACAAAGACGTACAGCAACAGCCAGAAGATGGCCATGATAAGGGCCACCGTCTCGTTATAGCGTGTCTTCAGGAATTGCGGCATGGTGTAGATCTTATTCTTCAGGTATATCGGGATGAACCATACCGCGATGATGATAAGCGCAATGGCAGCGATCCATTCATAGGCCGCTACGGCAATACCCGCAAAGAATCCTTCCCCGCTCATGCCGATGAATTGTTCGGCGGATATGTTGGATGCGATCAGCGATGCGCCAATGGCCCACCAGGTAAGGGAGCCTTCCGCCAGGAAGAAGTCCTTGGTATCGGTGACGGCCTTCTTTTTCCTGCGATAGATCCAATAGCCGTAGGAGGCGACGATGACGAAGTAGATCGCAAAGACGACATAATCGGCAAAAACGAGGTTCTTATTCATATGGGAGCTTTAAAGTGTTATGTTGCGTTGTAGGGGTCGACCTGTTTATCGATGCAGCTGGTAATAGGCATCATTCCATCGGAGCTCGTTGCGGAACTGATAGAGGTCCGTCTTCTTTCCGATGAGCGCGAATTCGATGCCTGCCATGTCCGCGAAGTCCTGCATATGTTCTGCCGTCAGGTTCTGGCTGTAGCCGGTGTGGTGCGCGCCACCCGCGTAGATCCAGGCGGTGCATCCCGTCTTCATATCGGGGTAGGGTTTCCAGAGCACACGGGCTACGGGCAGTTTGGGCAGGCTTTGGATCGGCGGCACGGCTATCACTTCATTGACCAGCATACGGAACCGGTTGCCCATGTCGACGATGGAGGCGTTGATGGCAGGTCCGCCCGGAGCGTTGAACACCAGCCGCACGGGGTCCGCTTTGCCGCCGATGCCCAGGGGATGGATCTCGCATGAGGGTTTGCCTTCCGCGATGGATTCGCAGATCTCCAGCATATGAGCGCCCAGCACCAGGCTATTGTCCGGATCGAAGTGATAGGTATAGTCTTCCATAAAGGAGTTGCCGCCAGGCAGGCCATGTCCCATTACTTTCATGGCCCTTACGAGGGCTGCCGTCTTCCAGTCGCCCTCACCCGCGAAGCCATAGCCGCTGCCCATCAGCCGTTGCGCGGCAATGCCGGGGAGCTGTACCATGCCATGCAGGTCTTCGAAGGTGTCGGTGAATCCTTTGAATCCGCCGTCTTCCAAAAAAGCGCGAAGGCCGAGCTCGATGCGGGCGGCTTCTTTCAGGGAGCTGTGCTGCTCTCCTCCCTTGCGGAGAGTATCGGCCAAGGTGTATCTTTCGTCGTATTCCTTTGTGAGCTTGTCGACGGAGGCGTCGCTGATCTGGCCGATGACCTTTACGAGATCACCCACGCCGTAGGTATTTACGGAGTAGCCGAATTTGATCTCCGCCTCCACCTTATCGCCTTCTGTAACGGCCACCTGGCGCATGTTGTCGCCAAAGCGTGCGAAGCGGGCTCCCTGCCAGTCGTGCCATCCTGCCGCCGCGCGGGTCCATGCGCCAAGACTTTCCAATACCTGATCATTCTGCCAGTGACCGGTGATCACTTTTCTTTCCAGCCGCATCCGGGTCATGATGAACCCAAATTCCCTGTCGCCGTGTGCGCTCTGGTTCAGGTTCATAAAGTCCATATCGATGGTGCTCCAGGGGATGTCCCGGTTGAACTGGGTATGCAGATGGACGAGCGGCTTGTGCAGGACCTTTAGCCCTCCGATCCACATTTTGGCAGGGGAGAAGGTGTGCATCCACGCGATGATGCCGATGCAATCCTTAGCGGTGTTGGCTTCTACACATATATTATAGATCTCGTCGGGTGTCTTTACGGTGGGCTTGTATACGACCTTGACAGGGATCTGCGGGGCGTCGTTGAGCGCTTTTGCTATCGTCTTCGAATGCTCTGCTACCTGTTTCAATGTTTCCTCTCCGTACAAATGCTGGCTGCCTGTGACGAACCAGACCTCGAATTTTTTTAGATCCATATGGGATGTGTTGTTATTTTATTGATGTTGATGTCCGGCTTAAGCGGGGTATTCTGTTTTCTGCGCCAAACGGATTGTCCGAATAATGTAATCCGTTTGACGGAAATGTTCAATGTTTGTCCTTCGGACAACGGACCTCCGGTCCGTTTACTGTCCGTAATAGGAGTTCGGGCCATGTTTGCGTTCGTAGTGTTTTTTGATGAGCGAGTCTTTTAGCCGGGGCGTATCGTTCCTGATCTGTTCCGTCAGGTAGGCCATTTGGGCGATGGTCTCCAGCACGGCGCTGTTGTAGACCGCCTTTTCCGGCGTCTTGCCCCAGGTGAAGGGGGCGTGGTTGCCTACGAGGATCATCTCCACGTCCTCATAGGTGAGTCCTTTTGCCTGCAGGGCGTTCATGATCTGGAAGCCCGTCTGGTATTCATAGTCACCGGCTATCATCGTATCGTCCATGGGAGGCGCGCAGGGGATGTCTACCGTGCAATGGTCGGCGTGGGTGGTGCCGAAGATGGGTATATCCCTTTGTGCGTGGGCCCAGGCCGTGGCATAGGTGGAGTGGGTGTGTACGATGCCGCCGATGTGTTCCCAGTGCCGGTACAGCACGGCGTGCGTAAGCGTATCGGAAGAAGGGCGGAGCTTGCCCTTTACTGTCTTTCCATCGAGGTCTACGATGACCATCTTTTCGGGGGACAGCTCGTCATAAGGCACTCCGCTGGGTTTGATGGCGAAGACGCCCAGCTCGCGGTCAACCGCGCTGACGTTGCCGAAGGTGAAGAGCACCAGTCCCAGCTTTGGCAATTGCATATTGGCCTCGTAGGCGGACTCCTGTATATGTTTGTATTTGCTCATAATCACGTTGTTCGTGGGGCATAGCCGTTGTGGGCGGCCGGCCACCGGCGGGCTGTCAATGCCCCGTCGTATGTTGTTCGATGAACGCGCCCAGCGTTTGATATTTCTTATAGCGTGCGGCATAGACGGGGACCCTGGCGGGGTTGGGCTCATAGGTGGCATCGAACCCTTGTCCCATGGCCTCCATGGCGTCCTCCACCTTATGATAGATCCCGGCGGCTGTCGCGGCGAACATGGCCGCCCCCAGGGCGCAGGTCTGTTCGGAACGGTGTATCCGGATGGGCATATTCATGCTATCTGCCATCATCTGCATGATAAAGGGAGATTTTTTGGCTACGCCGCCCATGCCGATGAGCCCTTTTACGGGGACGCCTTCCGAGCTGAACCTGTCTACTATGCTTTTAGCGCCGTAGCAGGTGGATTCTACTATGCTGCGGAACATACGGGGGGCGTCGGTGCCCAGGCTAAGACCCGTGACGGCGCCTTTCAGCACCTGGCTGGCGTCGGGTGTCCGGCGGCCGTTGAACCAGTCCACGGCCAGCTCACTGTCCACGGTAAGGGGCAGGGTTGCCGCCTGGCGGCTGAGCTCGGATATGATCCTGTCGGTGGTCTCGGCGGCGAGGGCGCGAGCTGTTTCGGCGGGGATGAGAGACGTTTGCCCCAGGACATTTTGCAGGGGCCAGGACAGTATATTCCTGAACCAGGCATAGGCGTCGCCAAAGGCGGATTGACCGGCTTCGAGTCCCATCATGCCGGGAATGATCGAGCCGGGTACCTGACCGCAGATGCCTTTTACCAGCTTGTCGGAAACTTCATGGGTAGGGGCTACGAGCATGTCGCAGGTGGAAGTACCCATTACTTTGCTGAGGTGATAGGGTTCGATCTGTCCGCCTACGGCGCCCATATGCGCATCGAAGGCCCCGACGCCCACGATCACATCTTCGGAAAGACCCAGGCGGCCGGCCCATTCTTTCGAGAGTGTCCCCGCGGCCTGATCGGCCGTATAGGTGTGGGTAAAGAGGCGTGCGGTAAACCCTTTTAACAGGGGGTCCAGCGTGCTAAAGAACTCATCGGGGGGGAACCCTCCGAACTGTTCAGCCCAGAGGGCTTTGTGACCGGCGGAACAAACCCCGCGACGCATTTCGGATACTTTTTTGCCGCCCGTGAGGAGGAAGGGGATCCAGTCGCAGTGTTCTACCCAGGAGTAGCAGGCCTTTTTTACCGCAGGGTCCGTTCTCAATATATGTAGTAACTTAGCCCAGAACCATTCGGAGGAGTAAACGCCTCCTACGAACTGGAGATAATTGACAGGGAACTTTTTCGCATGTGCGTTGATCTCGGCAGCCTCTCCCACGGAAGTATGGTCTTTCCACAATACGAAGAGCGCGTTGGGGTTGTTCTCGAAGCCGGGTATGAGTCCCAGGGGGGTACCTGTCTCGTCGACCGCTACCGGTGTGCTGCCGGTGGTATCCACGGAGATGGCTTTTACGCCTGCCGCCGCCGCGGGTCCTGCCTGTTTCAGACAGGCGAGAATGGTGGACTGGAGCCCTTCCACATAATCCAGGGGATGCTGTCTGAATTGATTGTCATTAGGATTGCAGTAAAGTCCGTCTTTCCAGCGGGGGTAGTAGAACACGGAGGAGGCGATCTCCTGTCCGTTGGTGGTGTTTACGATGATGGAACGGACCGAGTCGGTGCCGTAATCTACTCCGATGACAAATTGATCTTTTCCCATATGGCGGGTATCCGATATTTATTCCTGTCAAAATAACATTTATTTTTTTGTTTTTAAAAATATATTTTGTGGTGCCGGAAAACCCCTAAAGGGCCCGTAAGCCGGATAGATCGCGGATACCCCAGTGTTCGATGTATTTGCCATTATGCAAACGGACGATATCGATGATGGTGATGACGATGGGCTTGCCGGATGGGGGAATACCCATGAGGGCGCCGGTGTGAGTGGCGTGGAAGGTCTTGTGCGTGACGACGATGTCGTCTTCGGCCACCTGGCGAAGGATCTTTACTTCCAGGCCGGCGAGGGCTTTCCGGAAGAGCTCTATGACGTCGCGTATGCCATCCGCGCCTTTGGAGAAGCCAGCGGGGGCGGTGTGGTTGATGATGGAAGGGTCGATGATCTCGTGGAAGGCGGCGATATCACCTTCTTGTATATACGCTGTATTGAACCGCCGGACGATGGCCTTGTTCTGCTCCCGGAGGGAGGGGGCTGTCGAAGGTTCGGCGCCCGATGTTTTGAGCCTGGCCGCTGTCGATGAGGGTTCGGCGCCCGATGCTGTGGGTCCGGCTCCTGATGTGGACGGTGAAGCCGGCATCGTCATACCTTCGCGGATCTCGGCGTACCCGCCGAATTCGAAGATGGGGCAGCTTTGCATGAGCGTGGCGGCTTCGTCCAGGCTGTGGGCGTTGATGAGGAGGTAACCGCCTACTATTTCTTCTCCTGCCTTGTGGGGACCTTCGCCAACAGACGGGCTGGAACTCTGTGCCTGATCACTGTCATGAGTCTCACGCAGGATCTTACCTGTTAGCGTCAGCGGCATTCCGCCGGCGATACGATCTTCCTTATTCATTTGTTCGGACCAGCTGTTCCAGCGCTTGCGGTGCTGTGCGATCTCTTCGGGCGTGTGTGTGTCTTTGCGTCCATCGGGCTCACGGAAGAGGACGAGAAATTGTTGCATAGTCGATAAAGATTGTGTGCAATTCACCTGTAGGGTTATTTCTTAACCATTGAGGGAATTACGTGATGATTATTTTGTGACGCCACAAAGCTAGCGTTGGCGTCCTGCGAAGTAAATGGACCCATTGGGGAGTTAATGGTACTTTTCCCGGATGCTGTTGCGGAAGGTGGCGGGCGTCTCGCCGGTGAGACGTTTGAAGAACCGGGAAAAGTAGGCGGCGTCATCGAAGCCCAGCGAATAGCCGATCTCCTTTACGGAGAGGTCCGCGTGGAAAAGGAGTCTTTTCCCTTCGAGCACGACGCGCTGATGGATAAAGCTGGTGGCTGTGCGGCCCGTATGTGCGCGTACGATGTCGTTGAGGTGGCCCGGACTGACATTCAGGAGCCGGGCGTAGTCGGACACCTGGTGCAGCGTGTCGTATCTGTCATCGATGAGCTCTTTAAAACGACGGAGCAGGGACCTGTCGGCGGAACTGTTGCCCGTGTCGAACTGCTGCTGATACAGACGGGAGAGAAAGAGGAGGAAGATATGGAGATAGCTCTCCAGCATGCCTCTGACGTATCTGTCCGGCTGATCGTGGCCGGGGATCGAACTTTGCACGGGGGCCGCCCGGAGAGAGCCGGGTTGACGCCGGCCCTTTTTATGTTCGGCCAGCATCTGGTTCATGAGGCCTGTGAGGAATTCCTGATCGGCAGGGGACAAATGGACGGATTGTTTTTCTTCCGGATTTTGAAGGATAGGGAGCTCTTTCCAGGAGCCATGTCCTTCGGTGAGCAGGAAGTCTTCCGTGAATGTCAGCAGCGTGCCGCCTACAGGAGCGTGTTTTTCTTTGAGATGCACCTGGTGGGGAAGAGTGAAGAACAGGTGACCCGGCTGTACATCATGGCTGACGAAATCTATCCAGTGATGATTGGCGCCGTCCTTGACCAGGAAGAAAAAATAATAGTCCTTTCTGTGGGGTAGGAATAGATGGGAGCTATGACGTACGGTGGCGCGGTCGATCTCTTTGATCTCGAAAAGATTGTTCCCATCCTCGCTGATCTGGCTAAGCGTATAGAGCGGGATGCCTTGTTTTTGTCGGAGGTCGTACAATTGGACGGAATTAGCCGTCAAAGGTAAAACAGGTTTACCGGCCGTCGACACATTGGAAAAATTTAAATATCAGAACCCTAACCAAATTTTAATGATGGGAGTAAGATACGTAAAAATCATTTTATGATACATTATACTTATCAAAAAATACATTTAACGTATTTGATTAATTCGGAAAATATTGATTCCTAGAAGTTTATCTTCACAGGACCTTGCTAGTTATGCAAGAAATAACCTAAATTGGCTTTACCCCTCAAACCGCCGGAGAAATGGAACAAAAGATCAAAATCAACAGAATTAAAGCAGTGTTAGCCGAAAAAGACCTGTCGCATAAAGAGTTGGCGACCAGGGTAGGCATAGCACCCAACAGCGTTACACGGATTTGTAACAACGAATTCCAACCCACTCTGAAGCTGCTGCGGGAGATGGCGCTTGCCCTCGATGTGGATATAAGGGAACTACTGATCCCCACCCGCGAGTCTAAGTGAATTGTCTTATAAGGATGATTTTTTCCATTTATCAGTGATTCTAACGGAGATGATATGTGACGTTTTCGTTATGCATGATCGTGCGTGTATCTCATGCTTTTGAAGTATTTTTAGCCCGACCTCTTCCCGTGAAAAAAGATCTTTCCGGCGGGGCGACCAAAATATAAGCGCTATGAGAAGACATTTGCCGCTGGTATTCCTCCTTTTGTCCCTATATACTGCAAAGGCCCAGAAAGATACCACGAGCCAACATTTCCCGGACAGTCTGAAAAACAATCTTTCCCTTGCCCGTACGGATGCGGAGAAGATCCATTGCATGATGCGTCTGGCCACTTATTATATAGGCATCGACAATGACCAGTCCAAAAAATATGCGGATCAGGCCGTGGCGGTCGCCGAGCTGAGCCGGGACAGGAAGCTGATCTCGCTGACCTGGATAGAGTGCGGGAACAGGCTGATGAATATGGCCCACCTGGAAGACAACATGACACAGGCGATGGATTGTTATCAGCGTGCGGAGAAGACGGCGCGGACGAGCGACCTGGATGAAGAATTGGGGTATTCCTATATTGGGATGGCCCGGGTGGCGAGAGGAAAAGGGGATTATGGACAGGCGTTGAATTATAATAACCTGGCGCTCTCCATAGCCAGCGCGTCTAACAGCGATTCATTGAAGGTACAGGCATATAGTTCCATCGGCAATACCTACCGGTCCCGTAACGAGAAGCTGCTGGCTTTCCGCAATTACCTGGATGCCCTGAATGTGGCGGAGCTGTCGAACCGGAACGATCTGGTGAAGATCGTGAACGAGGCCTTGATAGATTTCTATGTATCCATCGAAGAGTATGACAAGGCGGTGGATTATGCGATGAAGACGATAGCGATAGACAGGGAGCGTAATGACCGGTATTCCCTGCTGGGCGATTATAATAATGCCGGCAGGCTGTTCACTTTAAAGAAGCAGATGGATCTGGCGCTGACCATGTATGAGAAGACGATAGCGTTGGCGGACTCGTTGAAATTTTCTGTTTATTCCCTCAATATCTATCTCAGTATCGCCAATATGTATTTTAACAACAACGAGGTGAGGAAGGGGGTGACTTACCTCAACGATCATCCGCAGCTGCTGGCTTTTTTGCGGCATGCGGGGATGGGGTTCTTCCTGGATGTAGGTTATGGGAGCATTTATACGGAGCTGGAGAAATACGACTCCGCCCTGTATTTTTTCAAGCGGGCGGAACCCGAGATCGAGGCGAAGGCAAATCCTTTTGGGAAGTATGATTTTTACCGGCAGTTCGGCGATTTTTATAAAGAAAAAAAAGATTATAAGACGGCTATCGCCTATTATCTCAAGGCCTGGAATATAGGACAGCAGACAAGGGATATCAGCGAGCTCGAGCTTTGCGCGAAGAACCTGGATACATTGTATGACAGGACGGGAGATTTCAAGACGGCGTATTCGTATAACATCGCCTACAACCAATACAAGGACAGTATCCAGTCGCTGGCCAGGGAGGCGGATGTGCTGAAGCTGGAGGTGGATAGCGACAACCGGCGGAGGGAGCGGCTGGCCAAAGAGGAAGAGGAAAGGACGCAGCGGAGACATAATATCCAGTATATGGGTTTTACGGTGGGGATCGCTGCCTTGTTCGTCGTGCTGGTGATGCTGGGCTTTTTTATGGTGTCGCCGCGTACGATCCGGGCTTTGGGTTTTTTCTCGTTCATTTTTCTTTTTGAGTTTATCATTCTCCTGGCCGACAAGCAGATCCATGAGTGGACGCATGGGGAGCCCTGGAAGATATTGCTGATCAAGATATTCCTGGCGGCGGTGCTATTGCCGCTGCATCACTGGCTGGAGCATAGGGTGATACATTATCTCAGCACGAGGAGGAAGATCGTGCCGTCGGGGGGATGGTTTAGGAGGAAGGGTACGGATGGGCACGAGCCGGTGACGGCGCAAGGGAAGGAGGTGGCGACGGGTGCGTAAGGTCATCATCTTCCTATTGCCTATCATTTTGATAGGCGTTCTGATGTGGACGTCCCGTAGTCCTTATAACAAACTCGTTCAGCAAGACGAGCTAATGACCATTAGCGGTACGCTGGCTTATGCGCCAAGCATCCTGACCCTTAGCTCGGCCGATGGGCCAACTGTATTTGTGCGGCTGAATGAGTATCCCAGTGTAATATTCGATGTCAGGGGTGTTAAGTACCGGGCATTGAAAGCGGATTTGTTTGTCACGCGGGTCCAAATAGGTGACTCCATCCGCCTGCAGATACTGCGGGATGAATACGTTAATAAGCTCGGGACCAGGGTTGCCACTGTCGAGCCTTATTCCATCGAGGTCAGGAACAGGAACTATATGTCCCTTCCCGCTGTGAACGCGGCTTGGAAGGAAGAACAGGTGTCCGACAGGCGGAGGGTTCTTTGGTTAGTGGTGGGATTAGCGGTGGCAGGCGCGTTGATTTGCCTGATCTTTTATCGTGCGGGTGTAGCAAGGCGAAGTAGAATGTAGAAGTCCACATCCCCCATGTGAATGGCTTCATGCCGGTGAGATAACTAAAATCTTAGTCGCAATCTCATTAGAATATAATTCTGAAATACAGGCCAAACGCTGTATTTTATTCTGAAATATAGTATCTTTACCAAAAATTATTATGGATTTTGTTTTAGATAATACCGACATGCATATCCTTCAGCTGATGCAGGAGAATGCGCGTATACCGAATGTGGACATGGCCAAAAAGCTGGACATGGCTCCTTCGGCGGTGCTGGAGCGGGTGAAGAAGCTGGAGCAGCGAAAGGTCATCCGATACTATACTACCAATATAGACCCGGTGGCGGTGGAGCAGAAGCTGCTGGCTTTTATTTTTATCAAGAGCACGGATGGGCTGGGCTGCACCACTACATCGCAGGCGCTTTCGAAGATCCCGGAAGTGCAGGAAGTGCATCACATCGCCGGCGAGGATTGTTTCCTGGTGAAGGTGCGTACGGCTGATTCCGCCTCGCTGGTGTCCCTGATGCGAAATGAGTTCGCCAGCATCGGCACTATCCAGTCCACGAAAACCACCATTGTACTCGAGACCGTGAAAGAAGAACAGAAAATACAGATACCGATACAAAAAAAGTAGTGTTATGTCACCCTCATCAGCTGTGTCGACCGTGCGGGTTGTTGTCGCCTTTGCCATCCTATATATCGTATGGGGTTCGACCTATTTCTTTATTCGTATGTCGCTGGAGCATATCCCTCCCTATATCCTGGGAGCCATGCGTTTTATCACGGCGGGCGTGTTGATGCTGACGTGGTGCGTCATCCGGAAGGAGAAGGTCTTTTCCTGGACATATATCCGGCCGGCGGTGGTCAGCGGTCTGCTGCTGCTATTCATCGGCAATGGGGGGCTGATCTGGAGCGAGCAATATCTTGCGAGTTCGCTGGCGGCGATCCTGCTGGCCGCGGGTCCCATCTGGTTTGTGCTGCTGGACAAGAGCAAATGGAAGGAGAATTTTAGCAGCAAGGAGACGATCATCGGGCTGCTGATCGGGTTTGCGGGTGTGATCCTTTTGTTCGGGGAGCGGCTGCTTCATTCGTTTGGCGCGGCTGCGCAGGCCGCGGGTGAGGGTGGGACCGTGAAGGGCGTGGGTGGTCACTGGCAGGTGATCGCGCTGGGTGTCCTTATAGTAGGTTCTATCAGCTGGGCTGCGGGGTCCCTTTATTCCAAATATCGTGCGGCGGGCAATCCTAATTCCGTGAATGCGGGCTGGCAGATGCTGGCGGCGGGTATTGCTTTTGTGCCGGTGAGCTGGGGCAGCGGCGAGCTTTCGCATTTTCACTGGCAGGATGTTTCGACCTCTTCCTGGCTGGCCGTCTTTTACCTGGTGACGATGGGTTCGCTGGCAGGGTATACCGCCTTTACCTGGCTGCTGCAGGTGCGGTCGGCCACGCAGGTGAGCACGCATGCCTATGTCAATCCCGTGGTGGCGGTGCTGCTGGGCGTATTTTTTGCGGATGAGCATATGTCTCCTATCCAGCTGCTCGGGCTGGCTATCATACTGGTGAGCGTACTACTGATCAACCTGGCAAAATACAGGGCTTCGGCTGCGGCCAGGGCTTCTGCCGGCGGGGCGGGCGCTACTACCGGCGCGGGGGCAAACAGGTCGGGTCTTGGGGCTGTTCTTGGCGCCAGGCGGGCCAGCTAAGGGGCTGCTAGAAAAATCCTCCTAACGGACCGGAGGTCCGTTGTCCGCCAGGACAGACATTGGACAGAAAAGGGGTTAAATTTTCGGGAGGCTCGTTTTTCGGACTTCCCGGAATGATGTACCTTACGCGCGTATGGACTACAATATCATTCTGGACCAAACACAACAGTACGTACGTAATTTTTTCAGCTCGCATGTCGATGAAAGGATCGTTTATCATGACCGTACCCATACCGAACAAGTAGTCAAGGCGGTGCGAATGATCGCCCAGCATTATCAACTATCCGAAAGGGATTTTTTTATCGTAAATGTCGCTGCCTGGTTTCATGACACCGGCTATTTCAAAGGCGGGGCTCCGGGGCATGAGCTGCGGGGAGCGGAGATGGCCGTTGCCTTTCTGACAGGCACGGGGGTGGATGCGGAAGCCATTCAATCTATAAAGGGGTGTATCCTGGCCACACAGATACCTCAAAAACCCGCTAATTTACTGGAAGATATCGTTTGCGACGGAGATCTGTTTCACCTGGGAACGGATGATTTTGGGGCAAGGAATAAGCTGATGCGCAAGGAAATGGAAGCCACCCAGGACAAAAAGATCAGCAAGGAAGAATGGCGCAGGAGCACGATCCGGCTGCTGGAGACCCATCGTTACCACACCGACTATTGCCGGCTGCTCCTGAATGAAAAAAAGCAGGAGAACCTGGATAAGCTCCGGGAAAAGGAGGGGATATCTCCCGTGACCAATGCGATCACGGCCCTGCTCCGGCAGCATGAGGATGAGGATGATGTGGTCGAGGGCGGGGGTGAAAAGGACAAGAAAAGGAAGAAGAAAGACCCGGGAAGGGGTATCGATACCGTATTCCGGATCACGTCCAATAATAACCAAAAGCTTAGCAGCCAGGCGGATAGCAAGGCGCATATTATGATCCAGGTGAACTCTATCATCATTTCTGTGTTATTAAGTTTGTTGCTCCGGAAGATAGAGGATCATACTAATCTGGCCATTCCCGCCACGATATTGTTGGTTGTGAACCTGGTAACGATCATTTTTTCTATCCTGGCGACCCGGCCGCATATCCCTCCGGGCACTTTTAGCAAGCAGGATCTCGATGAGAAGAAGGTAAACCTTCTTTTCTTTGGGAATTTTTATAAGATGAGCCTGCAGGAGTATGCCGGCGGCATGTTACAGATGATGGATGACCGGGATTTTTTGTACGGCAGCCTGATCCGGGACGTATATTTTCAGGGTATCGCCCTGGGTAACAAATACCGCTGGTTGAGATTATCTTATAATACCTTTATGTATGGTCTGATCGTATCCGTGCTTGCATTCATGATTGCCGCCCTTGCCTACCCGTCGAAATAGGAACCTTACAATTTAGTCATGGAGAATCTTGTGCTCAATATAGCGGAAAAGCTGGAAGGGAGGGAGATGATCGACAGCCATCTGTCCTTCCGGAGGTTCATTGATTTTCTCAAGGATCGGAAGATGCATGAGAAGACGATGAAGTTGAAATACCTGGAATTTGTCATCAGTCATTTTGAAAACCGCCTGAAGGGCAGGGAGGTCATCCCCGTGGAAGAGATCGGCGGATACGAGGACCTGCTGGAGCTGATCTATTCGGCACTGTTCCCTGCCATCGAGGACGAGCGGGATAACCTGTGGGCGCTGAGCGTGCCGTTGAATCCCATCATTTTCTATGGAACGGCGCCTTTTTATAATCTTCTGCGCGATCCCGTGACGGGCGAGCCGCGGGCATCCCTTATCGACAAGGACCACCACCAGCGAAAGGGCATCAATCTCGAATTTGCCTATACCTATATCATCAGGCGGCTGTATAATTTCACGGCTTATTTCCCCACGACCTCGATCATCCATTCCTTTGTCGATGAAGCTACGGGGGCGTCGAGCTTTTACCGGCTGAACATCGATACGCGTTTTATCGAGATCATACCCAAGGCGGCTCTTCCGCATCTGGATCTGGATGAGCTGCAGGAACACATGCATGCAGGTACGGCCATGGCCTTCCTCCAGCAGCAGCTGCCGTTGTCGCTGTTCCGGTTTGAAGGTTTTGCTGCCATCACGGTAACGGATATCACCATGGATTATGTAGTGGAGTCCGTCAAGAATACCATCCTCAAGCCGGACCACAACGATGGACATACGCATTATGATATGGCCATCCGGAGCCTGCGTACGCTGGCGGGCAACGATGCCGTGGATTTCGGGCTGCTGCCTTTCCTCCGGGTGAATGGCAAGCCGGTGTTCTCGGAAGAGATCTGCTGTCATAGCGTACTGGCCGAGGCGGCTATCCAGCACGGCGAGGCGGAAGAGACCTATCTGTCCATGACGGAAAAATATTACAAGGACCCTAAGCTGATTTTCTACGAGCATCTCGATGAATCCACCGACAACAAAACATTTTTTCTCAGGACGCTGCGGGAGAACGGTGTGAAAGCCTACGCATTGCTGCCCGTCTGGTACAATACCCAGCTGGCGGGCGTATTGGAGGTCTCTTCCCGTAAGGAGGGCACATTGGATCATGCCTTGCTCTATAAGCTGGACATCGTGCTGCCTCTGCTGGCGCAGCTGCTGCAAAAGAACATCGACGAGTTCGAGGCGGATCTGCAGGCCGTCATCAAGGAGAATTTTACCTCTATCCAGCCCTCGGTGGAGTGGAAGTTCAACGAGGCGGCCTGGCATTATTTACGGGAGCAGCAATGGGGGGAGCAACGGCCTGTCATCGACACCATCTATTTCGAGCATGTATATCCGCTGTATGGGGCCATCGATATCCGCAATTCCACGGTGGAGCGGAACAACGCCTTGCGGAAAGACCTGGAGACCCAGTTCGAGATCCTGATATTTACGCTTACCAATCTGCAAAAACATTCCGGATTGGGCCTGGTAGAGGAACTGATCTTCCAGTGCAGGAAATGGCAGGATGCCATCGGAAGCATGCTGACCACGGCGGAGGAGATGGAGCTGAATACTTTTTTGAAAGAGAAGGTAGACGTATTCTTTGCCCATTTCTCCGGCAGCAGACCGGATACGGCTTCCATCATAGAGCCTTATCTAAAGGCCGTCCGCGAGGATACGGGCATCGCCTTCAAGGCGCGCCGCGACCTGGAGCTTTCGATACAGACCATCAACAAGACGATCAACCGGCAGCTGGAAAAAGCCGTAGAGGAATTGCAGAAGACGTATCCATCTTATTTCGAAAAGTTCCGGACGGACGGGGTCGAATACGATATTTATATCGGTCAGTCCATCGCACCGGACAAGCCTTTCGATCTCATATACCTGCGGAACCTTCGTCTCTGGCAGCTGACATCCATGGCGACGATAGCCATGGCCACGCATACCTCGCAGATGCCCGGTAGACTCGTAACCACACAGCTGATCTTTGTACATTCCAATCCCATCGATATCAGCTTCCGTAAGGACGAGCGGCGATTCGACGTGGAGGGCGGCTATAATATACGGTACCAGGTGGTGAAGAAAAGAGTGGATAAGGTGCATCTACGGAACAGTAACGAGCGGCTGACACAGCCGGGCAAGATAGCCGTTATCTATTTCAACGAGAAGGAGGCGGAGGAATATCTTGGTTATGTGAAGTACCTTCAGCAAAAGGGCGTGCTGGAGGATGACCTGGAGCATCTGGAGCTGGAGGAGCTGCAAGGGGTCAGCGGCCTCAGGGCCTTCCGGGTAGGGGTGAAATTGGGTCCTTCGGACCCAGCCGTTCAGGCGGGCTCGGGGTCAATGACAGCGGCCTCGGCGGCGATCAAGGGGGCCGTTGAAAAAACGATCCATTCATGAGGGCTGTCTGTATCATATGCCTTTTTGTGCTTTCCGGCTGGGGGTGCGGTGACGATGCCCTGCCTGTGGCCTCTCCGCCCGGCTATGATCTTGCCAATCCGCAGAAATTTATCATGCCCGAGGCCCTGCGTGAAATATCGGGGATCACGTTTGTCCGGCCCAATGACGACAGCTTATATGCCATCGAGGATGAGGACGGGAAGCTTTTTTATTTCCGTCCCGGGGGAGAGAAGCCCGAATACAAAAAATTCGGGAAGCGGGGTGATTACGAGGATGTGACGGTGCTGCGCGACAATATGGGGAGCTCCTTCGTAGTGCTCCGAAGCGATGGTTCGTTATATGCGATGCCCACGAACTTTAGCGGGAATGACAAACAGGAAGTAGAAGAATATCCGAATATTTTACCCGCCGGCGAATACGAAGGGCTGTATGGTGATGATGACAACAGCCTGTATGCGTTGTGCAAGAACTGCAAGGAGGACGATCAGCGGGATGGGGTGTCGGTGTTCAAGCTACAACGCAATGGCAAAGGCCATTTAAAGATCATCGATCATTTTACGGTGGATGTATCGGGGATCAACCTGCCAAAGGAACAGCGGAGAGGGAAATTTCATCCTGCCTGCCTTGCCCGCCACCCGATCACCCGTGAATGGTATATCGTCTCCTCTGTCAACAAGGTGCTGCTGGTGCTGGATAACCAGTGGAAGATGAGATCCGCGTACTCGTTGAAGCCGTCGTTGTTCAAGCAGCCGGAGGGGTTGGCTTTCGACAGCAAGGGGAATATGTATGTCTCCAACGAGGGGGGTGATGGCAACGCCAATGTACTGTTGTTCGCCTACAGGCCACAGGTCCGTCCTAAGGACAATCGTTAGACCTAACAAACCGAAATAAACTATGAGACGAACTTTACGAATCATCAGCCCGTTGATAGCGGCGCTGTTATCCGGTGTGTCCGCATTGGCGCAGGGCGGCGACCGGGGTGACAGGGTTATTCAGCGGATGTACCTGGTAGGAGATGCGGGCGAGCTGGCGGACGGACATCATCCCGTATGCGACTGGCTAAAAGCCCATGTGGATTGGAATGACACCAGCAATGTGCTGGTTTATTTAGGGGATAATATCTATCCTCATGGCATGCCCGATGTTGGCGCCAAAGATTACGAGACCGCAAAGAGGATCATCGACTACCAGATCTCCGTGGTGGAAGGGCATCCCGCCAAGGCCTATTTTATTCCCGGCAACCATGACTGGCGAAAAGGCAAGCCGGGCGGATGGGATCAGATCAAAAATCAGGCTTCCTATATCAATGGGCTGCAGCTGCCCAATGTGGCGATGTTGCCGGCGGGCGGCTGTCCGGGACCGGTAGAAGTACGGGTGGGCGAGAAGATGGTGCTGGTGTGTATGGACAGCCAGTGGTGGCTGGAGGACGAGGGCGACCGTCCGGGTCTGCAGTCGGGGTGCAGCTGCAAGGATGAGAACAGCATTGTCACGGCCCTGAAGGATATTATCAGCACGTATCCGGACAGGCTGATCGTGGTGGCGATGCACCATGCTTTTTATACGCATGGCGAGCACGGAGGATATTACACTATCAAACAGCATATCTTTCCCCTGACGGACAGGGATCCCCATCTTTATATTCCCCTGCCTGTCATCGGGTCTATCTATCCGATAGCCAGGGGCGTATTCGGCAATATACAGGATACCCGTAATCCCCGATACAAGGAGATGATCGAGAAGGTAGAGGAGGTCATGCGGGGTCAGCCGAATGTCATTCATGTTGCCGGTCATGAACATACGCTGCAATTGTTGCAGCACGACAGCATCTATTATGTGGTCAGCGGGGCGGGTTCCAAGCACACGCGGGTGAAGATGGGGAAGAATTCCCTATGGGCGCGGGAGGGGGTAGGGTTTGCCGTGATCGAGCTGACGGAGAGCGGGCGTGCGTCGGTGAAGTTTTATGAGGTGACCGCCCCGGGTGGAGCGGGCGTTGACAGCAACATGGTCTATACCGCGCAGTTGGCCCAGCTGAGGACGCATGAAGAAGTGGTACAGGCCGTGGGGAAATATCCGGACTCGGTGACGGTGCCGGCTTATACGGGGTTCAAGGCCGGAGGTTTCAAGCGCTGGCTGCTGGGCGCCAACTATCGTACCGAATGGGCCGCGCCTGTGCGCGTACCCGTCTTCGATCTGACGGGATGGAAGCCATTGCAGAGGGGCGGTGGCAATCAGACAAGGTCCTTGCGCATGGAGAATGCGGACGGCACACAGTATGTCCTTCGGGGCGTGCAGAAATATGTCAAGGACGAGGCACTTCCACAGGCGTTGCAGGGGACTTTTGTAAAGGACCTGGTGGCCGACGGCGTATCCGCCTCGTATCCTTATGCGGCCCTTTCCATCCCGCCGATGGCGAAGGCGTTGCAGATCCCACATGCCAATCCGAGGCTTGTGTTCATACCGGATGATCCCCGTCTGGGCAGGTTCAGGACCGACTTTGCAAATCTTTTCTGTCTTATAGAGGAGCGGGAGCCCGGCAATGGGAAGAAGACCTATAATATGGACGATCTGGAGGAGAAGATAAAAGAGGACAACGACAATACCATCGATCAGCATCGTGTGCTCAGGGCCAGGAGCCTGGATATGTTTGTCATGGATTTCGACCGGCATGAGGACCAGTGGCGCTGGCAGGCGGATGACAATGGGAAGGGCAAGACCTTTTCACCCGTCCCGCGCGATCGTGATCAGCCATTCTTTATCAACGAGGGTTTGATCCCCTGGGTGGCGGGGTCGGCTTTTGTCACGCCACAGATCCAGGGCTTTCGGCCAAAGGCGCGCAATTTCCTTACCTATAATTTCAACGCCCGCAATTTCGATCGCAATTATATGAATGAGCTGACGGAAAAGGATTGGCGGGACGCCGTCCGGGCGGCGTTGGATGTGATGACGGACTCGATGATCGAGGCCTCCTTGAAGTTGCAGCCTTTGCCTATACAGGGGCAGGGCTATTCCATGCAGTCCATAATCGACAAGCTGAAGGAGCGGCGGAAATATTATGCGGAGGAGCTGGTGCGCTATTATAAATTCCTGGCGCGGTCCGTGAGCGTATACGGCAGCGACAAACGGGAGCTTTTCGACATCAGCCGTAATGAGGATGGCACGGTGAAGGTGACGATGTACAAGATCAGCAAGGATGGGGATACGAGCAAGAAGCTGTACGAGCGGGTGTTCCTTTCCGGCGAGACAAAGGAGGTACGTTTGTATGGCCTTGGGGGAGATGATCAGTTCAAGGTACATGGCAATGGGGGCGGCGGCATCGTGGTGCGTATCATCGGTGGACCCGGCAATGATGCATTCGACAATGCTTCCGGGGCTGGCGCGGGCAAGACGCGGATCTATGACCAGCGTACGGAAAAGAATGTGTTCAATGGGGATGGCCATTACCGGAATTTCTTATCGGAGGCCCCGTCGGTGAATGCTATCAATAAGCTGGGATTTAAGTACAATGTGCTGACGCCCTTTATCAATGTGGGGTACAATCCGGACGACGGCGTGTTCCTGGGCGTGCAGTTCTGGTATACCACGCAGGGTTTTCATAAGGATCCCTATAAGCAGCTGCATTATTTCTCGGCGCTGCATGCGCTGTCTACGAAGGCGTATGCTTTTAAATACAATTTCGAAGCCATCGATGCCATCGGGAGGACGGATCTGCTGTTCCATGGGGCCGTGCTGGCGCCGAACAATACCATCAATTTCTTTGGCCTGGGGAATGAGACGGGCTATGACAGAGATAAGACGGAGGGCATCCGTTATTACAGGGCGCGCTTTGCGCAGTACGATGCGGACCTGCAGATACGCAAGCGTTTGGGCAAGGTGTTCCAGGTGGCGGCGGGTCCTGCCTTCGAGCTGGTCCATGTCGACAGTTCGGACAATAAAGACAGGTTTATCAACCACACCGAGCTGAATGGTCTTGATCCCGCCACTTTGTATAAATGGAAGTCCTATGCGGGTGGACGGGCAACGGTGATCATCGACAACCGGGACGACAAGATCAATCCGGGGAGAGGCATTTTCTGGGAGTCGAATTTTTCGGCATACGGCGGGCTGGGTCAGTCCAGCAATAATTTTTCCAGGCTGCAGTCGGACCTCGCCTTGTTCATCAGCTTCAATACCCGTAAGAACGTGGTGATCGCTACGAGGGCGGGTTATGGCAAGACATTCGGCCATTACGAGTTTTACCAGGCGCAGTTCCTGGGGGCGACGGAAAACCTGCGGGGCTATCGTAAATTCCGGTTTGCAGGGGATGAGGAGCTTTATCACAATATCGATCTGCGCATCAAGCTCGCGGAGTTCCGCACCTATCTTTTCCCGGGATCCTTTGGTCTGCAGTTTTTCAACGATGTAGGAAGGGTTTGGCTGAGAGGAGAAAAGAGCGATAGCTGGCATGACGGGTTCGGAGGCGGGCTCTGGATAAGCCCGCTGAAGCGATTTGTGCTGACGGCCAGCTATGCGAAAGGGACGGAGGGAGGGGTGACCCTCATTAAATTAGGTTGGCAATATTAAGAGGGGGTTTAATCTATGACGATGATATTTCCTACGAAGCCGATCAATTGTCCGTTGCTGTCCTTATAAAAAGCATAGGGTGGATCAATGGGATAGAGCGGGTCGGGTGCGTTGCTGTTTTTGATCGACACGCGCCAGGCTTTGACGAGATTTTCCGGAGCGCCGTTCGCGGCGATATCGATATATCCAAACTCCGCCTTGTAGCAGCTGTCTCTATAGCCATAGCTGACGTTGTTGCCGTTGAGGCCTCCGGCGGCACCGGCTTCACGTTTTTTAAGATCGTTCGAGAACAGTGTCCTGAGCCTTGCAAGGTCGAGAGATGGTATGGTGTCGAGCGTGGTCCCCTTTATCGGGGCGCCGGAAGTGTAGTGGATGATCCCATCCCAAAAGAGATAGTTTACCTGTGAGGTGAATAGCCTGCGTCCATTGGCGTATTGATCCACCGTAATGTACTGTTCGAGGTGGCTGTTGAAACTATCCTGACGCAGTCCAAGGTACCTGTAATTGGTATGGGCGATGTGGTTCACGTCCAGGAGGCTGTCCGCCGTCCGGATCTGGGCGGGAGCCAGGATGGGCTGGGATTGCCGGACAAATACTCTTTCTATACAGCCGTTGTCCGGGGTGCTCTCGTTATGACCGGATTTGGAACAGGAGGTCAGCATTACTACGCAGGCGGAAAGAATAAGGGGCGCTTTTTTCATGACAAGGCGTTTATGGGTTTAATCATAGACCACGGTTTTGCTAAAGTCAGGGATGGGCTCTTCCGTATTGTCGTTAAAGTATCCGTTGGGAAGGTCGTATGGATAATTATTCGGCATGCCGGTATGTTTTATGGACACCCGCCATGCCTTTACGAGGGTTTCCCGGGGACCGAAAGGTGTTGTATCCATGTAGCCGAACTCCGCCTTGTACGCGCTGTCAGTGAAGCTGACACGATAAAGATGCCGGGTTTTATGAAGGCCGGTGGAGTACAATGACCTCAGCCGGGATAAGGACATGGATGGCACGGTGTCGAGGGTTGTCCCTTGTGTCATGGTGGTGTCGCCAAATATCAGTACGCCATTCCGGAAATTATAGACTTTCTGGAGATCGAAGATCCGGAGCCCATTGGCATATTGGTCGGCTGTAATATATACATCGTGCTCCCCCGGGATGCTGCCTTCAAAGTATCGATAATACCGTAAGTTATCGTGTCGGATGTGATTGGCGTCGAGCAGGCTGTCCGCCGTCCGGATCTGGGCCGGAGTGATGCCGGGGTCGGAGAGGGGGATGGTTATTCGTTCGATGCGGCCATTGTCGACGATGATCGGATTGGTCCTCGAGCAGGAGGCGGTTGTAATGGCGGCGGTTGTGGCGGCCGCCAGGAGTAGGAGCAAGTTTCTCATGAGAGAGATTTATAGATTGACTGGCCGGGCGGGGAAAACGTTGCATGGGGAGATTGGGATTGGCGGGGCAGATGTTGGGCGCTGATGCCCGGGGTCAAGGGCCGGCCGGCCCCCGGCGACTGGGTAGCCATGTGTGACGAGCGGTAAATGACATTTGCCGCTCATGTATTGGTCTCATCCTTTCAACCTCTGATCCCATTTGAGTTGGTATGACAGGGGGTAATTCCCAATTTGCCTGTTATGAAAGCTGCCTCCATTTTGTCGTTCTTACTGCTGATGGGAAAAATTGTTGTCCTGGCTTCGCCGGGCGGGGAAATTATCGGGCGCGGTCCCGGCAAAGGGCATGGTCCCGGGACGGGGCAGGTGTCCGGCAGGGTGACGGATGAGCAGCAAAAGGGCATCGAAGGGGCGTCTGTCACGTTGGTGCGGGTCAGGGATTCATCGTTGTATAAGATATTGGTGACGGACAGACAGGGGTCGTTCGATCTGAGCAATGTGCCCGTGGGGGACTATCGTATAAGCGTAACTGCCATCGGCTATTCCAATGGGATAGGGCAGACCTTTGCCGTAGGGAGCGACGGGGTCATCCGGCTGGGCGATATACGGCTGTCATCCCAGTCCGTGGGTCTGCACCAGGTGGAGGTGGTCGGCAGGAGGCCGTTGATAGAGATGCGTCCGGACAGGATGATCCTCCATGTGGATGCCTCCATCACCAATGTGGGTGGTACGGCGTTGGAGGTGCTGCAGAAATCGCCCGGGGTGACGGTGGACAAGGATGGCAATATCAGCCTGAAAGGCAAGGCGGGGGTCACCGTGATGCTGGACGGCAAGCCTTCCTATCTTTCGGGGGCCGATCTGGCTGCCTTGTTGAACAGCATGAGCGCCAGCCAGCTGGATCAGATAGAGATCATGACCAACCCTCCCGCGAAGTACGATGCCGCCGGCAATGCGGGGATCATCAATATCCGCACCAAGAAGAATAAAGGGAAGGGTTTCAACGGCTCCGTCAATCTGAGCTATGGCCAGGGACGTTATCCTAAGACCACCAACAGCCTGAACCTGAATTATCGTACGGAGCAATACAATCTCTTTCTCAGCTACAACTCCAATTATATACGCGGGTTTACGGACCTGCATATCATCCGGCATTATCTTGCTCCCGACGGGAAGACGTTGACCGCTATTTTCGACGAGCCTACCTATTTACGGAGGAGGCTATCCAACAATACCCTGAAGCTGGGGATGGATTATTATCTTTCCAAAAAGACCACGTTGGGCGTCGTCGCGTCGGGGTTTATCACGCATCGTGATACCCGTGGGGATGGCATGGGATTTTTGCAGGACCCTAAAGGAGTCACCGACAGCTCTGTCTACACTGCCAGCGACAGCTATAACAAGGTACACAATGGGGCGGTAAACTTCAATCTCCGGCATGCTTTCGACTCGGCGCATGAGCTGAGCGCGGATATGGACTATATCGTATACAGCGGACGGAACCCCCAGCTGTTCATCAACACGGCTACGCATCCCAATGCGCCGACAGACAGCGGTCGGCTGCGCGGCCTGATCCCTTCGCTGATCACCATCTGGTCCGGGAAGGTGGATTATACACAGTCGCTGAGCAAGAGCCTGAAGCTGGAGACGGGATGGAAGTCCAGCTATGTGACGACGGACAATACGGCTTACTATGATAATCTGACGGGAGGGGGCTGGGAGCCGGATTATGGGAAGACGAATCATTTTATTTACAGGGAGAATATCAACGCCGTCTATGTGAACCTCAATAAGGAACTGGGGAAATGGAGCTTACAAATAGGCGCGCGTTTTGAAAATACGAATTACCGGGGGCATCAGCTGGGGAACCCTATAAAGCCTGATTCTTCATTTGACCGGCAGTATAATAATCTATTTCCCACTGTGTATATCAGCTACCAGGTGGATAAGGACAATCAGCTTACCTTGTCGACGGGGCGGCGTATCGATCGGCCGGCCTATCAGGACCTGAACCCTTTTTTATTTTATGTCAACCAGTATACTTATCAGCAGGGGAATCCTTTCCTGGATCCCCAGTATACGACGAATGTGGAGCTGAACCATATTTTCAAGGGGGTGCTGACGACGACATTGAATTACAGCAATACCTCGTCTTATTTTACACAGATCTTCCATTCCAGCGGCGATACCACCACGTTCAGCAATGGCAACCTCGGAAGGCTGGAGGTCGTGGGGCTGTCGGAGAATGCGCAGCTGAATGTCACCGGCTGGTGGTCTGCGACCCTGCATGTGGATGCGGTGTATAAAAAGCTGGACGGCTTTTCGGATGGGGAAGCTATACATACACAGGGTGTGAGCGTGTTCTCGGAGTGGAATAACCAGCTGAAGTTCAAAAAGGGCTGGGCGGCGGAGCTGTCGGGGTATTTCAATTCGAGGGATGTGGAGGGGCAGTTCGTGACGCAGCCTTTCTGGCAGCTGTCTACGGGTGTGAGCAAGCAGGTGATGAAAGGAAAGGGGACGGTGAAGATGAATGTGAAGGATATCTTCTTTACGGATTATTTAAGGGCGGGTGTGACCTACCAGAATGTGCGGGAGCATTTTGTGCAAAGCAATGATACAAGGCAGGTGAACCTGGGGTTTGCCTATCGATTTGGCAAGGCGTTGAAGGGGCCGGCGCATCGAAGTAATGGCGGGGCGGGGGATGAGCAGAATAGGGTGAAGCTGTAGGAAACCGCACATTCCCTGTATCATTATCGGACATATGGGTCGATATGGGTATTGTTATTTTTCTGATATCCAGCCTGTTGGCTTCTTAGCATTTTTTTTGCCGGCAATATAGCAATCAACGCATATGCTGACAACCAACTTCAAGCTGATGTTCCGCAGTCTCTGGCGGAATAAATCTTTTTCCCTTTTAAATATTCTCGGTCTGGCCGTAGGCATTGGAGCAAGCCTGCTGATCTTTTTGCTTATCCGGTATGAGCTGAGTTTCGACAGCTGGCATAGCAATCGGGACCGTGTCTATCGCGTGATCTCGGTGGAGGCCTATCGCAACGGTACCACGGATTACGATGGTTGCGCCCCTGTGCCGTTGGCCGATGCATTGCGTAAGGAATTTCCCCAGGCCGAGGAGGTAGCGCACGTATGGAGGGCTGGAAAATGGCCATTCGTCCTTCCGGGCGTTAAAGGCAGTGACGAGAAGCTGGTAGAGGTAGAAAATATATATTCCGCGGATACGCCTATATTTAAAATGTTCGATGTGCCCTGGCTGGCGGGTACTCCCGGCGTGGCTTTAAAGGAGCCGTACACGATGGCTATTTCCCGCAGTGTCGCGGATAGCTGGTTTGGTCACTGGCAGGATGCGATAGGCAAGACTGTTTTGCAGGGTGAAGACCGCAAGCCTTTCCGGGTGACGGGCGTAATGGAGGATCCGGCGCCGAATACGGATATGCCGCTGAATGTGGTCTTGTCCTATGCTACTTATCGGGAGTGGAATAAAGAAGCGCTGGCTGATCCCAGCAATTTTGACAATTTCAGCACGTCTTCCCAATGCTTTTTTCTCCTGCGCAAAGGACAGTCGATCTCGTCCATGGAGGCAATGCTGCCAAAGTTCGTAGCCATTCATTTTACTCCTTTGTATGCTCATTCCGACAGCCGGGATTCCTGCTTTTTCCAGCCGTTGAAAGAGATGCATTTTAACAAGACCCTCGACCGTTTTGGAAAGGCGGGGTGGTCCTTTGGCGAGTTGTGGGCAATGGGTTTGATAGGAGGATTTCTGCTGTTGGTGGCCTGTATCAATTTTATCAATCTGGCGACGGCGCAGTCGCTGACCCGTGCAAAAGAGGTGGGGGTGAGAAAGGTGCTGGGCAGCCGGCGGCAGCAGCTGCTGGTGGATTTTCTCCGGGAAACGGCTTTGCTTGTACTGATCGCTATGGGTCTGGGATGTTTGCTGGCCGGGCTGGCCTTGCCTTCGCTGCGATTGTTATTGGAAAAGCCTGTTGTGCTGGACGGCTCGTGGCCGACGGTGATCTTCCTTTTGGCCATCGGTGTGGTGGTGACTTTTCTGGCGGGTTTTTACCCGGGTGTGGTGCTTAGCCGATTCAATCCCATCAGCGCGTTTAAAGGCAAGATCAATGCACGTGTGGCGGGGGGGCTTTCCTTACGCAGGGGGTTACTGGTATTACAGTTCGCTATTGCGCAGCTGCTGATCATCGGCACGCTGGTGATCGTACAGCAGATGGATTTCTTTCACAGCCGGCCGATGGGTTTTGAGCGGAAGGCCATTGCTGTTGTCCATCTGCCCTGGAGCCGGCAGCATCTCCCCAAAAATGATTATTTGAAACGACAGGTGTTGAATATTCCCGGAGTAGTGTCGGCCAGTCTTTGCAGTGGCGCTCCTGCTACCGATGGCAATGGATCGAGCCTCTTCGTCTTCGATCATCATTCCCAGCCCGAGGGATTCGAGCTGGTGCATCGCGCGGGTGATTCGGCGTATCTTTCCTTGTTCCATATCGGCCTGGTAGCAGGACGAGTGCCCTTTAGCCCGGATACGGGGAGGCGTGAAGAATGTGTCTTGAATGAGACCGTCGTTCGTATGCTGGGGCAGACGCCGGCCGGGGTCCTGGGTAAGCAGATCCAGCTGGGGATGAATGAAAAGCCGATAGACATCGTCGGAGTGGTACGGGACTTCAACAACGGATCATTGCGGGAAAAGGTGGGGCCGCTGGCGATCTTTTCTTCGGCCGAGCGGTTTTGGACGCTGGCGGTGAAACTGGATCCTTCAAAAATGCGGCAGGCAATGGCCCAGGTGCAGACGGCCTATCAAAACGCGTATCCGGGCAACTTCTTTAATCCTGCCTGGTTAGACAGCTCGGTGGCTGATTTTTATCATGCGGAAGGAATTGCTGCGACCCTGTTCAAGATATTTGCCGGGCTGGCTATCTTTATTTCCTGTCTGGGTTTGTATGGCCTGGTATCGTTCATGGTGGTGCAGAAGACCCGGGAGGTGGGGGTTCGCAAGGTGCTGGGCGCCTCTGTGCCCGATATCGTCCTGATATTCTCGAAAGAATTTACCATTCTCATCGGGCTGGCCTTTCTCATTGCGGGGCCGCTGGGCTATTTCTTTATGCATCACTGGCTGTCGGATTATTATTATCATATGCCGCTGGGCTGGGGTGTATTTGCGGCGGCCATTTTGTCTTCGGTGATTATTGCGTGGATCACGGTGGGATATAAGGCCGTGAAAGCGGCTATGGCGAATCCGGTGAAGAGCCTGCGGACGGAGTAACCGAGCTCTGCGAAGGTTACGACCGAGAAGGAGCGTGTCGAAGCAGCTCCGCCGAAGGCCTAGGCTCTTCGGCCCCTTCGGGGCCAATCATTAGCTGTTTTACGGGAGGGACTACATTGGGAGTTAGGCCTGATCCGTAAAATAAAGAGCCTGCGGACGGAGTAGGCCCGGACTAGTGACGGCGCAGGGAAGACTCCCTCACGATCAGTTCCGACTTGATTATGATCGTATCTGTAGACCGCGCGGAGGCGTGTCCCGCCATTTGTTCGAGCAGGCTGCGGGCGGCGCGTTCCCCCATTTCTTCTCCGGGGTAGTTGATGGTGGTGAGCTTGGGGGCGACGATCTTGGAGATGACATCGTTGTTAAAGCCTACGATAGCTATATCCTCCGGCACGCGGCAGCCTCCTTCCTTCAGCGCCTGCTGGAACACGGCCGCGCAAAAGTCATTGGTCACGAAGATGCCGTCGGGGCGCTGGTCCATATCGAGGACCTGTTTGGCGGCCTGGATGGCGTGGGCTTCGCTGAGATCGCCTACGAGCAGGAGTCCCGGGTCGAAAGCAAGCTTGTTATCCGCCAGGGCCTGCTGATAGCCTTTCAGACGGCCCGCGTACACATTTCGGGTAAGGTTGGCCGTTAGATGTCCTATGCGCCGGCAGCCTTGTGCCACGAGATGGGAGGTAGCTTCCTGTCCGGCCCGCACGTTGTCGATGATGACCCTTGTACCGTAGGGGACCTCTTCCACCCTATCGAAGAATACGATAGGGATCTTCTTTTGGACAAAGGGGGCAAAATGATCCATTCCCTTTGTGTCGAAGGCCAGGGAGGCGATAAGTCCATCCACCCGCTTGTGAAAGAGGTTGTGTGCGTTGGCGGCCTCTTTTTTATAGTCTTCGGAAGAATGGCCGATGATGAGGTCATAGCCGGCGTCCGCGGTGACTTTTTCGATGCCCGCCAGGACGGAGCTGATAAACTGGCTTTTCAGCTCATGGACGATGATGCCGATGGTATTGGTCTTTTGGCGGCGGAGGTTGCTGGCAAAGTTATTGGACCGGTAGCCCATCTGCCTGGCCATGTCCGTGATGCGTTTGCGGGTCTTTATGTTGATGGCGGGGTGGTCTTTCAGGCCCCTGCTGACAGTGGCGGGGGAGAGGTTGAGCACTCTGGCAATATCGTAGATAGTAATGTCTTTTTTGGGGTCCATGCTGGTGGAGGGACGTTTTAGGCACAAATATGAAGTTTTTTTTCTCAAATGGTGGTTATTTTCTGCAACCGATTGCAGGATCGTGTATATTTACCGGCGATTTTAAAAAAACGACTGCATGCTCTTACTTGGGATCGATCTGGGAACTTCTTCTATAAAGGTGGCTGTGGTGGACGCGGCTGCGCAGCGAACGCTGGCGACGGCGCAATATCCGGATACGGAGGCGGCCATTCTTGTCCGGCAGCCGGGATGGGCGGAGCAGTCCCCGGAGACCTGGTGGGAATATGTACAGCAGGCCATCCGGAAGGCGCATGCTTCGGGGGCTTATGACCCTCAGGATATTGCTGCCATCGGCATTGCTTATCAAATGCATGGGTTGGTGGTGGTGGACAAGGACCGCCGGGTATTGAGGGATAGCATCATCTGGTGCGACAGCCGGGCCGTTCCTTATGGGGATAAGGCTTTTGCCGCCATCGGGGAAGAGAGGTCCCTTTCTCATCTGTTGAATTCGCCGGGCAATTTTACGGCGGCCAAGCTGGCCTGGGTCAAGGACCAGGAGCCGCGTGTCTATGAGAAGATAGACAAGGTAATGCTGCCGGGGGATTATATCGGGCTGCGGATGACGGGGGAGGTGACGACCAGCATCCCCGCCCTGTCCGAGGGGATCTTTTGGGATTTTAAAAAGGACGAGCTGTCCGAAGATGTCTTTCAATATTTTGGTTTCGATAAGGGATCGATACCCACTATCCGGCCTGTATTTTCCTCCCATGGGGAGCTGCTGGCCGAGGTGGCGCAGGGGCTGGGGCTTAAAAAGGGCATACCCGTCACCTACAAGGCGGGGGATCAGCCCAACAACGCGCTATCCCTGAATGTGCTGGAGCCCGGAGAGGTGGCGGCTACGGCGGGAACCTCGGGGGTCATCTATGGGGTCAGCGACAAGCTGGTATATGATCCGGCATCGAGAGTGAATTCATTTGCGCATGTGAACTATACTACTGACCAGAAGCGCATCGGCATCCTGCTTTGCATCAACGGGACGGGTATCCTCAATCGCTGGATACGCGATCATACAGGGGGCGGGGCGGACTATGTCTCGCTGAACAAGGAGGCCGCCCTTATCCGGCCGGGCAGCGAAGGGCTGGTGGTATTGCCTTTTGGCAATGGGTCCGAGCGGATATTCCGTAACAAGATCATCGGGGCGCATATAGAGCACATCGACCTCAACCAGCATGGCGCTGCGCATATCTACCGGGCGGGGCAAGAGGGGATCGCCTTTGCCTTCCGCTATGGATTGGACATCATGCGGGAGGGGGGAATGGATCCTTCGGTGATCCGGGCGGGCCGGGCGAATATGTTCCTGAGCAGCGTGTTTACCGAGGCGTTTGTAAACGCTACGCAGGCGCCGGTGGAGCTGTATGACAATGACGGCAGCGTAGGAGCCGCGCTGGGCGCCGGCATCGGGGCGGGTATTTTTAAGAGCGGGCGGGAAGCTTTTGCCGGAAGGAAGCCACTGCAGCGGGTAGACCCTGGTGATACGCAGCTGTACGATCAGCTGTATGGCCGATGGAAAGAGACGCTACATAATTTTTTATAAATAGGATCAAAAAAATACAAGCTTATGCCAGTAATTACAGGTGACAAAGAATTTTTCAAGGGGATAGGACAAATAAAATATGAAGGGTCGCAGACGGACAATCCGCTGGCCTATCGTTGGTATGATGCAAACAAGATGGTAGGCGGCAAGACCATGAAGGATCATCTGCGTTTTGCCGTGGCGTACTGGCACTCTTTCTGTGGCAATGGGGCCGATCCCTTTGGGGAGCCTACGCATCTGTATGGCTGGAATGAAAAGGCGGATGCGGTAGCGCGTGCGAAGGACAAGATGGATGCGGCTTTTGAGTTCATCACCAAGCTGGACCTGCCGTTCTATTGCTTCCACGATGTGGATGTGGTGGATTATACCAATGATGTGACGGATAATGAAAAAAGACTGCAAGCGCTGACGGAGTATGCCAAACAGAAACAGGCGGACAGCAAGGTGCAGCTGTTGTGGGGCACGGCCAATCTGTTCTCCCATCGTCGTTATATGAATGGGGCGGCTACCAATCCCGACTTCCACGTGCTGGCGCATGCCGGGGCGCAGGTCAAGGCGGCGCTGGATGCCACGATAGCTCTCGGAGGACAGAATTATGTTTTCTGGGGTGGAAGAGAAGGGTACATGAGCCTGCTCAATACGGACATGAAGCGCGAACAGGAACATCTGGCCCGCTTCCTCCATACGGCGAAGGACTATGCACGTAAACAAGGTTTCAAGGGCACCTTTTTCATCGAGCCCAAGCCCTGCGAGCCTACCAAGCATCAATATGACTATGATAGCGCCACCGTCATCAGCTTCCTTCGTCAGTACGATCTGCTGAAGGATTTTAAGCTGAACATCGAGGTGAATCATGCAACACTCGCCGGACATACGTTTACGCATGAGCTGCAGGTGGCTGTCGATGCCGGATTGCTGGGGTCCATGGATGCCAACAGAGGAGATTATCAGAATGGATGGGATACGGACCAGTTCCCCAACAATATCAACGAGCTGGTGGAAGCCATGCTGATCATCCTGGAGGGTGGTGGTTTCCAGGGTGGCGGGATCAATTTCGACGCCAAGCGCCGCCGGAATTCCACGGACGGCGAGGATCTGTTCTATGCGCATATCGGTGGGATCGATACGTTTGCCAGGGCGCTGCTGGTGGCGGATACCATTTTGAAACAATCTGAATACAAAAAGATACGCGCTGAGCGATATGCATCCTTTGACAGCGGCAAAGGGGCTGCTTATGAGAAGGGTGGCTTGTCGCTGGAGGATCTCAGAGAGTTTGCGGTTGCTAACGGCGAGCCAAAAGTGACCAGCGGGCGGCAGGAATACCTGGAAAATCTCATCAATCGATATATTTAGTAGAATTTAATATACAAAAAGGGTGGCCGGATCGATGAATAATTGGCCGGTTGCCCTATTTTTACGGGATATACTTAACTTAAAACCGCCGCTGCTATATGCAAATGTTACAGGCCCGCGATTACATTGTTTTCCTCGTCTATTTTGTTATTGTTGCATTGTACGGTTGGTGGGTATACCAGCGTAAGAAGTCCGCGCAGACCAGCACCAAGGATTACTTCCTGGCGGAAGGCTCGCTGACGTGGTGGGCCATCGGCGCCTCGCTGATCGCGTCGAACATATCCGCCGAGCAGTTCATTGGGATGAGCGGCAGTGGTTTTAAGATGGGTCTTGCCATTTCTACCTACGAGTGGATGGCTGCAGCCACGCTGATGATCGTGGCTATCTTTTTTATACCCGTATATCTTAAGAATAAGATCTACACCATGCCGCAATTTCTTCATCAGCGGTATAATTCCCTGGTGGCGATGATCATGGCTATTTTCTGGCTCTTGCTGTATGTGGTGGTGAATCTCACTTCCATCCTATACCTGGGCGCGCTGGCGGTGAGCAGCATTTCCGGTCTGCCATTTACGGCTTGTATGCTGGGGCTTGCCGTCTTCGCCATCGTCATCTCGCTGGGGGGTATGAAGGTCATCGGGTATACGGATGTAATACAGGTATTCTTTTTGATATTAGGCGGGCTTGTCACCACCTATATCGCGCTGAACCTGGTGTCCGAGCATTTCGGGACCAAGGGCGTATTCAATGGGTTGAAGCTGTTGACATCCCATGTGGATGATCATTTCCATATGATATTCAAGAAGGACAACCCCAATTATATGGACCTGCCTGGTCTTACGGTATTGATCGGCGGGATGTGGATCGTGAATCTGAACTATTGGGGATGCAACCAGTATATTACACAGCGTGCGTTGGGCGCTGATCTGAAGACGGCGCGTGGCGGGATACTTTTTGCCGCCTTTTTGAAGATGCTGATGCCTGTCATCGTGGTCATCCCCGGCATCGCAGCTTATCTGCTTTATAAACAAAACGTGTTCAATACGGAGATGCTGCAGAATGGGGAGGTGAATCCGGACCGTGCCTATCCCGTGTTGCTGAACCTGTTGCCGGCGGGATTGAAGGGGCTGGCCTTTGCGGCGTTGACGGCGGCGGTGGTGGCATCGCTGGCGGGCAAGGTCAATAGCATTTCTACCATTTTTACGCTGGATATTTATAAGAAGAAGATCAAGCCGGAGGCGGACGAGCGCCAGATGGTCTGGATCGGTCGCGCAACGGTGATCGTGGCGATGATCGTTGCCATTATCATATCGCCTTTTTTGGGCATCGATAAGAAGGGCGGGTTCCAGTTCATCCAGGAGTATACCGGGTTTTTCTCGCCGGGCATATTCGCGATGTTCATCCTGGGATTCTTCTGGAAGAAGACCACTTCGAATGCGGCCCTCTTTGCTACGGTGGGCGGGCTGGTGTTTGCCTTCTTTTTCAAGTTCCTGCCTTTATGGGCCAATCTTTCCTTCCTGGAGCCTTTTGGGTTTGCGAAGGCCAATGACAAGGGGGTATTCGAGATACCGTTCCTGGACAGGATGGGTTTTGTATTTGTCATCTGTCTCATCGGCATGTACTTTATCAGTCTGCGGGATAATAAGAAGGGCTTGCATCCGAATGGGTTGGAGGTGGACAGAAAGATGTTCAGGGTCAATCCGGGTTTTGCCGTGGGGGCGCTGATCATTTGCGGATTGCTGGCGGCGTTGTATACGATATTTTGGTAGGAGGGTGAGGGCTATATTTTAGGAGAATGATTTTGGTTTAAAAAAAATCGATTTTTGATACTTAAAGTATGAATATTCGAGAAATTATAAACCAAATGATCAACCAGTAGAATGGCGCTTATTTTCCTACCAGATGCTGACCCTAAGACTATCGGGACGATACATCTTGTCGCCGGCGCGTATCCCGAACGCCTCATAGAATTCGGGAATATTGACCAGGGGGCCATTGACCCTCTCCCGGGAAGGTGAATGTTCATCCGTCAGCACCGCGGTAGCCAGCAATTCTTTTTTCTCCTCACCTATATAGGAGTAGGCATATCCTACAAAGAAACGCTGCAATGGCGTCAGTCCGCCCACTTTCTCCTCCTTCTTGTATGTCTCCGTATGTTTGAAAGCGTCCAGCCCCAATAAAAGACCACCCAGGTCGGCGATATTCTCGCCTTGCGTAGCCAGGCCATTGATATGCAGTGTATCCACCGGCATGAATTCGGAGAACTGCCGTATGATGCCTGCGGCCCTTTCGTTAAACTGCTTTTCGTCCTCGGACTGCCACCAGTTGTGCAGGTTGCCTTGCCCGTCGAACTGTCTGCCCTGGTCGTCAAATCCGTGTGTGATCTCGTGCCCGATGGTGGAAGCCGCCGTATATCCATATATAAAAGCTTCATCCAGGTCTTCGACCTTTTTGCCCGGGACAAGGAATATGCCGGCCGGCAGCACGATCTCATTATTACTCGGATTGTAATAGGCGTTATAGGTTTGAGGAGACATGTCCCATTCGGTGCGGTCCACCGGCTTGCCTAATTTGCTCACCGTATAATCGTACCACCATATATACCCCCGTTGTATATTGAGGACATAAGGTCCTCTGTCTATTTTCAGGCTGCTGAAGTCTTTCCATTTATCCGGATAGCCGACTTTTTTTGTGATCTGCGCCAGTTTCATCAACGCCTTTTGTTTGGTGCTGTCGCCCATCCAGCTGAGCTTTTCGATCCTTTGTTTAAAAGCATCCCGGATAGCTTCCACCATATCGCTATAGCGTTGCTTTGCCTGTTCGGAAAAATATTCCTTTACGAATAGCTGACCTACCGCCTCCCCCAGGATGTTCTCTTCCGCGTCCAGCACTCTTTTCCAGCGCGGTCTCGGTACGCTGACGCCTGTGATGGACTGACGGTATTCGAAATATTCCTGGTAGGTGTTTTGATCCAGATAAGGAGAAGTGTTCAGCAGCAGGTGCACCTGGAGATAATTCTTCCAATCTTTTACCGGGGTCTTTTTCAGCTCCGTGTTCAAGGCGGTGAAAAACCCGGGCTGACGGATGATCAGGGAGTCGATATGTGGGATGCCCGCCCACTGGAACCATTTGTTCCAATCGATGGCAGGCGTGAGCTTTTGCAGCGATGCGGTGGTGATCTTGTTGTAGTTCTTTACAGGGTCGCGGAGGTCTTCCCGTTTGCGGCTGAATTGGGCGATCCGGGTCTCGAGCTGTAAGACGGCGTTGGCCTGTTGCTGGGCGTTGGCGCTGTCATTGCCCAGCCGACGGAAGATGCGAAAAAGATATTTCTTATAGGCATTACGTACCTGTGCCGGCTCCCGGGCTGTGTTGAAGTAATAATCCCGATTGGGCATGCCCAGGCCGCCCTGCGCCAGCTGAAAAAGCATTTCATTGCTGTTCCTATCGTCCTGTGCTACGGATGCGGAAAAGACGACGTCGCAGCCTTTTTTCTGGAGGGAAACAGCCACCCGGAGCATATCATCGATGGTGCGGATGCTATCGAGGGCGCGGAGATCATCCTTCAGCGGCGACAGTCCTTGCCTGTCGATGGCCGCGGAGTCCATGCCGCTGTACCACCAATCGCCTACCTGCTGTGTGACGCTGCCCTGGGGGGCTTTTGCCGCGGCGGCATCCTCGTTGATCTTGCGAAGGCGCAGGTTGATATCCTGCTGTACCAGGTGTGCGATGGTCCATGCGCTTTCATCGGGTGGTATGGGTGTGGCTTTGATCCATCCTCCATTGGCATAGGAGAAGAAGTCTGCGGCGGGGCTCACCGTTGTGTCCATGTTTTGCGCCAGGAAGTCCGGAGGAAGCTTTTTCTCATCGCGGGAACCACACGATGTCAAAAATAGGATTATAAAGGCAAGCAAGCCAGGCGTTCTGCTCATGTGTTTTGAATGGTGATTTGTATACGGTACAAATATTATATGTTTGGCAAAAAAGCAATCCTCAATATTGATCAACGGAATATAAAAACGATAGATGGAAATTGGTACTAAGGGTGGTTGGGTAAAAACTGATAATTGTTGCAAATGGTTATTTACAGCAATCCTTTTTACGGATGAAGATAGCCTTCAACACCTTGAATAGGAAGTTCTTTATGGTGGCCATGGTGTAAAGTTAGGACTAATTTTTTTGAGCTGCGATATAGTCGATGACGGAGCCTACGGTGGTCAGTTTTTCTACCGCTTCATCGGGGATATCGATGCTGAATTCTTTTTCCAGCACGGTGAAGGTTTCGATCACATCCAACGAATCCACGCCCAGGTGATCGTGAAAAGAGGCATCCTTATGAAGCATATGTTCTTCCACACCGAGCTTCTCCACTATAATAGCTTTCACCTTTGTCTCTATATAGGATATATTTACAATTGTACCCATGCGATCAGGTTTTCCGGAGCTATAACTCCATTTATATTATAATTATTGCAATTGTTAGGCCTGGATGGCAGGCCGGCAAGCGTGGGGTACAAAGTTACGGTGGTTGTGGGGACAAAATTGCGGTCTGCGACGAAGAATTAACACTAATTTTACGCCCCTTTATGACAAATATTCCTAAGAAAACGATCATTGTCAGTACGAATGCGGCGACTACGGGAAAAAGCAATTTTTCAACGGGTGTGCTGCTGAATTTTTCCAATATAAAAAGGGGGGGACTGGCCGTAGAGCTATTGATGATCATGGAGAAAAAGGAGGGCAAGACCTTTCAACGCATTACCTTGACGGGGACCAACTTTCTGGCTTATCTCAATGGTCTTCCGCCGGCGGTTGCCGCCGTGATCCGGCGATTGAGAGACGATGCCCTCGTGGATCATCTTGTCCGGAACGGGTATGCCTGGCTGAAGGATGCGGACAAGCCTTTTGAGCACCTGGACGAGCGGCATTTACCTTTATTGATCGACTATGTAGGCGGCGTCCTGCAGGAGCTGAAACCCCTGGCGCCGGCCATCGAGCGGCTGTATTATTTACCGGAGGGCGTGGTCTTTGCCAATCATACTGTGCGACCGGCCGCTATCAGCTCTTTTTCGCCCGCCCTCCAATTCAAGGTGGAGAAGAATAGCGGACGTCTGGGGATGCGATGTTTTGTCGCCATCAATAACAATGCCTTCCCCCTGGAAGATTTTACGCAGCTTTCTTATTTTCTGAAAAGCGGGAATGAGTTCTTCCTGTTGAAGAAGGAAGATGTGGAGGTATTGAAGTCTTTCCATACGGAATGGCAAATGGTGCCTGAGCTGGGGCTGCCGCGTTATATGCAGACGGTGGTCAAACCGCTGGCGGAAAAGTATCCGGTGGATATGGATGCGGTGATACGCACGGAGACGGTCGATGCTATTCCGCAAGGACGGGTATATGTCAGCGAGCTCAACGAGAATTTTCTGCTGCTGAAACCAAAGTGGTTGTATGCGGGTCTGGAAGTAGATGGCGAGTATGAAGAACAGACGAGGATTGAACAAGAAGACAATATTTTTCTCGTAGCCCGCCGGCGTGAGGAGGAAGACGTGCTTTCCGAGGCCATACGTGGGCTGCATCCGAAATTCTCCGGACAGAACAATGGTTATTTCTATCTGAACTTCAAGGAGGCGCTGGAGAAAAGCTGGTTCCTGCGCTTCTATCAAAAGATGCTGCAGTTGGATATCCCTGTCCTGGGGATGAACAAGCTTCGGAAGTTCAAATACAATACGAATGTGCCCAGGCTGGAGCTGATGGCGGGCAAAGGGATCGACTGGTTCGATCTGACGATACGGGTAAGCTATGGGGATCAGGTAGTGCCGCTGCAGGAACTTCGCAAAGCGATATTAGGCAAGCAGGACTTTATATTATTAGGGGATGGCAGTCTGGGTATGCTACCCAAGGAATGGATACAGCAATATAGTATGCTGTTGAAGATGGGGCAAATGAAGGAAGGGGTGTTGAAATTGCCGAAGGTACATTGGGGGCTGCTGGAAGAAGGGCTTGCCGGGTCCGATGCGGCTGTCGCGGCTGCGGAAGGGTTACGTGCGGAGCTGGAGGCAAAGAAGCAGCGTTTGCTGGGTATCGGGGAAGCAAAGGATCAGGCCATGCCGGCAGGCATACAGGCTCGTCTCCGGGATTATCAGCAGGCCGGATTCCAATGGATGTGTTTGCTGGATGAAATGGGATGGGGCGGCTGTCTGGCGGATGATATGGGTTTGGGGAAGACATTGCAGACCATCACTTTCCTGCAATACCTGGTGGATCATTATCCTGATGAGACGCATCTGGTGATCTGCCCTACTTCCTTGATATATAATTGGGAGGCGGAGCTGCGGAAGTTTGCGCCCGGCCTGGACTGGCATATCCATTATGGCGCCGACAGGGTATTGGATGACGAGACCTTTGCAAGGGCGCATGTGATCATTACGAGCTTTGGGATGGTGCGCAACGATATACAGCATTTTGCTTCCAGGACTTTTGGCTATATTATTTTAGATGAGAGCCAGGCTATCAAGAACCCTGCCTCGCAGGTACGCAGGGCGGTGCAGCAGCTGTCTTCGAGGAACAGGCTGGCTTTGAGCGGGACGCCTGTGCAGAACAATACGTTCGATCTTTATGCGCAGATGGATTTTTTGAATCCGGGGATGCTGGGCAGCCAGGATTTCTTCCGGATGGAGTTTGCCACGCCGATAGATAAGAACGGCGATAAAGAGGCGGCTGCGAGACTACGGAAGCTGGTGTATCCTTTTATACTTCGGCGTACCAAGGAGCAGGTGGCGAAAGACCTTCCCGACAAGACGGAGATGATCCTCTGGTGCGAGATGGGGGCCGAACAGCGGAAGATCTATGACAGCTATAAGGATCATTATAGAGAGAGTATATTGGAGCATATCGCGGAGGATGGTGTGGGAAGGAGCAGCATTTATATATTGGAAGGTCTGACCAGGCTGCGGCAGATCTGTGACAGTCCGGCGTTGCTGAAAGAGGCGGCTGCCGGTGATGGGGAGACAGCTGCTAATGGAGCATCCGCCAGCGCCAAGCTGGATGAGCTGATACGGGAGATAGAGGAGAATACCGGATGCCACAAGGCGTTAGTCTTTTCCCAATTCACGTCCATGCTGGAGCTGATACGCGGCGCACTGTCGGAGCGGGGTGTGCCTTATCTGTACCTGGATGGGAGCGTGAGCGCGGAGGAGCGGAAACGGTCGGTGCAGCAGTTCCAGGAAGAGGAGGATACGAGGGTGTTCTTGATCAGCCTGAAAGCGGGTGGGGTGGGATTGACCTTGACGGCGGCGGATTATGTGTACCTGGTGGATCCCTGGTGGAATCCCGCGGCGGAGCAACAGGCCATCGACAGGAGTCATCGTATCGGGCAGGTGAAGAAGGTGTTTGCGTACAGGATGATCTGTAAGGATACGGTGGAGGAAAAGATATTGCAGCTGCAGGAGAAGAAGCGGCAGCTGACGGCTGACCTGGTGGGGGATGAGAGCGGGTTTGTGAAGAAGCTGACCCAGGATGATGTGGCGTATTTGTTTAGTTAGATCTTTGATAAGTGGTTCCTTGTAGGAGAAAAGTTTTTCTTTTTTGCATTGGTTAATAGGTGAGATTTGGGAGAAATTTATTTGAAATTGTTCACAATTAAGTTAACTTTGTGGGGGAGAGAAAGATCATATTCTATAGGAGTTCGTTCATGGACTTTTATGTAGAGCAGAGTACGAGGGTCCAGCGGAAGATCGACTTTGTGCTTACATTGGTACAGACAGTGGATCGCGTGCCGGAGAAGTTTTTGAAGCATCTGGGTGAGACGGACGGCCTTTATGAGATCAGAGTGGAATGGGGGAGTAATATCTTCAGGATCTTCTGTTGCTTCGATAAAGGAAATTTGGTGGTGCTTTTCAATGCTTTTCAGAAGAAGACGCAGAAGACCCCTGCACAGGAGTTAAACCGTGCTATTTCTTTAATGAAAGAGTATCTTAGTGACAAAGAAAAAATCAAAATTGCCGGCGGGCGGCGTAACCAGTAAAAAAAGAATTATGCCTAAGAAGGAACAAATAAGAGGCGCTGTGAGCTTTGATCAGCTGGTGGAAACCAAATATGGCAAGGCTGGTGTAACGGCACGGGAGCGATTTGAAAAGCAGGCGAAGCATTTTATCATCAGCGAGCTGTTGAAGGAGGCCCGAAAGGAGGCGAATTTGACACAGGAGCAGCTGGCGGAGAAAGTGGGTACTAAAAAGAGCTATATATCCAGGCTGGAGAATGGCAATTGCGATATTCAGCTTTCTACCTTGTACAGGATATTCGAATTCGGATTGGGTAAGAAAGTGCAATTGATGATAAAGTAGCTGATCTGTCAGGATACCAGCTCGATACCGTCTTCCGTTATTTTTATCTTCCTTTCCTTATATAGCTTTCCTGTCGTCATCTTAAACGTCTTCTTACTCATGCCAAAGAAGGAGTAGATCTCTTCCGGATCGGACTTGTCATGATAAGGCAGCCGCCCCTTGTGCTCTTTTAACAGCCGGAGGACCTTTTCGGCTGCGTCTTCTGTCCTTTCATAGCCGGGCTTGCCCGCCACCACATCGATCGTTGTTTCGCCGGAGGGCGACTTTTCGCCCGTAACGATATTCTTTATAAAGCCTTTGAATTTGTCGCCGATGCGGATGTCCTGGAAGATCTCGTTAAAATGGAGAACGCCCGTATGCCGGTTGTTGATGATGACCGTATAGCCGATGTCGGTGCGGCGCAGTACGGTGAGGTCGACCAGGTCTTTTTCCCTGACGGTGAGGTGTTCGTTGCTGAGATAGTAGTCTATTTTCTCCGAGGCGGCCAGACGGCCTGTCTGTTCGTCGAGATATATTTTTACCAGGTAGTCGCCGCCTTTGCGCATGCCGGCGAGCTGGCGGGATTTTGGTACGAAGAGGTCTTTCATCAACCCCCAGTCGAGAAAGGCGCCTTGCGGGGTGACGCTGACGACCCGGAGCAGGACGATATCGCCCAGGATGCCTTTGGGGGTTTGGGTGGTAGCGATCAGCCTGTCCTCACCGTCATGATATAGAAATACTTTTAGCTTGTCTCCCGGCCTGGCTCCTTTAGGGACGAATCTTTTGGGGAGCAATATACCCTCCCCGCCGTCCTCGAGGATGAGGCCGAATGCGAGCTCTTTCTTTACTGTCAGCGTGTTATATTCTCCGACATGGATCATGGCGCAAATCTACGATAATTCGTAGCTTCATGCCCTCTATGAGCCATTTATCTATTTCCCGGCTGACCCCCATCGTATGCGCCGTCCTGTTGACAGGAGAATTCGCCGGCTGTCAGAACACCGGCCATAAAAAGCCTTCCAGGGATACGATCGTCCAGGATGTCGCGCTATCGGACACCGTGACTGAGCATGTATTGACAGCGTCGACGCTGCCTGACGGATCGCTTGGCTTTTTTACCGATCCTTTAAAATTTCGTCCCGTAAAGGATGCCCGCCCGGGCGCCCGTACGTATGAATTGGATGGAGAAGCATATTTAACGGTGCGGGGTGCCGATAAAAAGCCCTTTATCATTCGCACCCGGCAGCTGATCATCACTATACAATCTCCCTACGCCCGTCTGCATATCGATGCGTTTGCTTCCAGCCCCGGCGAGCAGGCGGACCTGCTGGAAGGACAGCTTAAGGTGACCAAATCCTATCATTCCTCTACGGATAATGAGCCGGAGACCCTACATTCGGGAGATATGGTGATGATCAACAAAGATATCGACCTTATGGAAAAAGAGACGCTTGACCCGGCAGAGCGCAGGAAAGTGGAGATGAAGTTTCCGAAACTGGTTGGAAAAGCTCCTCATAACTGACGATCGACAATTTGTCATCCAATTTTAAAAAGAACGTTTGGGTGGGACCGGTCCGGCCGTCACTCTCCGCCAGGAGCAGGCTGTCCCCAAAATTCCCGAAATAAACCAGGGGATCTGTGAGATAGATAATGCTGACCTTATGGGCCGAAGGGTTCCTGCTATCGGACTCCAGCAGCTGAAAATAATGATTGACAAACCGGATGGGTTTGATGCCCAGCGTATCCGTCAATCCGGGGATCTTTTTGTCGAGGGATCGCAGCAGGCCGGCAATGGCAAAGCTTACTTTAAAGGGCAGGGTCGGATGGGACTTTGGGAATCTTTCCCTGATGGCGGACCAGGTAAAGAGGTCCAGTCCTTTGGAAAAGGATTGCTGCTGCAGGAGGAATTCCTGGTAAGTGGCGTGGAATACCTGCTGTTCGAAGGGTGTCGAAGAAGAGGCGTCTATGATCTGCTGGCAGGCCAGCTTGATATGGGCCGTGGGCATGGAGTGAGATTTTAGTGAACAATGAAATTTTGGACGGCGGCCGGGCGCCTGGGTTATACGGCTACGCCTATCTGCAGGGCGCCTGTATATCCATTCGTTGTGTCCCCGGTGAGCGAAAGCAGCTCGCTGTTGTACGAGTCCTTCATGATATCATCGGTGGTGTTGGTCAGGGTGTTCTGTCCATGCGCCGAATAAAGGGAGGTGTTATACACTGCCCTGGTAATCGTGTCCGGGAAGGCAATCTGAGTGGTGCATTTCAGGACGGAATTGATAAAGACCTCCACGTGAATATGGGTGACCCTGCCCGTGTACCAGCCGGGGTAGATGGTGGTGAACCTGACCTGTCCGTTGGCGTCGCTGAGCTGGATGCCTCTGAAGAAGGTCTGTCCGGTGTAGTCCTTTGTACCTAAGTAGCCGGGTTCACTGTATTCGGAATAGTATCCATCCTTGTCGCAATGCCAGATATCGACGCGTGCGCCCTGGATGACGGAGCAGCTGTTGTTGCTGTTGACGATGGTGAGGACCAGGTCGAGGGGTATACCTGCCTTGCCTTCGGTGATGTCCGTCCTGTAGATGGCGGAGTTTGCGCTGAGATCGTAAGGATAGGGGCCGGCTGTTTCCTGCGGTGTGGCCGAGCAGCCGGTAGTGGTAGTACCACCCGTAGCCGTGCCGGTGCTGTCCGTGCTGCTGCCTGATCCGCTGCCTGTACCGTTGCTTTTTGAGCAGGCGTCGATGATGACGGGAGCAATGGCCGTGAGGCCAAGCACCTTTGCGGTGCTCTTCAAAAAATCTTTTCTTTCCATAACTGAGATTTTAGCTGGTGAGTAAATAGGTCGTCTATACAAGGATACGTCACCAGCACGAAGAAAGTTGTGCTATGGAAGACCTGAAACCCTTATTTAACGGGAGTTTTGAGGTGAACAGGAGGAATCTAGCGGTGAATGGGGAATCGCGCAAAAAATTCTTTTTCGTAGCTGACACCAATGGGGATCTCTTTTCCTTCCAGGTAAATGATCTTGTTGCGAATATTGACAATGCCGGCGAGAGGAACGATATAGCTCCGGTGTACCCTGATAAAACGGGCGGCGGGCAGCTGGGAGAGGATGGCCTTCATGGTCATGCGTACCAATAAAGGCTGTTTATCCTTTAGGTGTATGCGAAGATAGTCGTCCATGCCTTCGACGAGGAGTATATCGGCGATGGCGATCTTTACCAGGCTGTAGTCTATGCGGAGAAAGAGGAATTCTTCTTCCGTTGGGGGCTGCCGGCGGGAGACGATCTCCTTTGCCTTGGCGACGGCCTGTTGGAAGCGGGTCTCCGTAAAAGGTTTTAGCAGATAGTCCACGGCATTGAGGTTGAAGCCTTCGACGGCGTATTCGCTGTGGGCGGTGGTGAAGATGACGAGGAGGCCGGTTCCTGTGGCGCCGGACTGGGAGTCCTGGCCTGTGGGCGGGTGTTCGTCTGATGAGTGAAGATCCCGGTAGAAGTCGATGCCGGAGAGGGAGGGCATATCGATGTCGAGGAATAGCAGGTCCACGGGGTGATCCTTCAGGTATTTGATCGCCTGGCCGGGTTTTACGAAAGTTTTTTCCAGCTGGAGAAAGTCCAGCCGGCTGGAGAAGCTCTCTATTACTTTCAGCGCGGGTAGTTCGTCGTCTATTGCAATGGCTTTTATCATTCAGGTGGTTGGCGATACGGTGAGCTGTAAAGTTACAAAAACCCGAAAATCGCCCTTGTTATCTTCGATGTCGATGGTATGCGCGTGGGGATAGAGCAAGGCCAGGCGTTGTCTGGTATTGGCGATGCCGAGACCGCTGTGTTCGTCCACCGTGTGGCGGATAGGGACCTTTTTATTGTATACTTCCAGGTGGAGGTCGTTGGCGGCAATGGTGAGGCGGATCCTTATTTCGGAGTCCTCCTCGGGGTTGATGCCGTGCTTGAAGGCGTTTTCGATAAAAGGGATAAGAATGAGCGGAGCGATCCGCATGGGGGACGGGGGCACCTCATCGATGTGGTAGTCCAGCCGGACCGTAGAGCCGAACCGGAATTCCTGCAGGGCGATGTAGTTGCGGATATAGTCGAGCTCCTGGCCGAGGGCGACCATTTCCTTGCCGGATTCGGAAAAGGCATAGCGCATCATCCCCGACAGTTTGGTCACCGCATCGGGAGCTTTGTCGGAGCGTTCGATGGTCAGCGCGTAAATGCTGTTGAGCATATTGAACAGGAAGTGAGGGTTGATCTGCGCCTTCAGGTAGGATAGTTCCGCCTGCAATTTTTCCTTCTCCGCCTGTTTGAGCCGCTCGCGGATCTTTAACAACAGCGCCAGGAACAGGACGACGAGGAAGACAAAGAGATGCTGGCTGATGTCCATAAAAAGGGAGTGGCGGGGCGCGGGGCGGGAGGGGTCGGGTGCGGGTGGACCGGGTCTGTCAGGCATAGGAGCGTGTATGGGTGGTCCCGACCGGGGGGCGTTAGCCCCGGACGCCATAAAGTTTATCGCAAAGAACCCACCCATATTGATCAGTAAAAAAAGCAGGTATCGTCTGGTGAAATAGAGTTTTGGGATAAGCCCATAGTAATTGATATAGAACACCCCTATGACCAATGCGTTGAAGAAGATCTCCCGCTGGGTGGGAGGATTGGTCAGATAGGCCCCAATGGTCAGGTCCTCGGGTGAGAAAAGAAGCGGCAGCGCCAACACCACCACGCATCCGGCCACATGCAACAATATTTGTTGGGTTCGGGCATTCATATTTTAGAAGTGCAGGATCTGTTTCCAGCGGTTTATATAAAAATATGGATTTTGGGGGGAATCGCCTACCTTACAGATATGCTACCAGTCGTGTCATATCAAATTGCCGACAGTATAGACATCAAATCCTTTAAAACCACCTTCAGCGAAGGGATCTATCATTCCGATGCGGATGAGCTGTTCTATCATATGGGCCCTCAGTCCTATGTATATGTCTTCAAATATGGGGTGGTCTGTTTTTTAAATGTGGATGAACGTACCTGCAGGCATTTCCTCCAAAAACTGGCTCCTTATTGTAAGAACCCGTTCGAACAGCATCTGAGCGAAGAGTTCCAGATCGAGACGGACGCCAAAGAAAACAAATTCGGGTACAATAAGATAGAGATCGCGAGCGCGGACACGGAGACGCTGCGTCTGATCATGCTGAATGTCAGCCAGTCCGTAGCGCTGGACTATTTTTCCGAACAGACTAACGCCTTATTGGAGGAAACGAATTCGCACACGCAAAGCCTGGAGCGGAAGGGCCGGCTTGCCATATCGGGCAAAAACCTGAAGAAGTACATTGGAAAGACCCTTAACCTGAAGAACCGCATCTCCGAGAACCTTTATATATTCGACTCGCCCCCCGAGACATGGGAGGATGAAAATCTCAACAAGATCGATCTGGGGCTTAAACGAACTTTTGACCTGCAGGAACGATTCAGGGATATCAAGGAGGGGTTGGAGATCATTCGGGAGAACCTGGAATTGTTCAAAGATCTTTTGCAATACCGGAACAGCACCGTACTGGAATGGATCATTATTATCCTCGTGTCTGCTGAGGTAGTGAACATCCTGATCGAGAAGCTTTTTAAATTTTAGGCGGAGGACCGGGCACGAAGCTATTCCGCTCTTAAATTATTCACCGGATTGGAGGTGGCTATACCAAAGCACTGCACGGTTATCAGTGTATAAGCAATGAACAGGATGGATATGCATGCCGCCAGATAGGCGAAGATATCCTGCTGAATACGATAAGCATAGTTTTCCAGCCAGCTGTTGCTGATCAGCCAGGCTATCGGCCAGGCAATGAGGTTTGAAATAAGCATTACCACGCCGTATTCCTTTAAGAAAATACCTATAATGCTTTTTACTTCAGCCCCCAATACCTTGCGTACCGCGATCTCTTTCGTACGCCGTACCAGTGTAAAGGCCAGTATGCCAAAAATACCCAGGAATACGATGATAAAATTCAGCACAGTGGCGATGTCCGTTGCTTTCATCAGCCGGATCTCGGATCGATACAGCGATTGGAATTTTTTATCCATGAAAGAATATTCGAATCCGGCATCCGGGAAGGCGCTCCTGAATTTTTCCTGTATCCGGCCGATGGTCCTGCTGATGTCCGGGGTGGTCAGCTTCACCGAGAAATAGCGATACGATCTTGTAAACGGCTCGTTCAGGTCTGCCAGGATCATGGGCTGGACATCTTTTCCCAGGGACTCTACATGGAAGTCCTTTACGACGCCTGCTACGGTCATTACCGGGCCGCCGGGTCCTCCCAGCATCAGTGTTTTTCCGACGGCGGTGGTCCATCCTAATGTCCTTACGGCTGTTTCGTTCAGCACTATCCGGCCGGGAGCATGACTATTGGCGTGTTCCGGTAAAAACTCCCCTTCTTTTATTTGGAGGCCGTATACTTTCCGGAAATCGGCATCGGCGGCGATCATCATGACGCTGAGGGTATTGTTGTTATAATATAGGGTCGTATTGCCTCCGGGGTTACCATCGGGTATATCATAGGAGAGGGAGGCGTCCCGCACGCCCGGGACATCGAACAGCCGCGCTTTGGCATTCTCCATATTTATCACTCCGATGGAATCATACTGACGGGGCAGCGATGAGATGATCATTACCTGGTCCTTGTCATATCCCAGGTCCTTTTTGAAAAAGTACGATACCTGTCTGGACACGTTGATGGCGGTGATAAATACAATAATAGCCAGCGTACACTGCACCACCAGGAGTATTTTCCGAAGCATTTCTCCACCCCGGCGGGTATGCATCTTTCCTTTGACGGCCTTGACGACATTGAGCGAGCTCAATACAAAGGCGGGATAAATACCTGCTAACAATCCAACCCCCACTACCAGGGCCATCGAAAAAAGCAGTCTTTCAAAACCAAACTGCCAGAAATGATAGAGCCTGGTGTCCAGCAGCCGGCTAAAAACAGGCAGCAATAGTTCATACAGCACCAGGGATAAGGCCGAGGCGATCAATGTCAATACCACGGCCTCCGTCATATGTTGGATAATAAGCTGGGTCTTCATTCCCCCGAATACCTTGCGGAGTCCCATTTCCCTTAGCCGGCGTATGGATGTCCCGATATTGATATTGATGAAATTGATGATAGCCAACAGCAGGATCAGGCCTGCTATGGAGCTCAGCGCCACTATCATTTTTTGTATGGCATTGTTATTATCTTTTATATAGTAATCTTTTATGTCTGCCAGGTGAACCTTTAGCTGATCCTTTACAAAGGGCGGCTGATATTTTTCCAGGACGCGTTCCAACGGCCTTTTTAGATCGCCGGGGTTGATCCCTTTTTTCAGCTCCAGCATTCCTACCATGAAGACATTCGACCAGTCATCTCCTTTATCACCGCCCTGGAAATACCGGTTGGCATCCATGGGCAGAAATACCTGATAAGGCGTGGTAGTGAAGTAGGTTACGGTATTGACCGGCAGGTTTTTCAGGACAGCCGTAATGACAAACTGGTGCTTGCCCCCATCAGCGGGAGTCTGTACCGTAATGACCTGATCCATCACGTCCGATCTGCCAAAGAATTTTTGGGCGAAATCCTCCGTGACAACGGCGGACAGATTGTTACGAAAGGCCTGTACCGGGCTGCCATATAATAAGGGGAATCCATACATGGACACCAGGGTAGTGTCTCCTACGGATATTTGCGTGCGGAAATGCTTTTCCCCCACTGAAATGATATTAACTACGGGATCAAACCGGTAGTAATTCTCCACGAGGTCAGGGTATTCCTCCTTCATCGTCCTGGCCAGCGGGCCAAGGGTGGTCATAGGAGCGCCCATATTTTCCTGCTTCCATTCACTTTTGAGGACGTATTGGCTGTGGATGTTCCTTATACCGGCGTTGACCTCTTTTTCATTAAGGACGTACATGCCGATGAGCATGGAAAAGGTAAGCCCTACGGCCAGGCAAAAAATGTTAATGGAGGCAAACAGCTTGTGCCTGGAAAGGTGTCGTATGGCAATGATAAAATAGCTTCTAAGCATCAAAAATGTATTGGGGGACATTTAAAGGTAGGTAGAAAACAAGGATTTCCAGGTAAGGACCAGTTATATATATTAATTTATAATACGTTTATATTTGTTTGATAAATAAACTGTTGTGATCGAGCTGACTTGCTCAAAAGCCAATATTTCTTATACTATCCGAATATAAATTGCATTTGGTTCCCTCTCCTTCTTTCTTTGATGGGTCATTTGGAACGATTGCCTGCACTTCTCTTTCCGGAAGCTCCACGTGATCATTCCGCCTGACGGATACACGACTCAGCTGAACCACGGTTCGGCTGGTGCACACCATACCATTCAAAAAACTAATCAAACAGCTATTATGAGCAAAAAGCGATTGCTTGGGTTCATCGGGCATGCCTTGCCTTCGGCCCACAGACTGGTTGTCTGCCTGCTGGGCACATTATTCTTATTTGGGCTGCAATATGCCCATGCGCAGGACCGGACGATCACCGGGACGGTGAGCGATGAAAAAGGAGGGCTGCTTAACGGCGCCACCGTCAAAATAAAAGGTACCAGCACCGGGGTCAGTACGGATGCATCGGGTCATTTTTCCCTTGTTGTGCCACCCAAGGCATCCAAGCTGGAAGTATCATATGTTGGATTTGAGACACAGGAGGTTGCGCTGCAGGGCGGGACTTCCTTGCAAATTACTTTACAGGCTACGAGGAGCAGCCTGGATGAGGTGGTGGTAGTGGGGTATGGGGTTCAAAAGCGAAAGGACGTGACGGGGTCGGTGTCTTCGGTAAAGGGCAGCGCGATCAAGAACCAACCCGTGACCAATGTCACCGAGGCGTTGCAGGGCCGGGCCGCCGGGGTGGAGGTCATCAAGAATTCGGGTCAGCCGGATGCCCAGCCGACGATCATCATCCGGGGGATCTCTTCCCTGCATCAGCCGGGTCCCTTGTATATCGTGGATGGGGTACGCGTGCCGGGGGATAATATCAATATCCAGGATATCGCCACCATCGACATCCTGAAAGATGCGAGCGCGGCCGCTGTCTATGGTTCGGCTGCCGCCGGCGGGGTCATCATCATTACGACCAAAAAAGGCGCGGGAACAAAACCCGTGATCAATTTCAACGCCCGCTATGGCATTACGAAGCCTAAGCTGGTCCATCTGCTGGACAAGGAGGGTTTTATCAAGCTGTACAATGTTACGCATCCCACTTTTTTTGCGGGAGCTACGAAGACGGACACGCTGGCTAATACTGATTGGGTCCGGGCGTTGTATGGGAACGCCTCCGAGCAGAACTATAACCTTTCCGTGTCGGGGTCGAGCAATGTGATGGATTATCTTTTCTCCGGATTTTACAACGCTCAGAAAGGGATCTATATCAAGAATTACTCGAATATCGCCGGCGCGCGTATCAATACGAACTATAAGCTGGCGGATTTCCTAAAGATAGGGGAAGAGGTGGCCGTGTCGCAGAGAAGGACGGCTCCCCTGGTAGGTACGGAGGCGCAGCTGCACAATGCTCCTTTCCGTACACAGCCGATCATTCCCATCATGAACAAGGACGGCACCTGGGGCGTAGTTCCTCCGGGGTATAATGGTTTGGCTTTTGGAGGGCCGAACCCGGTGGGTTCCGCAGCTTCCGCCAATGCGCAGAATTACCGGAACAACCTGCAGGCGAACGTATATGCGGAAGTGAAGCTGCCGTTGCATCTTACCTTCCGGACAAATTTCGGGTATTCCTACTACCTGGAGACGCAGGATTATTTTCAGAATTCTTTCAATTTCGGCAGCGTCACCAATACGAACAATTCGCTCAACAAGTATTACATCGAGAGCACGCAGCTGCTGAGCAACTATGTATTGACGTTCGATCAGCATTTTGGCAAGCATGGGATCAATGCCGTGGCCGGGTATGAGCAGATAAAGAATACCTACAATACGGTGAATACCCTGATGACTTCCGTAGGACTGCCGGACTACAGCTTTATACAGACCTCACAGTCGTCCATTTCCGCCTCCGGCAATTACGACAACAATGGGTTGATCAAGTCCGTATTTGGAAAGTTGTATTATAACTACGACAATCGGTATTATATTTCCGGTACTATCCGTCAGGATGCCAATTTTACTGTGTTTGGACCCGACAAGCAGCGAGGCGTTTTTGGCGCGGCCAGTGTAGGCTGGAATATCAGCGACGAGGCGTTCTTCAAACCGCTGACGGATGCGGTGAATCTGCTGAAGCTGAGAGGCAGCTATGGTTCCCTGGGTAACAGCAATCTTCTTCCATACACGTACGCGGCCACCTATAGCAAGTTCCTTGGCTCGTCGGGGCTGGGTTCCCTGGCGGGAGCGAATTTCGCACCGGGGGCTCCGTTGCTGATCGGCAATGCGATCAATTCCATCCCCAATCCCAACCTGCATTGGGAGACGGTGTACGAGACCAATATCGGATTGGATGGTGAGGCGTTGAAGGGTAGGCTGTATTTCTCCGTGGACTGGTATAACAAAAAGACAAAGGATGTGCTGTATGCCTTGCCGCTGTCGCTAAGCTCCGGATTCACGGTGCCCTATTTCACCAACATCGGGGAGGTCAATAGCAAGGGCGTGGATATCGTGCTGGGATACAGGAGCAAGGTTGGCGATCTGGGGTATGATGTCAGCGTGAATGCGGGGTTCAACAAGAACAAGGTGGTTGATCTGGATGGGATCACTACCGATGCGTTGTATGACGGCTACAACTATTACAACAATGGTAATTCCGGGTATGGCATCATGGCCAACCAGACGCTGACCATTACCAAGGCGGGTCTGCCTTTTGGCAGCTTCTATGGATATAAGGTCCTGGGAATTTTCAAGACGGATGCGGAGGCAGCTGCTGCAACTGCCCAACCCGGCGCGCGTGCGGGCGACCTGCATTTCGCGCATGACCCCAAAAATGGGTCGACACTGAACCTGCAGGACAGACAGGTCATCGGCAATCCCAATCCCAAGCTGGTGTATGGTATCAATATCCATCTGAACTATAAGGCTTTCGACGCAGGGCTCCTGTTCAATGGCGTGGCGGGGGTGCAGCTGTTCAACGGGGTCAAGGCGTATGAGCAGTATCCCTTTGCCGACGGCAATACTACGAGCATGGTCTTTGGCGACTCCTATCTGGGCGCCAACGGGCTGACCTCCCAGCCTCGTCTGGGTATCGTAAATCCTGATGGCAGCTTCAATCTGGATCCCAACAAGAACTATACGTCCGTGAACAGCTATTTCGTGGAGAGCGGCGCTTATCTGAAGCTGAAGAACCTGCAGGTAGGTTATACTTTCTCGGGTGGCGTGCTGAACAAGATAGCCGCGAAGAGCGCCCGGCTGTTTGTGATGGCCAATAATCTTTTTACGATCACGCATTATTCCGGGCTCGATCCTGAGGTGGGCAGCGCGTTCTCGCAGGCATCGATGAATGGATTTGTCGGCACCTCCGTAGGGGTGACCACCCGTGGCCTGGATGCCGTGTCGCAATATCCGCAGACCCGTATTTATTCGGCCGGCATAGATTTTAATTTTTAAACTTTCTATCATGATCAAGAAAATATATATACTGATGTCAGCAGTGCTGCTGCTGGTCACGGGTTGTACCAAGGACCCGTCGCTGGTAGCGCCTACCAATCAATATTCCACGAGCAATTATCCCGCGAGCATGGACGATCTGAACAGCGTGCTGGCCACCTGTTATTCCAATCTCCGCGATCCCAATCTGTATGGCTTCAATCTGCTGACAAAGGCGCTGGCCAATTGTACGCATACCGCCAATTCCATCTGGGATGGGGATGGGTTCTGGAATGAGATGGCGTCGACCAATATGACCGCCGCGAATTCCTATGTGCTGGGCGCCTGGCAGTCGTTCTATACGGGGATAAAGAATTGCAATACGTTGATGAGCGCCGCTGATTTTTATACAAAGAATTTCGCCAAGCCGGGGGATGCACCGGCCATCGACCAGGTACGGGGACAGGCTTATTTTCTCCGCGCCTTTTACTACTTCCAGCTGGAGTGTTACTTTGGGGAAAGCTATATGAGCCAGAGCAGCGGCGGGGATAAGAAGGGGGTACCCATCTTTGCCAGCGTGCCTACCGGACTCGACAGCACCCAGAAGCCGCGCAGCAGCGTAAAGGATGTGTGGGCTTTTATAGAGAGCGATTGTCAGCAGGCTGCTACTTTGCTGAAAGGCACTGTATGGACGGGCAATGACAAGGGGCGTGCGAGCGAATGGGCCGCCAAAGGGTTGCTTGGCAAGGCGTATGTGTTTACACAGGATTGGGACAATGCAAAGACTACGTTGTTGGATGTGATACAGCACAGCGGCAAATCGTTGATGACGTATACCAAATACCACGACGCTTTTATAGGTATCACGGACAACGAGTTCAACGAAGAGTCCTTGTTCGAGCTGAATATCGACCTGGATTCCAAGGGCGACTATGGAGTATATGGTGACGCTCCGAACTCCACCTCCATCAATGGACTTATCTGGTGTCCCTGGGCGCTGGGCTATGATGGCACCGAGGCAAGCGCTATTCCCCTGGGTTATGGCAATGAGATCATGCATGATAAGAATGTGCTGCGGTTTGGCTATTCCATCGGTAGCTATGGATTGGTGAACAATCCCAATTACGATGCGAGCTACAAGCCCGACAAGGATGGCTATATCTCGGACAAATGGCCTTCGAAGATCATGGACCCAACTTATAAGACGCAGGCCATGCAGGTGCGTAATAACAAGACTGCCGATCCCCGGCTATTTGTGAATGCGTTGCAACCCTGGATCGATTCCGTGCAATTCCAGGCTCCTGTATGGCAGCGGGTGTCTCGTCCCAATTTTTATGCGAACCAGTCCGACAAGTATGGGTTCAGCATCCGCAAGTATTCCCCCATTTTCAATAGTGTGAACAATGTGCCGGGCGGCCAGGCGGATGGGGCTAATATATATCTGCTGCGACTGGCCGATGTCTATCTCCTGTATGCCGAGGCTTGCGCAAACAGCGGGGATAATGCGAATGCCCTGGAGTATATCAACAAGGTGCACCGCAGGGCGTATGATTATCCCGTAGATGCGGCGTCGCCGGTGGATTATGCGAGTCTCACGGACCAGACCAGCGCGCATGCGGCGGCCGACCCTGTGCTGGGTAATAATCCTTTGTATTACGAGCGGTGGGCGGAGCTGTTCAATGAGGGGCATTGGTGGTTCGATCTCTGCCGGTGGAAGCTGGGGGCTTCGGAGGCCGCTTATTATGGGGACGCATTGAACGTGCACAGTGGTCCGCTGAGCTTCCCGGACAAGAGCTATGCGTGGCCTATTCCTTTGAACGAGTTGAATTCGAATAATAAGATTACGACAGCGGATCAGAATCCGGGGTATAATTGATGACACCCGCGGGGCGGCCGGCTGCCGCGATCCGGCCATGTCCTATGAGAGAGGTGTTCTCGGTTACATTGTACATCAAGACACGCGAGCCTGATCGCGTCCGACTACCGGGCGTAAGCCCGGACCATTCAACAAAAACCGGCCGCGTAGGCCGGGACCAGAGCAGAAGTGGCGGGGGAGACCCCGTCACTTTTTAAAGTCATTGGATGTACCCTGGTGCGTATAAAATTGTCGTCCCAGGTGACATTAAATTATTATATTGATTTATGCTTATGATATCCAGAGTATTAGCTGCAACACTCTTAGTGTTGTTTTTACATGACGCACGTGCCCAGTCAACTCTACGGTCTGGCCAGGGGGGACCTCATCAGGCCGGCTCCGATCGGACAGTCTCCCACCAGGGCGGCTCCGACGAAGGACCTCAGACAGTTGTCATGAATAAGATCAAGCTGTCCTTTATGCTCGACAGCGATGGCTCGCCGATGTATGAAGTATCTTTCTCCGGCAGACCCGTCATCAAGCCTTCGCATCTGGGTTTCCGGCTGGATAAGGACAGTCTTTTTTTCCGGCATTTTCAATTGATGGGTGTGGAGAGAAGTTCTGTGGACGAGCGCTGGCAGCCCGTTTGGGGTGAGGTAGGGAATATCCGGGATCATCATGAGCAGCTGATCGTTCATTTACAAAAACAGGGCGTGGTTACTGCCAGTCGCCTGGATATTATCTTCCGTGTCTTTGAAGATGGGATTGGGTTCCGATATGTATTTCCGCAGGCGTCGAAGCTGGATTATTTTGTCGTAAGGGGTGAGATGACGGAGTTTGCCCTGGCGGGGGATCACAAGACCTTTTGGATACCGGGGGACTATGACACCAATGAGTATCCGTATACCACTTCACGTATCAGCGAGATAGACAATAAGGAGCTGGTGGAGAAGTCTACGGATATTGCCGTGCGGGTGGCTCCTGACAGGTATGCCGTGCAGACGCCGTTGATGATGAAGAGTGAAGACGGATTGTATATCAATATTCATGAAGCCGGATTGATCAACTATCCCGCGATGCAATTGCATGTGGACAGGTCCAGCCGTGTATTGACGTCCGCGCTGGTGCCGGATGCGGTGGGGAATATGGCATATCTGCATGCGCCTTTTGCCACGCCCTGGCGGACGGTGATCGTCAGCGACAGGGCCGCGGAGATCCTTTCCAGCAAGCTGATATTGAATCTGAATGAACCTTCGAAGGTGACCGACGCCAGCTGGATCCATCCTATGAAGTTCGTGGGGGTATGGTGGGAGATGCAGACGGGCAAGGCCACCTGGAGCTATTCGGATTATGCGGACAGCCTGAACGCACAGGGTGGGCTGATCCCCAATGGCCGTCATGGAGCAAATACCAGCAACGTAAAACGATATATCGATTTCGCGGCAAAGAATAATATACAGGGCGTCCTGGTCGAAGGCTGGAATACAGGGTGGGAAGATTGGTTTGGGAATTGGAAGGAGGATGTATTCGACTTCGTCACGCCGTATCCTGATTTCAACGTCGCGGAGCTGACGGCGTATGCGGCTTCCAAAGGGGTGAAGATCATCATGCACAATGAGACGTCCGGTTCGGCTACTAATTATGAGCGGCGGATGGACACGGCTTTTCGATTTATGAATAAGTACGGATATACTTCCGTCAAGACCGGGTATGTGGGACGGATCATACCAAGGGGAGAGCATCACGACGGCCAGTGGATGGTAAACCACTACAATCGTGTGGCGGAGAAGGCGGCGTATTACCACGTGATGCTGGATGCGCACGAGCCCGAGCGTCCTACGGGACTACAGCGTACCTGGCCCAACTGGCTGGCTTGCGAGGCGGGGCGTGGTAATGAATACAATGCATTCAGCATCGGGAACCATCCAGATCATGAGACGATACTTCCTTTTACGCGGCTGATGGGCGGGCCTATGGATTATACGCCGGGGATCTTCCGGATCAAGGGTTATTCCACCGTGCCCGGAAGGCAGGTGCATACGACGCTGGCCAAGCAGCTTGCCTTGTATGTGACGTTGTACAGTCCGCTGCAAATGGCGGCCGATCTGCCGGAAAATTATGAGGCGCATATGGATGCGTTCCAGTTCATCCGGGATGTGCCGGTGGATTGGGACGATACGAAAGTGCTGGAGGCGGAGCCCGGTGATTATGTTTCTATTGCCCGCAAGGAGAAGGGGCGTGCTAACTGGTACATCGGGGCGATAACGGATGAGCATAGCCGTGTGGCTACGCTTTCATTGGATTTCCTGGAGCCGGGTAAGAGATACCAGGCTGTTATTTACAAGGATGGTGCGGATGCGGATTGGAGCGCCAAGCCTGAATCGTATGCCATCGAGAAGATGACGGTGACCAGTAAGACCCGGCTGACGGTGAAGCTGGCTGCCGGCGGGGGTGCGGCGGTGAGTATCAAGGGGGAGTGAGTCTCGGGGTCGGTCCGGGCCGGCGGCGTTTTCTTATTCCGTCCTCAATACCTTAGCAGGATTGATCAGCGCTGTCTTTATCGTCTGCCAGCTGATGGTGATCAGCGCTATGCCCAATGCCGCCGCCCCTGCTATGACGAAGATCCAGGGACTGATATGAGCGCGATACGCGAAGTCACGCAACCAGATCTGTGTCCCATACCAGGCGATAGGCGAGGCGATGATATTAGCCAGCACCACCAGCGCAATGACATTCCTGCTCAGCAGGATCGTAATACCCGCCGCGCTGGCGCCCAGCACTTTTCTGATGCCTACTTCTTTTGTCCGTTGCCGGGCGGTGAACATGGACAGGCCGAACAAACCCATACAGGAGATAAAAATGGTGACGACCATGGCGGCGCTGAGCAGGAAAGCCGTTTCTTTTTCCTTTTCATATATACGTTGGATGTCTTCGTCGAGGAAGGTGTAGCTGAACGGGACGCCGGGATAGATGGCTTTCCATTGCCGCTCCATCGCTGTCAGCGTAGCTTTGAGATGGCTTATATTTTTTCCATTGGTTGCGAGCTTGACGGCAATATTGTTCTCGGCCGGAGGCAGATCGGCCATAACGAGCGGTGTGATAGGCATACGGTAGCTGTGTTCGTGGAAGTCAGCCACCACGCCGATGATGGAAAGCTCGCTTTCTCCCAGCAGCAGCTGCCGGCCCACGGCCGCCTGGGGATCTTTAAGGCCCATTTCCCTGACCATGGATTCATTGATGACCACTTCTTTAAACCTGTCGGTGGGGCGGATATTCATACCAGCCAGCAGCTTTATGTTGTACAAAGGGATGAAATGCCTGTCCGCGGCCTGTAGGGCCGCGGAAATATTGATCGGCTGTGCGCCTTTGTTCATCTGCGCGCCTTTGTATTGCAAGGGCAGGAAAGTGATAAAGCCCGAGATAGGAGAGAAGGATTGACGTGTGACCTCGCTGATCCCGGACAGCCGGGTCAGCTTTTCAGCAAGGACCTCGGCGCGTCTGGTCGTATCTCCTCTTTGTGTGTCGATGTTCAGGATGGCGTCCGTGGAGAATCCCAGGTCCTCGCTGCTCATATAGTCTATCTGCCGGCTGATGATCATCGTGCTGATGATAAAGATGAGGGAGATGGCGAACTGGAAGACGATCAATCCTTTTCGCAGCCACCATTTTTCGCTGCCTGTCGGTGCGCCGTTGCCTTTCAGACAAAGTACGGGCAGCCAGGAAGAGATGATCCTGGCGGGATAGAGGCCGGACAGCAGCGTTGTCACTACGGCGATGCCTGTAAGAAAGGCCAGCATGCCGGGGCTAAAGGGATTGAAATGCCATCGGGCGGGAACCATCGTATGGAAGAGGTGCAGGACAGGGTTCACCAGCAGGGCGGCCAACACCAGAGAGAAAAGGGTAAGGATACCCGTCTCGGCGAGGAACTGGATCGTCAGCGCCTTCCGGCTGCTGCCCAATACTTTTCGTATGCCCACTTCTTTGGCGCGCCGGATGGACAGGGCGGTGGAGAGGTTGATAAAATTGATCACCGCCAGCAGCAGTATGAACAGGGCGATGCCCGCCAGGATATATTGCATATTCATGCTTGCCTTGGGAACAGGGTCCGAGTATTTGCTATTGAAGTGTACATCGGACACCGGCTGCAGGGCAAAGGATATCGTTTTGTCGGGCGGGAGACGGACCTGCCCTTTGGCCAGTGATGTAAGCTGCGATTCGATGCGGGCAGGCGGGACATCTTTCTTTAGCTTGATAAAGGCCCTCGATCCTTCGGAAATATTATCATTACCCCACTGATCCAGGCCCGCCTGATCTTTCATAAAGCTGACAGGGATGGTATTGAGCGAGATGAAGTCGGTGTAAGGGAAATCCGTATTGCCTTGCCAGTCTTTTACGATGCCCGTGACCGTTACCCGCAGCGAGTCTTTGTATACCATTTCTTTCCCTACGACCTGGCCGGGCGGTATATTGCCGAAGTGCCGGCGGGCGCTGGCTTCCGACAACACTACGCTAAAGGGATGGCCGAGAGCGGCAGCGGGATTGCCTGCCAGCCAGTCGTATGTAAAGATGTTGAAGTAAGATGATTCCGTGAAGATGATAGAATCGGAGAGCGTATAGACGGGCGCTATCTCCTCCCATCCGGATGTTTCTTTCCGGGCGGCCCGGGCGAGAGGTGGTGGAACGACGGCTGCCGTAAAGTTCAGGTCTTTCGATCTCAGGTTGCTGACCATCCTGTATATATGTTTCCCGTCCGGGTGAAAATTATCAAAGCTAAGCTCATAGTGAATGATAGGGAAAACGACGAGACAGGCGCATATGCCCAGCGTTAGTCCGAGGATGTTGATGAAGGCATAGGTCTTGTTCCGGATGATATTGCGCCAGGCGATGCGAAAGTAGCTTTTGAGCATAGGCGGTCATTTGCTTTCCGGGAACCACCCGGGCACATCCAAGATAGACCATCGAATGTTAAATAGAAGCTAAAGTGGAGGCCGGAGACCCGGGGCGAGCGAAGGACCGTGGCGGATGCGTGAAGGGCCGTTGCGGACAGGTGCTATAGGGTTTTTATCTCCATGATACGTTGTTCGAATTCCTCGTTGGGCACGATGGATTTGTTCTTGATCCTGGTCTTGTAGGTATTGATGGTATTCACCGAGTATTCGAGGATGCGTGCGATCTTTTCATTTTCGTGGATGCCCATCCTTATCAGGGCGAAGATGCGGAGGTCCGTGTTGAGGAATTCATGGTCTTTCAGCTGGACCCTGTCCTCTTCTTTAAAGAGGGCGTTGAAGCCTTCTATAAAGTCCGGAAAGAGTTTTAGGAAGATCTTGTCGAAGTTCTGCAGGAGCTCTTCTTTTTCTTTTTTCAGGTTGGTATTGTTCACCAGGGCGATGAGGTCCTCCCATTTGCGGTAAGCGATCTTTTGCTCCAGCGATCTTTTAAACTTTTCCACCTTGGCGAAGAATTCCGAGTCGGCGTTGAAGAAGTATCCAATATATTCTTCCTTGATCTTGTTGGCTTCGGAAAGCTTGTTGTTGGCTTCCAGCAGCCGACCGTTGGCAGCCTGTAGCTTTTCGTGGGCTTCGGTGATCTTGCGCTGGGCGATCTTTAACTTATTCACCTGCCGGAAAATGACGATGGCCAGGACGATGACGATGAGCAGCAGCAGGGTGGTGATCACCGAGTAGGTGATGAGGGTCCTTTTTTGGGCCTCTACGCGGCTGATCTTTTCGCCTTCGATAAGGGGGAGGATGGCGCTGACCTGTACTTTTCGCTGGCGGGCGCCATAAAAGCTGGCATCGCGGATGGCCCCTTCGATGTAAGAGGAGGCGTTCTTGACGTCGCCCTTTTTGTAAAGGAGCTGTGCCAGGTTGAAGATGGCGGCTGTCTCCTTGGTGGAAGAGCGGATATCCGCGATGGCGGCCTTGATGAGGAGCTGTATGGCCGTATCCGGCTGTCCGTTGTAGATATAGATATCGCTGAGGGTGGAGGCGGTGACCGCCAGCTCATGATCGGAGAGGTCCGTACGGGCGAGGAGCTGCCAGAGATGGGCCATGGCGGCCGTTCTGTTATTGGATTTTATTTCCTTGAGCCCCGTATAATAGATGGCCGGGAACGATCCGGCGGGAAAGATCCGCAGGGCGGAGTCGATGTATTTGTTGCCAAGCGTGGTATAGACGGGGGTATTGTATGCATCGTTGTCGAAATCGCCCAGATCGTAGTAATAGCGTCCCATCAGAGCGTAGTATTCCGCTTTCAGGCTATCCGGGGCGCCGGTGATGGTGATCTCCTTCAGCGAGTCCAGGGTTTCTTTGAACATACCGGAGGACAGGAGACAGAATCCGGTCTTTAGCCGGGCGTATACGATACGGGAAGGGTTGTTCAGACGAAGGGCTGTCCGTACCAATTCCTGTGCGTAATGGAATGCGGAGTCATAATTATAGATCTTGTATTCTTCGTAGAGGGGTTGACACCGGCGAAAAAGCAGCTCCAGGTCGCCGGGACTGGTCGCCAGCAGATCAGACCGCAGCAGTGCAATTGTTCTTTCCTTTGCGCTGTCATATTGTGAGGAATGCTCGATGGCCTGGTTGAGGTCGGCCAGCGTAAGGGGTGGGGGTGTATTTTGGCAGCGGGCTGCAAGGGATAAAGTCAGCAACAGTCCGACAAGCAGGGATTGGTACATGCTACAAATGTAGGGACTGAACCGTCTATTGCCAATAGGGGGGTCGGAGGACCGAAGAGACGGACAAAAAAAGAGGTCGGTTGACCGAAGGGAATAAAAAAAGCCCAGATAGAGATCCAGGCCGTTGCTAAAATCCAATATCCTATTAAAAGCCGAAGTAGTATACGCAAAAGATTGGCCAAGAGATTTTCCCCGCTTTAAAATTCTTTTTTACGGCCGGAACAGTGTGGAAAAGCCAAAAAATTGGGGAATTTTTTCCTCAGAAGTGGATGAATTTCTTCAATTTATCAACCTTCACCAAAAACGAGCCAAGCGGCTCGTTGTCTGTAACCGAGCCTTGCGAAGGTTACGACCAAGGAGGACGGTAACCAAGGTATGAAGGTTACGATCGGGAAGGACCTTTCGAAGTACCCGAGGTAACGAAGGGTACGAACAAGACAGACCGTGACGAAGCAGGTCCGACGAAGTTCTCCGACGAAGATCTAAGCAGGTCCGACGAAGGCGTTAGACATTAAATTTTTCCGAAAAACGGGGTACATTTATTCGGATACCCGTTTTTCAGACATTATTAATTATGCCATATTCGAATTTTATGGAAGATAAAATAGCCGCACATATTGGGGATAAATTGGGCATACCTCGCCTGGCGGATCTGTTGGCGGAAGGGTTGACCGGCTCGGAATTGAATTCCCTGCTGCTGGCGGTGTATGAAAAAAGGGTGGATGGTCTCCGGCCTGCCCTATTATTGCAACAATACAGGGCCAATCGATTTGTACAGCCGGCGGACCTGGATATGATCGAGCTGACGGAGTGGGGGCTTCGGGCCTTGCGTCATTTGAAGGGGTGTGACTTTCAGCCTTTGGAGCTGTCGCCTGTGGCCCAGTGGGGAAGCTGTTCGGTGGTAGGGACGACGAGCCAGAAGAAAGTGGTTTCCGCTGTCCGCAATACGGAGGTGGTGGCCGATGCTACGAATGCCATGGCCTTATATATCGCCGATAGGCGGAAGAAGGGGGTGCTGTCTGGTCGCGAGATGGCCCGGCTTTGTACGGTGCACCGGCATGTACGGGCGCAGGAAGTAAGGGGGAAGGGGTTCTTTCCCCATTTTAAGATAGGGTGTCTGGTCAGCGCGGGGCGCGATCAGGGGGATCATCGTTGGGAATGCCAGGCTTTGAAGGAGCAGCTGACGGCTTTGTCGTCCCTGTTCAGGGAAGAATTCGGCGTGGAGCGGATACGGTTCAAGCTGTTGAAACGGGAGGGGAATGCCCAGCCGGTGGCCGGCAAGCCTTCCGACGACGGGCTAACGGACAAGGGGTCAACAGTTGGGCCTGAAAAGGGCAGATCGCTGATCGACAGGCTGATTGAATATCTTGGGGAAGAGGGATTGGAAGCCGGGAAACAGCGGCTGGAGGTGGGAAGGGAGGATGCGCCGCCGCCCAATGCGTATTATAAGGGTATCCAGTTCAAGATGATCATCGAGGCGGCCGGACGGGAATGGGAGATCGCCGATGGCGGTTTTGTCGACTGGACGCAACAGCTGCTGGAGGATAAGAAAGAGCGGATGCTGATCGCCGGCTTTGGGCTGGATTTTTTGTACCGCATCCGGCAGGGGATGGTGTGAGGCGCCGCAGAAGATGGTGTGAGGTCCCGCAGGAGATGGTGTGAGGTCCAACGACCGACCTGGTACGGTGTGAGGCCCGGTGCGTGCCGGGGATATCAGGATAGGGTGTAATTTTGAGGAGATATAAATAGAAGATATGAGTGCCGACAATGATAGAAAATTTTTGCAGCAGGCGATAGAGCTGGCCAAACAAGGTATAGAAAATGGGGCAGGCGGGCCTTTTGGATGTATCATCGTCAAGGATGGACAGGTGATCGGAAGAGGGAATAACCAGGTGACCTCCACGAATGATCCGACGGCGCATGCGGAGGTAATGGCGATACGGGATGCGTGCCGGCATCTGGGGAATTATCAGCTGACGGATTGTGATGTATATGCTTCCTGTGAGCCCTGTCCGATGTGTCTGGGGGCATTGTACTGGGCCAGACCCAGGCGGGTGGTATATGCCAGCACAAGGGATGAGGCTGCCGAGGCGGGTTTTGACGATGCCTTTATTTACCTGGAGATCAATGTTGCCGCCGGGGAGAGAAAGATACCTTTCGACCATCGGTCGCTGGAAGAGGCGGCTGCCTTGTTCGGGCAGTGGAAGGAGATGGGCGATAAGAAGCTATACTAAGTCTATTCGACGATTAATGCAGTATGTTCATCGGGTGTTTTGAGGAAAGGGGATGGGCGGAGGTGATCTTTACTGAAAAAAAATGAATTTTCTAAAGACCATTCTGCCGGCATTGGGGGCTTCGGCTTCCGCCCTCCTGTCCGATTGTACCGGGAAACCAGCTGCCGCCGGCGCGCCTGGCGAGGCGGCTACTACCCCTTCTCCCGCGCAGGAGCTGTTCGATACCACCAGGTTAAAGGGAGAGATGAACGAGATCCTCCAGGGGGTGACTACCGGGCATCCCGATACGGCAAAGCTAAAAGAGGCTGGAGCCGATGTCTTATCGACGGCGGCAGCCGTGCTTTCGGATACGGGGATATCCAAACTTTATGGAAATGACCATGATCCTTCCGTCCAGGCGGCCAAGGATATGTTGATCAGGCTGAGGGATTCCATCGGACTGAATGCACAAAAGCTGGATGAGGTGAAAAAGGCCGCTGAGCAGCTGCGATCGGGCGGACATTAGCACCTGGGGTATAAATTCTAAGCAAACGATTGCGCAGGATATTTTGAAGAGCGCAGCAGGATTTATATATATATTTGATAAGCCTGCTTAGTGATTATGCCCCATGTCCCGAACGATATGAATGAAAAAGAACAGCTGCTGTTGTTACAGGAGGGGGACGAAAAGGCTTTCGAGACCATCTATTACCAATACAGCTTGTCGATCTACCGGAAGATCATTCGTCTGGTCAAGGTGGAGCATATCGCCGGCGATCTGACACAGGAAGTTTTTGTGAGGTTATGGGAAAAAAAGCATCTGGTGGATGTGCAAGCCCCTCTTTTCCCTTATTTATCGAAGATCGCGGTGAATCTGGTAATGGATTTTTACCGGAAGGCCGGAAGGGACAGGGTGTTGAAAGCGGCCATATCCCATGCAATCGCTGCTACTACGGATGCTGCGGATCAAAAAGCGTTGCAGGGGGAATACGGGGACATGCTACGGGAGGCTATCCTGCATCTGCCGGTCCGGCAGCAGTCCGTTTTCCAGCTTTGCAAGGTAGAAGGGCTTTCCCATGAGGAGGCCGGCAGTAAGCTGGGCATATCGCCTGCCACCGTGAACAATCATATCGTAAAGGCCAGCCGGGCTATAAAGAGCTTTCTCCTGAGGTATCATCTATTTTTTCTCCTTGTTTTTTTTCTTCCCAGGTAGTTACTCCTTCTTTCTCAAGCGTACTTGATTTATACAAAACCCGTATAAATTGAGCCATCCCATAGATACAAAGGATTTTGCATCATTATTCGAGCGTTATTTATCCAATCAATGCAGCCCGGAAGAGATCGGGCGGCTGCTGCAGCATTTCAATGTGGCGGACGAGACTTTTCTGCGGGAATATGTGGAAAAGGAGTTCCTGCGCGCTGAGCAGCGGCCCGCTACCGACCATGAAAAGGAGCTGGTGGAGGTCCTGATGACGGGTGTACAAAAAAGGATTGCCCGTATGCCCCGGGAAAAAAAGCTATACAGGATGCTGCGCTGGTCTGCCGTGGCGGCGGTGTTGGTGGTGGTGGTGGGCGGATATTGGTTATGGAGAAGACCTGGTGGGCTGCCGGAGGCGTACAAAAATGCTTCGCCGATGGCCGCACGGGCCGGGGAAAGTGTTCAGCCGGGACGTTCGGGGGCGACCCTGCGTTTGGCGGGCGGCAAAACGATATTGCTGGACAGCGCTGCGGACGGCGCCTCGATCATGCAGGACAGGGTCCGGATCACCAAGCACGAGGGGCAGGTAGTCTATAGCGGCGGCTCCGATGAGGTGACATATAATTCCCTTGTAACAGACCGTGGGCGGGAATGGCAGGCGGTATTGCCGGATGGGACGAAGGTCTGGCTTAATGCTGCCACCACGCTGACTTTCCCGACGAGCTTCGATCGGCTGCCGTCCAGGACGGTGGAGCTGGATGGCGAAGCCTATTTCGAGGTGGCAAAAGATAAGAATAAGCCCTTCATCGTGCATACCAGGGCGCAGGATGTCAAAGACATCGGCACGGCATTCAACGTCAGCAGCTATAACGATGATCCTTTTACCAAAACGACCTTGCTCGAAGGCGCCGTTCAGATCAATGGGAAGAAGGTGCTTCGTCCCGGCGAGCAGGCTGCAACGGATAGGAAGGGTGAAACCATTGTCGTGCCCGATGCGGCGGATGGCGCGGTGGCCTGGAAGGACGGGCGCTTCGATTTCAACGACGATAATATTTACGATATCATGCGGAAAGTAGCGCGATGGTACAATGTCGATGTCGTGTACAAGGGCAGAATACCCATGGAAAGCATGGCCGGAAGCCTCTCGCGTTTTGAAGACGTCTCCTTATTGTTGGGTGTGATCCGGAAGACAGGCCTGGTCCGGATCTCCATCGCCGGCAAAACAATATACGTGGAAGGAAAATAATTATCAACCCCTAAAAATACGCACATGACAGAATAGCCATTTATCGTAACAAGGGACCAAAAAAAACGTGAAAGTGCAGCGAACACTCTCACGCGGTATTGCATGGTCCTTACAGGAAAAGTTTTTCAGTGGAAAGAAAAACGGAAATATTCAAGTAGTAACCAAACAACATTAAAGATATGGATTTTAACTCTTCCGGCAAGCAAAGCCTGCTGTCAGCTTGCCAGGTACACATAATTCCCCTGCTTATGCGCACATTTACCCTTCTTCTCCTCGTACTGCTGGTGAATTTTTCCCAGGCGGCCGATGCCCAGAAGATATCGCTGTCGGAGCAAAACAGCCCTCTCCGTACGGTGCTGGAAAAGATAAAGAAGCAGACGGGCTATAGCTTGTTCTATGTAAAGGAGCATTTGAAAGAAGCCCGTCCTGTAACCCTGCAGGTCAGGGATGCATCGTTAAAGAGCTGCCTGGATATCATTTTTGCGGATCAGCCATTGAGCTATGACATCGAGAACAACGTCATTATCGTCCGAAAAAAAGAGGTCGTTCAGCCTGTGGCCGTTGCGGAGGTCATTGCTCATGGCAGGGTCATGGATGAGGAAGGGAAACCTTTAGCGGGTGCGGGGGTGAGCATCAAAGGATCGAAAAAGGGCGTGGTCACCGATGAGAAGGGGGAGTTTACCATCCATATCGATGCGGGTGATGTCCTTGTCGTCAGCTATGTGGGATACGAGCCGAGGGAAATGCCATACAGGAATGCAGCCGTGCTGGACATCCGGCTGAAGAAGCAGGACAACAATCTGACGGATTTCGTGGTCATCGGGTACGGCGCTGTGTCGCAGAAAAATACTACGGGCGCCATTGCCACGGTGAAGTCGAAGGACCTTTCGCTGGGCACCTCTTCCAATTTTGCACAGAACCTCCAGGGCAAGGCAGCGGGGATACAGGTGACACAGGCTACGGGGCAGCCGGGAGCAAATGCGGTCATACAGATACGAAGCAACCCTTCCCCGAACGATCCCGGCGTTTTATACGTGATAGACGGCATACCGGTGAATAGTGGCGCCGCCCAGCCGGGCATGACGGGTACGATTGGCGCTAATAAGTATGGTGCGGCGGGTGTCGATCAATCCCCTATGAACTTCATCAATCCCAACGACATCCAATCCATCGAGTTTTTGAAGGACCCCAGCTCGACGGCCATTTATGGAGCCCGGGCAGGGTCGGGTGTCGTCCTGATCACTACTAAAAAAGGCTCCCAGAAACAGTCCCGGATCGAATATACGGGCAGCTATGGGATACAGCAGGTGGACAAAATGTATCCCATTTATGGAGCGAAGGATTATATGATCCAACGCAATCTGCTGGCGGAACAGGTATGGTACCGGAACAACGGCATAGCACCCTATTTCGGGTCGACGGATGCGGGCTCGGTGACGCCTTTCTCGCCCATCTATTCACAGGCGAAGATCGATTCGGCGGCGTCCAATACGGAGAATGCCATGAATGCCATCGTCCAGCATGCCTTTACGCAACAGCATAACCTGTCATTGGCAGGCGGCAACGGCAAAACGACCTATTTCGCCTCCGGCAATTATTTTACGCAGAAGGGGGTCATTATAGGGACGGATTATGTGCGGTACAACGGCCGGCTGAACCTGGAGCATGCGGTATCGGATAAGATCAAGATAGGGGCCAGCGTACTGGTATCGGGATCGACCTCCCATAATACCATCACGGGCGGCTCCAATGAAGATGGGGGCATTATTACGGCGGCGGTCTATTGGGCTCCCGTTGTACCTTTGAAAAATGCGGACGGCAGCTATCCGATCAGCCCTTACTACCCCAATATCCCCAACCCGCTGTCGTATGGTACGGTGACGAACAAAACGCTTTTCAGCCGGACGCTAAGCAGCGCATTCGGTGAATGGAAGATCATTTCGGGGCTGACAGCCAGGGCCCAGTTCAGCTATGATCAATCTTCCGCGAAGACCTCGTCTTATCTGCCCACCACCTTTTTATTCGGTGAGCAGGTCAATGGCGAAGCAAGCATCGATGAGACGGATGCCTTTCAACGGTCCATGATCTATACCCTGACCTATAACAAAAGCTTTGGCGCCCGGCATAGTCTGAATGCGGTGGTGGCTTACGATTATGAATCGGGCGGCGGCAGCTCGCTGTCGGCGGCCAATCAAAACTTTTTATCCGACGCCCTGTCCTATTATAACCTGGGCGCCGGTCAGGCGGCAAGACCTTCGGTGGGGTCGGGCGAGCAGGCTCCATTGACGTCGGAGTCCCTGGTAGGAAGGGCGATCTATACCTACAATAATGAGATCACGATACAGGGTTCCATCCGGAAGGACGGGCTCTCCACTTTTGCGGCAGGAAAAAAATGGGGCTATTTCCCCGGCATCTCGGCGGGATGGCTTTTGTCGAATGAGCCGTTCATCCAGCACATCAAGCTCATCTCTTATCTGAAATTGCGTGCGGGCTATGGGGAAACGGGCAACCCGCTGACATCGGCCTCGGCATTCCAGCTCTATGGTACGCCGCTGAGCCCGTATTTCGGCTCGGGCGCTGTCAATACAGCGATCAGGATAACACAGGCCGCTAATCCCGATCTTACCTGGGAGACGAGGGCCGGATTTGACGGTGGTGTCGACTTCGGACTCTTCGATAGCAGGCTGACCGGTACGGTGGATTATTTCAATACGACGAACAGGAATCTGATCAAATATGTCATGTACCCGGTAGGGTTCCCCATCGGCGGCGTGTACATCAATGCGGGCAAGACGAAGTCGGAAGGTTATGAGATCAGCCTGCAGAGCAGGAATATCGTTGGGGGAGAAAATGGGGGCTTTAGCTGGTCCACTACGGTGAATTTCGCTCATTACCTGAACTATTGGGTAGCGCGTGCTCCGCAGGACCTGGCTACGTTGGGTAAATATGAAACGCCTACGGGCAAAAAGGCGCTTTATAACCCGGTGTACGGGTATTTGTCCAACGGTATTTTTGCAGACACCTATGGGAAGGCTCCCGCCCAGATGCCGGGTATGCTGCCGGGAGGCCTGATCATCAAAGATATTCATGGGTACGATGCATCCGGGAACCTGACGGGGCCGGATGGCGTCATCACTGCGGCGGACTATACGCTGCTGGGCAATGCGGACCCGCGGTTCAATTTCGGGATCGGGAACCAGTTCTCGTTCAAAGGCGTGGACCTGAGCATTTTCCTTTCGGGCATGATACAACGGAAATGGTCTCCGCTGGACGGGGGCAGGGCGCAGGAGAATACGATGAATGCGTTTGGGTTCAATGCGATCCCCACACCTTCGCCCGCATGGAGCACTCATACGACGAATGGAGCTTATCCCACCGAATTGAACGACGGCACGTACAGCCAATTTCAAAGTGCGGCCAACTATTGGTGGGTGAATGCTTCCTATCTGCGCTGCAAGGATATCGTTATCGGGTATACTTTGCCGAAAAAACTTTTGTCGAAGCAATCTGCGATCTCGGCCGTCCGGATATCGTTCGACATGCAAAATCTCTTTACCATTACCAATTATCCCGGCCTGGACCCGGAGCTGAATTCGAATAACTTTTATCCGTTGGTGAAAAGTTATGTATTCGGGGTCAATCTTTCTTTCTAATCAAACTCAAAATCGAAACAATGGAAAAGTTCAAATACAGGGCCGGAAAGAAATTTTCGGGTTGGGTGGCATCGATCGTGATCCTGTCGGCGGCGGCCTGCACGAAGGACCTGAAGTATACGACATATGGGGACCTGTCTTCGGTGGTCAATACGACGCAGGGCGCTGTAGCGCTTGTCAACTCGGCCTATACGGGTCTGGCGGGTGGCGGTGATTACAATGGAGGGTGGGACGCGGGCACCTATTCATGGAGGACCCAGTCGATGATGACGACGGACGAGGGTGTGTGTGCATGGGGAGGGGACTGGGCGAATATGTATAACCTGAATTATACGCCTGATTTCGACTGGACGACGCATAACTATACGAAATATACGCCGTATATATCGCAGATCACGATCTCCATCGACCAGATCCAGCGTATGAATACGGGTAACGACAGCCTGCTGAACAGGTATGTGGGAGAGCTGAAGGGCCTGCGGGGGTTCTATGCGGAGCAGCTGTATTTTTATTATGGTCCTTTCACGATCGTCACGGACCCTGTGGTGGCGGCCAATCCCAATGCTCCGTATAAGCCGAGGCCTTCCTCGGACTCGGTAGTGGCGCAGATCGAGCAGGACCTTACCGATGCGGCGGCCATATTGCCGGCTAAGTTCAAGGGTAGCGATTACGGTCGCCTGTCCAAAGCCGCGGCCCTGACGGCCCTTATGAAGCTGTATATGCATGAGAAGCAATGGGCCAATGCGGTGACGGTGGGCCTGCAGCTGAAAACGCTGGGATATTCCCTCGCGGACAATTATGAAGACAATTTCAGCATTGCCAATAAGGGCGGGGCAGACCCGGAGATCATTCTGGCGGTGGTATGTTCGTCCAGCGGAGGAGACTCCTATTCGAACTACTGGCTGGCCATGTGCCTGCCGCCTGACTATGCGGACCCTAACGGTATCCCATTGACCGCCTGGGGTGGTTATAAGATGCCATGGAAGAGCTATGATAAGTTCGATCCGACGGATAAAAGACTGAAGGTATTGTTGCAGAATTACCCGGTGGGGAAGGATGCCAATGGGAATGTGATCTATAAGAATGCGCGTACGGACGGGCAGATCGGGGCCGTACCCATGAAGTTCTCCGCGGACCCTTCCAGGGCCAGCTCTCAAAACAGCAGCATCGATTTCCCGGTGTATCGTTATGCGGATGTGCTGCTCATGCTGGCGGAAAGCATCAACAATGCGAATGGCGGTCCGAATACAGAGGCATATGCCGACATCGACGCCGTACGGGAAAGGGCGGGGTTGCCTGATCTGGATCAGGGGCTGTCCCAGCAGCAGTTCCTTGCCAGGATACAGGACGAGCGTCTTTTCGAATTGTGGGGAGAGGGATGGAGAAGGGATGACCTCATCCGGTGGGGGACCTTTATTCAGCGGGCTGTCGACGACGGTTCCACCACGGCACAGGCTTATAAAGTATTGTTAGCGCTTCCAAGGATCGTTATAACACAAAGCAATGGCATCATACAGCAGAACCAGGGCTACAATTAGGATGAGCGCGGCAGCGGTTACGGCATGTTTATTATTTTTTTGGTCGGGAAGCTATGCACAGCTTCCCGACATTTCAGGGTCATACAGCAAGGCCCCGCTCCCATTGCAGCTGCTGGGAACGAGAAGCTGGATCAAAGCCTCCTGGCAGGACAGTACAGCTGGTCCCGGGGGTTTCAATATCTATTGGTCGACGGAGAAGAGCCGGCCGGCAGCGCCCAATGCCCGGGTTCCGGCAAGCCAGCGTTGCTATTATATCCGGGATGTCCGGGAAGAGACGGTTTATTACGTTTGGGTAGAGCCGTTAGGTAAGGGTGGGCATTCCGGGGGGACAGAGGGTACGGTCGTAACTTCGAAAAAATGGGAGCTGGAGTCCGGGAGCACGACGGAGTTGGATATACCGAGCTCGGAGGCCGTACCGGAGGGCATGCGGCTGTTCTGGCATGATGAGTTCAACGACAGCCTGCTGGACAGGAACAAATGGTGCACGGGCTATTATTCCACCCTGGATCTTTTGCAGAAAGTGCAAGTGGATGCATTGCGTCATAACCAGCTACCCCAGGCCGCCTATGTGCTCGATGGGAGAACCATTACTTTGTTCGTAAACGATTCCCTGCCGAAAAGAGATTTCATCCATGGTAAAAAAATATCTTCCATTCAGACCTATGACTGGTCTACGGATGAGAACCTGCTGGATAACAGCCGGGGAGGCTATTTCGAAGTGCGGGTCAAAAGGACGTTTACCGGCAGACCTGAAGGGTTGAATACGGCGTTTTGGTTCGACTCCCCCGGTCCGGACCTGAAATATTATCTACAGGAAGGCACGGTGGTGGAGGGCACGAGGGGCATCCGTCCGAAGGGGCAGCTTTTCGAGATCGATGTTTTTGAAAACCTCAATGCCCAGTTCGTGCTGCATGGTAATGTGGATCAGAACGGAAGGTTCATACACAACCTGGCGACGGATATTGCAGAGGGGTTCGAGCATAAGGACAGGTGGGTCACGCATGGCGTGCTATGGACACCAGGGAGCATCAAACATTATATCAATGGCCAGCTTATCAAGGCATATGACAACAGACACCAGCTGTTTTCGCCGGACCATTTCATGAATGTATTCCTGGGCAGCTATGGCAAGGGGGGCAGCGTGAGCATGGAAGTGGACTATATCCGGGGATATCAATGGCCGGTGTCGGCCTCCAATGAGCTTCCCAATGGCGACTTCGAGCAAAATGCGACGGCATTGCCCTGGGAAGGAACGGGGAGGCTGTCGGAAACCGCCCGGCACAATGGAAGATACGGATGGCTGCTACAGCCGGGCGACAGCATAGAACAGTATGTGTATTTGAATAATGATACCCGTTACAGTCTTGTCTATTATGCAAAGGGGAAAGGCAGCTTGCACGTGGAGGTAGATGACGTGCGGCCGGTGTCGGGTGAGCTGACATCCGTGCTGGTGCGGGAGGATAAATGTAAGGAAGACTTTTCCGGCGCGGCCACCCATTTCAGGACGGGTAGCGCATATGGACGGAATAGCAAGACAGTACGGGTATATTTTAGAAATAATGGAAGGGGTGATGTTTTCCTGGACGATATAAGGGTATTTGCGGAAAAATGATGGTGAGATGCGGGAAGCGGCCGGTGATCCGTAATTTTGAAAGGATGAGCGTCTATGTATATACACCGGAGAATGAGCTGCGGGACAGCATCGATCATATATGGTATTATGCCATGGATGAGCTCAATTGCCGGAGCATCAGCATCCCATTCCTGCATCCCGAGCTGGTCTTCAATCTGGGCGATAGTTTCCAGGTGCAGGCGGAAGGCGGTTCCTTCGACTATACGGCCTCGGGGGCATTGTCAGGGATCTATGCGACACCTGTGACGACCAGCGTGCGGGGACGGCATCGGGCAATGGGTGTTATTTTCAGACCCGAAGGGCTTTATCGTTTGTTCGGATTGCCTACCTGGCGGTTTGGGATGCCTGTAGGTATGGCGGAGATCATGGGGGTGGATGAAATGCAAGGTCTGGAGGCAGCGCTTTTGGAGGAAGGGACGCCGGAAGAAAAGGTCCGTTGTCTGGAGAAGTTCCTGTTGAGGGTGGCGCGGCCTGAGAAGATGCCTTCCGTGGTTGAGGACTTCCTGGAAGCCGTACGTACGGAACCGTTGCGAAAGGGCCGGATCAAGGCGTATCTGCGGGATGCCGGTCATGCTCCAAAGCAGTTCATACAGGCGTTTAAGAATGCGGTCGGTCATACCCCGCAGACCTATCTGCAGCTGGTGCAGGTGAATAAGTCCGTCGAGCTGATAGCCGGCTGTCCCGGGCTTAGTCTCACCGAGGTGGCCTATGAGCAGGGGTTTTATGACCAGGCGCATTTTATCCGGGTGTTCGGGAAGCTCTCGGGCATTACGCCATCGAGGTACCGGCGGTGGGTGCTGGCCGGACAGGCCCATGCGGCATTTCCCAATACTATTTTCTTCGAAGGAAATCCTGTACAATTTTTATAAGATCGTATAATCGTTCTTTGTGTAAAAACATGCGGAAGATCACGTTGTATTCGGCCCTGAGCCTGGATGGTTATGTGTCCAGGCCGGATGGCAATATCGACTGGCTCAATTCTTTTCCCAATCCCGAGAACCAGGATTTTGGGTATGCGGCCTTTATCCAGACCATCGATACGACGTTGATGGGTAATAAGACCTATCAGCAGGTGCTGTCGTTCGATGTCCCTTTCCCCTACCCGGATAAGAAGAATTATGTTTTTACAAGGAGGAAGGACTATAAGGATACGGAGTTCGTGGAGTTCGTATCGGAGGACCCGGCCGGGTTCGTTTATGATCTGAAGCGGAGGGATGGCGGGGGGATCTGGTGTATCGGAGGGGGGCA
>DASZXP010000239.1:0-23972 GCA_035545935.1 Puia sp. | reverse complement strand
ACATAGGCAAAAAAAGTGACAAAGAGGCCCGCGGTGAACTGGTTATCGTGGGTGATCAGGTAAATGCCATAAGTAAGCACCCCAAGCTGCCCCAGACTGGAGGCAAGCCCGTACACCGGTACGAATATATTGTTGGCGATCCCCGCCTTGACGCCGGACGAATACTGTGTTGTATTGGCCTTGTCGAAGCGCTTGCGGAAATAATCCCGCCGGTTGAACGCGATAATTACCTTGAAGTTATCGAGGCTTTCCTGTATCTCGGCGCTCATCCCACCCACGCTTTTCAGGTTGGCGGCATTCTTTCGCTTGATCCAGGGGCTGGTCAGTTTGGTAAAGATCCAGATGATCAGCGCGGGGGCGAGGGTAACCAGCCCCAGCTTCCAGTTGACGGCCACCAGGGCGATGCCGGCGCCTATAATAAAGAAGAAGCTGGAGACGAACTGCATAAGGGACTGGGAAAAGAACTGGTTGATCTTATCCGTATCGTTATTGATCCTCGAGATGAGATCACCGGCCTTGTTCTGGTTAAAGAAGGCGGCGGGCAGCTCCTGCAGTTTGTTGAACAAGGTATTGCGGAGCGTGAATAGCAGGTGTTGACCGAAGTCGCCCATCAGGATGGTACGGAGATATACCAGCACGAGCACACAGAGGTATATTAGCAGCAGCCATCCGCAGTTGGCCAGTACGCCGTTCCATTTCTTATGTAAGATATAATCATTGATCGTGATACCTACGATATAGGGGCCGACCATGGTGAGGATGGAATAGCCCAGTATCACGATCAGGGCCCAGATCAGCTTGCCACGTTGTTCGGGCAGCAGGTTGATCAGCTTCCCAAGGGCGGCCAGATTAGAGGACTTTTTGGTATCCTTGACAGCGGTGGTATTAAGATTGTAATTCGTGTTGCTCATAATGACTGGTGCTACGTTGTGATTGATAGATCTGAACATATTCCGGGCAGGTATTCATCAATTCCGCATGTGTTCCGGTAGCGATGATCTCGCCCTCCATCAGCAAAATGATCTGCTGATAATCTTCGATGGACGCGATCTTCTGGGTGACGGACAGCAGCGTGAGGCCGGGATAATTACGGCGTACGTTCTCCAATATCTTTTGCTCGGTGTTGGTATCGACACGGGCGGTAAAATCATCCAGCAGGAGCACTCTTGGATTGATGGCCAGGGCGCGCGCCAGCATGATACGTTGCTTTTGCCCGCCCGAGAGGCTGGTGCCTCTTTCGGATACCACCGTCTCCAGTTTATCCGGAAGGGCATCGACGAAATCGTGCAGCTCGGCGGTAGCGATCGCTTTTTGCAGGAACTCCTCCGTAACCTCCTCGTTAAAGGCGATGTTCTCCCGGATGCTCATGTTGAAGATGATGCTGTCCTGGAATACGAAACCTATCTGTTTGTGAAAGGCTTCCTTTTCATATTCCGATATAGGGTGACCGTCGTACTCGATGGTTCCCGTATTAGGACGTGTCAGGGCGGTGAGCAATTGCAGCAATTGGGTCTTGCCGGCGGCTGTAGGGCCGATGATGGCTGTCCGTGACCGGGCGGGAACGGTAAAGGAAATGTCCTTGAGCACGACCTTATCCTTATAAGAGAGGGATACATTTTTTACAGCAACGTTTCCTTCCAGCTCTTTTTTGATCGTGCCGGTCTCTACAGGATCGGGAGCGTTGAGAACGCCGCTGATACGCATATACGAGGCGCTGGCCTGTGCGATGACGTTGCTCATGAACCCGATGATGAGAATAGGGAAGACAAGCATGGCCAGATAATTGTTAAAGGCGACAAGATTACCAAGGCTCATGGAGCCGATGATGACATAATGTCCGCCCAAAGCCAGGATAGCCACGATGGCTAAATTGCTGGTGAACACGATGACCGGGATAAGAGAGGCAAACAGCCGCAGGATACCCAGCCCGATGCTCAACGCCTTTTTATTGGCCTCCATGAATTTGTTGTATTCCAGCTGCATGGAGTTGATCACCCGGATGATGGCGGCGCCCAGTATGCTTTCGTTGATGACCTTGTTCAGGGTGTCGATGACCTCCCTGCTTTTTAAGAAGAGAGCTCGTACTTTTTTGAGCACCACGAAAAAGGTGATCCCGATGATGGGTATGATGGCAATGACAACGAGACCCAGCTTCCAGTTGATGCTGAGCAGCAGGATGCTGGCGCCAACGATGACCGCGAGGCTGCTGGCAATGGATACGATGGCCTGGGAGACGAACATCTTGATAGAGTCCACGTCCGCCGTCAGATTGGTCAGCAATTTCGAAGAAGTGGTTTGCTGCAGGAACTCGAAGCTTTGCCGGGATATTTTTTCCGAAAGACGGGTACGCAGGTCGCGGGCTACTCTCTCGGAAGTATAGGTCTGGACGAGGCTTTGCAGATAGGAAAATACAAAGGCGCCGGTGACGGCCCAGAGAAATTCGATGACCAGGGGATTTATACCTGCCTTTGGATGATTGGTAAAGGAATCGATGGCGGCGGCGATGATCTTGGGCAGCCAAAGGGTAAAAGCATTGCTGATCAGGGCCAATAAAACCAATAGCATGAGAAAGCCCCTGTATGGTTTCAAAAGGGTGGATAAACCCGGACCCTTGGGTCTGCCTTTGGCTGCTGGTGGTGCTTGTCCTGGTCTGTTGTTCTTTTCCATATTATTAAGATTTCTAGCCGTTAAGGTGGGAGCAAAATTACTAAAATATGGGTAGGGGGAAATTAACAATAGCTAAATAGCCCGAAAAGGCCGGTGAAATGGGGGGATAAGGCGGTAAAAAGCTGATGGGGTTGTAGGGCGTGCGCTGAAATGACGCAAACGTTTGCGACGTGCATTTCCTGCATCCGTGCAAAAAATTGGTGTACATTAGGGGAAGCCATGACCAAAAACGCTGTTTATATTCTTTTTACACGATTGTCTCTCGCTGAGGATGAAGCAGCTATTGCCGAGCTCCATAACATATATTTTTACCGGCTATATAAACTGGCCCATTCCATCGTCGGGGACCAGGGTGCGGCCGAAGAGATCACCAACGACGTGTTCATGCGGATTTGGGAGAAACGATCCCTGTTGAAGGATGTGGCCAGTCCCGAGCTCTATCTCCTGAAATGCGCCCGTAACAGGGCATTGGAATTCCTCCGGAGCCAAAGGATGGATGTCCGGTTGTCGGAGGACGAGCTGCATGATTTCCCCCTGCAATGGGAAGCAAGCCCCGAGCAGCTGCTGATCTCGTCGGAAATGGTGCGGCATATCAATAAGGTCATCGACCAGCTGTCGCCCAAGTGCAAGCTCGTCTTTTTGCTGGTAAAGGAAAGTAATCTCAAATACAAGGAAGTAGCCGACCTATTACATATCTCTATCAAGACCGTAGAGGCGCAAATGAGCATAGCGCTAAAGAAGATCAGCCTGGCCGTGCCAATGACCCTTCTGCATCATTAATTTTCCTCCCTCACCGGGCAAGATCCGGCCAATATTATTTTTTCTCAGAGCGGGTTCCACCCGGTCAACTTTTTTAGACTTCTTTTAGGGGTAAACCCATTTTTCTGCATCAGCCCTAAACGGGCGGGGTCCGTTTCGCAAATCATTCATGTACGATGGAAAGTAAAAGACTTTGGGAGCTATTAGCTAAGCGGTTCGACGGGCATATCACGGAGGAAGAGCTTCGGGAGCTGCAGGCATTGCTCAACGGGCAGCAGGACATTGCGCCCGGAGAGTTCTTATCCGAGCTGCGGGGACTTTCCTTATCTCCGGACCCGGAGGATAAGGCGGCAAAGGGGAACAGCCTATCGGTCATTATGCAGTCCATACGAGGGAATGGGAGAGAGGATACGGCTACGATACCGGAAGCGCCGGTGATGGTGAACATCGGCAGAAAAAAAGGCTTCTATGCATGGGTAGGTGTGGCGGCGGTCGTCCTGGTCATTGCGACCGTCTACTTATTCCGGAAGGAAGGTCGTACCGGCAATGCTCCCGTGGAATCCTATGACAGGATAGTCACGAAGACGGGCTCCCGGACCCTCATCAATTTGCCCGATAGCTCCACCGTAGTATTGAACAGCGCCTGCCGGTTTGCCTATAACAAAGACTTTGGGGTAAAGAAGCGGGAGATGCAGCTGACGGGTGAAGCATTTTTTGATATCCATGGCAATCCCGACATGCCCCTGGTAGTGCACGCGGGTAATGTCATCATCCGGGTGCTGGGGACATCCTTCAATGTACGGGCGTATGAGGACGATTCCTTTGTGGAAGCCACACTGATAAAAGGCGTCATCGAAGTGAGCCTGAAGACCGACCCCGAACGGAAGATCCTGTTAAGACCCAATGAAAAGATCGTCATACGGAACGAGGCGGGAAAAACCTCGTCTCCGGCGGATAGCAGCCAGTCCAAGAGCCGGGAAGAGGTGATCCGGGTGACACAGCTGGCCGAAGATCCCAGGGACAGCAGCTATATCGAGACAGCCTGGATGAAGGAGAAGCTGATATTTCGAAAGGAGTCTTTTGCATCGCTGGCAGCCCGGATGGAACGATGGTACCAGGTGAAGATCGTGCTGGCGGACACCAGTCTGAAAACTCTACTGTTCACCGGGTCTTTTGAAAAGGAGACGGTGGAAGAGGCGTTTAAAGCATTGCAGCATTCGGCCACCTTCTCCTATAGCATCGATGGAAAGACCATTACTGTATCACGGAAATAAAAACAACCCATATGAGATCTTGAAAGATCGAAGACCTGTAATAAAAAGAGAGGTGTTTGCGTCACCTCTCCGAAAGTTACCAACAGGCATAGCCTATTAATTAACTCAATCAAACCAAAGGTATGCATTTTACCAAAACAACTGCCGAACGAACCCCGGGTTCGTTGGCCGAAGGCCCGACGTACTCCGGACAGTTTATTGTCGTTCGCAAACTACTGTTTATCATGAAAGTAACAGCTTTATGCATGGTGTTGGCCGCCCTTCATCTCTCTCTTTGGGCCTCTTCCCAGAAGACGATAACCCTCGTTGTCGACAAGCAGCCATTAGCAAATGTGCTGTCCCTCATCGAACAAAAGTCGGGCTACAGGTTCCTCTACCAGTATAAAGATATCTATGAGACCAAAGTGGTCAGCCTGAAAGTGGAAGAGGCGCCATTGGATTATGTGCTATCCCTCGTGCTGAAAGGTACAGGGCTCGCTTATTCCATCAATAGCAATAACCTCATCGTCATCAGCGATAGTGCGCCGCCGGCGGCCGTCGCCAATGTGATAACAGGTGTCGTACGAAGCGAGCGGGGGGATCCATTGCCCAATGTATCCGTACTGATCAAAGGGACCTCGAGAGGGACGCAAACAAATGACAGGGGCTATTACAGCATACAGGCGGACGAGAACGATTCACTGCAGTTCTCTTTTGTAGGCTATGAGACCCAATGGGTACATGCCGGAAGAAGACAGACCCTGGACATTATCCTGAAGGCAAGCAACCAGCAGATCAACGAGGTGGTAGTGGTAGGCTACAGCGATAAAAAGAAAAGCGAGCTGACCAGCGCCGTGACGGTGGTCTCGTCGGAGAAGCTAAAGGATGTTACGACAAATGACATCGGGTCTATGCTCCAGGGCAAGGTCGCGGGTCTGCAGGTGGTGAGCAGTTCGGGTGCGCCTGGGACCGCCGCGGAGATAAGACTGCGGGGCGTTTCTTCCGTCAATGCCTCCCAGAGTCCTCTTTTTGTCGTGGACGGGATCATCGGTGGCAACTATGACCCCAATGATGTGGAGAACGTCACGGTATTGAAGGATGCGGGCGCTACGGCCATGTATGGTTCGCAGGCCAATGGAGGAGTGATCATCATAACGACCAAGAAAGCGGCCGCAGGCAAGACACGCTTTGAAGTAAAGCTGACCACAGGCATGCGTACCCCGGACTTCGGGCAGATGCGGATGATGTCGGGACTCGAGCTATACAATCATCAAAAAGAATACTACCGGGATTATATTCCCACGGACACGGGGAACTCCTATAAGATAGATATCCTGAAGTTTTACAGCGAGCGGCCCATGAGCCTCCGCAACCAGAACTACAATTGGCTGACATCTACCTTCCGGCATGCGCCCATGACCAATTTCTACGCTTCCGCCAGCGGGCGGACGGAAAAAGCCGATTATTATGTAGGATTGACCTACTATAACGAAAAAGGGACATTCCTCAATACGAATTATCAGCGAATGAACCTCCGGGCCAATTCGACCTATCATTTCTCGAAGCAGATCCATGTCACCAACAATATCAATATCAGCGGAACGACGGGCAAGAGCTACGACTACAATGACGTCTATTACGCCTATCTCAATATGCCCTGGGACAATCCCTATGACAGTACCGGCAAGCCGGTGTATGTAGACGGCAGCTCTACCTTCAAATGGTGGTCAAGGGATAAGGTCAACCCGATCCATACTATCCAGAACTCCAATCACCCCTATAAGAACTACGATGCCAATTACGACCTCGATGCCAATATAAACCTGACCCCATGGCTCTCCATAGCCAGCACTAACCGTGTGGCAGCCAGCTATTTCAAGTCCACTACTTATTATTCTCCTTTAACCGCGGGCCAGTACCATGGCACCGGCTACCTGGATGAACAGGGCACGCTGAACTATGGCTATATTTCCAACGATCTGTTGAAATTCAACTTTGATATGGGCCCCCACCGGATCAGCGGTCTGGCCGGGGTGGCTTTTGAAGGGAGCCATACGGAGCTGACGGGCGCGTCGGGCAAGGGCCTGCCCGTAGGTTTGCAGGTGCTGAATACCGTATCCAACAGCCAGGTGGTCAACGGCAGCAACGACCAATCTACCCTCGTATCCTATATATCCCAGGTGAACTATAGCTACCTGGACCGGTATTTCCTGACGGGATCATACAGGATCGACGGCTCCTCAGCCTTCCCATCTTCACACCGGTATGCCAAATTCCCCGCCATCAGCGCCGCCTGGCTGGTGAGCAAGGAAGACTTCCTTGCAGGTAACCCTATCGTCACCAACCTGAAGCTGCGCGCCAGCTACGGCATCACTGGTACCCAGGACATCGGATCTTCCCGCTACCTGGGGCTTTACTCCCTGTCCAGCCAGTACAACTCCCTTATAGCCGCCACGCCGTCACAGCTGCCCAGCCCCAACCTCACCTGGGAGAGCAAGCACCAGATCGACGGCGGCATCGACATAGGATTGTTCAAGCGGATAGACCTCACCGTGGATGTGTATAACAACATCACAAAAAACCTGTTGCTGCAGGTGTCACAACCCCTTTCCGTGGGTTTCGAAAGCCGCTGGGAGAATACGGGCGAGATCGCCAACAAGGGCGTGGAATTGGGGCTGAGCACGCTGAATATCACTACGCGTGATTTCGAATGGCGGACGGACTTTAACATCAACTGGAATACGAACAAGCTGCGGCAGTTCCCGGCTCAATCCATCAACACCCAATCTACCTGGAGCATATCACAGATCTACCGCAACGGCGGCAACCTCTATGAGTTCTACATGCCAAAATGGATGGGGGTCGATCCGCAGACAGGCTCGCCTTTATGGGAGCAGATCACCCGGGATGCCAATGGCAAGATCATTAACCGGCAGGCAACTTCCAACTATGACAGCGCCACCTACCAGGAAGTGGGATCGCCGCTGCCGAAATTCCAGGGCGGCATGACCAATAGTTTCCGATACAAAGGGATTACGTTGAGCGTCAACGCCTATTTCCTATCCGGGAATAAAGTATTCAGCAATGCATTGCGGTTTGTGGAAAATGACGGCACGGAGCCTTATTATAACCAGGCGTTGCTGCCAAAGGGATATAAGATATGGAGTCACCCCGGAGATATCGCTTCGGAGCCCAGCCCTCAGAATACCAATAACTCTACGCAGACCTCTACCCGGTATCTGAAGGACGGCAGCTTTATCTCTATCCGGAATGTGACCCTGTCCTATCAGCTGCCAAAAGAAGTCATACGAAGACTGAAGGTGGACGGAGTGACCATATCGTTGTCGGCGGACAATGTATATACCGCCACCCGGTTCTTCGGGCAGGACCCGCAGACCACCATTACGCCGGGGATATATGTGATGCCGGGCGTGTCGGACTTCAAGTACCCCAACAACAGACAGTATCTCTTCAACATCGATTTCAGGTTCTGATAAAAATATAATACCATGAACAAGATCTTTTGGATAATAAGCCCATTGCTGCTGCTGCTGGCATCCTGCGTGAAGGATGTGACGCCCAGCGATGCTATCACGACGGCAACGCTCACCAATTCAGCCGACGGATTAAAGAATGCCGTCAATGGCGCATATGCGCTTTTTAAAGATCACGTACAATTTGCCGGCTCTACGGATGCCAATAATATGTACCTGCGGCAGTATTTCGAAGCGGCGGATTTTGCCAGCGACGATATCGTCTGCGGACAGACGACGACAGACGCGCTCTTTTACAGTTTCTCGCTGGGGCATACCCCCACCCAGACGAACATGCGGTACTTCTGGTATATCTCTTATAAGATCATCAGCGATGTGAATACGGTGATCGAGGCGGTGGAGAAGGTTGCCAACCCCGATGATGCCACCAAACAGCTGCTGGGAGAATGTTATTTCCTTCGGGCCTTTACCCATTTCACGCTATCGAAATATTATGCGTTGCCTTATGCACAGGCGCCCGCTTCGGATGGCGTTATTCTGCGGCTGTCTACCAATGACCCGGCCCTAAAGGCAAGGTCGACGGTGCAGGAAGTATACCAGGCTGTTATAGCTGATGCCGTAAAGGGGGCGGACCTGATGGTGCAGGGCAGGGGCGTGCAATATGCTTCGAGAGAGGCTGCCTGGGCATTGCTGTCGCGGGCATATCTCTATGAAGGCAACAATGACAGCACTATCTATTATGCCAGCAAGGTGATCAACAGCGGTAAATTCACCCTCAGCACCGCGTCGGACTATCCCAACCTTTTTGCCAATGCAGCCGCCAGCCCCGAGACCATCTTCTGTATCGCCTTTACCCCAACGGAGGATTATGGTAAGTTCGGCTCGATAGCTTCGATGGTCTATTCCGATGGCAATTCGGGATGGGGCGAGGAATTCGCTTCGGCCTCCCTGCGGGACAGCATGGCAAGCCATCCTGAGGACGTTCGCTGGAAATATATCGTGCCGTTGCTGGACGATGACAGCGTGGTGCAGAAAAAGAACGGTATCGAGATATACTATATCACCAAGTTCTCTTTCCAGGGCGGGAGCCCTACCTTGAGCTCACCGATCATGTTCCGTATGGCGGAGATGTACCTGAACAGGGCAGAAGCGGAAGTCAAGGCGGGTCAGACAGGCCCGGCGCTGGACGACGTGGACATGATCCGAAAGAACAGGGGATTGAGCGGCAGTCTTTACAATGGCACGGTGCCCGGCGGCTATACAGCGCTCGATCTTGTGCTGAACGAACGGCGTATCGAGCTGGCCTTCGAGGGACATCGCACCTTCGATGTCTACCGGAACCACCGGAGTCTCGATCGGACCTATTGGGGCTATCACCTGCCGGGATTGAAAGAGACGGATATCGACCTGTCCAAACAGCCTGTCGGGTATGCTAATATGATCATCGCACCAGACAATCCCAAGATCATCTATTACATCCCCATCGATGAAGTGCAGACAAATACATTGTGTACCCAAAACAATTAAAACGCATTATCATGACACCTAATAAAATATTCCTTTATATCCTGATCTGCTGCGGGCTTTTCGCCTGCAAGAAAAATACGGTTGTACCGCCCGATGTCATCTACACCGTGAACCTGGATGGCTACACCGTGACCTTTACCAACCAGACGGTGGGCGCCAGCTCTTACAAATGGGATTTTGGCGACGGCGCCTCCTCCACGGACCAAAGCCCCGTACATACCTATCCCGGCAAAGGGAAATATGTTCCCACACTCTATATCACCACTGCCGGCGGCGTTACGGCCGAAGGGTCTACCGTCATCAATATCGCCAAATCCTCGGCGGTGAAGCTGGATGACAATACCTTGTCTGATTGGGATACGGTGACGCATAATGTGGTGATCGCAGGCGCACAGGGAGGGATCTTGAAAACAGCGAAATTCGATTACAACAGTGATAATGTTTTCTTCTATTTCGAAATGACCTCCACTGCCGCCGCAGGTGATATCTTCGACTTTTACCTGGACGCGGACAACAATGCCGGCACAGGTTATGCTACCGGCACCTGGCCGGGAGGAGGTTATGATGTCCTGATGGAGGGCGCCATGCTGCAGCAATGGTTCGATCCCTTCTATTTCTCCGGCGCGACACAGAACTCCTGGGGATGGAGCGGTGCGACCATCGCGGATTACTATCAGATAGGCACGGTCGTGCAGGATGGCGGCACATTGAAATTCGAAGGCGCCTTGAAAAGAAGCAAGATAAAAGGACTCACCGGCAAGGGGCTGAGACTGGCGCTCACAGTGACCAAGAATGACTGGAGCGTCACCCTGGGTACGATGCCCGATGGAGGTACGGCCCCCATATTCCTTGACATGAGCGAATAAAAACTATTCTATGAAAATATTTAGCCTGGTAACATTGTTGCTGGCAGGGGGCTGTTTTTGCGCGGTCCTCTCCTGCGACAAATTAGAAAAGCCTGTATTGTATATTCCGGCTCCGGCCGATACGGTACGTTATACCGCCAGCGACTCGGATTTCGCCAACCCTGAAAGAGGATTTTACCGTGCCACCGAGGTCCATGCCAATAACTATGCCTCCCTTGACGCGGCACAGCTCCAGACCTGGCGCACGCTACAGCAGGCGGATGGGGGAGGTACGTATAAACTATACAGTACACTGGTATTCCGGAGCATCGTCCTGGACGGGCTTACCAACAGCGCCATACCCAGTGATGTGCTGGATAAGATCAAGACGGATTTCTCCACGGCCCGTCAGGCGGGTGTCAAACTGATCGTTCGATTCAGCTATACGACCACCTCGCATGGAGGCAGCTGTCCCGAGGGAGGGATCTGTCCACCTTATGGGGATGCGCCGAAGAACATCGTCCTGCAACATATTGCACAGCTAAAACCCCTGTTACAGGACAATGCGGATGTGATCGCCTGCGTACAAGAGGGATTTATAGGGATATGGGGAGAGAATTATTATACCGACTATTTTGGCGATCCGTCTTCCAACGGGCAAAGCAAGCTGATGGACAGCAACTGGCAGGATCGCATCGACGTATTGAGGGCTGTGCTGGATGCCGTGCCGGCCAGCCGCATGGTACAGGTGCGGGAGCCGCAGATGAAGCAGCGCTATGTATATGGAATAAATGCGCCCGTCACATCGGCCGCCCTGACGGAAGCAGAAGCTTTTTCCGGCGAGGACAAAGCCCGTATCGGGATGCATAACGACTGTTTTTTATCCGGAATAGGAGATTATGGTACCTATGATGATTATGGCAACTCATCCACCCCGCGCGGGTCCGCTGTTGGCGTATTAACGGCCTACGCGCAAAGTGATAATAAATATACCGCCGTTGGCGGCGAGACCTGTGACGATACATACAGCCCGGAGAACGACTGCGAGACGGCGGGGATGGCGCAAACGGTCATGCGCGGTCTTCATTACAGCTTCCTCAATTGTGCGTATAACAATGACGTGAACAATGACTGGGTGGACGGAGGTTGTATGGAGAATATCAAACGGGACCTGGGCTATAGATTTGTATTGACCACTGGTATCTTCCCCTTACAGCCCGTTCAAAAAGGAATGCAGTTCAAGTTTACGCTGCGTCTGCGTAACGATGGGTATGCGTCGCCTTATAACCAGCGGCCGGCGCGGCTGATCCTGCGCGCCCAAAAGGGAGGCAAAGAATATGCGTTCGACCTGGCGACGGATGTTCGGCGATGGTATAGCGGGGATCTGACGGTGAATGAGACCATCAGCACGGATGCGACCATGCCCAGTGGGGTCTACGACCTGCTGCTATCGCTGCCGGATGCTGCCGCATCCCTGGCAGCGAGGCCGGAGTATGCCATTCGCCTGGCCAATACCGGGGTGTGGGAGGAAGCGACGGGGTATAACAAATTGGGGGCGACGGTGACCATCCGTTAAGAATCTGTTTACAATTGGGGACCTATATTTGCAGATATGCGTAAATCATTACTCTTTCTGCTGGCCATATCCCCGGCCCTGTCATTTGCCCAAAGCGCTCCTGAAGACAACCTGGTACAATATGTTCGTCCCATCATCGGCACACAACGGATGGGGCATGTTTATCCCGGCGCCACCGTGCCTTTTGGCATGGTGCAGCTGAGCCCGGACACGGACACGATACCCTATGAACAGGATGGGAAATACAACCCCGATGTCTACAAGTACTGCGCGGGCTATCAATACGACGACAAGACCATCGTGGGGTTCAGTCATACGCATTTCAGCGGCACGGGCCACTCTGACCTGGGTGATTTCCTGATCATGCCCACCGTAGGGGAGCTGCGGATGAATCCGGGTGTTGCCAGCCAGTCACACAGCGGCTTCCGGAGCGCCTTCTCCCATGCCACGGAAGTGGCGGAGGCCAACTACTACAAGGTGAAGCTGGAAGACTATAATATACTGGCGGAGCTGACTACCAGCTCGCGTGTAGGCATGCATCAATATACATTCCCCGCCTCGGATCAGGCGCATATTATCCTGGACCTGGTCAGCGGTATTTATAATTATGAGGATAAGAATATCTGGACCTTCGTCCATGTGATCAATGATACCCTGGTCACCGGTTGGCGTCAGACCAATGGATGGGGCAGGACCCGGACCGAATACTTCGCCCTTAGCTTTTCCCAACCATTTATAGAGTATGGAAGCCGGAACTACAGCAAAAAGCAGGTGTACCGCGGCTTCTGGGGCAAGTTCGACCAGGGACATAATTTCCCCGACATTGCAGGCAGGCAGATCCGCATGTACTTCAATTTCCATACGCATGAAGGAGATAAGATCAAATTGAAGATGGCCCTGTCCTCCGTCAGCACGGATGGAGCGCTGCTGAACCTCCGTACGGAAATCCCCGGATGGGACTTCGAGGCGGTGAAAAAGCAAGGACAGGACTGGTGGAACAGGGAATTGGGCAAGGCGCGGATCGATGCGGGAAAGGACGAGAAAGAGAACTTCTATACTTCCCTCTATCACGCCTTCATCAATCCCACCGTCTATATGGATGTGGACGGAAGCTACAGGGGACTGGACCAGGTAAACCATAAGGCCGAAGGATTTACCAACTATACCACTTTTTCCCTGTGGGACACACATCGCGCCCTGCATCCTTTGTTCAATATCCTGGAGCCTACCCGCAATGCCCATATGATACGGAGCATGCTGGTGCATTATGACCAGAGCGTCGAACATATGCTGCCTATCTGGTCGCACTATGCCAACGAGAACTGGTGTATGTCGGGCTATCACAGCGTGTCGGTGATCGCGGATGCGATTGTGAAGGGGAATGCCCCCTTCGATGCGGACAAGGCCCTGGACGCCTGTATAGCCACTTCCACGCACCGTGATTTTATGGGGCTGGGCGCCTACATCGACAAAGGATATGTTCCCGCCGAAGTCAGCGGCACGTCCGTATCCAATACGTTGGAGTATGCCTATGATGACTGGAGCATTGCGCAGGCCGCCAAAAAGCTGGGAAGGATGGATGTATATGCTACGTATATGCGCCGTTCCGAAAATTATAAGCATGTATGGGACCCTTCCATCGACTATATGCGCCCCAGGCTGTCGGATGGCAGCTTTAAAAAAGAGTTCGACGTGCTCAGCACGAATGACCAGGGATTCATCGAAGGCAATGCCTGGAACTACAGCCTGTATGTCCCCCACGATCCGGCAGCGCTGATCGAAATGATGGGAGGCAAGCAACGGTTTGTCCGTCACCTGGATTCATTGTTCACGATGGAATTGCCGGACAAGTTCTTCGCAGAGACGGAGGATATTACCCGGGATGGTATCATCGGAAATTATGTCCACGGCAACGAACCTTCCCATCATGTGGCTTATCTGTATGACTGGACCGATCAGCCCTGGAAGACACAGGAGCGAGTGCGGATGATCCTGAAAAAACAGTATCGCAATGCGCCGGATGGACTGGGTGGCAATGACGATTGCGGTCAGATGAGCGCCTGGTATATCTTCAGCACGCTGGGATTTTATCCGGTGGCGCCAGGCTCCGATCGATATGAATTGGGCAGTCCGGCCATCAATGGGGCCGTATTGCACCTGGAGAATGGAAAGGAATTTGTCATCGACGTACACGGACAGGGAGATAAGAATGTCTATGTGAAGAAAGTGCTGCTCAATGGTCAGCCATTGACACGACGCTATATCACCCACCAGGAGATCATGGCAGGGGGGAAACTGGAATTTTATATGAGTGAAAAGCATTAGATTAGGTGGGATAGGGGTTATAGGGGTTGCAGATATCGTTATTTTTTCTTATATTACTAGTAACGAAATTGCATTTTGCTCATTAAAATTCAGTCATATGAAACCCGTAGCTGGGACGCATTCGCCCAAGGGTACAAGCGTCCAAAAAACCGCAGTGACGATCGTTTTGGCAATTGCTTTTCTTAGCCTGGTCATGTTCCTATCGTATGTCTTTATAACCGCCACTATGAAGTAAGGTCTTCGAAGGCCGTCTTAACAGACGGCCTTTTTGCTATCCTACAGCCGATCGGAGATCGGCTTTTTTTATAAAATAACGCAAACGATTGTGTGCGCTTCCGGTTAGGGGTAAATACATTTTTCTGCATCAGCCACTATCGGTATCCATTAATCAAAACCTTAACAAGAGTCTTATGAACAAGCAAACTTTACTCCTGTCATTATCCCTGCTGCTTTTCTTCTCCCAGGGATCTTTTGCACAAAGAGCATTTTATGTAGACGCCGGCAAATCCACGAATGGGGACGGCACCTTTGCCAATCCCTGGAACAACCTGCTGTCGGGTATCTTCGGATCCACCCAGACCGATACATCGGACGTGATCCTGTATTTCCGGCAAGGCAACTATCACATTACCAGCGACTCCGTGATCTTTCTTGGCACGAATAAGAGCGGGCTCAATGGACATTATTTTATCTTAAGCTCCTATCCCGGGGAGCAGGCGACATTCGATGCATCAGGACTAACCACCGACTGGTCCTATATTGCCAGTATATCCGGAAGTAATATCCGGCTGCAGAACCTTCAGTTTGCCAATCTTAGGAATATCACCGCATTTGGAGTGTATATCAGCGGGACTGGCAGCAACATCGAGCTCCGTAACTGTACCTTTAGCAATATGCTTTGGCTAACGGACACAGCAGAGGCTAAGTTCCCAACCGGCTCCGACCGGAGCATCTGGCCCGTATATGTCAGCGGAAGCAGCAGCCTGCCGGCCAATGTGCTGATCGACACCTGTCATTTCAATACCATAGCGGTGGGCAATACCGGAGCGCTGGTAGGTGTGGACGGCACGCCGGGCGCCGTGATACAGACAGCCAATACTACCTCTGACATCATCTACAAGGCGGCGCGCTACCAGTTCTATGTGAGTCCTTCCGGCAACGATACGACGGGTACGGGCTCCAAAGCCAACCCCTGGCGAACCATCAACTATGCGGTCAATGGGGCGGGATATGACTGGACCACCGGCTCACCCGTGCTGCTGGATTCCAATATCACGATTTATCTCCGCGGCGGTACCTACCATCTCGCCAACTCCATTTACATAGGTCATACCAGGGGGCAGAATGGAAAATGGACAACCATCACCAACTACCCTTCAGAATATGTGCAGGTCAGCGGCAACACCCTGACACAGAAATATGCTTCCATATTTGTCATCGACAGCGCCAGCTATATCAACATCAATGGACTGGATATTACAAACCTGACCAACGACTCGACCCTCACCACTGTCGTAGGTGGAGTTACGTTGAAGGACGTTCGCTATGGCATCGTCGTCGAAGGGACGGCCTCGCATATTCAGATCGTGAACAACGAACTGCATAACATGAAATGGACACGGGATACGACAAAGGCAAAGAACCCTCAACCCAATGATGTATTGAGCGCCATCACCGTACTGGGCAATACGAATACGGCCATTACCAACCTGCTCATCGACAACAATACGATACACGACATCGTATCCGGCTATGCGGAAGGGATGGCCATCAATGGGAATGTGGATACGTTCACTATTTCCGGCAACGAGGTCTATGATATAGCCAATATAGGTATCGTTGCAGCGGGTAACTACCAATGGGTGCTGCAGAGCTATCCCAGCCTCCTGAAAGCCAACAACCAGTCCCGGAATGGCATGATCAGGGACAATTCCGTATACCGTTGTATCTCGCCTGTGGCTACTTCGTCGGGTATTTACCTGGATGGCTCCCTGAACATCACGGTAAAAGAGAATGAGAGCTACAATAATGGTACGGGTATCTCGGTAGGCAATGAACAGGACAGCAGCACCAGCGGCGGACATCTGATCATCGGCAATAATGTCTGGGCCAACCTCGGGCCGGGCATGTACCTGGGAAGCAACAACCCCACCTCCACCTGTAGCAATGTCGTGGTAAAATACAATGCCGACTCCAACAACTATACCATCAATCCCACCTTGTATCAACGGGCCAACGGACATTATGGGACATTGACCCCGTCCGGCAGATGGGCGGAGATCATCATGCAGCGGATACAGAACCTTACCTTCGATGAGAATGAAGTGTGGTCGCTGTCGAACACCATGCTGGCGTTTACCTTTGCACAATCCAACCTGCATTTTACGTACAACGAATATTATACGCAAGACAATAATCCCTGTACCGCTTATTTCCCCAGGGACACGGATGGCAATGGATCTACCGAGACGATAGATACTACTTTTAATCAGTATGCCAAAGAGACGGGGCTGGATACGACCAGCTATCTGGGCGGAGTAGCCTATAACCGTCATGGCTGCGGAACGACGGGAGCAAGCGCCAGGACAGCTGCCCTGACCAGCAGCGTGGCATCGATGGATGCGGCGGATAAGAATATCCGGGTCTTCCCTGACCCCGTTGTGAACAGGCTGTCGGTGTATGTTACATTGGAGACCACCGGCAAGGTCAGGCTGGAACTATGGGACCTCAGCGGGAAACCCGTGCTGAGAAAAGACGCTGTCGCTGGCCCTGGTACGACAGAGCTGGGGTGGGACGATATCCGGAGAGGGAATATAGCATCCGGAGTATATATTCTCCGGGTGACAGGAGCTTCTGTCAACTATACGCGTAAGATCGTCGTGCTGTAAGGAAGATATTGATCACGCCGGCCGGTGAATGACCAGTTTCGGCTGCAGGACTTCATGGACTGCTGCTGCGTCATCCCGGCCGGCTTCTTTATCCAGCAGCCGTAACAACAGCCGGGTGGCTTTTTCTCCTTGCAGATAGGGGAATTGCTCTACGGATGCGATGGGCGCATTATCCATATAATCGCAGATCGGCTCATTGGCAAAGCTGACGATGCTGATATTCTCCATGCCGCCGGGCTTTGATCTTTTGGCGTATTGAAGACAGTCCAGGGCCACATAATCATTGAAAGTAATGATGGCGTCCGGTGTATGCCTTAGGTCCAGGAGTTGCTCCAGGGCCCTGCCGGAGCCTTCTTTGGAGAGATCCGAAGATACCACCAGCCTGGGATCATATTTCCGGCGCCGGCGCCAGAGCGATTGTTTAAAAGCATCCAGCCTTTCCTGGCTGGCGGGAAGAGGCTCCGGACCGTTGATCAGGGCTATGCGCTTGTGTTTTTTCTTTATGAGAAAATCCATGGCCTGCTGCATGCCCGCTCCCAGGCCGCTGGCGATATAATGGATATCCGGCATCCTGGGGATCCTGTCTAAGAATACGACAGGTATCTTATGTCGCCGTAACAGCTCGAAATGTTCGTAGTCGATGGTATTCTTCGAGATGGAGATCAGCACGCCATCCACCCGCTGGGATCGCATGGCGGCAACCAGCTGTTTTTCCCTTTCCTGGTCGTCCCGGGACTGGCAGAGCAGTACCGTATAATTCTTTTTATAAGCCACGTCCTCGATGCCATTCACCATGGCGGAAAAAAAATCCTGCGAGAGATTGGGTAGGATCACCCCGATCATAAAGGTCTTTTTCTGCTTGAAGAAGATGGCTGTCTGGTTGGGCTCGTAGTTCAGCTCGCTTGCCAGCTTTTTGACCCGCATCCTGGTCCGCAGTCCGATGCTGTAATGATCATGCAGCGCCCTGGATACCGTGGAGACCGAGATATTGAGTCTCCGGGCTATCTCTTTCAATGTAGGTGTATTCTCGGGCATGACGAAGAAGGCTTGTTCCATTAAAGATAACAAAAAAGAGGGGTGGGATGCAGCGGCACAACCGGTTGTGCAATTTTTATTTGCGCAATCGATTGATAAAAATAGGAAAGGCGCGAGCCCGTAGCTTTGGGAATATGAGTACAATATTCGAAGGCCAGACAGGCATCGTCACCGGCGCTGCCAGCGGGCTGGGACGCGCTATTGCCATCAGGCTGTCGGCCAACGGTGTAAAACTGGCCCTCTTTGACAAGGATGCGGCCGGGCTGGCATCTATCACGGCTGCCCTGTCTGCCGAACACAAGGTCTTCCCCGTGGATATTACGGACGAGGAACAGGTTAGATCGGCCGTATCGATGGCGGCGGCGGAGTGGGGGCGGATCGATCTGCTGGTGAACAGCGCGGGTATCACGGGCAGGACCAATATAAAAAGTCATGAGGTGGATACGGAGGACCTGCTGCGGGTATGGCGCGTCAATTTCATGGGGTCTTACCATACCTCTAAATACGTGCTGCCTGTGATGCTGCGGCATAATTACGGGCGTATCCTGCATATAGCCTCCATTGCCGGAAAGGAAGGGAATGCGGGTATGCTGGCCTATTCATCCAGCAAGGCGGCGGTCATAGGCATGACCAAGGTGCAGGGAAAGGAATATGCCACCACCGGCATCACGGTGAATGCATTGGCGCCTGCCGTCATCCGTACGGCCCTGGTAGATGCGATGCCGGAAGAGCAGGTGCGTTATATGACGGATAAGATACCTATGCAGCGGTGCGGCACGCTGGACGAGGCGGCGGATCATGCCCTGTTTATCGTCAGCCCGCAGACCAGCTTTACCACAGGGTTTACCTTCGATCTTTCGGGTGGGAGGGCTACATATTGACAACTAAATCAAATATCATATGGCTGGATCTAATAGTTTGCCCGTGGGCGTAGTAGGGCTTGGTATGATGGGCTGCAGTATAACGACCTGTCTGCTGATGGCGGGCCATCCGGTGGTGGCGCTGGCGCCCGTGCCTTCTGACCTGGAACACGCGCAGCGGAGGATAAGCGAGCATTGGCGGCGATCGGTAGAAGAAGGGTTGATCCATGCGTCCCCTGAGGACTGGAAGCCGCTGCTGACGATCACCGAAGATTATAAAGCGTTGCGGGATTGCGGCATCGTCATCGAATGTACGTTGGAGGACCTGGCCGTCAAACAATCCGTGTATCAAAAGATAGAGGACGTCATCGGCGAGGAGGCGATCCTTACCTCCAATACTTCCGCCATCCCTATTAGCCTCCTTCAGGCGCAGGTGAGGCATCCCGAACGCTTTTTTGGATTGCACTGGGCGGAGCCTTCGCATACCACCCGATTCCTGGAGATCATCTGCGGCGGGCAAAGCAGGGTGGCATTGGGTGAATACCTGTATGAGGTGGCGCAAGGCTGGGGCAAGGAGCCGACGCTGGTGCGGAAGGATATACGGGGGTTTATTACAAACCGGCTGATGTATGCCATGTACCGCGAGGCATTCTTCCTTGTGGAGAATGGGTATGCGACGGTGGAAGATGTGGACAGAGCCTGCCGGAACAATGCGGGCTACTGGATGACGCTGGTAGGCGTATTCCGCTGGATGGACCTTACGGGCGTGGCCGCCTATCACACCGTGATGAAGGACCTTTTTCCCACCCTGAGCAACAGCACGGAGGTTCCGGGGCTCATCGACGATATCGTAAAGGCCGGCGGCAGAGGGGTGGCCAATGGCAAAGGGTTTTACACCTATACGGAGGAAGAGGCCCGGCAATGGGAAGAGACCTTTACCCGATTCAGCTATGAGATCAGGCGGCTGGCCTTAAAGTATCCTGTGGATGTGGTAAAAAAAGAATTAGAAAAAAAGCAATGTTCATCATAGACGCACATTTAGACCTTTCCATGAACGCATTGGAGTGGAACAGGGACCTTCGGCTGCCCGTAGAGGTTATCAGGCAACGGGAAAAAGGAATGACCGACAAGCTGGACAGAGGGAAAGGAATGGTTTCTCTCCCCGAGCTGCGGAAAGGGAATATCGGACTGGTGGTAGCCACGCAAATTGCAAGATATGTGACGCCGGACAGCTCATTACCCGGCTGGCATTCTCCTCAGCAGGCCTGGGCGCAAACACAGGGACAGCTGGCCTGGTACAAGTCCATGGAAGAGATAGGTGAGATGGTAATGATCGACAACAGGGAAAAGCTGGAGAGGCATCTGGACCTGTGGATGAACAAAGACGTCCCTCCCGCGCAAGATCCGGATCGGCGGGTGGATCTGAGGATGAACGAAGACCTTCCTCTTTTGCAAAAACCCATCGGCTATATCCTGAGTCTGGAAGGAGCCGACAGTCTGGTGGACCTCTCCTATATGGAAAGAGCCTATGGGTATGGATTGAGGGCCATCGGCCCCGCTCATTACGGGCCGGGCAGATATGCGCCGGGGACAGGCATGACCGGACCTTTCAGCCGGCGGGGGCTGGAGCTCTTACAGGAAATGCAGCGGTTGAATATGATCCTCGATATTACTCATCTTACGGACGAAGCATTCTGGCAGGCCATCGATCGCTACCAGGGCCCCATATGGGCCAGTCATCATAACTGCAGGGCGCTGGTATCTCATCAACGGCAATTGGCGGATGAACAAATAAAAGCCCTTATCGACAGGGATGCCGTCATCGGCGGTGTGCTGGATGCCTGGATGTTGTGCGAAGGCTGGGTGCGGGGAAGTTCTGAACCGCTGGCTGCCGGAGTGGATCTTGAAAAGGTAGTGGGACACTATGATCATATTTGCCAGCTGGCGGGTAATAGCCGGAACATCGCCATTGGCAGCGATCTGGATGGCATGTTTGGAAAGGAACAATCTCCCTATGATATGGATACGATCGCCGATCTTGGGGCATTGGAAGGCATATTACGGCAAAAGGGATATGGACCGGGCGACATAACCAATGTCATGCACGGCAATTGGCTGCGCTTCCTAAAGGGAGCATGGCAGTGAGGGGATCAGGGAGTTGCTACGGTGGGGCTGGTATTGAAGTGCCCGCTGGTGACGGCGGTGCTGTCATGCAGCATACCAGCCAGTTTCTGGTCGTTGGGATGACTTACCTGGCTGGTTCTTTTTGCCACGCCGGGTACAAAGAAAAGCACGAAAGAAGTAAGACTAAAGCCGAGGAAAAAAGCTATCGCCTGTGATTTCATTGCTTTCATACAAAAATTGGATTTAAATTCTAATTCTCTTCTGCCACAAACGAGTCTAATGGTTTTTTAGTATCGCTTCGTCCTATCGCGTAAGTCTTATTTACGCGGCAGGTATTTTTTCTGTTGGTGGAGGCGAACATATATCGAATCATTCCCATATTTACCATACAGATACAATGTGTCTTTGTTCAGTCTGTACGCAGTGTTTACCCTTATAAGCGTATCCGGGAAGGTCTGTTTCATATGCAGGGTGCGGGTAGCCGTATCCGTCTCATAGCTAAAATAGCCTCTGTCGGCCGTCCAGGATTTGGCTGTGGCGAAATCATAGTCTTCAAAAATGAGCTTCTTCCATCCGCTGGTATCTGCATGGAGGAGATGATCCATGGAGTCCCGGGAATGATAGAGGGTATCGACGGCCCAGACGCCATAAAGAGCCGTATGCTGTCCTATCTTGTATTTTGTCTTCATGCTCATGAAATCCTGCAGCGGATAGGCAAGGGCAAAGATGCCTGCCAGTATCCCTACGATAGCCAGGGTTTTTTGAGCGACTCGTTTTTTAAACAGCTGGGGGTAGGTCCTTTTTTCTGCCGCCCTGTTCAGCAGCAGGATGTTGGCCAGACGAGGGGCGTCATCCACCAGCAAATAGATAGACATGACCAGGTAGGAGCAGGAAAAGAATTTTACGCATACATCAAAGGCGAAATTCACGAAGACAATGTTGCTCATGATGGTGACCATGAGGATGGCGCCCAGGGTAGCCGTTTTGCGGAAGAGAAGGAGAACGGCGGCGAGTATCTGGCTGCAGCCTATGAAGAACTCGTACCCGAAAGAATAGCCAAAAAAAGTCCATGCGACTGTCATAGGGCGCATATCGGCGACGGTGGTGGCCATGCTTCCAATGCTGGGAGAGAATTGTACGTCCATTATCTTGGCGGCGCCGTATTGTGTGATCGTATAGGCAAGGAAGAATCGGAGGATGATCTGCAGAATGTATTTAAGCTTTGTATAGTTATGCCGTTGTTTGTCGATGATGCTCCAGACGATGGCCAGGAGAGGGGCGGCGCCGCCGGCGATGGGAAAGAAACGGAAGTCCCGGGGCTGATCGCCGCAGCCATTACCGTCGGTGATAAGGATATAGACAATGACAGCGGGGAAGAGAAGAAAAAAGGTCTTGAAGCCGAAGTCTTTTATCCGGGTGGCAATGGTAGGCATAATGGCGTATTTAGCGACAGTAAAATACAAAAAAGCCGGATCAGATGGACCGACCCGGCATTTTTTACATAATTTTTGCGGTCTTCTGTTTATTCCGTCAGATAGGTCGTATTGAAGTGACCATTGGTGAAGGTCAGGCTGTCGTTGCTGTTCTGCGTATTATAAAATACACCGCTGAAGGTACCGGTCATTTTGTGCGCGGTCTTGTCCCAGGATGTAACAGTGATGGTCCCATGGCTGCCAAAAAATTCGTCACTCGAGTAGATCTTATTATCGCTGGTATAAAACTCCACGTCGGAGCTGATGAAAGGGTCCGCCTGGTTGACATGCGCAGTATCCGAAATGGATATCTCAAACGATGTTGTATCGCCGGCAGACTTGCCATAATAACCCGTCAGATAAATAAAGCTATCGCCATTAGGTTCGACTCCAATAGCATACTGGGACTGCCAGCCCGTGCTGCCGATGGTGGCGCTGATACCGGCTGCGCCGGCGCCATTGTCATTATTCTTTTTGCAGCTGGCTGCCGCGATAAGGATCACTACAGCAGAGGAAAGGGAAAGACGAGTGAAAAGTTTGTTCTTTTTCATAGTTATCTTATTTCAGGGTTTATGTGTGATCTTTAATACACTATATAAGTGGAGCTGAAATGACCATTGTCGATCTTGATGCTATCATCCCAGTCATTAGAGTTATACAATACTCCGCTAAAGGTTCCGGCGATCTTATCGGCATTTTTATCCCAGGAAGTAACTGTCACGGTCCCATGCGCACCTGTATAGCTTTCCGCGATATATTGGGTGCCGTCACTCTTGGTGTAAGTGACATTGGTAAGTATATCAAAAGGAGTAACTTCGTTGACTTTAACGCTGTCGTGGACCTGTATCGATATGATGCTGGTATCGCCGGATTTACCATAATAGCCGACCAGGTTGGTCTCTCCTCCGCTTTTGAATCCGTTGACATATTGCGACTGCCATGCAGTTGCATCAACAGTAGCGGAAATACTGGTTCCGCCGCCGCCATCATTATTTTTCTTGCATCCTGTGACCACAAGGGCAACAAAAGCGCCTGCTAACACAACGCTACTGAAGAGTTTTGTTCTTTTCATTGTAAATTTTTAAAGGGGTTATAATTGTTAATTTATACGGTAACCGGTATTGAAATGCCCGTTGTCAACCTGTAT
>DASZXP010000238.1:0-22491 GCA_035545935.1 Puia sp. | reverse complement strand
GACGCTCGGCAGATTGTATTCCGTGATGATCCTTACCCCCATGGTGCCCGTCGGCGCCGCCGAAGCAGTATCGTATGGCACGTGGACCGCACCGCTGTTCTGATTGGCCAGCACTCCCACATATGCCGACCAGTGCGTCAGGTCCCCGATGGAAAAATTGCTGTTTATCGGACACGACTGCGTCTGGGCCAGCGAAGTATAACCAATAAAAAAAAATACAATGGGTAACAAGAATTTCATCAGGCTGTCGATTGGTCAACGGACACCGGTCCGTTAGAATAAAAAAATGTTCGGCCTTCCGAAAGGATATCCGGTCTAATAGGAATACGAGAGATTTCAAGGTAAAGTTGACTGGCCATTCTATTAAATTTTCCAACGGTCGGGCAGCAGCGGCAAGCAAAATCCAATCCATTGGCTAACAATTCATTGCATGTAAAATCTCGTCGATAGGACATATCTCGTCCAAAGGCCGGTCCACTATTTCCTGCAGCTTGGCCTTCACCCCCGTCAGCTCATTGATCTGTTGTTCTATATGCCGGATCTTACGCTCCACGTATCGTATGCCCCTCGCCGGGTCCAATATCCCCTCCTCGAACAGGAGGAAAAGCCCCCGCGTCTCCTGCAGGGTAAAACCATACTCCTTCATCTTCCGGATAGCCATCAGCCGCTTGAACACACCCTCCGGGTAATGTTTGAATTGATACCGGTCCCGCAGATCGCCCTCCAGCTTGATAAGACCTATTTTTTCATAAAATCGGATGGTATCCCTGCTAAAACCCGACTTTTTAGACAATTCGCCGATCAACATAAAAATATTTTTAGAAAGAAAGGATAGGATGGACTATACTCCAGGGGTTATGTTTGCTCAAAATACGATTTTATGGAGACAAAACCCAGGACATTTTACACCATACGATTCAATGATTGCGACCCTTTCGGACACCTTAACAACAGCAGGTATATCGACTATTTTTTGAATGCCCGGGAAGACCACCTGAAGGAACATTACAGCATCGATCTGAAGGAATGGGCGGCAAAAGGCATCGGCTTTGTCGTCAGCCGGCACGAGATCCAATACATCCGGGCCGTCTCCTATAACGACACGGTTTGCATCCAGTCCGCCCTGGTAGGCTATGGAGATAATTACATCGAAGTGGAAATGCAGATGTATGATAAGGAACAGCAGAATCGGAAAGCCGTCCTGCTCTCGAAATTCACGCAGATAGATCTTCGCACAGGCAAAAAAAGCAACCTTACCGGAGAACTGGAAGACTTCGCCCGGCAGGTATTGACGACCCGCACGGCCTAGTCGAATCTCCCCGCGATCTCTCCCTCGATCTTTTGGAGGAATTGTCGTAAATATTCGACCTTCTCATCGGCCAGTCTCCTGCCCGTTGTCGTATTCATAAGGGCTGGCAGCCTGAACAGCTTCACGGAAAAATGATCCAGCGAATACTGCTGGTCATCCGGCTCCCGGTGCAGCGCCAGGGGATCATTCCCATCAAAAAGACGCTGATGGAGCTGCCCGGCCGTATAAAATACCCGCGCCAGTCCGATAGCGCCCAGCGCCTCCATCCTGTCCGCATCCTGCAGGATCTTCGCCTCCGGGGTCAATGGCGCTACCCGCGCGGAAAAGCTGTGCGCATGGATGGCATGCCGCACACCCTCCACCTTCTCCGGGGGGAAATCCGTAAACACTTCCGTCAGCAACACCACCGTCCTCTCCGCGCTCAGACGGGAGGAAGAGCTTCGTTCCGGAGAATTCTTTGGAAGGGACACCAGGTCATGAAAATAAGCGGAAGCCAGCAACACCAATGGGTCGGCTACATTCCCCTCCTCCTGGTTGATATACCGGGCTGCTTTCCACACCCGCTGAAAATGCCCCAGATCATGAGAGGCATCCTTCGTATGCGCGTTTTCCTTTAAATAGTCGATAAACCTTCTTTCCCATGCGGCCGTATCCTGATTTTGCATGGCCCGAAAATACAACGAACCGCTGGTTCAATTTGCCTGGACCTACTTTTCCCTACAGGACCGGACAAAACAGAGTGGACCACAGGTCCACTGTCCGAAGGACCATCATCAGATTTTTTTTGTCCGGGACAACTTTCTCCTACAGGACCGGGCAAAACAGAGTGGACCACAGGTCCACTGTCCGAAGGACCATCATTAGATTTTTTATGCCTGGACCTACTTTTCCCAAAGGGCCAGGCAAAAAAAAAGGGCCAGAATGGAAATTCAGCCCCGTTTAAAATCCAATATCCTATGAAAAACCAGATTATAAACGGAGACACAAAACAAATAATTGTGACCCTCCCAAAATTTTGTGGGAACAGCCCATCAGGGCCCCTACATCGAAGAAGAAGAATTCAAAAATTTGAGCCGTAGCAGACCCAACGCCTTTACCTTATGGTTCTTCACCGTATTGACGGATATCGAGAACCGCTCCGCTACCTCCGAATTGCTCAGCCCCTCCACATAACATAATTTAAAAACTTTCCCGCACTGGGACGGCAGCGCCTCTATCGCCTCATAGATCTGCTGCAATACCTCCGCGCGTATCATCTGGTTCAACGCGAACTCCGGACGCTCCGTGGAAAGATAATTGGACAAGCCCGACTTCATGGCAGTATCCCGCTGCAGCCGCTTTATATGATTGAGACAGGCATTCCGCGTGCTGATATACAAAAAAGCCTTGATGTTTTGCAGCGTCTCGAAATCCTGGCTCTTCTTCCACAAAACAACAAAAACTTCCGTAACGATATCCTCCGCCGCCGGAGTGTCGCCCAACAAACTAATAGCAAAATGACAAAGCGCGGGATAATACAGGTCATGCAGCTCATGAAGAGCTTTGGTGTCGCCATTCTTCAATCTGGAAACAACATCTGCAGCTTTTTGAATTGACATAGGAATAATTCAGGTCAACGGGTTAATGGTATTCAAGGTAATATTATAGCTAAAACATATATCTGCAAAAAACTTCTAATATACTGATTGGATAATTTAGACGCAGTTTCTAAATATAGGCGGGTTTTTATCAGTCAACTTTTATTTTATAAGGTTAAACCCTTAAAATTCTTTAGTAAGCCTTCCTTAAATATAGATTTGATCTAATGTTGTATTTTCGACACAATTCCCGCTCACATTATGCCGCTGCACCACACCTACCTATCCTATAACCAGCACCTCTATTCGCATTACTACCTGTGCCACTACCTCCCCGCCTCCGCCGGCAGGGACCATCTCTCCCATAGCCTGCTGAAATTCAAAAAAGGCCGGCAGCCCGACCTCGAAGGATGGCTCGACTGCTCCCTGGAACTATTCGCCCGGGCCCCCATTCCCCCGGGAGCCACCATCGTACGCGCCCTCCATCACGACGAAACCACCGCTTCCCCCAACCCTTCCTCGCTCGACCTCCTGGGACAACAGCTGGCCCGCCGGCTCCAACACCACTACCACCCCCAACTCCTCCAAAAGACCCACCCCACCCAGCCCATCAAGCTGTTTTCCAAACCCCGCCGGGAAGAAGAGCTCCGGGGACTCTATCTCATCGACACCTCCTACGCCTCCCTCCTTCCCGACCCGCCCGGTCATTGGATCATCATCGACGACATCCTCACCTCCGGCGCCACCATCCGCGCCATCCTCCGGGCCATCCATCAGACCTACCCGCCGGCCACCACCCCCATCCATATCTTCACCCTGACAAGGGCCACCACCACCCCGCCCCTCCACCCTGCCCCCCTCAAAGGGCGGCACTACCGGTTCGAAGAAGACGACACCACCTGGACCCTGGCCGATCCCCCCATCCCTTACTACTCCCTCCTACAGCTAAAAAGCAAGATCCTGAGCGACATATTTTAATTTTTATTTAATCTTATGCAGCATCGGCCGATATTGGCTTGTCTGATCAATCGGGTAACCTGGTTTTTGACAGATTCCAAAAAAAATTTGTTAAGTAAAATTTAATTTTTTTAACTTAGGTACCTAATATAAGCTAAACTTTTGCTTTATGACCATTCAACGCTTGCTTGCCATCAAGGTAAGTACTCTACTACTATGTGTACTTTTCACACTAACTGCTTTCTCCCAAACAAAAACAATTACTGGTAAGGTTACGGACGACAAAGGCAACCCCGTTCAGGGCGCCACAGTGACGCCCAAGGGCTCCAAAGGCGGAGTTTCCACAGCTGCCGATGGTACTTATAAGCTCACCATCCCGGCTACGGCAAAGGCCATCATTATCAGTTCCGTGGGATTCACACAGCAGGAAATTTCCATCGGCGAGCAGACGACCGTCGATGTATCGCTGGTTACAGCCCAATCCAACCTCAACGAAGTAGTCGTTATTGGATACGGCACGGCCAGGAAAAAAGACCTTACAGGGTCTGTCTCCACTGTATCTTCAAAGGAATTCAACACAGGCGTCATCACTTCTCCCGACCAGTTGTTGCAAAACAAGGTTTCCGGGCTGGAGATTGTTAACAACAGCGGCCAGCCGGGCGTAGCCACTACTATCAAGATCAGGGGTAATAGCTCTATCCGTGGTGCAGGCAACCCTATTTATGTTGTTGACGGCGTCATCCTTGATGGGAGGAACGCCCGCCCCTCGGTTAACCTGGGTATCGGTGGTTTCGGTCCTACCCCGGACGCCAACCCCTTGCTTTATATCAACCCCAATGACATAGCTGACATCACTATCCTGAAAGACGCTTCCTCTACCGCCATCTATGGATCACGCGGCGCCAACGGTGTTATCGTGATCACGACGAAGAAAGGCAGCTCAGGGCCGCTCAAGCTGGAGGCTAACCTCTCCGAAGGATGGAACGTAGGGTATATGAAAAGATATGACAACCTCAATTCCGGCGAGTTCAGGAGCGCCTTGAAAAAGTATCAGCTGGATACGATGGTCAACTCATTGGACAAGAAAGGTAATGTCGACCCCTTGAAAGATATCACCCAGCATTCTACCATTCAAAACTACAATATCGCGCTCAGTGGAGGCAGCGAAAATGCAAAGTTCCGCGCTTCTCTCCTTGCTTCCAAAACCCCCGGCTTTATCAAAAATAACCAGCTGGACAAATACATCGGTACTTTTTCCGGAGCTTATAAATTTCTCGATAAGAGGTTAAGCCTGGATTTTATGCTTATCGCAGGTCATACGCAGGAAAACATCGTTCTGGCCTCCAACACGGCGGGATCCGCCGGGAACCTGATCAGCGCAGCCTTGCAATGGAACCCTACGCAAGGATATTATAACCCCAACGGCAGTTTCTTCGTCTCCGGCAATGGTGTAGGCAACCCTATGTCTCTATTGAAAGCCTATAATGATCAATCCCTGGTCAATACCTTCCTCGGAAATATCTCGGCCAGCTATAAGATATTGAAGAATCTCGAATACAAATTCTTATATTCCGTCAACCAGAGCGATGGCACTCGCAATACCAACGTAGATGGATTTATTCGCGGATTTGCTCCCATCGATGGCAACGGACTTGGGATAATATCCACCGCAGGTCTGACCTCACAGATCCTTACCCACACGTTAAATTATCACGCCAACCTTTCGGATGATCTCAGCCTGGATGCATTAGGCGGTTTCGAATACTGGAAATCCAACTATAAGAACATGTCCCAGTTCGGACAGACCTTCAATTTCAATCTGAATGAGCTCAGCCTGCTCAGCGCTCAATACACCGATCTTCTTCAGGACGCCAAGACCATCGGCCAGCCGACGGTATTCAAAGATATCACGACGGAGGTACAGAGCTATTTTGCACGTCTGACACTCAACTATAAGGATAGATACTATTTCACCGGTACTTTCCGTGGGGACGGCTCGTCGAAATTCGGTGAGAATAACAAATATGGTTATTTCCCATCCTTTGGTGTTAAATGGGGCATTAGCAATGAAGACTTCATGAAGAACAGCACCGTTTTCTCCAACCTGGCGCTTCGCGGCACATGGGGTATCACAGGTAGCCAGGAATTCCCGGCAGGCGCTTCCATCGACCAGTATACATTTACCAGCTACAATGCAGCGCAACAATCGAATGTCGGTAATAAAGACCTGAAATGGGAAAAAACAACTCAATGGGACATCGGCCTTGACTTTGCCTTTGCACACGGTAAGGTTTGGGGTACGTTCGATTACTATAATAAGAACACATCGAACATCCTTTTTGAGAACATCGTTATCCAGCCAGGACCTCCGGGTAACTACTGGGTCAACCTTCCCGGACATCTCCTCAACAAAGGCCAGGAACTTTCGTTGGGCGCCAATCTCGTCAGCAACAATGACTTCTCCTGGGACCTGGCAGTCAATGTCGCTCATAACTCAAACAAGATCACAGGCTTCGTGAATGCCCAGACAGGAAAGGAAACAGCTATTTACACCGGCCAGATCAACGGTCAGGGCGTTTCCGGTACCTTGGGGCAGATCATCACGAACAATCAGCCCGTAGACGAGTTCTATCTGAAAAAAGCCACCGGCTTCGATCAAAATGGTAACCAAACCCAGGAAGCCAATCCGACTTTTGCCGGTGATCCAAACCCTAAATGGCTCTACGGCGGGTCTACTACACTTCGTTATAAGAAATTTACCTTGACGATCAATGGCGGCGGCTCCGGCGGATTTCTGATCTACAATAACACGGCTACTTCCGTCACCAACATTGCAGGCCTTGCCAACGGTAGGAATATTGACAAAAAGGCATACAATTCTCCGGAAAAGCTCAGCAGCGGTGTGGCCGCGAGCTCCCGCTTCCTCGAGAGTGGCAACTTCTTTAAGCTAAGAAATGCTAACCTGACCTATTCCATCGGAAATATCGGCCAGTATATCAAAGGCGCCACCGTTTACGTGGCCGGCTCCAACCTCTTCATCATCACGAAGTTCTCCGGCTTCGATCCGGAGGTCAACATCGACAAGAGCAACGCGGGCTACCCTTCGAGATCCATCGAATATATTCCTTACCCGACTCCGAGAAGTTTGGTAGTTGGCTTAAATTTCTCACTCTAAAATCTTAAAAAACGAATCATGAATACGTCGAAATATATAAAACTGTCTGCCTTGCTCCTGTTGGCAGGCATGGCGGGATGTACTAAACTGAAAGAGAATTATACCACTACCGTTCCTGGCAATGCAGTTACGGAAGGCCTTGGCGATCAGGGTCCAACGCTGCTGCTCAGTTCCGCCTACAATGATATTCCCGCCCCTTTTGTCAACCAGGACCGCGTATTCTCGCTGGAGGAATGCACCACCGACGAAGCCCTCGTCCCCACCCGCGGCGGTGACTGGGATGACAACGGCGTCTGGCGCGTGATGCACAACCACACCTGGAACGCCGACCACGATCAGCTCCTGCAGACCTTTAACCTGCTGAACAAGATGAACTTCGACGCAACCAATGTATTGACCTTGAAGCCTACCACGGGACAGATCGCCGAAGCGAAGTTCCTGCGCTGTCTCTCGCTGTACTATCTGCTCGACCTCTTTGGACAGTTCCCTCTCCGGCAGCCGGGCGATAATCTTTTACTGCCGCCTCCCGTATACTCCGGCGACAGCGCGATCAATTATATAATCAACGAGCTGGAAAGCATTTTGCCGGACCTTTCCGGTAGCGATCCCACGAAGGCCAACCCATACGCCTGTAAAACGCTCCTGATGCGCTGCTATCTCAACAAAGGCGCTTTCCTCAACCGGAAGACCCCCTCCTTCGCGGATGCAGACATGCAAAAGGTCATCTCGCTCGGCCAATCCATTATTGACAGCAACAAATATTCTTACGAATCCAACTACTTCAATAACTTCAGCGCCGTCAACGGCGGCTCACACGAGCTCATATTCGGCTATCCCAGCTCTTCCGGCCTCACTGTCAACAACCCTGGCCTAAATGCCCGCTGGATGATGACCTTCCATTACAATGAATACAACGGCCAGGCTCCCAATGCGGGATGGAATGGTTTTTCTACCATAGGCGACTTTTACAGCACCTTCTCCCTCACCGGCACGGTAGCATTCTCGAGAGCGGACACGCCGCTGGACACCCGCCTTGGTGGCCGCTATAACTCCTACCCCCAAACCACTGCAGCATCAGGCATCCGCCCGGGCTTCCTGGTAGGACAACAATACGATCAGGATGGTAACAAACTGCAGGATAGAAAACAACATGACCTGTCCTTCGATCCTACCATCGCCAATGACATGATCGAACAAGGGAGCAACCTCGAGGTCACAGGCATCCGGGTCGCCAAATACGTTCCGGATTTCTCCGATGCAGGAGGTAAATATTATTCATCCAACTCCGGCAACTGGCTGGCCCTCTTCCGTTATCCGGACGTCACGCTGATGATCGCTGAAGCAAAGCTCCGGGCAGGCACACCCGATAACGCAGGCGCCCTTACGTTGGTCAATGACCTGCGCGCTGCCCGCGGAGCAGCCCCCATGGCAGGTCCCCTGGTACTGAATAATGCCGGCAATACCAAAGATCCCAACACCCTCCTGGCAGAAAGAGGTCGCGAGCTCTATTGGGAAGGCATAAGAAGAACGGACCTGATCCGTTTCGGCGTTTTCCTCGTTCCCTGGCAATACAAACCCTCCGACGACCCCAAGTACCTGGTATTCCCCGTGCCTAACCAGTCCTTGTCGGTTAACCCCAATCTGAAACAAAATGACGGGTATTAATATCCCTCGTTTAAATAAGAATCGATAAATTGCAAAGGCCATTTCACAATGGCCTTTGTTTTTTCGCAGAACTTGCCTATCATTCAAAACATGAAAATCTTCCAGTCCTATCTTTTCCTTCTCCTTGTCACCCTTTGCACCTGCTGCCAACATCCAAAGGAAACTACCCTCTTCCAGCTCATGGATAACACCGGCATCGACTTCAATAATAAAGTGGTGGACCAAAAGCTGAACAACAGCTTCCTCTTCCGGAACTTCTACAATGGTGGCGGTATTGCCATCGGCGACCTGAACAACGACAGCCTGCCCGATATCTTCTTCACCTCCAATATGGGGGAGAATAAGCTCTATCTCAACAAAGGAGACTTTCGTTTCGAGGACATCACCCCCCGCTCCGGCCTTTCACAGGACAGCATGTGGAGCACGGGCACCATGCTCGTGGATATCAACCACGACGGCTGGCTGGATATCTATGTCTGCAGCTCCGGACACATGAAGACAGGCCACCGGAAGAACAAGCTCTATATCAATAATAAGAACGGCACCTTCACCGAATCTGCCGCACAATATGGCCTGGACATATCCGCCTATACTACCCAGGTTTCTTTCTTCGACTACGACAACGACGGCGACCTGGACTGCTTCATGATCAACAACAGCCCCATCCCCGTCAATACCCTCAACAACGCTAACAGAAGAGACCTTCCCGAAGCCCAATGGCCTGTAGCCGACTTCCTGAAAGGAGGAGGCGACCACCTCTATAGGAATGACAACGGACATTTTACGGAAGTCACCACACAGGCCGGCATCCATGGCACCCTCATCAGCTTCGGGCTCGGCGTATCCGTTGGCGACGTCAACAACGACGGCTGGCCGGACGTATTCGTCTCCAATGACTCCTATGAAAGGGATTATCTCTACATCAATCAGAAGAACGGAACGTTCAAAGATGAGCTGGAAGACCGCTTCGACCACACCAGCTTCTCCTCCATGGGCGCCGACATCGCCGATATCAACAACGACGGCGCTCCCGAGATCTTCACCACCGACATGCTGCCGGAGGACGACTACAGACTAAAAACACTGGGAGCCTTCGACAACATCGATCTTTACAATGCGAAACTAAAAGCAGGATTTTATCACCAGTACATGAAGAACTGCCTCCAGCTCAACAACGGGAAAGGCGGTTTCTGCGACATCGCCAACTACAGCGGCGTATCCGCCACCGACTGGAGCTGGGGCGCCCTCATTTTCGACATGGACAACGATGGCTACAACGACATCTTCGTATGCAATGGCGTAAACAAGGATGTGACCAACCTTGACTTCATGGACTTCTTTGCCAACGACATACTCCAAAAGATGGTGCTAACAGGTAAAAAGGAAGAAATAGACCAGATCCTGAAAAAGATCCCCATCAACCCCATGTTGCACAAAGCCTATCGTAATCAGGGCAACCTGCAGTTCGCGGATATGGGAAAGACCTGGGGCTTCGATCAACCCTCCTTCGCCAACGGCGCCGCCTATGCCGACCTGGACAATGACGGTGACCTCGACCTGGTCATCAACAACGAGAATGGCCCCGCCTTCGTCTATAAGAACAATGCCCGCGAGATCAATAAGAACAACTATATCAGCATCCGGCTAAAAGGCAGGGGAGATAACAACTTTGCCATCGGCAGCAAGATCCGCGTATACGGCGATGGTCACCTGTTCTACCGGGAGCTGGTCCCCAGCAGAGGCTTTCAATCCTGCATGGACTATACACAGGTCATCGGCCTCGGCACGCTATCCCATATCGACTCCCTCATCGTCACCTGGCCCGACAGGTCCACGACAAAAAAGATAAGCCCCGTCATCGATCAGCACCTGGTCATTACCCAGGACAACGACACCGTCACGGCTGCAACACCCGCCGCCCCCGCTGCATCGGATTTCACCCCGCTCCTCGCTCCCGCCGGCCAACCCTTCGACAAGCACATAGAGGACGACTATGAAGACTTCAACCACGAGCTCAACCTTCCCAAAATGCTGTCCCGCGAAGGCCCCAAAGCGGCTGTCGGCGATCTTGACGGAAATGGCACGGCAGACATAGTCATCGGCGGGACCATCGATCACCCCGCCCAGATCTATTTGCAGGACAAAGAAGGACGATTCACCAAAAGACCCGAGCCGGCCATGACCCGGTTCAGCGATTTTGAGGACGAAGCGATCCTCCTCTTCGACGCGGACAAGGACGGAGACCTCGACCTGTTCATTGGCCCCGGCGGCAATAACAGTCAGCCCGATAGCCGGCAAATGCAGCTCCGCCTGTTCCTCAACGATGGCAAAGGCAGCTTCACCCTGGATGCCAACGCCTTCCCCGGCACCCTCCAGGGCGCCAATACGGCCGTAGCCGCTGCCTGTGACTTCAACCACGACGGCGCCCTCGACCTGTTCATCGGAGGCCGCAGCATCCCAAGGGACTACGGCTCGTCGCCACGCAGCTACCTCTATGTCAACGACGGTCACGGACACTTCACGGATATGACCCGGACCCTGGCCCCGGCGATCGCCAACATCGGCATGGTCACGGACGCCACCTGGGTCGACATCGATCAGGACGGTGAAATGGAACTGGTCATCACCGGAGAATGGATGACACCCCGGATCTTCCATGTAGGCAAAGACCATTTTACGGAAATGTCCACCAACCTCTCGGCTCTCTATGGCTGGTGGGAAACGGTTCGCGCGGCCGATCTGGATGGGGACGGTCGCCCCGATCTTGTCCTCGGCAATATTGGAGAGAATTTCTACCTTCATCCCGACTCGGCCCATCCCGTCAAGCTCTGGCTCGACGATTTTGATCAAAACGGCATCACCGACAAGATCATGACCCGATACATCGACGATAAGGATAGACCGGTGTTCCTCAAACATGAAATGGAAAGACAGCTGCCGATCCTGAAAAAACAGAACCTCAAGCACGGAGATTACGCAAAAAAGTCCATCCAGGACCTCCTGCCACCGCGTGCGCTGGACTCTTCCCAGGTCCGGCGATTCGATTACTGCAGCAGCATCATAGCCTGGAATGAAGGCAACGGCAAATTCACCATACAAAGATTGCCTGCCATGGTACAGCTTTCCTCCGTCAACGCCATCCGCTGTACGGACATCGACGGAGATGGCGCACCCGACCTGGTCCTGGGTGGCAATGAGTACGGACTGCTTCCTCAATTCGGCAGACTGGACGCCAGCCGCGGACAGATCCTGCTCAACAAAGGTCACCGTAGCTTCCAATGCCTGGATGAAGACCATTCCGGTCTCAGCCTCAAAGGCCAGATCCGCGATATACAGATCATCCCCGGGAAAAACCAAAAGGATGAATACCTCTTGTTCCTTGTCAACGGCGAAACCCCCTCCCTTTTGAGCATAAACCATCCAACAAAGAACTGATCCCATCCCATCATGCAACACCCCCCACGCTCCATATATCTTTCACTCTGTCTTATCCTGCTGTGCCTTTCCGCCTGCCGGCACCACCTGGCCTCTCCCATCTTCGAAACCCTCGACAAATCCGTTACTGGCATCGAATTCAGCAATACCCTCCACCCCGACAATACATTCAATGTATTCGACTATATGTACTATTATAATGGCGGAGGCGTGGGCGCAGGCGATTTCAACAACGACGGCCGCATCGATCTGTTCTTCGCGGCCAATCAGGAAAATAACAGGCTCTACCTCAATATGGGTGAAATGCATTTCAAGGACGTGACAGGGCCCGCGCATATCCCCACCGACGCCGGATGGTCCACAGGGGTCTCCGTGGTGGATATCAACAACGACGGCCTTCTCGATATTTATATTTGTAAGGTAGGCCGGCTCACAGGCCTGCGCACGGCCCGCAACCAATTGCTGGTATGCCAGGGCATCGGCCCCGATGGCATCCCCGTATATAAGGATGAGGCAGCCCAATATGGTCTTGATTTTTCAGGCTTCAGCACCCAGGCCGCCTTCTTCGATTATGACGGAGATGGCGATCTGGACATGTATCTTTTAAATCATTCCATCCACCAGAACGGCACCTTCGGTCCCCGTGACCAAAAACTGGCTGCCACCAACCCTTACTCGGGCGACCACCTCTTTCGCAACGATGGCGACGGCCACTTCACCGACGTCACCCGGCAGGCAGGCATCCACAGCTCCGTCATCGGTTTTGGCCTCGGCGTCGCCGTATCGGACATCGACCTCGACGGTCATCCCGACCTCTATATAGGCAACGACTTTCACGAGAATGATTACCTCTATATCAACCGGCACGATGGCACTTTCTCCGATGAGACTACCAGCCGCCTCATGCACACCAGCATGTACTCCATGGGAGTGGACGTGGCGGATGTCAACAATGACGCCTTCCCCGAGATCATCAGCATGGATATGCTGCCCTATGACCCGTATATCCTGAAAAGGTCCGAAGGCGAAGACTCCTGGGATACCTACTTCCTGAAAATAAGCCTGGGCTACAGCTATCAATACACCCGCAATAACCTCCAGCTGAATAGGCGCAATGGCCACTTCAGCGAGATCGGCCTCTATGCAGGCGTAGCCGCCACCGACTGGTCATGGTCCCCGCTCTGGCTGGATTTCGACAACGATGGCAACAAAGACCTCTTCATCTCCAACGGCATACCCAAACGGCTCAATGACATCGACTATATCAACTTCGTCTCCGACCAGGAACTGCAGAACAAAATGCGCAATAAAAGCCTGGACAGCAAGGACCTTAGCCTGATCGATAAATTCCCGCAGATCAGGCTCCCCAGCAAATTCTTCCGTAACACAGGCTCCATGCAGTTTACGGACGTCAGCGACAGCATCGAAGGCGCTCATCCCACTTTCTCCAATGGAGCCGTTTATGCCGACCTGGACAATGACGGTGACCTCGACCTCGTCGTCAACAACATCGACGAGCCGGTCCTCATCTATAAGAATACTACCAACGACAAGGTGGCCAAAGCTTCCATCGATATCACCCTGAAGGGCGATGCGAAGAACAGAAATGCCCTGGGCGCCAAGATCATACTCTTCTCCGGCAACCACATCCTCACCTATGAAAAATACCCGGTAAGAGGCTTCCTCTCCAGCATGGAGATCCCCGTGCATATTGGGCTGGATCATATCGAAGTCGATTCCACCTGGCTCATCTGGCCGGATAATACCTGCCAGCGCATCGATCTTTCCACGCATCCCAAAAGCATCGCCTACCAAAAAGGACTGCCTTTATTCGACTATACCATCCTCACCACCCATTGGAAAAATCCCACCCGCCCCATGGAAGATATTACAGGGCAGACAGCCCTCTTATATCGCCACGAGGAGAACGATTTTCATGAGTTTGACCGCGAACCCCTCATCCCCCACATGCTCTCCACCGAAGGACCCGCCCTTGCCACCGCGGATATCAACAAGGATGGCCTGGAAGATCTTTTCATAGGTTCGTCGAAATGGAAAAAAAGCGCCGTTTTTCTGCAAACACCCTCCGGGAAATTTATACGCACCACACAGCCCGCCCTGGATATGGACAGCACTTACGAAGATGTCGACGCCTGCTGGACGGACGTCAATAAGGACGGCAACCTGGACCTTGTCGTAGCCTCCGGCGGTAATGAATTTTATGGCCCGGCCCCCATGCTCACACCGAGGATTTACCTGGGCGACGGGAAAGGCCACCTCAGCGCCCTCGCCGGCGCATTTACAGGCATCTTCATGAATGCATCCTGCGTCAGCGCCGAAGACATCAACGGGGACGGCTATCCAGACCTTTTCATCGGCGGCAGGTCCGTCCCGTTCGATTATGGCCAGGTCCCCCATTCCTACCTGCTGCTGAACGACGGGAACGGGAAATTCAGGGACGTCACGGACCAATATGCACCCGGCCTCGGCACGGTCGGCTTTGTCACTTCCGCACAATGGTTCGACCTGGATAAGGACGGTCGCAAAGACCTGCTGCTTTCCACCGAATGGGGAGGATTGATCGCCTGGCTCCATGAAGGCAACAGCTACGTAAAAAAAATGCTGACGGATAAGAAGGGATGGTGGAACTTCCTGCTGCCCGTGGATATCGATGGCGATGGCGATATAGACCTCGTGGCAGGCAATCTCGGGCTAAACAGCCGCCTCCATGCCTCTGACGAACAACCGGTGCGCATGTACTACTACGACTTCGACAACAACGGAAAAAAGGAACAGGTGATCACCTATTACCTCGATGGCCGCGAGTTGCCTTTTGCCAACAAAAGTGAACTCGAAAAACAAATGCCTTCCCTCAAAAAAAGCTTTTTATACGCGGATGACTTTGCAAAAGCTACGCTCACGGGTATCTTCCCCGCCGAAAAACTGCAAAAAGCCGATACCCTCACCGCCAACTATTTCTCCAACACGCTTTTCATCAACGACGGACACGAACATTTCCAGGCAAAAGCGCTTCCCTGGGAGGCGCAGCTATCGCCCTATCGCGACGCCCTCGTCGTCGATGCCAACCACGACAGCCTCCCGGATATTTTACTGGTAGGTAATTATTATGACAACAATATCCAGATGGGACGATACGATGCCGACTATGGCACCATTCTGCTCAACCAGGGACATGATTCGGTCACCGCGGTACCCATCGATGGATTAGCCATCAAAGGCCAGGTCCGTCACATCCGTCCCATGCACATCGATGGCATGACTTCCTATGTCCTGGTCCGCAACAACGACAGCGCCGCCGTGATCCGCTTCAGCGACGAGAACAGACACCCTTAAAATACAGGATAATATAACCAGGTCGACCATTTGGTAGTATCCGGCTCCCGGAGCCTGTCCGTAACAAGATACTCCCAGGGGATAGCCATCACCGTGCGCTCATGATCCGTTACATATTCACGGAAATGAACCCAACCCTCCCGGACGGAATGGTCCCCTCCTTTTACTTCCGCGATCAGGAACTTGGCGGGAACCAGTCTCCTGAAAAAAATATCTCCCTTTCCGTCCAAAGCCCGCTTCGTAGGAAGGGCGGTCATCAATTCATACCCGCTGTCGCTCAAAGGAGTGATATTATCCATGGGATAGCCGCTTATTACCGTCCCCTCTTTGGCGACATATTGCTTCAATTTGTCCAGTTGCCGGTAAATATCCTGCGTAGTGGGATAGTTATGATAAAAGGACTTGGTGGCTACCAGGAAAGTATCCGGCGTTCCACCCCAGCTCACCTTCAGGTCGTATATATTCCTTTCATCCTGTAAAAACGGACGCAGCTTCGAAAAAATGGCGTGCATATCATGCTGCAGCGCCCTGCCGTAAAAATATTGGCGTAGACGGGATAAAGGGTTCAGACCCGTGTTCAGATCACATTGCCAGTATATGGCCGACGAATCCTGTGTGGCAATGGCTACCACGCTCATCCTGGTCTTTATCTCCGCTCCATCATGCTGGATCGATACTTCTGTCAGCGGATAATGGCTGGCATCCATATTGTAAACATCGTTGCCGTACCGGAAAACGCGCTGACCATTTACGTCCGATGGCCCCCCGGGCCACCATTTCGCCCAGCGCTCACGCTGCCCCACCTGCCGGAAAGCGGCCTGGGCATTACATTTCATCATACCCAGCGCGGAAACTTCCAGCCTCGAGGGAATAAATATATATACAGCAGCAAGTAAAAATAAGATGACAGCGACAATACCGATGATCCATTTCTTCATACAGAGAATGAAAATGTGCGGGAATTGGCCTTCTTATCAAAATAGTCCAATTCCCGCAAACCACTAATGTCTGTCCTTCGGACGAACCGCTTCCAGCGGTTCCTAAAAATAACCAATAATGTGTAAATTAGCCCCTAACGATTGTAAAATCATACCACCGTCATGCGAACCATTCAATGCTGCTTTTTCTTCCTGGTCTTCAGCTCTCTCACTGCCCCGGCACAATCCGATACCTGGACCATCGGGGCCGACACCATCGACCCCAATCACTATTTCGGTGTCACGGTAGCCAATGGCATGATAGGCCTTGTATCCTCCGCCGAACCCTTTTCGGCAAAGGACGTTGTGCTCAACGGCGCCTTCGACCTCTACGGACGAGGCAGGGTCAGCAATATCCTCAAGACCTTCAATTTCGTCAACATGTACCTCGACATAGACGGTCACCGCATCGACAACTTCAATCAGTTGGGCCACCCACAACAGGTCCTCGACATGAAACACGCCTGCCTGACCACCCGGTTCGACTACGGCGATAAAGCCTCCATCACCTACACCTGGTACAGTCTCCGCAACCTCCCCTATACGGCCCTGGTAGACGTTACCATCACCGCCAAAAAGGATATAGAGATCACACCCGCCAGCGTCATGGAAGCCCCCGATATGTTAAAAGATGTAGAGAATTATTACAACGAGATTGACAGACCCCATGTCCGTATCTCGCTCCTGACCTCCACCGCCAAAAGCCCTACCGGCCGGCTGCTCATGGCCGCATCCAACAGCTTCCTGTTCGACGAGCCGCACGGACAGGAACCTTCCGTCATCCACGAGATGTGGGACAACAACATGCACCTGGAGAAATTCAAAAAAACATTGAAGGCCGGATCTACCTACCATTTTGCCATCACAGGCTCCGCCGTCACTTCCGCTCACAGCGACGACCCCCTCAATGAGGCGGAACGCCTTACCATCTTTGCAGCTCTCCAGGGCAGCCGGCGACTGATAGAATTCCATAACAAGGCCTGGGAAGAATTGTGGAAGAGCGATATCATCATAGAAGGGGACGACAATACCCAGCGGGATATACGCCTCATGCTCTACCACCTGTACTCCTTTTCGAGAGAAGGTACTTCCTACAGCCTGTCCCCCATGGGGCTCAGCGGCCTTGGATACAATGGTCACACCTTCTGGGACACGGAGCTATGGATGTACCCCGCCCTGTTGCTGCTGCAGCCGAAGATCGCCGCCAGCCTGATGGAATATCGCTACCGGCGGCTCGAAGCCGCTAAGCACAATGCCGCGTCCCACGGTTATAAAGGAGCCATGTTCCCCTGGGAAAGCGCCGCCAGCGGCAACGAAGAGACCCCCGTCTGGGCCCTCAGCGGCCCCTTTGAGCATCATATCACCGCCGACGTGGCCATCGCCGCATGGAATTATTATTGTGTGACACAGGACAAGACCTGGCTACGCGAAAAAGGATATCCTATCCTGAAAGAGACGGCAGACTTCTGGGCCAGCCGGGTGGAACGCAACGGCCCCGGACACTACGATATCCTCAACGTCGTCGCCGCCGACGAATGGGCGGAGAACGTAGACAATAATGCCTTTACCAACGCCGCCGCCAGGGCCAATCTGCAATATGCCACCGATGCCGCCAAACTGTTGGGCCTCACCCCCGACCCCGACTGGATGGTCGTACACGATAATATACCCATCCTTCATTTCGAGGACGGCGTTGTAAAAGAACATGCCTCCTATCATGGAGAAAAGATCAAACAGGCCGACGTCAACCTCCTCGCCTATCCCCTGAAAGAAGTGACAGACCCCGCCGCCATCCGGAAAGACCTGGAATATTATCAGCCCCGCGTAGGAGAAGGCCCCGCCATGACCCACGCCATTTTTGCCATCCTGTACGCCCGCCTGGGCTTCCCGGACAAGGCCTACCAATCCCTTAAAGAAGGCTATACCCCCAACCTTCGCCCCCCCTTCGGGGTAATGGCCGAAACAGCCACGGGAAATAACCCTTATTTCGCCACCGGCGCGGGGGGGATGCTCCAGGCCTTGCTCAATGGTTTTGGAGGACTTGAAATAACCCCGGCAGGGGTCCGGCAAGGGAAGACAAACCTGCCATCTAAGTGGAAATATTTACGTATCATTGGCGTTGGACCAGGTCGAAAGGAATATATGGTAAAATAACCTCATTAATAGACAGTTACATCATCTAAAAATTGGATTAAAATTTGCTTTTTTAGTTAAACCGGTTAAAATAATCCCTTCCGGGGGCCGTTATCTCTTAACATTGGAATAACTTTTTCAATAATTGATTGTATTTTTATGTCGCCAAACGCCTCATGGAGATCTTTCATCATTTTTAAAAGGACATATGATCTCTAAAGCTCCGCTCCAATTTTTGAAAAATCTGTTCGGGAACCTCTATTTTCTTATGTTTCTGAATGGTTTTCTTTTAGCATCCCTCTTTTACTTCAAAATGGAAGCCACTTACGAACGAGGACTTTTTACTTCCATAAAAAACAACATCGACAGCAGGCTGGATGGCAACGACACCCAGGACTCTATCGTTGTAAAGGCTATGGCCACCTGTCATGACCTTATGAGCAACAGGGCTCCCGTATTCGAAGGCACCCGCATCCTCGGCCCCAGCGCGGATTTCTTTCATGGCACCTCCGTCGACCTGATGACTACCCAGGGCGCCTGCGGCAGCTATTCCCAGGTGATGGCCATGATACTTAAAACGTATAACTACCCAGTCCGGATTGCCCAAATGAAGGCAAACGGCGCCTGGGCGGCCCATAATATCGTGGAAGTAAAGACCGGGCACGGTTGGGTCGTACTGGATCCCACCTTCAACGCCCATTGGGTTCGTCCCGATGGTCAGCTCGCCAGCTTCGACGACGTACACAAGGACTGGAATTATTATTCCCGTCAGGTACCCGCCGGCTATGATATGCAATACCACTTCGAGGACGTACGCTATTCCAACTGGTCCAAGATCCCCGTCGTCATGCCCGCTATCAAGGGTATCCTCAATTTGATTATAGGAAAGGCCAAGGCCGATGCCATCTCCATGCGGACCTGGTTCCTCCAGATATATTCCATCTATTTCTATGTTTTCCTTTTCCTGTATATCCCCGTCTTCCTCTTTACGGTCAGAAGACTTATACAGACCAAAATATTTCCTAACCCGGAGATCCCTTTGACTTTCAGAAATCTCGTCAAATACATGCGCCCCGTCGGACGGCAAAACACGGAATTCACCCGGTAGAAAGCAAATACTATCGTTTTCTTCGAATTGATGTCTCCTCAAAGGTGAAGAAGAACCTGGCCCACGGCACATCACTCCCTGGCAGAGGATTTGGCCATTCATCGGTTCTTTGTGGATTGGGCATATTAATGTAGGTTTGAGCACGAAAAAAATAATAAATGCTTAAAGTAGGTGTTTTTGGAGTAGGCCACCTGGGGAAGTTTCATCTTAATAACTGGAAGGAAATAAAAGCGGCGGAATTGGTAGGATTTTACGATCCTGATGATACAAGCGCACAGGAAGTCTCCGAAAAATATCAACTGCCCCGCTTCCGGGAACCCGAACCCCTGATAGACGCCTGCGACATCGTCGACATCGTCGCGCCTACCCCCTTCCACTTCTCGCTTTGTGAAAAAGCCATTCGGAAAGGCAAACATGTTTTCGTGGAAAAACCCCTGGCTAACACTATGGATGAAGCGCGGGAACTGGTCCAGCTGGTAAAAGAATCCAACGTCAAGCTCCAGGTGGGTCATGTGGAACGCTTCAACCCCGCCTTCCTCGCCGTCCAATCCCTGCAATTAAATCCCATGTTCATCGAAGTCCATCGCCTGGCCCAGTTCAACCCAAGAGGAACAGAGGTCAGCGTGATCCTCGACCTCATGATCCACGATATAGACATTATCCTTAGCCTGGTAAAGAGCGAGGTAAAGACCATATCCGCCAGCGGCGTCGCTGTCATGACAGAAACCCCGGACATCGCCAGCGTACGCATCGAATTCAACAACGGCTGCGTGGCCAATCTCACTTCCAGCCGCATATCCATGAAGAAGATGAGAAAAATGCGTCTCTTCCAAAAGGACGCCTACATCGGCATCGACTTCCTCAACAAAAAGACGGAGATCATCAAGCTAAAGACTCCGCAGGACCTGGACGTATTTGCCTTCGACATCGAGACCCCCGGCGGAGGAAAAAAGACCATCGCCCTCTCCAATCCGGCCGTACCCGAGGTCAACGCCATCCGGATGGAGCTGGAAAAATTCTGCGAGTCCGTCCTCCAGAACAAACCTACCAGGGTCTCCGAAGTAGATGGCTTCCGGGCCATGGATATCGCGCATCAGATCTTGCGAAAAATAAAGCACAATACCATCAATACCTGACCCCGGTCATGTCCACTTTCAAAAAACCACATACTATCCCTATCCTTTGGTACATCCTCGGCGACTACGTCGCTGCGTTGCTGTCCTCCATCCTATTCCATTTCAGCCGAAAGATACTCCTGTCCGAACCCTTATTCGTCCATGGCAAACTGTATCTGACAAGCCGCTTCTGGATGGGTACTATTACCATACCCATCGCCTGGCTCATCCTGTACACCCTGGTAGGGAGCTATACCTCTCTATATAAAAAGTCCAGGTTCAACGAGCTTACCAATACCTTTACCTATAGCATCATCGGCTGCACGATGGTGTTCTTTGCCATAGTCATCAACGACCCTGAAAAAGATTATCACTATTTCTATTACACCTATTTCATCTTTTTCCTGTCCCATTTCCTGCTGACCCTGACAGGCAGGATCACCATCCTTAACAGGGTACGCAGACAGATCCGCAAAGGCAAGGTCGTCTTCAATACCCTGCTGGTGGGCAGCAACGGGGTGGCGACAAGGATCTATAAGGACTCCAATGAGGCCCTGCGATCCTCCGGCTACCTCTATTCGGGATATGTCACCACCGACCAGCATAACAACGGCATCGCCAAATATCTCCCCCAGCTGGGCAGCGCGGAAGACATCGAAGCCGCCATCGACAACCATCATATCGAGCTGGTCGTCATCGCGCTTGAAAAGTCGGAGAAAGAACAGGTAGAAAAGATCCTTGAAAGGATCAGCAATAAGGACGTGGACATAAAGATCATCCCCAATACGCTGGATATTCTCTCGGGCTCGGTCCGTACCAGCAACGTAATGGGCGCTATCCTCTCGGACATACATACAAGCCTGATACCGGAATGGCAGCAGAATATCAAGCGGACCATCGATGTGTTGACGTCTGTCTTCGGCCTTCTCTTCTTTTCCCCCCTTATCCTTTATACCATCCTCCGCGTCCGGCTCTCGTCCCCCGGTCCCATCTTCTACCTACAAGAAAGAATAGGCTACAAAGGGAAAAAGTTCATGATCTATAAATTCCGTTCCATGTATCAAGACGCGGAAAAGGACGGTCCGGCCCTGTCCTCCCACAACGACCCCCGTATCACCAATTGGGGGAAGACCATGCGGAAATGGCGCATCGATGAGCTGCCCCAGCTCCTGAACGTCCTCAAGGGCGAAATGAGCCTGGTAGGTCCCCGGCCGGAAAGACAGTATTATATTGATCAATTATACCAGCGTACGCCCTACTTTCGTTATTTGGAAAAGGTCAAGCCCGGAGTGACATCCTGGGGCATGGTCCAATTCGGCTATGCGGAAAACATCGACGAAATGATCATCCGCATGAAATACGACCTGATGTATATTGAGAACATCTCCCTGGCCCTGGATCTGAAGATCATGCTGCACACCTTGCGCATCATCTTTATGGGCGAAGGGAAGTAAACGTAAAAACCATGACGAGATCGTACGCACCGGTACTTTACTGCCTGCTCCTCCTATCTTCCGGCTCTCTGCTGGCTAACAAGCCTTATTGGCAACAGGAAGTACGCTATGACATCCGCGTCACCCTGGACGATGCGGCTCACACCCTCAAGGGCTTCGAGACCATGGTCTATAGCAACAACTCCCCCGATACGCTCCATTATATATATATCCACTGCTGGCCCAATGCCTA
>DASZXP010000237.1:0-95716 GCA_035545935.1 Puia sp. | reverse complement strand
ATACTGACGTACGACGATGTAATAGCCAATGTCGAGGTGAAGGTCGTTGTTGACGAACGTGACAATGGGCATTTTGTCGACGAGGTCCTGGCTGAGGGCGGTGGTATTGCCCAGCAGGATGGTGTTGGACATGTCCGTACTCCAGCATCTGTCCGTCTGTTGTGAACCGGAATCGGGATCTTTTGCCCAAACCTGTCCATGGCGCAGTTCCCAGGGAGTTTGATAGCGGGAGTCGTGTTCCCATGTCTCCAGGTAGTCCCATCTATAGTAATGCGTGGTGTCGGCGGGATCATGTGTGGTGAGGTATAAGGTAAGATCATGCGGCTGTTCGTAGAAAATGCTGTCGATGGGAGGAGTCGCCTTGGGTCTGACATAGTCGGAGCTGTATGTTCTATTGTCGGCCGTGGTGATCTCGATCTTATATTGTCCGGTGGGATCGAGCGTGAGCGGGCTGCTGGTATATAGCCCTTTCCCCGCCGTATCGACGAGAGGGTAAGATCCGCCGTTGGCCTGGACGATGAATAGCTGAGCGCCCAGCTCGGGGATGCCTGTGATCACCGTATCATTGAGATTGCGGGTGCGGTTGAGATCGATGGTCGTCACGGAGTTCGGTCCTGTATTGATCACGCCGTCCACGACCAGGTAGTTGTTGGGACCTGCAATAGCGGGCGGCGTATAAGGCTTTTTACAGTTAGCCACCACCAGCGCCAGCCACAGGAGCACATTATATTTTCGGACGGTATTCAGCATAAGGCTAGAATTTGAGGTTGTAGGTGACGAATGGGATGGGTGTGCCCAGGATGGACAGCTTATAGCCTTTGATCAGCCCATTCTCCTGTGTGAAATAGACGGAGTAGGCATTTTCTCTTCCTGTCAGGTTGTAGATCCCTGCCGACCAGGAGTTGTGGGTACGTTTTTTTACTTTATGGTTGCCGTCTATATTGACGGAGAAGTCGGATCGGAAATAGTCGGGGATACGGTAGGCATTACGTTGCGAGTAGAAGAGTCCCGGGGAACCTCCCAGGTTGAATACGGCCAGCGGCAGCGTGATGGGCCGGCCCGTACTATAGACGATGTTCAGCGAGAAGCTATAGCGATGGGACAGCGCATAGTTGCCAATGAAATTGACGGCATGGGGCTTGTCGAAGCCGGCGGGATAGAATTTGCCTTTGTTGACCAGCTCGCCTGCCAGTGGATCATCCTGCCGGAGGAAGGTCCTGGAAAAGGTATAGCTCAGCCAGCCATTGAGTCTTCCGGCCGTCTTTTTGATCAGGAGCTCCGCGCCATAGGCTTTTCCCCGGGTGGTGAAGACTTCCGTCTCGATGTGATGGTTCAGCACCAGCTCCGAGCCGCTCTTGTAGTCGAGATAGTTCTTTAGCCGTTTGTAATAGACTTCGATGGAGAGCTCGATGGTGTTCGACTTGAGGTTACGGTAATAGCCCAGGGAGAACTGATCCCCCGACTGCGGTTTGATGGAAGGGTCGCTCAATTTCCAAATGTCGGTGGGAGAGACGGTGACCGTATTGGACAGCATATGTATGTATTGCTGGAGCGTGTTGTAGCTGAATTTTATCGATGCCTCGCCGGGGAGACTATATCGTGCGGACAGGCGTATTTCAGGGGCCGAGTAGGTCTTTATGACCTTGTTGTTCCCATATATCGTGGTGTCGACGATGGTATTGATCTGTCTGGGCTGGCCGGGCGCGTAGTCATAGACATCGTGGGGGCCCAGGTAATTGAATAGGGAGAATCGTAGTCCGGCGGACACGGATAGCCTGGAGCTGACAGCGTATTGGTCGCCGAGGTGTAGGGCGCTCTCCAGACCCTGCTCTGCTTGCACGGTGTTAGGGACTACGAGGGAATGAGGGCCTACGGGATCGTAATAGCCCGGGTGCAGCTGGTAGTAGATGCTGCTGACGCCGTAGTTGATGGAGTGTTTGTTACCCGGATTGTACGTGAAGTCGGCGCGGAAATAGGTCTGACGGATGTCGAATCCAAGCTTGAAGGCATCGATGGAGTCCTTTGCATCCGATATGCTATAGTCATATCTGTCGATGCCCGCGGTGAACAGGGCATAGGAGCTGTTTGAGAAAAAGTGCTTCCATTTTATATTGGCGTTCTTATTACTGTATCGGTAGGTGGTGTCGTTGTTGAAGTTGAATTTGTCCTTGCTGGCATATCCCATCAGGTAAAGAGTGTTCTTGCTATCGATGATATGCGTCAGGCGCAGGTTGGCGTCATAGAAGTTCGCGCTGCTGTTGCTGTATGCGGAGTTCGGGATATTTTTCAGCAACCAGTCCGAATAGGTGGAGCGAAAGCCCAGGACCAGCGTCGTTTTTTCTTTTTTGAGGGGGCCCTGGAGGAAGATCTTGCTGGTGAGGGGGCCTATACCGACATTGCCCGCCCATTTCTTGTTGTTGCCATCCAGCATGGATACATCCAGCACGGAGGACAGACGGCCGCCGTATTTTTCGGGGATGGCGCTTTTATAGAGCTCGATGCCTTTTACGATGTCCGGGTTGAATGCGGAGAAGAACCCGAACAGGTGGGCAGGGTTGTAGATGGTCGCGTCGTCCAGCAGGATGAGGTTTTGGTCGACCGAGCCTCCCCGCACGTTGAATCCGTTGCTGGCCTCTCCCGCCGAAGTGACACCGGGCAGGGTAAGGACGACCTTCAGGACATCGGCTTCGCCAAAGGCGGCGGGCACCTGTTTGATCGTACTGATGGAAAGCCGGTTGACGCCCATCTGGAGGCTGCGGGTATTGGATGTCTTTTCGGCGGTGACGGTAACGGCCTTGAGGCTGGCGACAAATTCCTTGAGGTTGATGTCTAATTTACCGTCGCTGTATAATTGGATCTGTCTTCGGGTAGGGGTCATGCCCTGGCTGGTGATGCGGATATTATGTCTACCTTTTGGCAGGGAGAGGCTGTAGTAGCCGAACTGGTCGGTGACCGCGCTGATGGCGGGGGTGTCCACTACGAGGAAGGCGCCTACGATGGCTTCGCCGGTGGCGACGTCGCGAATATAGCCGGCAACAGAGGCTTTGCCGGTAGCGGAGCGGGAGCTCTTATCGCCGATGGGGATGAGCTGGAATTCTTCCGACGCCTTGAATACCGTTTTTTGAGCCGGGTTGCCTTCTTCTGTCGGGGTAGCAGCTATGGTGTCCCTGTCATGACGAAAGAAGCCGGGTGGCAGGGCCGTGCGGATCGCCACGCGATTGGAGATAAAGACCCTTCCGCTGGTGTCGATGGCATAGTGGAGGGCTGTGCCCTGGAAGACCTGGTCCAGCAATTGACGAAGACTGACGTTGGTGACTTGTATATCGATCAGGATGCTGTCCGTCTCTGCCGGGTCGTAATAAAAGGTGAAGGCCGTGTTTTGCTCCAGGTAGTCGACCAGGCGTGGGAAGGTATAGCCGGTGAAGCTGCCGCTGATGTTCTTTTTATCCTGGCCATGTACGGTGTGCATGATACAGATCAGGGGAATAAGGAGGAGGGTGGAGTGGAGGGCCCGTACCATATCAGTTCTTGAGTTGGGTGTAATAATGGATCACTTGCTGCAAGGAGGTTTCCAGGTCTTTGGAGAAATCCAGGTCGTGCTGGCGGATAAATTTCTTAAGCGCGTCTTTTTTGTCGGACAGGATATTCAGCAGTCCCCGCCGCCCTTCCACACGTATGTACCTACTATCGATGCGTATAAAATAACTATCGATGGAGACGTATTTTACTATATCCTCTTTGGTGGTAGGGAAGCGCAATCTTTTTTCGTGACGGGCTACCAGTGGTGTAGAGCCATCTTCGAGCAGTTCGTAATATCCCGGGCTGATGGATCTGTCGGAGTCGCCGGCCATGGGCAGCCAGATAAAATGGTGTCCCGACAGGGAGAAACGGGGGAGCTTTTCCTTTATCAGGCTGATGCTGGCATTGCCGATCGTGTCCGATACCACGACGTCGCCTGTGATAAGGTCGAACTGCAGAGCGGCATGATCGTATCGTGCGCCATCATACCATAGGGAGCCGTCCATGGGCTGGTCGGACTGGAAGAAGGGATGTCCCTGCGCATGCTGGCCATTGCGGATATATTCGGCGCCCGTGAAGAGGCGAAGATTATTGCCTAATTGTTTTTGGACAATGCTGACGAGAGGTCCTCTATCGATGGAGGAGGAAGAGTCGCCGGCGGGTTGCTGGGCGTGCAGGGAGACGGGTAGAATAAGGAGCGTGTAAAATGTACGCAATTTAGTTTTGAATGACATCAATGACAAGCTTATATACGATGGAATTTATCGAAAAAGGGCGAGGGGGCAAAAATTATATGCGGGAATTGGGTGGCTCCCGTGCGGGAATGGGGTCTATTCGGGGCATTTGGGGAAAATGGCGATGGATGGGGGGAAATTGGCCAGTATGCGGGACACGGTCACGGGATTGAGCATCAGCGCGGGTGGATTGATGGGGCAGACCTATGTGAAGGGCGTCAGCATCAATGGGGTATTTGCGATGCAACGAGGGTAAAGGAAATGATGATCACGGGTACGCAGCATCTGACGGACAACTTCAAGGGAGTGGTCATCTGCGGCACTTGTAACAGGGCGATCCAGGGGCGGGGTGTGCAGGTGGGGTTGTTGAATGTGTGCAAGCACCTGAAGGGAGTGCAGATAGGGTTATGGAATGTAAACAGCCGGCGGAAGCTGCCGCTGATCAATTGGAGTTTTTGATGCCATTGGCCGCCAGGGCGGAATCGGACGCGCTGGCGGAAGCGGTGGTCGAGGCGGGTGGACGGGAGACCAAAAATAAAAAATGTATAAATGACAATTAAAAATGTAATATTGTATGGTGCTTTTGATCCGGGCTAACGATGACCCTTTTATAATTACTTGCAAATGAAAAACATTCTAAAGAGACGGAGGTTATTTGTTCGCTGGGCGGACGTTCTGCTCCTCGCATGCAGTCCCTTTGCGGCAGCTCACCCGCAATCTGCTGATTATCAAATTCGCCCTGTAAATTTCACCCAGGTGCGGCTCACGGATTCTTTCTGGGCTCCCCGTATCGAGCGGAACAGGACCGTAACCATCCCGGCATCCTTTGCGCGTTGCGAAAGCACGGGAAGGGTACAGAATTTCGTCATGGCGGCGGAGAAGAAGGGTAAGTTCGGTACGAAATTCCCATTCGACGATACGGATATCTACAAGACCATCGAAGGGGCTTCCTTTTCGCTGGCGGTGCATCCCGACCCGGCATTGAAGGCCTATGTGGACGCATTGATCGACACGGTGGCAAGGGCGCAGGAGCCTGATGGCTATTTATATACGGCACGGACCATCGACAGTCTTCATCCGCATGCATGGTCGGGGCCCGACAGGTGGGTGAAGGAACATGAGCTGAGTCATGAATTGTATAACTCCGGTCATTTATTCGAAGCTGCCGCGGCGCATTATCTGGCTACGGGTCAGCGCAATCTGCTGGACATTGCGTTGAAGAATGCGGACCTGCTGGTGCGTACGTTCGGTCCCGGCAAAAGAGAAGTTGCTCCTGGTCATGAGATCGTAGAGATGGGGTTGGTAAAGCTGTACCGGATCACGGGCAGGACTGACTATTTGCAATTGGCGAAATTCTTTATCGACGCCCGTGGGAAGCGTGTGTACGACAAGACCAGCCCCAACGAGTGGAAGAATGGAAAATACTGGCAGGATGAGAAGCCGGTGGTGGACCAGGACGAGGTGGAGGGGCATGCCGTACGGGCTATGTACCTGTATTCGGGGATGACGGATGTAGCCGCGCTGACAGGCGATCAGCGATATGTGGCGGCGGTGGACAGGTTATGGAATAACATGGCAGAGAAGAAGATCTATGTACAGGGCGGCATCGGGGCCGTACCGGATGGGGAGCGGTTTGGAGAGGATTATGAGCTGCCCAACAAGACCGCGTATAATGAGACTTGCGCCGCCATCGGGGATGTATACTGGAATCAGCGGATGTTCCTGCTGCATGGGCAGTCGAAATATATCGATCTGATGGAGAAGGTACTTTACAATGGGACGTTGTCCGGAGTAGGGTTGGATGGCAAGTCGTTCTTCTATACGAATGCCATGCAGGTCACGGATGGGGTTACGCATAGCGCTCTCGAGCCCCAGCGTTCGGGGTGGTTCGAGTGTTCCTGCTGTCCCACGAATATTTTGAGATTGCTGCCTTCTCTGCCGGGATATATCTATGCACAGAAGGAGCATGATCTGTATATCAATCTTTTTGTCAGCAGCAAGGCGACGGTGAAGATGGCGGACGGATCGCTGGAGATCGAACAGAAGAATAACTATCCCTGGGATGGGCATTTGGCTTTTACCCTGTCCCCTGCGTCGTCGGAGCCCATGAATGTGCGCCTGCGGATACCCGGCTGGATGCGTAACGAGGCGATCCCTTCTTCGTTGTATTCCTATATGGTCCTGATGTCGGACAAGCCTCTCATCCGGGTGAATGGGAAGAAGGTAGACTACCAGATGGAAGAAGGGTATGCTGTGCTGCGGCGTTCCTGGCAGAAGGGGGATAGGATCGAGCTGGATCTGCCGATGCCTGTACGGGAAGTAGAGGCAAATAGTCATCTGCAGGAAGATGCGGGCAAAGTGGCGATACAGCGTGGCCCGTTGATGTATTGCCTGGAATGGAAGGACAACGGAGGAAAGGTCAGCGATCTTTCGATGCCTGCCCGCGGAACGCTAAAGCCGCAGGTACAGGATGGCGAACTGGGCAGGATCACCGTGCTGAAAGGGGTAGGGGCCAGAACGGATAGCGTCTCCGGCGTTTCCAGGACGACGCCTATCACGATGATACCATATTATACCTGGGCGAACAGGGGGACAGGAGAAATGACTGTCTGGATAAAACAGAACTGATATGAGACGGATCATTGGATGTATTCTACTATCGATGGCGTCACAAATGGCGTTGCCCCAGGCGGGGTCTTTGAAACATTCGGGCGCGCGGGCGATCAGCCCTGATCTGTTCGGGATCTTTTTTGAGGACATCAGCTATGCTGCCGATGGAGGGTTGTATGGAGAGCTGGTGCAGAACAGGAGCTTCGAGTATGGCCCGGCGGACAGGAAGGGCTGGGATCCGCTGACTGCCTGGGAGTACAGGACGGAAGGTTTTGGTTATGGAAATTTAACGGTGGAGACGGGTGAGCCTCTGCATGCGGGCAATACACATTATGTGGTGTTGACCATCGAGGATCCGGGACAAGAAGGTATCGGGCTTATCAACGGTGGATATGACGGCATCGCGTTGAAGGCCGGCGGCGTATATAATTTTTCCGCCTGGATACGACAGCTGTCGGAGGGCGCCGTACCCATGGAGATACAGCTGCGGGGGAAAAGAGGGGTTGTGCTGGGACGGGCGGCGTTTTCCACGCAGTCGCGCGGCTGGCAGGAATACAAGGCTTCCATTACGGCCGGCGCCCAAGAGGATAGTGGTTATCTCGTGGTGCTGGGGAAAGCTCGGGGGAAGCTGGCGCTGGATGAAATATCGCTTTTTCCGGAACAGACGTTCAAACATCGTATCAACGGCATGCGGGAGGATCTTGCGCAGGCCATTGCCGACCTGCATCCGAAATTCATGCGATTCCCCGGAGGATGTCTCGTGCATGGAGACGGTCTGGGGAATATGTACCGCTGGAAGAATACCATCGGGCCGCTGGAGCAGCGGGTGGAGCAAAAGAATATATGGAACTATCACCAGTCGGCGGGACTGGGGTTCTTCGAATATTTTCAGTTCTGCGAGGACATTGGGGCCAAGCCTGTACCAATAGTAGCGGCGGGTGTAAGCTGTCAGAATTCGGGAGGTACCTGGCGTATCGGCGGCACGGGTCAGCGGGGTATTCCCATGGATGAGATGCAGCAATATATACAGGACGTGCTGGATCTGATTGAATATGCCAATGGCCCCGAAACCTCTGTCTGGGGCGCGAAGCGGGCGGCCGCGGGTCATCCTGCTCCTTTCCATTTGCAATACATCGGCATCGGGAATGAGGACAAGCAGACGGATGCGTTCCGGCAGCGATTCAATATGATCTATGCGGCTGTGCGCGCGAAATATCCCGATATCACTGTCATCGGCACGGTGGGGCCTTTCCCGGCGGGAGAGGATTATGACCTGGGCTGGCGGTTTGCGGACAGCCTGTCCGTGGCGATGGTGGACGAGCATTATTATGAGAAGCCGGAATGGTTCCTTGCGAATGGACATCGCTATGATGACTATGACAGGAAGCGATCGAAAGTATATGTAGGGGAATATGCGTCCCGGGGCAATACGCTGTACAATGCCCTGGCGGAGGGCGCGTATATGACCTCGCTGGAGCGTAACGGGGATGTGGTGCATATGGCGTCGTATGCGCCTTTGCTGGCCAATGTGCATCATACGTCCTGGAACCCCGACCTGATCTATTTTTCCAATACCGGTGTGCTGAAGACCGCGAACTATTATGTACAGCAGCTGTTTGCCACGGGTGCGGGCGATATGTATTATCCAGGCGTTGTCAGCATAAAGCCGGGCGATACGGCGATGGCTACGAGCTGTGTGAAGGACAGCCGCACCGGCGATATTATTTTGAAAGTGGTTCACACCGGACCGGACGTGTTGCAGGTTGCAGTGGACCTTACAGCATTGGGGAAGCCGGATGCCCGAGCCCGCAGGACCCTGCTCACGGGGAAGCCGGAGGCCAGGAATACCGAGGCTGCGCCGGATACGGTGACGCCTGTAGAAACCAGCATCGGGGTAAAGAAGAAATTTACGCTGGACGTGCCGCCATATTCCCTGCAGGTGATCCGGATCAGGAAAGGGTAGGAACATCCGTATCAGAGGAGATAAAAAAATAATAACCGTCAATGTTACAATAATTATTACTTTAGATGTGCGGGAAGCTTCTTCCAGGGGTTCCCGGGTATTTGAATGTCTGCTGCCATGGAGAAAAGAGAACTGATATCGGAGCTGCAAAGGAAGATAGCCCTCTGCGATGACATGGCGGCCTATCGTACGTTGTATATCACGCTGCATAAGGAGCTGTTCTATTTCTCTTTTTCCATTATAAGATCCAGGGAGGTGGCCGAGGAGATCGTCTCCGACGTATTTATCAAGCTATGGCGTATCCGCAACGAGCTGCTGGCCATCGAGAACCTTACCGTCTTTCTCTATACCATTGCCAAGAACTTATCGATCAATCATATCACGCGGAACTACAAATATCCGAAGGTGAGCCTGGACACCATCGAGGTGGAGAACATCTCCAGCCTCGACAATGCGGAAGAGCTGTTTATCACGGCCGAGCTGGCCAGGCGTATCCAGCAGGCCATCAACACGCTGCCCAGCCAATGCAAGATCATTTTCCAGCTGGTGCGGGAGGCTGGTCTGAAGCATAAGGAAGTGGCCGCTATCCTGAATATTTCCGAGTTCACGGTGCGGAACCAGCTGGTCATTGCCGTCAAGAAGATCGCCGCCGCGGCGCAGCTGGAAGTGCCTGTGATGAAGACCAGGACAAGACCGTCCTGATAATCAGACCGCTGGGAGCGGATATTTTTATTTTCCCCTTCTTTAGTATATCTCCTTCATTCTTGTGTCCTATTGGTATGGCCCTGCCGCCGGCGGAGACGTTAGCTTGTTTTTCGCTGCAGGCGGGGTAGTAATTCTTTTCGAATGGACAATGAAAAAATATGGCATTTGCTGATCCTGAAGCTGTCGGGTGAGGCTACGGAAGAGGAGCTGGCGGAGCTGCACGAGCTATTGCAGCAGCATCCCGATATGGCTGTACAGGCGGCATCGGTGGAGGGTGTATGGAGGAGCAGGGGTGCGGACGCGGAAGAGAATACGGAGGAGCTGTTCAACCGGCATTTGCAGCGGCTGAGCGATGATACGGTGGAGAATACGCCTTTCTATCACATAGCGGAGTTGCGGCCCAGGAGATCCCGGAGGATACGGACGTTGGTAGTAGTGACGGCTGTTGCAGCCTGCCTGGCTTTTGTGGTGCTGCTGGCATATAACGTTTTCCAGGAAAATGGCGCTGGCGTCAAGGCTCCGGCGCCGCTGGCTTCGGGGAATTTTGTCAGCACCAAGAATGGATCCAAATCGAAATTGCAGCTTCCGGATGGGACGCAGGTCTGGCTCAATTCGGGTAGTAATATCTCCTACGACAATGATTTTGGCGTGACGACGCGCCAGGTCAGGCTGACGGGAGAAGCTTTTTTCGATGTGGTGAAAGATAATGCGCGTCCTTTCGTCATTCATACCGCCACGGTGGACGTAAAGGTGCTGGGCACTGCATTCAATGTCCGCTCGTACCCTGAAGAGAAGGTGACGGAGACCTCCCTGATCCGTGGCGCTGTGGAGGTGACATTAAAGGCCAATGCGGATAAGAAGATCTTTTTAAAACCCAACGAAAAGCTCATCGTCAGCAATGACAGCACGCTGGTGCAAAATGACAGCATACAGATCCCCGATGTGAAGAAGAAGCCGGCTGTGATGACCCTGACGCAGGTGCATCATTTGAATAAGGATACAGAGGCTTCTGAAGTGTTATGGACAAAGAACAAGCTGGTATTCGACGGCGAGACCCTGGGCGAGGTGGCGTTGAAGCTGGAGCGATGGTATGGCGTGAAGGTGATCATACAGGGGGACGAGCTGAAGAATATAGAGTATTCAGGCGTATTTGATGACGACAATCTGACGGAGGTGCTGTATGCGCTGCAGTTGTCGGGGAATTTCAAGTACGTTATCCGCCGGAATGAGGTTATTATAAAGCCTTGATGCCGGGCCGCCGGGTCTACCCGAAAGCGATGCTGGCGCTGGGATTATTACTATAAACCAAAAAACTGCTGCATATGAAAATAACTACGTAAAAAATTAAACGGAGAATGTTTGCGGCATTCTCCGTATTCGTAAAAGACAGTAAACAGCCGTGGGAGGCTATTTAAACTAACATTTAACTCTTGCTAAGGTATGAAAAAAACAAGACATGGATTGCCGTGCGCGGCAGCCAGGTTAACTTTCAAATATTTCCTGATGACGAAGCTTGCCATTATACTCATTACCTGCTTTACCCTCCCGGCCGCGGCCAGGAGCTATGGTCAGGGGAATATAAGCTTAAGGCTTGACAATGCGACAGTAAAGGATGTCCTCAAGGCAATCGAAGATCAGGGGTCTTACAGGTTTGTCTACAAGACCAGCGTGCTTGCCAGGGACCAGCAGCGCACCTCCGTGGCCGTCGATCATGCTTCGTTGGACGAGGTAATGAAGATGGTCCTGAAGAACAGTTCGCTCACCTATCGTAAGGTCAACGAGCGGCTATATGTCATCCTGGATTCCATCACTATCCGTAAGGCCGCGGAGGCGGCTACGCCCATCACGGGTAAGATCACGGATGCCAGCGGAAATGCGCTTTCCGGCGTTACCATCCAGGAGAGAGGATCGGGCAATGGCACTACTTCCCGGGAGGATGGTAGTTTTTCGTTGACGACGTCAAGAGATAATCCGACGCTGGTATTTAGCCTGATAGGCTATGCCACACAGGAGGTCCGGGCGGAGGCGAACAAGCCCTTGTCCGTATCCCTGCAGTTGTTGAACAAGGAGCTCACGCAAATAGTGGTCATCGGATATGGCACGCAGCGTAAAGGGGACCTGACCAGCGCCGTGGCGACGGTGAAAGCCGAGAATTTTATCAAGGGGTCGGTGACGGATGCCGGACAGCTGATCCAGGGTAAGATCGCGGGCCTGACAGTCATATCTCCCAGTGGCGATCCCACCGGCAATACCCAGATCCTTTTACGTGGACAAACGACATTGATGGGGGCCAATCAGAATCCGCTGGTGCTCGTTGATGGGATACCCGGTGATCTGCGGACCGTGGCTCCACAGGACATCGAGTCGATAGATGTATTGAAGGATGGATCGGCTGCTGCCATCTATGGCACCCGTGGTACCAATGGCGTGATACTGATCACCACCAAGCGGGCCAGCGGCAACAACCGGAGCGATGTGGAGTACAGCGGCTACGTTAGTACACAGGCCGTTGCCAGAAAGCTGAACCTTTCCACGGCAGCCGATTTCCGGGCGCAGGTAAAGGCGGGGCTTCGCAAGACCGAGATGGCGGACAATGGCGCCAGCACCGATTGGGTAAAGGCCATCACCCAAAAGCCCGTCCTTCAGTCCCATAACCTTACCTTCCGGGGCGGGAACTCCACTACCAACTACCTGATCAACGGCAACTACAATAATTCTCCCGGCATATTCAAAAAATCCTACAACCAGATCTTTAGCGGTCATGCGGACTTCAATCACAGCATGTTCGACAATAAGCTCAAGATCAATTTGAACTTATTCAGCTCGTCGCGGAAATGGAATGGCTTCAATGGCAATATCTACCGGGAGGCCACGATGCAGAATCCCACTTCTCCCCTGAAGAACCCCGATGGAACATGGTTCCAGGAGCTGACCAAGTTCGACTATGAGAACCCCGTGTCGGACCTGATGGAAAGCGATGGCGAGTCCAATGAAAGCAACGCCCGCTACAAGAGCGCCATTGTGTTTACGCCCATAGCAGGCCTGAAGCTGTCCGGCGTATTCTCCTATGCCAAGCGGATCAGCGACTTTGGATACAGGGAAACCAAGCAGCATGTATCCACCCTGCGGGATGGAAAGAACGGCTATGCGAAGATCGGCGGCGACGAGTCCATCGATAGGCTGATGGAGCTGACGGCGGAGTATACCCACAATTTCGACAAGCATCACCTGGTGCTGCTCGGCGGCTACAGCTACCAGGAAAATGTATATACCAGCAATTCCACGGAGAACTGGGATTTCCCTACCGACAAGTTTGGCTGGAATGATATCGGTCTTGGCCGGGCCATCAGCAGCGGCGACTACCAGGGGCTGATCAATAATTTCAAGAGCGAGACCAACCTGATCGGCTTTTTCGGTCGATTGACATACAATTATGATGAACGCTATCTTTTGATGGCCAGTGTTCGACGCGAAGAGGCCAGTCAGCTGTGGGGTACGAAGAATCCGTGGGGCACTTTCCCTGCTGTGTCGGCAGGGTGGCGTATCTCGAAGGAAACCTTTATGGCGGGGCAAAAGATATTCGATGACCTGAAGCTGCGGGTGGGCTATGGAGTGACGGGCTCGCAGCCGTCCGATCTTTTCCGTGGAGTGGGCGTCATCGGCTATGGAGGTTTTGTGTATTCCAACGGTCAGTGGATACAGACGCTGGTGCCTACGCAGAATGCCAATCCCAATTTGAAGTGGGAGGAGAAGAGGGAGACGAATATCGGTCTTGACTTCAGCATTCTTCAAAACCGGATCAGCGGCAGCGTGGACTATTACAACCGTCAGATACATAACCTGCTGTTCCTGTACGATGTGCCCAGTCCTCCCAACCTGTTTAACCAGACCCTGGCCAATGTAGGCGAATTGGAAAATAAGGGGGTAGAGGTAGCGATCAATTTCGTACCTGTAAAGAAAAAGGACATCGAATGGAATTCCACCATCACCTATTCTACGAATTCCAACAAGCTAAAGAGCCTGTCGAACGATATTTACAAGACGTCCACCGACTATCTGCTGGTGGGTGCGATCTTCCCACCCATACAGACTTTCTCGCATTTGTTGAAAGTGGGTGGTCCCGTGGGTAATTTTTATGGGTTCAAGGTCACGGACATCGGCAACGATCCTTCGGATGTAGCCAACTATGGTCAATGGGTGTATGAGGGCGCCGACGGGAAGCCCGTGAAGTATTCCGATTTTACGCATTCCTTTGGCGACAAGCGGGTCATTGGAAACGGCATACCCAAATTCTATTTGGGATGGAACAACAATTTCCGGTATAAGAACTGGGACCTGAGTATTACGCAGCGCGGGGCCTTCAAGTTCCAGGTGGCCAATCTGCAGCGGATGATGCTCGAGAACCCTACACAGGCTCAATATAATCTATTGAAGAATGCCTATGACAAGGTCTTTGGCAAGACGCAGCTGAAGTCCCCTGTAGAGTTCAACAGCTATTATATCGAGAACGGCGATTATTGGAAGATCGACAATGTGACGTTGGGGTATAATTTCACGCATACAGGTATGCGGTATATCCAGTCGGCAAGGTTGTATGCCGCCGTGCTGAATGCGCTGATCATCACTGGGTATAAGGGCATCGATCCCGAGGTGAGTCTGCGGAACGGATTGTCCACGGCGCAGTCGGGTGTAGCGCAAACGCCTACCTCCGGCCTGGACCCGGGTATGGACAGTCCCTATAAGTATCCGACCACCCGCACGTTTACCATTGGCCTGAATGTGACCTTTTAACTTTAACGAATGCAAATATGAACAACAATATAAAATTATTTTGGAGCCTGCTGATCGTTGCCGTGGCGACGACGTCCGGCTGTACCAAGCTGAAAAGCACTTCCTATAATCAGATCGTCGCCAGTGATTTTGTACCTGGCAGCTCCGACCTGGCCGCCCTTTCCGGCGCCGCCTATGTGGATTGGCGCGGGCTGCTGCTGCAGTGGAATACGTTATACAGGGCGCAGGAAGTATCCGGGGATGAGATGCTGACGCCTGCCCGTCCGAATGGCTGGGTGGATGGCGGCGTATACCGGAGGATACATGAACATAAATGGACCACGGATGATGATATCGTGATCAATGTCTGGACCCGGACTTACCAGGGGATCACCAATTGCAACCGGATCATTTACCAGGTGCAATCCGGCAAGATACCGGTGGCTGCCAAGGATACCTCGTCCCTGATCGCGGAGATAAAATTGTTGCGGGCATCCTATTACTGGGTGTTATGCGATAGCTATGGAAATGTGCCCATCGTGGATAAGTTCGACGTGCCCGATGGGTTCCTGCCGACACAAAGCACGAGGAAGCAGGTATATGATTTTATCGTGAACGAGCTCGTCACGAATATTCCTTTGGTCAGCGCAGAGAACAATGCCGCCACCTATGGCAAGTTCAATAAATGGGCCGGTCTTGCGCTGCTGGCCAAGATGTACCTGAATGCGGAGGTGTATTCGGGTACTGCGGCATGGGATAAATGTATCGCCGTCTGTGATACGATCATCAATTCCCAAAAATTTGTCCTGGAGTCCAACCAGAAAAGCGTGTTCCTCACGGAGAACGAAAATTCGAAAGAGATCATTTTCGCATTGCCCTTCGACTCGAAGTATGTCAGCGACTGGAACTCTTTTGATGTGCATATGCAGACGCTGGAGCCGGAGAACCAGGCTACTTATAAGCTGCAATCTTCCCCCTGGGGCGGGGTTTGTGCGATACCGCAGTTCATCAATACCTTCGATGTGGACGACAGCAGGTACCAGGACAATTTTATCAAGGGGCAGCAGTTCACGGCCGAGGGCGACAGTCTTTTCGGGACCATGGGGGATTTTGCCGGCAAGCCGTTGTCATACCGGAATTATGTGCCTGGCGTGGATGTATCGGATGAGGTGGATGGGTTCCGGCTGGGTAAGTTCGAGATCGCCATGGGCGCTACCAACCGGCTGAGCAATGACTGGCCGCTGTTCCGGTATGCCGATATATTGATGATGAAGGCCGAGTCGTTGTTGAGGACCGGGCATGCCGATGATGCGGCCGACCTCGTGACAGAGGTGCGGCAACGGGATTTCAAGACTGCTCCGTCGAAAGCTACCGTCACCGGTGCGCAACTGATGGGAGGAAGCAGCTACGATTATGGGCTGAGGAATCATTTGACCACCACGGAGGAAGGAGGGGCGGATATTCAATATGGCCGGATGCTGGATGAGCTGGCCTGGGAGTTTTGCCAGGAGGCCCGTCGCCGTACGGATCTGATACGATTTGGCGTGTTCACCAAAAAGTCCTGGTTGTCGCATTCGCCGAATGGGGATTACAGAGTGTTGTTCCCGATACCCCGAACGGAGATCGCGAAGAATTCGAACCTGACGCAGAATCCGGGTTATCCGACTAATTGATCATTTTTAAATTTTGCAGCCCGGCCAGCCGGCCGGGTTTTATATTTTAGCAGTATGAAGACAATTTGGCTGATCTTATGCAGCTGCCTGGCTGCGGGGATGTTGTCCGAGAGGAAGTTCGATATTGTGGCGGGCAAGGTCCGCAAGGCCGTTGAGTATAAGGGATTGGCTGTGGCTGTGCAATTGTAGACGTATATTTGTGACGAGGGGGCGCTTATGGAGCTGATCGGATTTGTGGTGGTGAGGATCTTTACGAATTATGTTTTTGCGATGACGCAGATACCGATAGATTTTCCGGCCGCGCCGGCCCTCACCGGCTTGTAGGGTTGCAGATCATCATAGGTAGCCATAACATACCGCATTGATATTCATGCCCGCTCCGACAGAGGCGAAAAGTATCGTATCTCCCTTGCTGAGACTGAAACCCGGCATCGATGATCTCCTGACAAGATCGAATAGCGTGGGGGTCGTAGCGACCGAACTGTTGCCGAGCGATTGGATACACATGGGCATGATATTTACGGGCGGCTCGGAAATTCCATACAGGTTATAAAAGTTCCTGACAATGGCATCGTCCATTTTTTCGTTGGCCTGGTGGATAAATATGGTTTTTAGTTTATCTAAAGCCTGCCCGGATCTGTCCAGGCATTCTTTCATCGCCGCCGGAACATGGCGCAAAGCATAGTCGTATACTTTGCGGCCTTTCATTTTCAGATATTGGGCATCTGACATTTTTTCGGGATTGAAGGATGTGCCCATATGTATGAAGCCGCATTCCTCGCCGGCGTCCGATCGCACATTCGTCGACAGTATACCCGCCAGGGGATCATCTACCTCTTTATATTCGAGTATAACAGCTCCTGCGCCGTCGGAAAATATCATGCTGTCACGGTCATGCGGATCAAGGGTTCTGGAAAGTATGTCGGCGCCAATGATCAATGCATTCTTTCCTATGCCGGCTTTGAAAAATGCATCGGCATGGATCATTCCCTGGAGCCAGCCGGGGCAGCCAAAGACCAGATCGTAGGGAATGCAGGCGGGGTTGGTGATATTCAACAGGTGTTTGACCCTGGAGGCAAGAGAAGGTACGATATCGGGAAAAGAGTTTTTTTCCTTCAGATCGCCAAAGTTGTGCGCCACGATGATATGATCGAGGTTTTCTTTGTTCATGCCGCTGTCCGCAAGGGCCAGTTCTGCTGCCCTGGCCGCCATTTGCGACGTCGAAAGCTCATTTGCGGCATACCGCCGCTGGAGTATACCGGTGATCTTACTGAATTTATCTATAATTCTGTCCGAAGTATTTCCTATGGGATTGCCTTCTTCCGAATAAAATGCATGGGATAGAAAATCGTTATTGTCTACGATATGCTTCGGGATATAAGCGCCTGAACCTGTAATGATAGAACGATACATGATAAAGATGTTAAAGATAAGAAAGCGATGGCACCCGTTTTACTTACCTTTAACGATACTTAATTTACATGATTAAAAAAATAACGGACGGACTACAGGATGATAACATCCGAAGGTTTCTTTTTTTAAAGCTGTGTTTATGAGTTTGCCGGCCTACCAGCGATGACCTCTATCACGCGAATAGGAGCTGCTTCCGCTGTCCGATCTTGCCCTGGCTATTGAAACGGACATCGTCCTTCCGTCCACATGGGAGCCATTCAGCTCTTTCATCGCAGCTTCACCCGCCTTGTCGGCCATTTCCACAAATCCGAAACCTCTTGACCTGCCAGTCTCTCTATCGGTAATCACTTTTGCCGATGTTACTTCTCCATACCTGTTAAATAAGGATCTCAATTCGTCTTCTGTCACCTGAAAGCCCAGGTTTGATACATACATGTTCATAATAGTAAATTAAAAGATTAAAAATAACTGAGCAATGCAATAAAAAGTAGAGGAAACGAAAACAATAGTGAGAGAAGATGCGAATCGAGTACTTAATGTTGTATAATCCCAATCTGGTTTAAAGGTAGTCTTTAAAATGGATACGACATAATATATCGTGCAAAAAGGGAAATTTAACATTAATGCACAAGATAAATTAGCAGGTACGGAAAGATTCGTGTACTTTACCTCTATTAGTCCAATATTCAAGAAATTGCTATGGTTAAAGGCTCATTTATAGACAACTTGCTTTACATGCCTTCCTACGGATGGAAAGACAAGCAGGCGCAGTTGATAATTCCCACCAGACAGCAGCTTTGGTCGGAAGCTTTTGCACGCGTAAATATTTTCAAATCCCGTAAGAACTGGATATCATTCGTCAGCGTGCTGATGCTGCTAGGGCTTGTGCCTTTCTTTTTGCTTTTTCTTTTCAAATACTTTTCATGGTACCTGGTGATAGCCGTCGTTGTGTATAGCATGATGATCATGGGCACCCACGGAACGATCTGGTTTCACCGCTACTGCACGCACAAATCGTATGGTTTCAGCCATCCTTTATGGCGGACCATTACGCAAAATCTGGTCATAAAAACAGTGCCGGAGGAAATATATGTGATCTCGCATCATGTGCATCATTGCAAGTCGGATGAGCCGGGTGATCCCTATAATGCGCGGGCCGGACTCTTATATTGCATGCTGGCGGAATATAATCACCAACGGGTGTCCCCCGACCTGAGTGAATATGGCCATAAAAAGGCAAGGGCATTCATGGACCATACAGGGGTCAAATTGAATTCATATCAGCAATATCAAAAATGGGGGTCAATGGCCAGCCCAATGTATACGATAGTCATATGGCTCCTTAACTGGGGATTTTGGTTTACGGTATTTTTCCTTATTGGCGGGCCGGCGCTGGCTTGCGCCATATTCTCGGCTGCCCTTCTCTGGTTCACAGGGATCAGGGCTTTCAATTATACCGGACATGGCGGCGGAAAGAAAAAACATAAAGAGGGGGTTGATTTCGACAGGAGCAATTTGTCCGTGAACCAAACAAGACCAGGGCTACTGGCAGGCGAATGGCACAATAATCATCATCTCTTCCCCGGCAGTGCAAGGGCGGGTTTCCTGCCTGGACAGCTGGATTTAGCATGGATATATATTTATACCCTGCGCAAGCTTAGAATGGTGTCATGGTACAAGGATTCCAAAAAGGAATTCTTAAGGAAATACCCGGTAAAGCAGGAATAGCCAGTAGGCTCCCATGATAAGCAATAGTCAGTTCTTTCCCAGGTGCAGCATGATATTGCGGTGCATTTCTTCGGGATGGAAGGGCTTGCGCAGGAATCCGTTGAAACCATGTCTTTGCAGGTCGTCGTACATGTTGTCATAGACGGCGGCGGTAAAGGCGATGGCGGGGATCTCTTTATTGACCTTCCGGATCTCTGTCAATAATGTCTTGCCATCCATCAGGGGCATTTCCAGATCGATGAGCAACAGGTCGAAGCTGTCCTGCTGGAACATCTCCCAGGCTATGCGTCCATTCTCCGCCACGGAGATGCTGGCGCCCCAGCTGTGGAGGAAGCGGCGGGCTATCTTCATATTGACGGCATTGTCCTCGGCCAGGAGTATCCTGACGCCATGGAGCTTTTTTACGCCGTTGGACTTTTCTGCCGGCGCGGCTGCCATTGGCTGCTGGATGGATAGGGTCAGGTTGAAATAAAACGTGCTGCCTTTGCCCGGCAGGCTGTTCACCTGCAAGACGCCACCCATTTTTCTTACCAATTCTTTACAGATGCTGAGACCCAGCCCCGACCCGCCGTATTTGCGGGTAGTTTCGGCATCGGCCTGTGTAAAGCTGTCGAAAATGAGGTGCATCTTTTCGGCGGGAATGCCTATGCCCGTATCGATGACGGCAAAATAGATATTGGCGATGGTGTCGGTGAGGTGGTTGACATGCACCTTCAGGGTGACGGAGCCCGCCTCGGTGAATTTCGCGGCATTGGACAGGAGGTTGAGGATGACCTGTTTCAGCCTCATCTCATCACCTACCACTTTCTTGTCTTTTGGGACAGCGTCGATGTCCAGGAAAAGGTTGATATTCTTTTGTTGTATGGTTGTAGTAACGGTATCGGATGCCTGCTGGAGGATCTCCGTAAGATCGAATGGCGACAATACCAGCTCCAGCTTGCCTTCATCCAGCTTGTTGAAGTCCAGCACTTCATTTACCAGGTGGAGCATGTGTTTGGACGAGTCCAGCAAGATCTTAAAATGATCGCTGTCTTGCAGCTGTTCGTGTTCCTCCCGCAGCAGGTGTGTGGTGCCGATGATGGCGTTGAGGGGTGTGCGAAGCTCGTGGCTCATGTTGCTCATGAATCGCGTCTTGGCGGCTGCCGCCTTTTCCGCACGGTCTTTTGCCTGCGTGATCTCTATTTCCGCATGTACGAGAGAGGCGATCTGTTTTTTGTTCCTTTTTTCCTTGGCGTCGAGGAGGTGTAGCACTACATAGAAGAAGACGATGACCAGCAGGAAGTTAAGAATGATGTTGAGCTTGCGGTGGTGGTCGACGATGGCGTCCGTCACATGCTCGAACTTATCGAAATGGCGGGGAAAGAAAAGGATGATGACCAGCAGGTTCAGCGCCGTAAAGGTGACAAAGGTGGTGATGACAAAGTTATTCTTCCGGATGCGAAGGAAGAAGATCATGGCCATGACGAAGGGGAACAGGTATAAGAAGGATGCCTGGTCCGTACCCTGTACATAGCAGAGACAGAAGGCATGCAGGTTGACAAAGAAGATGCTGAGCAGGGTAGGGATATCGGAACGCCCCTTCATGTTGAAGAGGATGAATATAAATAGTATAAAGATGCCGACTATTTCGATAGTGGCGCTGTGCATCATGCCATCGGGGATGTAATAGAGAAAGTTGATCAGATTGCAGCACATGGCTACTACGATGAACGTATTTAGCCGCCAAAAGCTGACCTTGGGATCCTTGACAGGTGATAGAAGTTCCTGGTTTTTCAAATGGATTTAGGAATTGGATCACTTAAAAATATACCAAAAATCTTAGATGTGCAATATTTTCAAACTATATATTAAAAATTGTATAATATGTAAGGCTGCGACAACCGTTGGATTTTCATAGTTTTTGGTTTGATAACTGTTAACGGCGAGGGGGCGGGTCTGCCTAACTTTGTCAAAAAAGATATGGAAAAGCGAAAATTGGGGAAGAGTGGGCTGGAAGTTTCCGCTCTTGGTTATGGGTGTATGGGGCTGGATTATGCCTATGGCAGGCCTGCCGATAAGAAGGAAATGATATCGTTACTTCGCGCTGCGGTGGACAGGGGCGTGACATTTTTTGACACGGCCGAGGTGTATGGGCCATTGACGAATGAGGAGCTGGTAGGGGAGGCGCTGGCGCCTGTGCGGGACAGGGTGGTGATCGCTACCAAGTTCGGGTTTAAATTCGATAGCGGCAGCGGGGGCAGACCTGTGGGTGTGGACAGCCGTCCAGCGCATATCAGAGAGGTGGCCGAGGCTTCGTTGCGGCGGCTTAAGGTGGATGTCATCGATCTGTTGTACCAGCACCGGGTGGATCCGAATGTACCTATCGAAGAGGTGGCCGGCACCGTAAAGGATCTGATCCGGGAAGGCAAGGTCCGTTACTTTGGACTGTCGGAGGCGGGTGTGCAGACCATACGCCGTGCGCATGCCGTACAGCCGGTGGCCGCGCTACAGAACGAATATTCATTATGGATGCGGGAGGTGGAGCGTGAAGTGCTGCCTGTTCTGGAAGAGCTTGGGATCGGGCTGGTGCCGTATAGTCCGTTGGGCAGAGGGTTCCTGACAGGGAAGATGGATGCGAGCACGCGATTCGAGAGCGGGGATTTTCGCAATATGCTTCCGAGGTTTACACCCGAGGCATTGGCTGGGAACCAGGCGTTGATCGACCTGCTGGGAAAGGTAGCACAACGTAAGGAGGCTACTCCCGCACAGATAGCGCTGGCATGGCTGCTGGCGCAAAAGCCATGGATCGTTCCCATACCGGGCACTACCAAGCTGCATCGTCTCGAAGAGAACGTGAAGGCCGCGGAGATCCGGCTTACGTCGGAAGACCTTCGTGATATCGATGATGCCGCGTCGAAGATCGTCGTGCTGGGAGGTCGGTATCCCGAGGCGTTGGAGAAGATGACGGGGCTGTGACCTGGCCGGCCCGGGTCCACGGTCGGAGGAAAACCTCCGGCGGGGTTATAAGCTCAACCTATACACCCGTGTATCATGGACATCCAGTGCGCATTTTATCCTGCCATTGTATTTGGCGGTGGTCCCTCCGAAAATGTCTTTCATGCGCCCAAAAGGAGCGCGGATGCCCAGCTGCCCGGGAATATCGATAGTGAGCGTGACGGGTTGAGCCGACCTGTTCAATACGCAAATAGCTATTTCGTCTTTGTCGAGCTCTTTGGCCAGCACTTCGATACTGTCTTTTTTATAGACGATATGTCCTTGTTTGCCGAGTCTGTCCTGGTCGATGGCGACCAGGTCCCGATTGGTCAGCAGGGATAGTGTGGCGGGCTCTATGTTACGGAGGTCCGAGTTGACCATGAGGGGGGCGGCCAGCATACACCACAAGGCAAAATGCGAGCGATATTCCGTGGCGTTGCAACCCTTGAAGCGGCCATTGACGCTGGAAGAGCTGCCCTTGCCATATAGTCCTACCATGAGCAGGTCCGGGTCGTTCCATCCTCCCGGGCCTGCATATTGTTCCAGCCCATTCTGCTGATCGAATATTTCCATCACGCCCGTGAGGTCCTTATCGTTGGATTGCCATGCATCCCTGGAGTCCCAGGTAGTCCTCCACAGCTGACCGCCGGCAGCCCTTGCCCACAGCCAGGGTTTTCGCTGTCCCCATTCACAGATGCTGTATACTATGGCACGTCCGCTGCTTTTCAGGGCGTCGCCCATTTTTTTGTATCGGGTGAAGGCCGTCGTTACATCATCCGGGGCATTGCAATAATCATATTTGAAGTAGTCGATCCCCCATTCGGCGAAGGTTTTTGCATCCAGCTCTTCAAAACCATAGCTGCCCGTGACCCCGCCACAGGTAAGGGTTGCCGCATCGGAGTAGATGCCCAGCTTCAGCCCTTTCGAATGTACATAATCCGCCAGGGCCTTCATGCCGCCCGGGAAACGGGTTGCGTCGGGGAATAGTTTGTTATGGTTGTCCCTGCCGCCTACCCAATAGTCGTCGATGACAAGATAGCTGTAGCCTGTCGCCAGCATGCCGTTCTGCACCATGGCGTCGGCCGTCTGTTTGACGATGGTCTCGTCTATTTTCCCTTCGAAGAAGTTCCAGCTGTTCCAGCCCATGGGGGGCGTGGGGGCTAATTGAGTGTCTTTGTTCTGGGCTAGTGTTTGCAGTGTGCCGAGCAGGCAGCAAAATAAAAATATCCTGTTCATGGTGTCGCAAGATAATTTGCTTTTCTCAATAAATAGGGCGGCCGGGGGAATTTACTCAACCGTTTGCACGGGTCCTTCACCACCTACCCTTATTCGGACCCCAACCCTATTCCTTTGCCTCCGCCCGTATATCCGTACTATCGGTGGGATGGATTTGCCAGCGTGCCGGTGGAGAAAGAATGGAAGGTGGTGACGTTGGAGAACGATTATATACGGGTGATGATCACGCCGGGGATAGGCGGCAAGATCTGGGCTGCCATGGAAAAGAAGACTGGAGCCGCCTTCCTTATTCAATGTTTGGAAATGTCTATGGGCTCGGGGTGATTGTCCGGATCGAACGGATCATAATAATACAATCCTGAACGGTCATACAGCGGCAGCTGTGCTTTCAGTCTTGCATCAAACGATGAATGACTCTTATTTTCCTTTGTCGACCAGGCGGCTTCCGCCAGCGCGGCTATACGGGGAAAGAGGAGGAATTGAAGCCTTTTGACGGAGGCCACTGTCTCTGTCCACAGATTGGCCTGCGTGCCAAGGATCTGCTTATCCGGCTGTGTGCCGGGCGCCATCTTATCATCGGGGAAATCATATACATCCAGATAGCTGTTGAACAGTCCTCCCCATTTGCGACCGGAGCGATGCGTACTGTCCTGTACAAAGTCAAAATACATGGGCAGGCGCGGGCAAAGAATGATATGGTATCCTCTTCCCAGTGCATCCGCCAGTGTCTCGGGAAGATTGTGACGCCACCATGTGATAATGGTCTTTTCGACGGGGAGATTGGCTGTTACGGCCTCATCCCAGCAGACGAGCGTGCCGCCAAGACGGATCAGGCTATCGGCCACTCTACGTAAAAAATAATGTTCCATCTGGGTCAGGTCTGTATAGCCCAGCTCCTTCATTCGGGTCCGGATCGTCGGATTTTCCGCCCAGGCCTTGATGCCAAGGGCGACTTCGTCACCGCCCATGTGGATGATGTGCGCGGGGAATAAAGGAAGGAGCTCCCTGAAAAGATCCGTAATGAATGTATAGGTCTCCTCACTGGCAGGATTGAATGTGAAGTCGGGATAGCCTTTGGTAAACCCTCCCGAGAACTGGGGATAGGCGTGATTGGCGGCTGTGGCATGCCCGGGCATGTCAATTTCGGGAATGACGGCAATGCCTCTTTGTCCGGCGTATTCCACGATGTCGCGTATCTCCTTTTGGGTATAGTATTGCGCGGAGGCTGTAGAGTCCGAAAAATTGCCCCGGCCGCCGATGCTGGTGAGCAGCGAGTATTTTTTTATTTCGATGCGCCAGCCATTGGCATCCGTCAGGTGCCAATGGAATTTATTGAGCTTATAGAAAGCCATCCAGTCAAGCAGCTGTTCCACCTGCTGCCGTCCAAAAAAATGTCTTGATTCGTCCAGCATGACCCCTCTCCATCCATAGCGGGGCGTGTCGAGGATCGTGAGGCGGGGAAGGACCAACCGATGTGCTGCAGGGGTAGCGGTCTTGCACAATTGCAGCAAGGTTACCAGGCCATTCATGACGCCGGCCGTGTCCGTACCGGAGATGTTTATCGTCTTATCCAGGGTGGACAGGCGATAGCTGCCGGGGACTCCATTGCCGGTGATAGACAGATCGATGTCGCGTTGCGGGCGTGACTTATTGCCGGGGGATAGGGCTGTGTTGAAATAGGAGAGGAGGGATGAAAAATTCGTGGAGCGGAAAACTACGTTTTCAGGGATAGAGATGCTTCCTTTCTGGACGCTGACCGACGATGGATACGGTATGACCTTTATATCCTGGGCGGGTACATGGAATGAAAGGACGATCGTAATCAGGGTAAACAAGATTTGTTTCATAATGAGCTGATAGGTTGGGACGCGAATTTATCGGTTTTTTTTTGTTTCGAACGTAGTGATGCCCGCCAGGCGTTCGAACAGGCGATGTGCTCGATAGGTCCTGATCGTATTTTCTTCTTCTATAGCCGCCGGGTAGAGGGCATCTTTATTGAGCCTCCTGAAATCCTCATCCAGCGCCGGCTCAGTAGCCATCAGCGTTTTCAGCTGAGCAATATATTTTTTTAGATCGTCCGGGTTGGATGCCGCATTGGCCTGTGCCTCGATGTTCAGGTAGGTGAGATAGTACACCCTGATCCTGGCCATCAGCCGGTAGTGTTCGAATTCCGTCTGGTTCTTTATAGGGTGGAGCGTATCCAGTATAGTGGCGGCCATCCGCGCGCTGTCCAACAGCGCTGTCAGGGATAATGATGTTGGCGAAAGGACCTTTCCACCGACCACTTTGTAAGGGGTCGTAAAGAGCGCTGTTTTGAAAAGATTTGCGGACGCCTCATTCAGGCCATACCGCTGTCGGCAATATTCGATGATAAATTTATCACGATCGAATGACTCCGGCCGTGCCAGCGCGTCTATGAACGCATCGACCAGCATATGGAACCCTGTGATCGGATATACATGACGGACGGCGTACAGGTCTTTCAGGTCACCGCTCCCATCCCAGGCGGCGTCATACTCTCCGGATGTCGACCAGGAGGTCATGATCACGCCTTTGTAGCCGAATTGTGCGCATTGGGGGATAAAGGTGCTGATGTTGTTGAAATGATATTGCCAGCGGGTGAGGTAGTAGTTGTCGGGATCGCTGCGCAGCGCCGGGGCGCCCCAGACCTCATAGCCGCTGTTTGCAAGGGCTGTATGGCTGCCAAATCTGTCGATGGCCCAGCCATAGTTCCAGTCGACGAGTATGGTCTGTTTGGGCAGGAGCTTGATGTACTCCGGATATTTCAGGGCAATGTCGGCCCAGAGGACGGGGATCTTGCCGAGGCTGATGACGATGTCGCAAAGCATTTTTAGATGATTGAAGTAGAGCTTCGACAGCCCTTCTTCCGCGACCAGCTTTTGACAGCGGGGGCAGTGACCCAACAGATGCGTCTCATCGCAGCCGATGTGTATGTATGGGGATGTGTGGGTGGAGATCAGGTCTTTGTACAGTGTGGTAAACAATTCTTTGTTCAGGTCCGTCTGTGCGGGGCAGACCTGGGAGAGGTCGCGATCGTCCTCCCTCAGCTGGGCATAACGGGCGTGGCGAAGGATATATTCCACATGACCAAAGCTTTGCTGCAAGGGGATAACGTCCAGACCGATGCTCTGACAATAGCGGGTGAAGTCCACGATCTCGCTACGAGTGTAGGCATAGCGGTTTGCAATAATGGGTTCATCCTTGAAAGGATAGGAGGCTTCCCATTCCACCAGCAGGGTATTGATCCCTTTTTTACGAAGATCGGTCGCGAGGGTTCGAAGCGCCGGCATAGGCATTACCTGTATGCGCATGTCGAGGTGGAAACCTTTGACACGGAAATCTTTCTCCGGGACCGTTTGGGCTGGTACGCTGCCAGCGGACAGAAAGAGGGCAAGGAAGACAGCTCTTGCCAGGAGGGCAAGCAGGATGGCTGGGACTTTCATGGTTGATAGCTTTGATGGTCTACAAAAAGATGGGCATGTTCGTGCTCTCTCAATATCGTCGACGGATGGGTCTCCGAAACAGGCTCGTTGAGCGTATGGGTAATAGCTTGTCTTTTGGTGGGACCTGGTACCATACAGTAGATGTACCTGGCCATCATCAGCGCCGGTATGGTGAGGGTGATAGCGTATTTCGGCACCTCATCCAGGCGGGCAAAGCAGCCATCGTTGACCTGCTGCCGGCGGCAGACGGCATCGAGCTCTACCTGTTTTACCAGCCTTGCGTCGTGGAAGTCCGCCACGGGCGGGTCGTTGAATGCGAGATGCGTGTTCTCGCCGATGCCCATGAATACGACATCCGGTGGATGTGTTCCCAACAGCCGGGTATAGCGTAGCTGTTCGGTGTCGGGTGCGTTGCCGTCGATGTAGTGTACCGATGCGAGGGGTACCTTGTCGAAGATATGCGTTCGGAGGAAATGGGCAAAGGATTGCGGCGCCCCGGCCGGCAGCCCTATGTATTCGTCCATGTGGAAGGCGTTGATCTTTTGCCAGGGAATGGTTTTGTCCGAGACCAGCGCTGCCAGGAATTCATTTTGAGAGGGGGCGGCGGCGAATATGATATCGATGCTGTCTTGCGTGCGCGCCAGCGTTTTTAGCTTTTCCGCGGCCATGGCAGCGGCATGCCGTCCTAATGCGAGCCGGTCTTCGAGCACGTGTACCGTTAGCTTATCTTTTTTGAATGTTTGGTTAGTCATGATTGGAAAACAATATTACCACCGATGATGGTATGACTAATATCGATATTGTCATCGAAGAGGACCAGGTCCGCGTCCATGCCCGGGCGTATGGCCCCTTTTTTATCCGCGACACCCATGATACGGGCGGGCGTGGCGGTCATCATGGTTATGGCGTCCTTCAGGGGGATATCCGCGAGCTGGATCATCGTTCTGACAAGCCTGTCCGCGGTGGCGATGCTGCCTGCAAAGGCGGTCCTGTCCGGCAATTTCGCGACATCGTCTTCGATAAGGACTTCGATGCCTTCACCGATCCTTCCCAGGATACTGGATGTTGCACGGGTGCCGGCGGCCCGCATGGCGTCCGTGATAAGAGCGATCTTATCCGGTCCCTTGATCTTATATACCAGCTTCAACAGGGTGGCCGGCAGATGTCTGCCATCCGCGATGATCTCCACCGACATGTCGTCGAGCAAAAGGCCCGCTTCGATGACCCCTGCGTACCGGAAGGCATTGCGCCGTGAGACCGTGGACATGGCGTTATAAAAATGGGTGGCAAGGGTATATCCGTTGTCGAAGGCTTCGAATACTTCCTCGTCGATGGCATTGGTGTGCGCCAGCGAAGGCAATATGTTGTGCTGGACAAGGTAGCGGCCCATGGTCATGGCGCCTTCCAGCTCCGGCGCTACACTCCAGCGGCGTACGAACGGATATTTTTGGATGATGGGTTCGTATTCGGCGGGGTCGGGATTACGGATATAGCGCGGGTCCTGTGCGCCCCGTTGTTCCATGGAGAAATAGGGGCCTTCGATGTGCATGCCGATGAATTGGGCGCCGTGGTGATTCAGGGGATGCGCCTCTGCGTAGGTGTCCAGGGTTTTGAGCAGGTCGGCGTGTCCGCTGCTAAGGGTAGTCGGCGTCATGGAGGTGGCGCCGTGTTGTGCATGGAGCCGGGCGATGGCGAGAAAGGCTTCCACCGTATTGTCCATAAAGTCGTGACCGGCGCCGCCATGTACATGGATGTCGATAAATCCGGGAGAAAGATATTGTCCTTTGGCGTCGATGATCGTGTCGGCGGGGGTGGGGTCGTTGAAGCCGCTGCCAGGGTGATCGTTATTGCCAGGGCTGACCGATATGATCTTTCCTTTGTCGACGAGCAGGGCGCCGGAGGGGATAGACCCGGCTGGGGTCAGGATATGTGCGTTGATGATCTTTAGTTGCATGGAGGACAAGGTAGCAAATTAACCAGGCCTTTGACGGTCTGGGTTAAAAATAACTGATATTCCGGTAGAAATTTGTATATTTGACCGAAATATCGGTCTTTTTTATGCAAAGTAAGAGGAATACCTTGCTCCCTGCCGCCGACAAGGTTCTTAAAGAATTGGGTATCAATCTCAAATTGGCCCGCAAGCGACGCCAGCTCACCCGTGATCAGGTAGCAGAAAGGGCAGGTATTGCCCGATCAACCTTACAGCTGATCGAGAATGGGGATCCGGGAGTGGCGATGAGCTCTTATTTACAGGTGCTCTTTGTGCTTGGTTTGGAGAAAGACCTTCTTCGTGTGGCGGCTGACGATCCTCTGGGTAGGAAATTGCAGGACATCGGTCTGCTCAATAAAAAAAGCTAAGAAATGGTACGCATATTTGTATACGCGGATTGGGTGGGATTGGATGGTCCTCTTTTGATGGGGGAGCTGACTGCTGAATCTTCGAAGGGTAAAGAGGTCTTTTCTTTTTCCTATGATAAGAACTGGCTTAAGGAGCAGGCCGCTCTTGAACTGGATCCCGATCTGCGTCTATATGGAGGACCGCAATATCTGGGTGAGGAGAAACCTAATTTTGGGCTTTTCACCGACTCTTCGCCTGATCGTTGGGGAAGAGTGCTTATGCAGCGCAGGGAAGCATTGAACGCAAGACAGGAAGGCCGAAGGCCCAGGGGGCTTATGGAAAGCGATTACTTGTTGGGGGTATTCGACACCTATCGAGTGGGCGCTTTGCGTTTCAAGCTGGATACTGCCGGTGTCTTTCTCGACGACAGTATGGCTATGGTCGCGCCACCTATGACATCCCTGCGTAGATTGGAAGCGGCAAGTCTTCATCTGGAAGATGATGGCGCCGGCGAAGATCCGGCTTTTAGCGTTTGGTTGAATCAGCTTATCTCGCCGGGGGCTTCATTGGGGGGAGCCCGGCCGAAGGCAAGCGTTATCGATCCGGACGGGCAGCTCTGGATCGCCAAATTCCCCAGCCGCAACGACGAGCATGATATGGGTGGATGGGAGGCTGTCGTCCATGAACTGGCACGTATGGCCGGATTGGATGTGCCCGAAGGAAGGGCGCGTCGTCTGACCCGTAGGCATCATACCTTTCTTACGCGCAGGTTTGACAGGGAGGGCAGTGATCGTATACATTTTGCCTCCGCCATGACCCTTCTTGGAAAGACGGACGGCGCCGATGCTGCCGCCAATGTCTCGTATCTGCATCTTGCAGAGCTTCTCCAACGACAGGGCGCTCACCCGGTCCGGGACCTTGAAGAGTTATGGCGGCGCATAGTTTTCAATATCTGTATCAGCAATAGTGATGATCATCTTCGTAATCATGGGTTCCTTCTTAGCCCCAAAGGATGGCGGCTCTCACCTGCCTATGATCTGAATCCTGTCGTTCATGCTACCGGACTTACGCTTAATATTACAGAGCAGAGCAACGAGCTGGATATCGACCTTGCCCGTGAAGTGGCCGGACAGTTTCGGGTGGAGAGAGAAAAAAGGGAGGCAATTATCAAGCGAGTGGTTGATGCAGTCGGCGAATGGCAAGAGGTGGCGACGAGGACCGGCATTTCGAGGAATGAGCGGGAGCGTATGGAGGGGGCTTTCATAAAGTTGTAAGGGTACAAAATAAATTTGCGCAGTCAAATAGCTGCGCATATATTTGCAGTCAAATGACTGCAGTATGAATTTTCGCAGAGACGTATTCCAGGCCATATCGGACCCTACGCGCCGGGCCATTTTGAGTTTGATCGCGGTGGGAAGCATGACTCCCAACGCCATTGCCGAGCATTTCGACAGCTCGCGGCAGACCATTTCCAAACATATACAGATCCTCACGGAATGCCAGCTTGTGAAGCAGGAGCAGTCGGGGCGGGAGATCTATTATCATCTCAATCCGCAGAGGATAAAGGAGGTGTCGGACTGGGCCGAGCAGTTCCGTGAGCTATGGGAGGGCCGGCTTCGTCATATGGATAAGGTGTTAAAGAATATGAAAAAGAGTTGATAACCTAAAAACACATAGTTATGGCTGAATTTGTAAAAGTTAGTAAGATATTCGATGCTGCCGTCGAAGAAGTATGGAAGCTATGGACGGAACCCGAGTATGTAATGCAGTGGTGGGGACCGGATAAGTTTACCTGTCCCGTGGCCAAGATCCATTTCAAGGAAGGCGGCACTTCGCTGGTCTGTATGAAGGCGCCCGATGATTTTGGCGGAGCGTCTCATTACAGCATTTGGAAATACACGAGGATCGTGCCGCTGGAAAGCATCGAGTTTATCCAGAACCTGGCGGACGAGAAGGGCAACAAAAAGAAGCCTACGGAGCTGGGTATGCCTACCGACTTCCCCGAAGACGTAAGGACATTAGTGACGTTCAATGCCATCGGTAAAGACAGGACGGAGATGACGGTAACGGAGTTTGCCGACTTTGGGCAGATGAGCCATTTCGCGCAGCTGGGGCTGGAGCAGTCCATCGGGAAGGCGGCGGCGGTTTTCGGGGCTTAGGGAGCGGGGAGGCAGTCGCGAAGTTTGGGAGCAGCAGGGCGCTGCAAGGCAGGGCTGGACAAAACCGTACGGGAACGTTTCAAAAGCGTACACTCGCAGAGAAGGGGTTGATTCAATCGAAGTATAAATCAATGCTTTAGGCATCGGCATCAAATTCGCGGGCATACCAGGTCATTCAAACCAAATGTCATGCTTAGAAATTATTTCAAGATTGCCTGGAGACATATCGCTCATCACAAGACCACGAGCGCGATCAATATTCTTGGCCTTTCCCTTGGTATATGCGCGTGTTTGATCATTTATCTGATCACTGCCCATGAGATGAGTTTTGATAAGTTCCATCCCGACAGCGACCGGATCTATCGGGTCACCGGTACGCTCGAGCATTTGAATGGGGACAAGTTCAGGTGTGGTTGTATGCCCAATCCTACGGCTCCTGCTTTACGTAAACTCGTGCCGGGAGTAGAGGCGGTGGCGAATTTTTTCATCTATGACGCCCATGTCACCGTCCCTGACGGAAGTAAAACGCCAAAACAATTCGAGGCGCCCAAATCCGAGATGGATAACAATATCATTATTGCCGAGCCGCAGTACTTTTCCATTTTCCAATATCAGTGGCTGGCGGGCAATGCTGCCACCGCATTGAATGATCCTTTCAAGGTCGTGCTTAGTGAAAAGGAGGCCCGCCGTTATTTTGACGACGTGCCTTTGGAGAGCATTGTCGGCAGACAGGTGGTCTATAACGACTCCCTGACGCTAACGGTGTCCGGTATCGTAAAGGACTGGACTGCCAACAGCGATCTTGATTTTAAGGATTTTATTTCCTTTTCCACCGTCACGAGCAGCTTTATAAAAAATGGGATCCATGCTAATTGGGCCAACTGGGATATCAACAACCAGGTCTTTATCAAGCTGGCGAAGAATGTGCGCCCGGACCAGCTGAATGCAACGCTATCGGCATTTTCCAAAGAGCTTCTGAAGCCCTCCGATGCCAAGCCGGCCGCGGGTCTGCAGCCATTGTCGGATATTCATTTCAACCATACCATCGTGGATGAGTATTCACGAAAGGCAAGTCTGCCGGCCTTGTATGGTCTGATGGCTATAGCGGCCTTTATCCTGATCATTGCCGCGATCAATTTTATCAATCTATCGACTGCTCAGTCCATACGGCGGGCTAAGGAGACCGGCATCCGGAAAGTGCTGGGCAGCACGAAGAAGAGGCTTGTTCTTCAATTCCTGTCGGAGACTTTCCTTCTCACCTTGTTTTCCATAGGCGTTGCCGTGCTGGCAACGGGTCCGTTGTTGAAGCTGTTCCATTCCTTTATGCCTGTGAACATGCACTTTGCCGTTACTGATCCAAAGGTCCTGCTTTTTTTAGGAGGTATCGCTCTTGTTACAACGCTTCTTTCAGGATTTTATCCGGCAAAGGTGCTCGCCTCCTATCTGCCTGCCGTCAGCTTAAAGGGGCAGGGAGGCATGCCATCGCAGCGGTCTTTTCTGCGCAGATCACTGGTCGTATTCCAGTTCACTATTTCCATCGTATTTATCGTCGGTACGCTGATCATTGGCAAACAGATCCATTATATGCTGAACAAAGACATGGGATTCCGGAAGGACGCCATTGTCAATATCCAGACGGATTGGCATGAGCCGGCCTCTAAAAAGAATGTACTGGCGCAAAGGATAAAGGAGCTGCCGGGTGTCAGCATGGTAAGCATCAGCGGAAATGCCCCCGCTGCAAAAATGCAGAACGGGACCATCCTTCGTTACCAAAAGAATGATGTAGAGTCACAGCTTATAACAGCGGATGAGCAATTTTTGCCTATGTATGCTATTAAATTGGTAGCAGGCAACAACTATCGGCATAGCGATACGATCAATCAATTGCTGATCAACGAGACGGCCGCCAGGAGCCTGGGTTTTAAAACACCGGAGGAGGCAGTGGGTAAATCCGTATTTATGGGCATGTCCGACAGACCCAACTCTCACCAGGTCTTCCCGATCACAGGCGTGGTCGCGGATTTCCATACGCAATCCCTTCATGATGCTATAGGGCCGCTGTTCCTTGTCCCCAGCGATGACTGGTCAAAAATGATCAATATACGAATGGATTTTGGGAAGGACCCTCATGGGTTCAGGACGACGATGGCATCCATTGAAAAGATATGGAAGCAGATCTATCCAGGCAAGTCTTTCGAGTATTCCTTTTTCGATGAGACGATTGCCCAATTCTATGAGAAGGACCAAAAGGCCGAGCAAATCGTCAATGCGGCCATGGCTATTGCTATTTTTATTTCCTGCATGGGGTTGTTTGGGCTGATCGCCTTTTCCACGGAGCAGCGAACCAAAGAGATCGGTATCCGCAAGGTGTTGGGGGCTACGGTGTCGGGGATCATGGTGCTGCTTTGCAAGGACCTTGTCCTGCTGGTATTTATTGCCGATGTTATCGCCACGCCCGTCGCCTGGTTCTTTATGCATCGCTGGCTGCAGGACTATCCTTACCGTATTGCCATCAGCTGGTGGATATTTTTACTGGCGGGATTGGGGGCGACGGTGATCGCGCTTGTTACGATCTCTTTTAAGGCCATCAGGGCAGCCGTTGCCAATCCGGTGAAAAGCCTGCGAACGGAGTAGCCCGGGCAAACAAGGATAACCTTCGTTGAGGGTAGCCCGGGCAAACAAGGATGACCTTTGTTGAGGGTAGCTTCGGCTGGCAAAGAAAGTTTACGAACAGCGTGATAGTTCCCTAACTTTAGGCGCCTTTCACCTAAAAACAATTTTATGGAAATAAAGCGAGTCGGCTCTCGTCCATCGGGGAAAGGGCCGGAAGAGTGGTTCACCGGCGCCGTACGTATCGATCCTTTATTCACGGCGGCGGCTCCTGCACATGGGGCAGGGGCCTGCGTCACTTTCGAGCCGGGAGCTCGTACGGCATGGCATACCCATCCATTGGGGCAAACGCTGATCGTGACGGCCGGCAGCGGCTGGGCGCAGCGGGAAGGCGGTCCTGTGGAAGAGATCCATCCCGGTGATGTGGTTTGGTTTGCACCCGGAGAGAAACACTGGCATGGCGCGACGTCGACGACGGCCATGACGCATATAGCCATCCAGGAAAGTCTCGATGGGAAGGTGGTGGAGTGGATGGAAAAGGTCAGTGATGCGCAATACAGGAAGTAAATAGGAGATGAGTAACGATTTGGTACCCTTCGCGGTTATTATTATAAGCTTCATCGCTACATTGGTCCGTTCCACGTTTGGTTTTGGGGAGTCGTTGGTGGCGGTGCCCCTTTTTGTGCTTTTTATTCCATTGGATATTGCTGTCCCCCTGTCCGTCCTTATTTCTATCCTTGTCGCCGCCATCGTGGTCGTCCAGGATCACCGGCAAATTCATATACAGAGCGCCAAATGGCTTATTCTCTATGCTTTCCTGGGAATACCCATCGGGTTGATGATCCTGATCTATGGAAATGCGTATTGGGTTAAGATCGGGCTGGGCGTGCTGATCATCGGGTACAGCGTCTATACGCTGCTGGCAAAAGGGAAACTGGTCCTGGAGCATGACAGCCGCGGATGGCTGTTCGCCTGCGGATTTTTCTCCGGCATATTGGGTGGGGCTTATGGTTTGAACGGTCCTCCGCTGGTGGTGTATGGCAATATGCGAAAATGGAGCCCTCAACATTTCAGGGCTACGCTGCAGGCCTATTTTTTACCCGCCAGCCTGGTAGGCGTTATAGGATATGCCATAAAGGGTTTGTTGGGATGGGAGGTGCTGCGCTATTTTCTTCTCTGTCTGCCCGTGGTGATACCCTCCGTGTTTTTGGGGCGCCGGATCAATCGCCGGCTGCATGGCGCGGCCTTTTTCAAATACATATACTGGGGATTGATCGGGATAGGGGGTATATTGATCGTTTTTACGGTGTGGGGGGTGAAAATTTAAACCGATTACATTTTTCTCATATTTTCCCTAATTTCGGGCAGACCTCCTGCCGAATAATGAAAAAAAACGGGAATTTTTTATCGATTGCTTTTGCCTGTCTGCTGGCACAGATGACCTGTGCCAGTGCGGGGATGTGCCAGGGTCCTCACAGGGAGCGGCTTTCTATCGACGAGGGCTGGCGATTTATGCGTTATGCAGGCGAGCCTGATAGCTTGATCTATGACGCGCGCCCTGTGGTCACGGATAGGAATGACAATAAGGTTGCGGATACCAGGGCGTCCGAGGCCGCTGTGGCGCTTGCTTCTACCCATGCGTTGAAGCCCTGGATACTGCCTTCCGCCAATCCTTTTATTAAAGACCCGGCCGGCCGGCATATGCGACCCGATGGCAATCCGGGTAGTAATTTTCCTTTTGTACAAATCGATTTCGATGACTCTCATTGGGAGCAGGTGGTCCTGCCGCATGACTGGGCCATCAACGGGCCTTTTTATAAAGGCGAGCCCGCCGTGGTGGGGGGAGGTATGGGGAGGCTGCCCAGCCAGGGTGTGGCGTGGTACCGGCGAAAGCTGGAGATCCCTTACACCGATTGGGGAAGGAGTATTTACCTGGATATAGATGGCGCCATGTCCTATGCCATGGTATGGGTCAATGGGAAGCTGGTAGGTGGCTGGCCCTATGGGTATAATTCTTTTCGGCTCGATCTTACTCCTTATTTAAAATACGGCGATAGGAATCAGCTGGCGATACGGCTGGATAATCCGCCTAATTCTTCGCGCTGGTACCCTGGCGGCGGCATTTACCGCCATGTGTGGATCGTCAAGACAGACCCAGTGCATGTGGGGCAGTGGGGGACATTTGTGCGGACCAGGGATGTTACTGCTTCTTCGGCTGCCGTGGACATCGATGTGCGTATCGACAATGCGTCGGGTGCGGATCAGCTTATCGAGCTGAGAACGGATGTTTATCATGCCGGGGGCACGGGGAAAAAGGTCGCCAGCTTTTCCAGCGCATCGGCTACCGTGGGTACGGGCAAAAGTGCTGTGTTAGCGGGAACTGCTACTATTAAAGACCCTTTGTTATGGAGCGTCACCAAGCCCAATCTTTATGTGGCCGTCACGCGTGTATATGTCGACAAGAGGAAGGTGGATGAATACGAGACCCGGTTTGGCATCCGGAGCGTGGTGTTCGATCCGGAGAGAGGGGTATTGGTGAACGGCGTGCCTATACGTATACAGGGCGTGAACCAGCATCATGATCTCGGCGCGCTGGGTGCTGCTTTTAATGTCCGGGCAGCGGAGAGACAGCTGCAGCTGCTGCGTGATATGGGATGTAATGCCATCCGCCTGGCGCATAACCCACCCGCGCCCGAATTGCTGGACCTCACCGACAAGATAGGTTTTCTCGTAATAGATGAAATATTCGATTGCTGGGAGAAAGGCAAGACGCCGCTGGATTTTCACCTGATCTTCCCCGACTGGTCCGAGGCGGATGTGCGATCGTTTGTCCGAAGGGACCGTAATCATCCTTCTGTTATCGCCTGGAGCTTTGGCAATGAAGTGGGAGAGCAATACACGGCTGACAGCGGCGCTGTCCTGGCGAGGCATCTGCATGATATTGTCCATGATGAAGACAGCACCCGGCCTGCCACCGCCTCGATGAACTATGCCAAGCCCGATATGCCTTTTCCGGAGGTGATGGACATTTTATGTTTGAACTACCAGGGAGAGGGGATTCGCGACGCGCCTGCGTATGCGCATTTGAAAGGGATCCGTACATCTCCTTTATATCCCGCCTTCCATCAGCGCTTCCCCGGGAAAATGGTCGTCAGCAGCGAGACGGCTTCCGCGCTCAGCACACGCGGCTCTTATATATTCCCCGTGACGGATGGGATAAGCGCTCCCGTTAGCGACAGCACGGGCGGCGATCCTGTGAATAAGCTGGTCAGCTCATATGAGCTGTATACGGCAGCCTTTGGGGCGTCGCCCGATAAGGTATTTGCCGCGCAGGATCGCAATCCTTATGTGGCGGGAGAGTTTGTTTGGTCCGGCTGGGATTATCTGGGTGAGCCAACGCCTTATTATTCCTCGCGCAGCTCCTATTCGGGCATCATCGATCTGGCGGGTTTTAAAAAGGACCGTTATTATCTGTATCGATGCCGCTGGCGTCCCGATCTTCCCATGGTGCATATCCTTCCGCATTGGACATGGCCTGAACGGGCCGGCAAGGTTACGCCCGTGCATGTGTTCACCTCGGGGGATGAGGCGGAGCTGTTCCTGAACGGGCGATCGCTGGGGCGGAAGAAGAAGGGTCCATATGAATACCGACTTCGTTGGGATAGCGTGGTGTATGAGCCCGGAGTATTAAAAGCTATTGCCTACAAGGATGGGAAGACATGGGCGAAGACCAGCGTACAGACCGCGGGCGAGGCTACCCGTTTGTTCCTTAGCGCGGATAAAACGCCTGTCCAGGCAGACGGCCGGGATCTTTCATTCATCACCGTATGGGTCATCGATGCGAAGGGTGTGATCGTACCGCGGGCGGATAATGATATAACATTCGAGATCAGCGGCCCGGGTGAGATCGTGGCTACGGACAACGGTGATCCGGCCGACCTGCGATCTTTTGCGTCGAAAGAAAGGAAGGCTTTTAATGGAATGGCGCTTGTGATCGTCCGGGCGAAGGCTGGACAAAGGAGTTTGAAAGCACAGACGGGAGCGCCGGGAAAGATCACCGTTATCGCCCGATCGAAAGGGCTTGTGGCGGGGCGGGTCGTCATCGAGACTAAATAAATATGTCGCTATATGAAAAGAACATTCCTACCGGCGCTGCTCATATTGGTCCTTCAGAGCGCCTATGCCCAATTCAACATCCCCTGGCAGGGGAAGAAATGCGCCGTCGTGCTGACCTATGACGATGCCATCGATCAGCAGCTGGATAATGCCGTGCCTGTGCTGGATTCGCTGGGGCTCAAGGCCACCTTTTATATTACGGCCTTTTCTCATTCCATGCAGACACGGATGAATGACTGGAAGAAGCTGGCGGAAGAGGGGCATGAGCTGGGCAATCATACTTTATACCATCCCTGTATCGGCGGTACGGGCAGGGAGTGGGTGCGGTCCGAGTATGACATGCGGAATTACACCGTACAGCGGATGGTGGATGAGACACGTATGACCAATGTGTTCCTCCAGTCACTGGATGGAAAGACAAAAAGAACATTCGCCTTCACCTGCGGAGATATGAAGATCGGGGACTCCTCCTTTATGAATGGCATGCGGGGTGATTTTGTGGCGGCAAGGGCTGTGCGGAATGAAATGCATAAGATAGGCGAGGTGGACCTTTACAATGTGGATTGTTATGGTGTAAATGGAGAGAGCGGGGCGCAAATGATCGAATGGGTTCAGGCGGCCATGAAGACGAATTCATTGCTGGTGATACTCTTTCATGGAGTGGGTGGGGGTAATCCGTTGAATGTGACACCGGCCGCCCATAGTGAGCTCGTTCATTTCCTGAAGGAGAATGAAAAAGACATCATGGTTGTTCCAATGATAACGGTGGCGGAGCATATAAAAGAATGGCAGAGCCGGGATAAGGCGTTCAAGATCCAGCAGCAGGCCACTGAGGAAGATTATAAAGATATGCTGGCGCAATTACATATCGAGCGCACGCGACCCGGTCCGTCGGGTAATCCATCGGCGCCCAATGCCGCCAATGTGGATGAGTCCAAGGCGTCGCCGTATACGTCGCTGCCCGATGCGCTGGTGCTGAATAACGGGAAGAAGGTCACCGATGCCAAAACGTGGTGGGGCAGGCGGCGTCCCGAGATCGTAGAGCTCTATGACCGGGAGATCTATGGGCGGGTGCCTAAGGTTACGCCAAAGGTGACATGGGAGGTCGTACGTACTGCCGATACGGTGATCGGTGGTATCGCGGCTATCATGAAGGACCTCGTGGGTCATGTCGACAATTCATCGTATCCGGCCATCAAGGTGGATATACAGCTTTCGCTGACGGTGCCTAAGGATGCGGGCAGGCCCGTACCTGTGATGATGGAGTTCGGGTTTGTCTTTCCTCCGGGCTTCCGGTTCCCGGGTCCGCCCGCCGGCACGCCGGTGGATAAGCCCTGGCAGGAGCAGGTATTGGAACAAGGTTGGGGGTATGCTATCCTCGTGCCGACGAGCTTTCAGCCGGATAATGGGGCGGGGTTGACGCAGGGGATTATCGGGTTGTGCAATAAAGGGCAGCATCGTAAGCCGGAGGACTGGGGCGCATTACGGGCGTGGGCCTGGGGGGCCAGCCGTGCCGTCGATTATTTCGAGACGGACAAGGCGGTGGATGCAAAGCAGATAGGTATCGAGGGGCTGTCGAGATATGGTAAGGCGACGGCGGTAGCCATGGCCTATGAGCCGCGGCTGCATATTGCCTTTGTGGGGTCCTCCGGCAATGGCGGTGTAAAGATCATGCGGCGGATGTTGGGGGAGCAGGTAGAGAATCTGGCTTCGTCGTCCGAGTATCATTGGTTTGCGGGTAATTTTATCAAATATGCCGGTCCATTGACCCCGAATGATCTGCCGGTGGATGCGCATGAACTGGTGGCATTGTGCGCACCGAGGCCTGTGTTCATCAGCTCGGGATCGCCGAAGGTGGAGGGGCAGTGGGTGGATGGGAAGGGTATGTTCCTGGGAGGAGCTTATGCGGCTCCGGTGTATGAGCTATTGGGGAAGAAGGGATATGGTACGATGGAATTCCCACCCATCGGGACTGCCTTGCTGGATGGGGATATTGCCTGGCGGCAACATAGCGGAGGGCATACGACGGGCCCTAACTGGGCGACGTTTATCGGGTGGGCGAAGCGGTATATAAAATAGGCGTCAGGCCGATCCCTGTTGAGAGAAAAATTATTTAGGAAGAGGCGTTTTTAGCTTCCGCAGGAGCTTATTGGCTTCTGCCAATTTTTTTTGGGCCAATACTTTCCCTTGAAGCTTATTCAGCTCTTCACTGACGGTGAAAGTAATTTCCTTTCCCATCAATTCACTTTTATGGTTTGTGGTTTTTTTCATGTTGTTAAAGTTAAGAAATTTTTCGTTTAATAAGAAATGCGGTGGTTTTCAGGTTTTTGGTAAATGGCACTAATTGCTCGTCTTTATAAGCCCAGATCTCGTATAAAGAAGACAACTCGTCCAGATGAAGCCCAAGAGCCATTCGGTAGAGGCGAGTTCTTTCCTCTGTATTACCTCTAAAGATTATCCAGCGAAAGGGGAACCTTTTAGTGTAAGCCTCGACGATGGCTGCTACTGTCGCAAGGACTTTATTCCTATCGCCATTATCTGTGATGACATGGTCATTCATTTCATTGTCTTCTTCAACATCGCCCAGGGCCAGGTTATAGACTCCCACTTCCTCCGTTTTGCTGAAGACTACCCGTTTCAAGATGTCGCCGTTCTTGCCGGTACTAATAAAATCGAATATGTTGAAATCATCACTGACCTCAATTTTTGAATACACTTCATAATTCATAAGAAAGGTTCATGTTTTGCAATGTAGCAAATCTAAAACCTCATTTTGGGGGAAAAATTCGTGTATATGAAAATCAAAGAGTTATCCTTTATTCTTCTATTTTAAATGGCGTCGCGGGCAATCCTTCCTTATTGTAAAGATTTGGGTCCACGGGGCAGTCCGCCCAGGCATAGCGTACGTATTTGGGGTCTTTGACCTCATCGCTCCATACGATGATCTTATCACCTTCTATCTTCGCACTGGCCCGGATGAATTTTTTATCGGGCCCGGCAATGGTAAATTCCTGCGGGTCTTCCCCGTCGCTGGTCATGAGTCCGCCGCCGATGTTGTCGAACCGGATGGTGATCTTGTTCCCTTCGGTGGTCGATGACCGGTAGGTGGGGCCGGCGGCGACGATATTCATTCCATAGACCAGCTTTTCCGCGGCGAGGGCCAGCCTGTCGCCTACGTCTTTTTTTCTATCGGGGTGGATATCGTTCCATTCCCCCAGGTCGATGGCGACCGCCATGGCTGTGTTGGGTATAGCCAGGGATTTCGATTGGGCTTCTCTCAGCTGGGCCCACTGGCTTTCCGAAGGCAGGTAATTATAATCGCCAAAGCCGGGGAGCTGCACATATAGGAAGGGGAGGTCGCCCTCCTGCCACTTGTTACGCCAGTCGGCGATCATGGCAGGCTGTAGTCGGGCGTATTCCGCGGCGCGACCGGTATTAGCCTCTCCCTGGTACCAAAGAAATCCTTTGATGGTATAGGACGTCACCGGCGCCAGCATGGCATTGTACAATGCAGTGGGTTGATCTTGTGATTGGAAGCTACTGCTGTTAGCGTGCGGCATGAATACTTCGCCGACCTTGTATTGCCAGTAGCCTTTGAGGTCGATGGTGTCGCTGCCTGCGATGAGGGAATATGGTTTGTCGGGGACGAAGCCGCCTTTTCCAACATTGTTGGTCACGCGTACGACGAAGAGATTTTTGCCGGGCTTGAGCACTCCGGCGGGAATGGCATATCTTCTTTGAGGGTACATATAGGTGGTGTTACCCACCAGCTGACCATTGATATAAAGGTGGTCGGCGTCTACTATTCTGCCGAGGAAGACCCTGGCAGGCCGGTCTGTCATGGAGGCGGGCACATCGATCTCTTTCCTGTACCAGACGGAGCCGTTGAGGTCTCTTAGTCCCTGGTCTTCCCAATAGCCGGGGATGGCTATCTGTCTCCATCCTTTTGGAATATACGCGGGGTCGTACCAGGGTATAGGACCGGAGAGACCTTTGTCGGAGGGCGCCGGGGAGCCGGCGCCTGTCGGGGCACCGGCATTTGTCGAGGCTGCGCCTGGCTGATGGTTAAGGCTGGTCTGAGCGGACCGGTGGCTGAAGCTGTCAACGTAGGAGGTGTTCTTGTTTTTTTCGAGGGTGCGGGTGATATCGGGGAAGGCGCTGAGCCCTTCCGCGCTGGTCCATGCTTCGATGGGAGAGCCGCCGACGCTGGCATTGATCAGGCCGATGGGGATATGGAATTTTTCATAAAGATCTTTTGCAAAGAAATAGGCTACCGCCGGGAAGTCCAGTACATCCCCGGGGTTGGCGAATTTCCAGGAGCCTGCCGGAAGGTCGCTGCGGGGACCGTTGAGATCGGTGAGCGTGGGTATCCAGAAATGCCGGATCTGCGGATAGTTGGCGTGGTCGATCTCATCCTGGTAGCGGACGCTGTGCAGTTTCATCTGGTGCACCATATTGGACTGTCCGGAGCATATCCATACATCGCCGACCAGAATGTCGTGCAGCGTGATCCGGTTGGTGCCTGTGATCTCCATCGTATAAGGTCCTCCGGCAGGAGTGGGCGACAGCTGCAGCATCCATTTGCCATCGCCGCCCGTGGTGGTCTTGTATCTTCTGCCGTTGAATTTGACGCTGACCTTCTCGCCGTTGGAGGCCCATCCCCAAACATTTATTTTCCGGTCCCTTTGGAGCACCATGCTGTCCCTGATCAGGCGGGGAAGCCGGACCTGCGCGTCGGCGGGGGAGAGAGCGGACAGGGATAGCGCTATGGCCAGGACTGCCGACAGGAACGGGATAGCGGACATAGATAGTACCGTTGCCGGTGATGGGGCAGTGATCTGTAATGTTGTGGCGATGGCCGATGATCTTTTCATGCGAGGATTTTCAGGTCCTGGTAAGGATCGATGGTTTTTATATTCCCTTTCTCATCGTACCGGAGGCGTGTAACCTTTATGCTGCGCAGGTGTGTCACCCCTTTGCTCAGGCTGCTGTCGTGATAGAAGAGCCACGGTTTGCCGTTGAATTCGACGATGGAATGGTGCGAGGTCCAGCCTACCACGGGGTTGAGTATGCGCCCGGCATAGGTAAAGGGGCCATAGGGGCTGTCCCCGATGGCGTAGCAGATAAAGTGCGTATCGCCCGTAGAGTAGGAGAAATAATAGCGGCCTTTGTATTTGTGCATCCAGGAAGCCTCGAAGAACCGGCGGTCGTTGTCGCCGGCCAGCAGGGGCCGGCCCTGTGCGTCTGTAATGACGATGTCCTGTACGGGTCCGGCAAACTGGAGCATGTCATCGGTGAGCAGGGCCACGCGGGGGCCGAGTGCGGGAGCGTCGGCCGGGGGCTCCTGGTTTTGGGTGCTGTAGGTATTGTTCCGATAGGATTGCAATTGTCCTCCCCAGAGTCCGCCAAAATACATGTAGGTTTTACCATCGTCGTCGGTGAACACCGCCGGGTCGATGGAATAGCTGTTGCGGATGGCTTCGGGCTCGGCTTTGAACGGTCCGGTGGGGGAGTCGCTAACGGCGACACCGATCTGGAAGATGCCATCGGGCCGTTTGGCGGGAAAGTACAAATAGTATTTTCCGTTTTTATACGCTGCATCGGGCGCCCACATTTGTTTTTCGGCCCAGGGGACATCACGTACGTGGAGGGCGGCTCCGTTGTCTGTGGCCGGCGCGTTGGGGTTGTCCATGGAGAAGACATGATAGTCTTCCATGGCAAAATGGCTGCCGAGATCGTCGAAAGGGATGTCCGCCTCGATATCATGCGAGGGATAGATATAGATCTTCCCATTGAAGACATGGGCGGATGGGTCGGCCGTGTAGATATGGCTGACCAGCGGCTGGGATATGGCTTTGCTGTTCAATTCGGCGAAGTCGAGGTGGGCGATGCTTTCTTCCGGCATGGTAAGGTATTTGAATGGTGAACAAATTTAATGTCAGACGGCGGATAGGGATTGTTTTCTTTTCTTGAGGTCGGACTCGATGGTGAGCTCCATGCTTTTGCCGATGGGGTAAGCAAAGAGCAGCAGGGCTCCTGCTATGAATATCAGGCCGGGTATGATGCTGATCAGCATCCGTATCCCATTCAGGGCGCTGTCCGTCTGTGCAGGGGCGTCCGCCACATATCCGAATATGCCCAGGAGCCAGGCAGAGAGGGCGCCGCCGATGCTGAGTCCCATCTTCAATCCAAAGATCATGGCCGAGAATACGATGGCCGTGGCACGGCGGTTCTTCTTCCATTCGCTGTAATCCGCCACATCGGCGATCATGGCCCAAAGCAGGGGAATGGTAATGCCATATATCAAGCCATGCAGGACCAGGATGACAAAGGCCGCCATGACGGCTGTATTGTCGAAGGAGTAAAGGACGATGAGGCAAAGAGCGGATATGGAAAGAAAGATGCCGAATATGTTGCGTTTGCCAAATTTATCCGCCAGCGATTTGGAGAAGAGAATGCCGATGATCATGGCGATGGTGCTGAAGGCATTGGTAAAGCTGGCCGCGGAGTAGGGTGCGCTGTCCGGCTTTCGGAACTCTTCGAAGGCATCGGGACTGAAGATATGGCTAAGGCCGCCGATGATCCTGTCGAAGCCTACCTTGTTCAGGAAGTCGATCTCGCTGTGTTCGGTGAGGTAGTACCTGAAGTAATAGATGTTCATGCCGCCCTTGATCGCCAGCGTGATAAAAACAAGGACCGTGAGGGTCAGCATGATCAGCCAGGGACGGTTGCTGAACAGGTCGGACAGGTCCTGCATGACGGGTGTCTTTTGTTCTTTGGGAGGATGGATCCTTTCCCGGGTCGTGAGAAAGGTGATGATGAAGCAGACAACACCGGTGATAGCAAAGAGGAGCATTACTTTTTCGAAGCCTCTGGCTTTATTGCCGTGACCCCAGGACAGAGCGAGCGGCAGCAGGATCACCTGGATGATGAACTGGGCCACCATTACCGCTACAAATCGATAAGAGGAAAGGCTGTTGCGTTCCTTCCTGTCTCCCGTAAGCACCCCGCTGAGGGCGGAGTAGGGGAGGTTGTTGGCGCTATAGATGATGACCAGCAGGAAGTAGGTGACAAAGGCATAGGCTATTTTTCCGCCTTCTGGGAGATCGGGGGTGGAAAAGGCCAGGAGAGAGATCGCTCCAAAAGGGATGGCGGTCCATAACACCCAGGGACGGAACTTACCCCACCGGGTCTGGGTACGGTCTGCAATAGCGCCCATGACGAGATTGAAGCAGGCGCCAAGAACGCCGCCGATGAGCATTACCTTGCTGGCGCTGTTGGGTGGGATCTTATAGATGTCCGTGTAGAAGAAGGCAAGAAAGGCCAGGAGTGTCTGGAAGATGAGGTTGGCAGCCAGGTCGCCCAGGCTATAGCCGACTTTTTCCAGTACGGAGAGCTTTTGAGAGCCGGACTGTCCGGATGCGGGGAGGGTTGAAGCGTTGGGCTGCCCCGGCGTCGAGGGGTTTGAAATGCCGGACTGTCCGGATGCGGATGGCTTTTGATCGTCGTGCTGCATATCGTTAGGGTTGTTGTTTTGTGGCGATGATACTGAAGTAGGCTTTTTTGGGTTGATAATTCCTGTCGAACGGAAGGGGGTAGTTGGTACGGCCCCGGATGGGGAAGTCGTTGAGCCAGGACATGCCGTCGTCCAGTCCCCAGAAAGTAATGCGGGTGACCTTGCCTTTGTATCGCAGGAACAGGCGGAAGAGGTCCGCATATGATTTCGCCAGCAGGTCCTGCGCCGAGTCCGGCAGGCCGGCGGTGTAGGGGTTCATACCTGCGCGGCTGGCTGCCGTCTGTCCCACGTCGGCCGTGTTGTGATCCCATGGGTTGGGCAGTACGCTAAGGTCCAGCTCGGTGAACATTACTTCGATGCCAAGGGCGGAAAATTCCCGGATGCTGGCTTCGATGTCTGTCATGGGGACGTTACCCGACTTCCAATGCCCCTGGATACCCACTCCGTCGATGCGTACACCGGCGGCCTGTATCTTTTTGATAAGGGCGATGGCGCCGGCTCTTTTCTTCGGCTGCTCGATATTATAGTCGTTGTAGTAGAGTTTTGTGTGCGGGGCCGCTTTTTGCGCGAGGCGGAAGGCTTCGACGAGGTAGTCGGGCCCAAGCTTTTGGAGGAAGATGGAATTGCGGAGGGTGCCGTCGTCGTTCAGCGCCTCATTGACCACATCCCAGGAATAGACCTTTCCATCATAGCGGGAGGCTATCGTGGTGATATGGTTGGTGAACCAGGTGCGGAGGGAGTCGGTGTTCTGCATGCTGCGTACGAAGCCGGGGAGCTGACTATGCCAGATCAGGTTATGAGCGTTGACCTTCATATTGTTCTTTTGGGCATAGGCCACCAACTTGTCGGCAAGGTCGAAATTGTATTGGTCCCAGCCGGGGTTGATTATTTCCGCCTTCATGATATTCTCGGGTGTAAGGGCGTTGAATTGCCGGGGGATCAGCTGTGCGGCGGATGGGTCTTTCTCTTCTATCTGCCGGGTATTGATGGCCATGCCGATAAGGAAGTCGTTCTTGAAAGTTTCCTTTAGGGTGGGGGAGCCGGCTGTCTGTGCCGATCCGTATAGGGTGACGGCCAGGGTTGAGAGGAGAAGAAATGTTTTGCGTATCATGGATTGTTTTTTTTGAGGTGAATGGTTTCGGTTGGTCCCAGGTAGCTGGGTGGCAGCCCTCCCAGATCAAGGACCAGTTTTTGGAGGATGACGGCGGGACTGATGGCCCAGTATTTTATGACATGGCGGCCGGGCGCGGGCCGGCGTGAGCCAGCCTGTGCGGGTCCCTTACTGCCGATGGAATGGGTAGTAGTGGTCATGATGATATTATCGGCCACCCATTTATTCCAGGCATGGGGATTATCGTCATCCTTATCGATAGAGACGATCTGCGGTTGCTGGTCGTCGATGGAGATCGCGTATTGGAGACCGGCGCTGTCGTGGTGGAAATTGAGGGTGGGGGAGAAGTAAGCATGCAGCTTGAACGAGCCTGTATCGTCGGTATAGATATCGTATTCCAGCCGGGGCGAGCCGGGAGTGAGCGGGTTTATGGGCGTTGTGACAGGGAAGGTAGTGATGCCGTCGCCGTCGCGACCGATGCCGGGGATTACTTTCCACTCTATGTCGCGGGTAGTGACCTGGCGGGTAGCATGGGCGGCTTCGATAGAGATATAGCCGGGCTGTGCTGTCGAGAGGGCGGGGTTGCCGGCGGGGACGGGGGCCGCTGGGTGGAAGCGGGCGTCGCGGAGTGGAGGGGTGGGACTGATGGCGGCGGTCGTGGTGACGGTGTGGTGACCGGCGCTATCCTGCGAGACGTACCGGACCTCGGGCATTTTTTGTTGGTGGGGTTCCTGCCAATAGGTATAGCCGATATGTGTCTGGTCCATCATGTGGTCCCATTTGCCGCCGGCGAGATGGTTGTATTCGTAAGAGATAAGGGAGTCGTTGAGATAATATTGTTTGGCTTCGTCAGCGTAAGTGTTGGCAGCGGGGTTATTTTCCTGTGCGTACTTTTTATTCAAAGCGACGGATGTATACAAATGCTGAAGATTGGCGCAGGCTTTGACGGGGTGCAGGACCAGTTCGAAGTAGGCGTCCTGATAGGAGGCGGGGAGCATTTTGCTGATCTTTTCCGCCTGTGCCAGCAGCGTGTCCCAGTCATGTGTTATCCGGACCGCCTCGTCGATGCTATAGGTTTCTGCGTCGAGCAGTTCCGGCTTTCTGCGTGCATTGTACTGGGAATATTTTTGAATGATCTTACCGATGGCAGCGGCGTGGGTGGGGCCGAACTGTTCGGCGGCCCAGCGGGTGAAGTAGGCGGGGAGATCGTTGGCGTGGCAGCTGTTTACATTCCAGGCATAATCCAGGAAGAAGGAGATGGGGAATTCCATGGGTTTGAGGTCGCCGACGTTGACGATCCAGATCTGCCGGACGCCGTAGTCATAGGCCAGGTGCATTTGTTCCCATACCCGGGCGATATTGTTCGTGTTGAGCCATTTGTAATTGCGGGGGCCGCCCACGTAGTCGAAATGATAATAGATGCCATAGCCTCCTGTCCGGGGCGGGTCGGTGAGCTTTGGCAGGCGGCGGATATTGCCCCAATTATCGTCGCATAGCAGCAGGGTGACGTCGTCGGGTACGCGCATGCCTTTGTCGTAATAGTCCTGCACTTCTTTATAAAGGGCCCAGAGCTGCGGGGTTTGGGAGGCGGGCTGACCTGTGACTTCCGAAATGATCTTTCGCTGGTGGGCCACGATGTTCTCCAGCAGCCGGGTGGCCGTTCCTTCCGTCATGGGTTTGTCGCCATCACCCCGCATGCCGATGGTGACGATGCTTTCGTGGTGATCCATGTTCTCAATACCTTTTTTCCAGAAGGCGCGCAGGACGGTGTCGTTGGTAGTATAATCCCATGGCCCGTGGCCGTAACGTTTCCATTCCTGTTGTGCGCGGAGCATCGGTTCATGATGGGAGGTGCCCATGACGATGCCCCATTTATCGGCCAGCACCGGGTTGAGGGTATCGTCGTCGTTGAAGGCGTTGCCCCACATGGCCGGCCAGAGATAGTTGGCTTTTAGCCGTAGCAGCAGCTCGAAGATCTTTTCGTATACCAGGTGATTTACGCCGCCGAATTTTTCCTTTGTCCAGCCGGAAAAGGCGGGAGCTTCGTCGTTGATAAAGATGCCCCGGTATTTCACGGAAGGAGAGCCATAGCGATAGACACCTTTTCTGACGTACACTTCTTTATGTCGTTTGGGAGGTACATCCGCCCACCAGTACCAGGGTGATACGCCCAGCTGGCGGGACAGTTCAAAGACGCCGTAGGCTGTGCCGCGCTTGTCGCTGCCCGCAATGACGAGGGTGTGGGCGGGTATGCCAGGGGTAGGAGGGATACCATTCACAGGGGCGTCCAGGGTAGAGATGGTGAATGCCTCCCATTTGTCTTTGATGCTGTCGATGTTCAGCCGGTGTGCGGCCGCCAGGCTGTCGATGTATGCGCAGCCCTGTACCGTACCGATGATGATAACATTCCCGGAGGAGGGAATGGTGGAAATGATCTGTGGCGACCGGCCCGTGACCATTTCGATGTCATGCTGTAAGAGAGAGGCGGACTTCTGAACCAGCCAATCGTCAGTGGGCGATACGTAGATAGACGCCGTCTGTGAGGACGCGATGGCAGCGCCGGTGATGGGGAAGGCACCCGGTGTGTTCTTTTCGGTGACGAGCTGCTGTGCGTGCGCAGGCAGCGACCATGAAAAGAGTGCAGTGATAAACAAGACTATCGTTCGGTTCATATTGGCAGCTTAAAATCCAATGGAATTCCCTCCGTCCACCGGCAGCACGACGCCTGTAATATATTTGGCGGCATCCGATGCAAGGAAGAGGGCGGCATCGCCGATATTGGCCGGCGTGCCTAAATGTCCCATCGGGGTCCTCGACATTACTTTTTGGTGTCTTTCCGGATCGTTGTTCAGTGCCTTTGCGCTCATATCCGTGGCGATAAAACCCGGCGCAATGCAATTGACGCGGATGCCTTTTGGCGAAAGCTCCACTGCCATGGCTCTTGTCATCCCTTCTATCGCGGCCTTGGAGGCAGAGTAGGCGATCACTTTGGGAATGCCGTATTGCGAGGCCATGGAGCTGATATGGATGATGGCTCCGCCGGAATTGCCGTCGAGCATGGTCTTTACCACCTCCCTCGAGAGGGAAAAGATGCTGGAGACATTGGTGTGCAGTATTTGCCGGAACTCTTCATCCGTCACCTCCGTGAATTCTTTTTTCAGATTGATACCCGCATTGTTGACGAGGATATCTATGTGTCCGAAGCGTTTGTGCAGGTCTTCCACGAGACCAGGGATGCCGTCGAGGCAGGTGAGGTCGTAGCACACCGGCTCACAGAGAGGGCCCAGCCTGTTCTTTGCTTCGTCGAGCTTTTTTTTATCCCTGCCGATGACGATGGTGCGTATGCCATTGCATATGAAATTTTCTGTAATGGCCAATCCGATACCTGATCCGCCGCCTGTGACAATTGCGAGTTTGGTCATACTATATTTTATAAGCTGCCGCCTGTACCCGGAGCGTAGGGGAAGCGCAGACTCTTGTAGTATTCGAGGGTCTGGCCGGGCTTTCCTACGCCGGGAGGTATGGGCATTTGCGAAAATGTTTGGAAATAAAGGATACAGGCATTTCGCCACCATTCCGCGTCTTTTTCCTGGATATGGAGGAGCATGCCCACCTGGTTGAATCTTTCTTTGTCGATGAGGCCGGACAGGCTCTGCCATTCCTGCTGCATCCATTTTACGGTGTCGACACCCTGCTGATAGCGGGTGCAAAGCTCTTCCCATAAGGTGCGTCCGTCCTTCATTTTATGGGACCATGCCATATGATGGAACCAGAGAAGGAATTTTTCGTCGCAGGTATTGGAGTCGAGCCATTGCTGACGGACAGGGGGTTGGTATTGGGCCAGGGCGTTGCTGCCCGTGGCGGTCCTGTCGAAGCCGATGCCGTAGGCATCGGCGCGGTGATAATAGACAGGGTTCCAGTCCGCGCGGGAGGCGTTGTTCGACCAGGGGCCGGGGCCGTAGTGGTGACCGGTGGCCATGATATGATGGAGGCCTAACGGTGTCATATAATTGACGACTGCCTCCCGGGAGGCCATCATTATTTTTTCGATGGTGTGTATGACGGCGGCGTTGTTGGAGAAGGTCTGCCGGATCCATTCACCGGCTATCTGTTGCGGAGAGAGCGTATGGTCCCAGGCCAGTCTGCCGAAGGCGTACCAGTTGGCCTGTCCGAAGGGGTGGTTGGTCCAGTTGCGTTCGTTGCCGATGTTGGATACGCCTGCCATGCCGGTGAGGGGGGGTAATGTGGGGGATTGGGCGGAGCCGGAATGAAAGGCTGACCCGTCGATGATCCTGGCGACCGTCGAGCCTTTGCCGTTGGCGTAAGTGTCGGCGTCCAGCGCTTCCTTGAACAGGGGAGCTTCGTAGACCAGGTGGGTACCCTGTCCCAGATACTCCTGGGTGATCTGGAACTCCATCATCAGCGGAGTTTTGGACATGCCTCCGAAGAGAGGAGAGAAGGGTTCGCGGGGCTGGAAGTCGATGGGGCCGTTCTTCACCTGTATGAGCACGTTGGATCTGAACTTCCCGTCGAAGGGGGTGAATTCAGCGTAGGCTTGTTTGAACCTGTCGGGGGCGGCGAGTTCCGGACCGGCATCATATACAAAGGCGCGCCACATAACGATACCTCCGTGGGGAGCCAGTGCATCGGCGAACATATTGGCGCCGTCCGTATGCGTCCTGCCGTATGTCTGCGGTCCGGGCTGTCCTTCGGAATTGGCTTTTACCAGAAATCCGCCAAAGTCGGGAATGAGAGAATATATTTCATCGCACTTGTCCTTCCACCATTTTTGTACGGCTGGGTCGAGCGGGTCGGCTGTTTCGAGTCCACCGAGATCCACCGGGGCGCTGAATTTGGCAGTGAGATAAACCCTGATGCCGTAGGGACGAAAGACATCTGCCAGCGCCCGGACCTTTTGCAGATAGGGGGCCGTGAGGACGAGGGAATTGGCGTTGACATTGGTGAGCACCGTGCCGTTGATGCCGATGGAGGCGTTGGCCCTGGCATAATCGATATAGCGCTGATCGATGTAGTCGGGGAGCAGATGCCAGTTCCATATCGAGGCGCCTGCATAGCCACGTTCTATCGTGCGGTTGAGATTATCCCAATGGTCGAGTATGCGGCGTTGGATCAGAGGACTGCTGGATAGGGAAAGCTGATGTATGGACTGATGGGTCTGCAGCAAACGGAGGAAGGCAAATACGCCATAAAGGACGCCGATGTCGGACCGGGCGGCGATGACGATGAGATGCATGCCTTCCAGCCGGGTGGTTTGCAGGATATAACCGTCGCCGGTGACTTCCGGGTGATTGGAAAGGAGCCGGGCGATCTCCGGAGAGGAAGCGGGAGTGCCGGCCAGCAGGCAGTTGTCGGTGAGACTGTTCCGGACAGCTGGTTTTTTGTTCAAAAGGGACCCCAGGTCATCGAGCAGCTCGTTCCGGGCCACCGTGAGGGTAAGGGATGGGGTTGGGAAGATCAGGGCCGTCACGGCATTCCGGTATTGGGTCAGCAGGACGGGATCGTCGACCCTGTCATAACGCAGCCAGAGCCTGTAGCCATCTTCGGCCCGGGATGAGGATGATACCAGCAAAAGGAAGATGATAAATAATATTCGCATATTTCATATGGCGGGCCGGGCCAATTTTAGCATGAAGCTAATATTTAAATCGATTACATTTTTAAGAAGCAGCTATTTTTTGGGCTTTTTTTCTACAAACGCTGGTGGTCAATGGGGGTGAAAAGGCGGGCAGGCGGGATGCACACGGGAAAGGTTGGGTTTAAATATTTGAATATCAATTATCAATTGAAGATTTGGCGAGGAGAAAGTAATGGTAAAGCAAAAGAATAAATTTCAATCGGTTGAAATCTCAAAAAAAACCATATTTATAAGACATCAGCGATGATATTGATGCTGCCCGGCAGGCCCAGGCAGGAGTCGGCCATGGGGAAGGCGGCTTTGTCGCTGTCGCTGTGCAGGACAATGAGCTTAGGGTTTTTTTCCCCTGTAAGGATAGGGAGCAGTTCGGCGTAGCAGCCCCTGTTATTCAATTCATCCAGCACAAAGGCCCGGGGGAACTGCTGAGGAAGGGCGGCTTTAATTTCCCTGATATCTTTGTAGATGGTGCAGGAATACCCATCCATTTGCAGGAGCTCTTCCAGGTTGGCCGCCAGGGGGTCGGCCGCTGTCAGGATCCAAATCAGCTTATTGCGGTTCATACAGGCAAACCTATATATAGGGTGCTGGTTCCGGAATGATCATTATCAGCTGATAGTATGATTTTTATTGATCTGTTAAAGGAGGAAGCAGGATCGTTAAGGTGGTGCCTGTATTTTCGATGGTCGACACGGTTATTTTCCCGCCGAGAAGAGAGACATACTGCGAAACGATGTTCAGGCCAAGTCCGGTGCCCTTGATGGAGCCGACATTGGTTCCCCGGTAGAAAAGCGAGAATAATTTCTCCACCTCCTTCTCGGGTATGCCTATTCCCTGGTCGATGACCTCTGCCCGCAGGATACCGTTGTCCGTCCTTGTCTTCACCAGGATGGGCTTATTCTCGCCGGAGTACTTACTGGCATTGGACAGGAGATTAAGCAGGATATTCTTAAGGATATTCTTGTCCGTATGAACCATTTGTTCCCCCGTGTGTGCGTGAGTGATCGTCTGTCCTGGTTTAAGGTAAAGCTCCAGCTCATCCATCCATTCGGTCAGCACCTGCGCCAGATGGAAAGGCTCTGGATTTACCCTGACAGCCCCCTGCTCTAATTTGTCCAGCGAAAGAAAATCGTTGAGTATATGCGTCATGGACATTACAGAGGCTTTTATCCTGGAGGTATGTTTATCGATGTTGTCCGATCTTATGTTCTCGTTATATCTGCAGATGAGCGAAGTGGAAGAGAGGATAGTGCTCAAAGGCGTGCGGAACTCATGGGATGCCAGCGATACAAAATGGGATTTTGCCTGGCCGATCTGCTTTTCCCTTTCCAGCGCGCTGTTCAGCTCTTCCGTCCGCTGGTTCACCAATGCTTCCAGGTTTTCGCGGTATTGCTGCAGCTTTTGGGCTTCCAGCTTTTGCCGGGTGATGTCCGTAATGAATGCCACAGCGGATCTCTCTTCATCGAGCGAGTAGCTGCAGAGACTGATCTCGACATACAGCCTCTCGCCGTCCTTCTTTACTGCTGTCAGCTCCATGCCTTGCCCCATCGGCCTGCTTACAGGGCTACGGAAATAAGAGTGGATATGCGCTTTGTGCCTGCTACGCAGCTCTTCGGGGATCAGGATGGAGATATCCTGGCCGATAAATGCCTCTTCATCATACCCCAGCATCCGACAGGCGAATGGATTGGCATGCGTGATCGATCCGGAGCGGTCTACTATGAGGATGCCGACTGTGGCGTGGGTGAATAGCGCCTTAAAGCCGGATTCGTCGCCTGCGACCAGCGATCCTGTTCCCATTTGACAAAAATTTGAATCGGATCGAATTTAGATAAAAATTTTATGGCAACATTTGACCTGGGTCAAATGTAAGGCCTAATCCATCAAGTGGCTTAAATGGAGAAGTTTTTGCTTGCTGATAATTTCTACTATGCTTTTTTTGTTGTGTACCTTGATGGCTTTTTCTTTCGACAGCCTGGATAAATTACGGCTTAATGTTTCAGCGCTGATGTTGAGGATGGCGGCGAGCTCCTTTTTAGGTATTGTAATGATGCCGTCGATGTGTCCCGGCTCGTTGGCCTTGCAGTGATTTAACGATAGCAGCAGCAGCGCGAGTCGCTCGGGCACTTCCCTGGTAAGCATATGCAGGAGCTCCCTGTCGGTGTCGGTGATCCTGGTGCAAAGGATATCGATCAGGGCATTGGTAGACCTGTTGTCGCAGTGGATAACCTTTTCGAAAACATTCCTGGGTATGAAGCAGACTTCGCAATTATCGACGGCTGTGGCGGTCGTCACGTAATCCCAATGTTTGAGCAACGACAAGTATCCCACGAAGTCGGGGCTTATGGCGTACCGGATCGTTACCGGCTTTTTATAGGAGTCGTGGGTGATCTTGACCAAACCGGACCTTAAGTAGAAGACTCCTCTGGGTATCTGTCCTTCCTGGTAGATCGTCTCGCCTTTTTTATATTTTTTTGCGGCCGGCAGGGTATGGTCCTCTGTCTCTTTGTACACTTTGCAAAGCTGTTCGAACAGTTCCTGGCTTATATCAGGTTTTCTTTCTTTTTTCATTTTTCCGATGGGGGAGATAATAGCATCCACGCCCCCCGTGAAGGTATTCGATACGATGCCCAAAGGCATGAGGCCGGGCCATCGACGGGATGATCTTGCTCATATGCGCCCATTCGCGCGGCGCTATTTCCGGCTGCGGGCGGGAGAGATAAAAGACCGGGAAAGATTGCAACCGATTGCATAAAAGCTTATATTTGATATCACACTCCTTAATAAACTCTACTATGAACACCATTTTTCAGGGGAAGCACTATCAGGCCGTCTGGCTGATCATCTTTTTCGTCTCTTCCCGGTCTTACGGGCAACAACTGCAGATCAACGATTCAGGGTATTTCGAGAAGAGAGGTGTCAATGTATTTGTATTCAACGGCCAGTACAATGGGATGTTCTTCGATGAGAAGACTGCCGGCGTCGAGCTGATCCATCATGGAGTAAGGACCTCCACGGGTGGGGCCGTACGGCTGCAGAATACACCGGAACAATGGGACCTGATACCCATACTGGAGAGCCGTACAGTAGATCGGACGGGCAATAGTATCGAAGCCGTGCTAAAATACAAAGAATATGATTTCACGTCAAGGCTCGTGGTGACGGCCCGCGACAAAGGGGTAGAGATCAGCGTGTACCTGGACAAGCCCGTACCGGAGAAGCTGGAAGGCCGCGCGGGTTATAATATGGAGTTCCTGCCTTCGGCGTACTTTGAGAAAAGCTATCTGGCGGACGGGAAGGCGGGTATTTTCCCCGTCTATCCTTTTAGCGATACCAGGATGGAGTCATCCAGCCATAAGATACCACAGTTCGCGGGTCATAATACATTCGATGACAGGGGTCGACATGAATTTATCGTGCCTGCGCCCATTGCCACCGGCAGGAAGCTGGTGTTGGCGCCGGAAGATCCCGAGCGGGAGGTCAGCATCCAGTGTGCCGATACGGAGCTGATGTTGTTCGACGGCAGGAACCTGGGTCAGAACGGCTGGTTCATCGTGCGGAGTCTGCTGCCCGCGCATAAGACCGGTAAGGTGCTGAGCTGGTATGTCGAGCCCAATGCCATCCCGAACTGGACGCGGAGACCCGTGATCGAATTTTCGCAGGTGGGCTATCGTCCGGAGCAGGTAAAGACGGCCGTGATCGAGCTGGATAAGAACGATGAATTGTTGCCACAGGCGACGTTGTATCGCATAAAGGAGGATGGCGCCTACGAGGAGAAGCTGAAAGGCAGTGTCCGGTCATGGGGTAGATATCTCCGCTACAACTACGGTAAGTTCGACTTCAGCATGGTTAAGGACCCCGGGCTTTATTTTATTCGATATGGAAATGAAAAGACGACCACCTTCCGCATCGGCAGCGATGTGTTCGACGACATATGGCACCCCACGCTGGATATATGGTTCCCCGTACAGATGGATCATATGGAGGTCAACGAGGCTTACCGGGTATGGCATGGCGTTCCTTTTATGGATGATGCCTTGCAGGCGCCCGTAAACCATCAGCATTTCGATGGGTACAGCATGGGCGCGTCCACCCAGACGAAGTACAAGCCGCTGGAGCGGATACCAGGTCTGGCCGTAGGTGGATGGTTCGATGCGGGCGACTTCGATATCGAGACCCGTTCGCATTGCGATGCTGTGCTGGCGTTGGTGGATGCCTGGGAGAATTTCAAGCCTGAAAGAGATGAGACCTATATCGACTACCCCACTCATTATGTGGATATCCATCGTCCGGACGGCAAGCCGGATATGCTGCAGCAGATCAAACACGGCGCTCTGAATATAGTGGCGCAGGTGGAGAACATCGGTCACCCTGTGAGAGGCATCGTTGTGCCCAATCTGCATCAATACCATCACCTGGGTGACGCCTCTACGGAGACGGACAACCTGCCTTTTAACCCTGACCTGAAGCCTTATCAGACGGATGGGCGGTCCAGCGGTACGCTGGATGACAGATGGGCATTCACCGAAAGGAACAGTTTTTTGGATTATTACACGGCGGCCGCGCTGGCGGCAGCCAGCCGGGCTTTGCGAGGTTTTGACGATTCGCTGGCTTTCCGGAGCTTGCGGTGCGCGCAGCAATTGTGGAACGAGGACGACAGCCTGGGCAAGAACGATACTTCCCGATTTGCGATCCTATTCCGGAGGAATCTGCGGATGTCCGCCGCATTGCAGCTGTATATCGCGACAAAGGACGACAGGTATGGGGCTGCGTTCAAGGAGGATATCTGGCAGACGCTGGACAGGGGAGTGCAGTTTGGCATGATGACGGCATTACAGGCCTGCGCGTATATGGGCGACGACTATAAGCAGCGGTTAAAAAAATATGTCGTGCAATACAAGGCTTTGAGCGATGGGTTCGAGAAGCAAAATCCTTATGGCGTGCCGATGGCTCCCGGCGGCTGGGGTGGAAATGGGGGTATTGTCAACTGGGCGATCACTCATTACTATGCGCATAGATATTTTCCGGACATTGCCGGCGTGGAATATGTTTATAAAGGATTGAACTATTTGTTTGGGTGTCATCCTTATTCCAGCGTTTCCTTTGTCTCGGCAGTAGGCACGCATTCCAAAAGGATCACGTACGGCAACAACCGGGCTGACTTCAGCTATATAGCAGGGGGCGTGGTGCCCGGCATATTGATCCTGAAACCCGACTTCCCCGAGAATAAGGAGGACTGGCCGTTCTTTTGGGGTGAGAATGAGGTAACTGTGGGGATATGTGCTAATTATATTCTTCTTTCTTCGGCGGCGGCGGCAATGACAAAATAACGTATATTTGGTCGAACCAACCTATCTGATCTCCCACCTGAATTGTAGAAGTCTACCCTTGGAATGATATGCGCACGCCACTGAGCTACAAGAGTTCCTATACCATATAAACTCCTGCTATGAAACCTTTTCGCTATGCAGTCGTTGCGTTGCTGCTGATGACGACGTTATTTGTCCAGGGGCAAACGGATACCGACAGTCTTTTGCGAATAGTACAGGAACACCGGCGGGATACCGCCGAGGCCAGGGCTTTAAATGAGCTCGCTTCCGCCGTCTTGCGGACGGATATGCAACAGGCCAAGGCCTATTATTTACTGTCGGCGGAGATCAGCCGGAGCGGCCATTTCATCCGGCCGTTGAGCAATTCCTATGCACGACTTACGAACCTGTATGGGGATATGGGGCTTGCCGACAGCGGAAAATACTATTTGACCTTGCTGAAGAAAATAGCGGAGGCGGACCCTTACCTCCGGGCCAATTACGTCCAGGCGGCCGGTCTTTTTTACAAGGGACAGAATAAGCTCAAAGAGGCGCTGCCTTTTCAGCTGGAGGCAGTGTCCCTGGCGCGCGCCGATGTGAAGACAGACAGCTCCGTAAGAAACCTGACCGCGCTGGCCGGCGCGTTATTGAATGTGGGCAATACGTATAATTCCATGGGTGACTATCATGCGGCTATTCGACATCACCTGGATGCCTTGCGCATTTTCGAGGCGGTGGGAAATAAGAGGGGTATTTCTTTCTGTTACAACAGCGTCGGAACCGACTTCCTTCATCTCCGGCAGCTGCACGAGGCTGGTGTATATCTCCGGCAATCATTAGCGCTCAAGGAGGAATTGAAGGATCAGCGGGGTTCGGCGATCACCATGAAAGAAATGGGAGATGTCTACTATTATTCGCTGAACCTCGACTCGGCCATGTACTACTATGACAGGGCGGAAAAAATATACCGGCAGATGGGTTTGAAAAAAGACGTCATCGACCTGTATATCGATAAAGCCGATTGCTACAGGGATGCGGGCTTCAAGGACAGCGCAAGGGCGTATTATGAAAAAGGCAAGGAAATGGCGCAAGCGATAGGAGATGCCGCCAGGCTGGAAATATTCAATGCCGGACTGACCGCGCTGCAGCCTTCCGCCGCATCGGATAAAGACACGGAAAAGAAGCTGCTGACGGCATTGCAACATTCTATCGATAAAGGGGACAAAGATCTGGAGCTGAAAAATTATCAATACCTCGCGGATTACTACGCCCGGACGGGGCAGGGCGACAAGACCGAAACATTTATCAAGCATTATTATGATGCGACGGACAGCCTGGAGAGCATGCGTGTACAGACGCAGATGAAGAAGCTGGAAGGTCAGTACAATGTCGAAAGGAAGGAGCATGAGATCGCGCTGTTAAAGAAGGATCAGCAGCTGTCCCGTCTCGAGCTGCAGAAACAAAAAGCTTTCCAATATGGGGCCATGGTGCTTATTTTATTGTTGGTGCTGATCGGCTGGCTGGTGATCAACCGCTACCGGATCGTGCATCGTTCCCGCCGGGCCATCGAGATCGAGAAGATGCGAAACCGTATCGCACGTGATCTGCATGATGATGTGGGCTCCACGCTGACCAGCATCAATATCATGAGCAAGGTAGCCCTGCAGACACCGGGTCCGCAGGAGGAGGCGCAGCAGGCTGTTTTCCAAAAGATCAAGGACAGGACCTCTGCCATCATCGAGAAAATGGATGATATCGTATGGACCATCCATCCGCAGAACGACACGATGGAGCGGCTTTTGTTCCGGATGAAGGAGTTTGCAGCGGAGATACTGGAGCCGTCGGGTATCAATTATGATTTCGACGAGAAGGGCGACCTGGCATCTCTGAAGCTGGATGTGCAAAAAAGAAAGGACCTGTATCTCCTGTTCAAGGAGGCGATCAATAACGCTGCCAAATACAGCGAATGCCGGAATCTGCGCATCCGTCTGTGGCGGGAAAAGGATTCTCTGCAAATGGAGATCGTGGACGATGGCAGGGGCTTTGTGGAAGCGGACGTGCGGGAGGGACATGGGCTGGGCAGCATGCGGGAGCGGGCAGCATCGATGGTGGCGAAGATCCATATAAAGTCGGCCATTGGGGAGGGAACGCATATCGCCCTGGATATGCCGATATCCTGATCCGACCGCTATACCACGATTAGGGTATCGGGGCGTTTGAGAAATAATGTAAATTACGAGTAACCACCTATTATAACCCCCGATGACTGGAATACTGATATACGAGGATAATAACAGTTTGCGCGAGAGCCTGGTAAGCCTGTTGACATTGACGCCGGACCTGCTGCTGCTGGGCGCTTTCCCCCGCGCCGACGACATTATACAGCAGGTGGAGCATTTCAAGCCGGAAGTCATATTAATGGATATCGACATGCCGGGTATCACCGGTATCGAAGCGGTGCAGAAGGTACGCACTGTGGACAAGCAGGTCCATATCATCATGATCACCGTCTTCGACGACAGCAAGTCCGTGCTGGATGCCATTTGCGCCGGCGCATCGGGGTATCTGTTGAAGAAGCATATCTCCGACAGGCTGACTGATGCCATACAGCAGGTGATGCATGGCGAGCCGCCCATGTCGCCGGGTATTGCCCGTATGATCATCACCGGTGTGCAGACAATGACTTCCCCGCCCCCTGCCGCCAACGGCGCTGCCGACTACAAGCTGTCGACAAGGGAGCAGGAGATCCTGGCGCATCTGGCGAAGGGTCAGGGTCTGAAGGCCATGGCTTCCGAGCTTTCCATCAGCATCGACACCGTCCGGACGCATATCAAAAAGATCTATGAGAAGCTGCAGGTCCATACACAGACCGAAGCCGTCTCCAAAGCAATAAACGAGCGGCTGGTGTGACCCGGGCCGCTCGCGTGTATGTTGTGTAACTCTTAGTTGAAAGTATACCAGTGCAGCACTTCGACATCTTTCCGGAAGTCAAAGGTGGTGGTTCCCGTGCCGCCGATGACATAAAGGCTTTTGTCGATCATAAAGCCCGCGGCGGAGTATCTTGCTCCGGGCACGTCGGGTAATGTGCCCCATGCGTCGGTGGCAGGATTGTAGTCAAGACAACCGTTGGGTATGCCTTGTACGACAAAGCCCAGGGCGGTGCCGTCGATGGCGCCGTTCAGTCCGATGGCGCCGCCGGTCAGATCTACAGCGGCGGGGGGCGCCGTTTTTCTTGTCCAGCTGTCCCTGGCCGGATTGTATTGCCACAGATCGTTCCCTTGATCAAGCCTGCTCGCGGCTTTATTACCGCTGCATATATATCCATAGTCGCCTATGGCGAAGGCCGGGGCATATTCACGCGCGGGGCCGGCAAAATTCTTCTTTTGGGTCCAGGTATTAGCGGCGGGGTCGTATTCCCACCAGTCCCTCATCAGGGTATAGGATGTGGCCTGATCATCCGACCCCAGACCCACATATCCCTTGCCTTTGATGGCAAAGGCCGAGGCGTTCAGCCGGGTGTGGCTGGGAATAGATGCTTTCACGGTCCAGATATTGGTGGTTTGATCCCATGCCCAGCATTTGTTCTCCAGCACGATATAGACCTTGCTACCGATGACGAAATGGCAACCCATGATATTACCTCCCCCCGGGAAGGGAGCCCTGGCTGTCCATACTCCCGTGGCCGGGTCATATTCCCATAGACTGGTGGGATAGGTGGTGGTAGCCTGCCTGGAGTCCAGCCGTCCGCAGAACGTATAGCCTTTGCCGTTAATGGCAAAGGCCTGGCCCTGGTCCCAACCGATGTAATAATCGCTGGGCATGGGCATGTCGGTAGGGTGCGACCAAAGGAGGATATAGCTGGGGGCTATAGGACCAAGGATGCCGTTGGTGGTGTTGGCGCTGGTGGACAGCGATGGTGTGTTCACCATATTCTTTTGACAGGAGGTGAACGCTATGGCAGTGATGGTAATAGCCATCCATGAATGCGTGTGCATGATCGGGAATTTTAAGATTTTATGGATAGAACAAAGGTCCGTATTCGCGCAGGGGATCGCAATACACCAATTAGGGTATATTGTCAGTGACCAGAACAGTACAGGATTGTATAAAATTTGAAGTTTTGTACATTTGGCTCAATTGGTTGAATCATTGACGCCGATGGTGATGAGCTGGCGTTCAAGGAGCTGTACAATCGCCTGCCGTGCGGCTCGATCTCCTGCCGGAGTCTGTTCTTCCTGAGGCTGTGGGCAGACCTATCCCCTGTACAGCGATCCATTGTACCAGAACAGGACGGATGCGAATGGGTTTATGATCGCGGAGACCAACCGTACCTTTGACCCTGCTAAGAACTATCTGCAGCCGCTGCCGACGAAGGAGGTCGCCTTTTATACGGCCAGCGGGTATGTGCTGGAACAAAATCCAAATTGGTAATTTCACAGTATGAAAATAAAATTATGAGGGCATCTTTTCTGACTTGCTGTTTTATCCTGTTTTTTTCCGCGGGCTATCTTTTTGCACAGACCCGGACCGGTGAAGGATCCCCGCTGATGGGAAATCGATTTCTTACCTTGAATACAGTGATCCGCGTGAACCAGATAGAGGTCGCGCGGGACAGGAATGTCGGGGAAGATGAACGCAGCGTGCATACGCCTCAACGGGTGATTGATTTCAGAAAAGCCATAGCAAAGGGATTCCCGGGTGCGAGGATCACCTGGGCCCTTAGCTGGCTTGCTTTACACGATACATCCGACAATTATATTCAAATCCGGAAATTGGTGGCGGACTATCACTACAAATATGGCGACGAGGTTACCTTTATCCCGGGTGCGTATTTTGCCAATGCGTACAATTCCACGGAGCAGGTCAATAAGGACCTGCATGAGGGGCTGACCAGGGTGTCGGAGATCGTAGGACGGGGCTATCGTCCTGTGAGCATCGTTGCCGGATTCCTGTCTTCAAAGAACATGGAGTACCTGGCAAAGGAAGAGGGGATCCATGTTTGCCAGGCGAATATCTGGAGCCAGTATTCCATCGACAACCAGGATGGGGATGGTTCGGTGAGCTATCCGTTTTATCCATCGACGGAACATTTCTGTAAGCCGGCGCAGGGGAAGGACGACTTTATCGACTGTGTAAACCTGGACGGGTGGACATGCGATTTCCTGGCGGCGAGGCGAGCGGGTTTCGCGGAAGGTTTCAATAGCCGGATGGGTGTTGGTCCCATCGAGACCCTGGGAAAATACGGGCTGAAGACCGGGCTGGACGAGATGGTATATACCACCGCCATCCATTTCGACAAGGGGTTTCAGCTGAATGGTTTTGGATGGGTGACTAATTGCTGGGAGCTGTCCCTGCCTTACGATGTCAATGATATTACTTTGTGGCTGGAGGCCATCAAAAAGCGTTGGCCCGGTGTTCGATGCGTGACGCAGGGAGAATTCGGGCTGATCTGGCGCAAGCATTATAAGCAGAATAGTTTTAATTACCGGTTTGAAGAGAACGGTTCCGGCATAGGTGGATCGGACAAGGATAAGAAGATCCGCTGGTTTATGAACAAGGATTTTCGACTGGCTGTTCTAAGCAGCGTGGATGGATCGAATGGGAAGGTCATCGATCTGACCCGATATGACAAGCCGGCCAAGGAACCCGAGTCCGGCAGTACGAGGAACTGGAGCCTGATGGGTGAGATCAATCAGAAGGGGATCAGGCCACAGGACAAGCCGGTGCCCTTGAGCGCGTTGCCACCTGAGGACCAGGCAATCATAAGAAAATACAAGATCAATTTCGGCCGGCTGGCCGCGCAGGCGCCTGCCGGGATCGCTCAGCCTTCTCCCAAGATCGTGAATATCGTGAATTTCATCCGGCTGCTGGAGCCACGGGATCCGGCCATTACGGAGGATGTGCTGTACCAGACGGTGGTGAAGCAGGTGGAGATCATGAAAAAGTACAGGCTGGGCGGAACTTTCCTGTTGCAGTACGATGCATTGATGGATGGCCGGTATCAATCGTTGCTGAAGGGGCTGTCGAAAGATTCCTTCGAGATCGGGGGCTGGTGGGAGATCCCGCAGCCATTGGTGGAACGGGCGGGTATGAAGTGGAGTGGCAGGTATCCCTGGGACTGGCGGGCCAATATCGGGTTTTCCACGGGCTATACGCAGCAGGAGCGGGAGAAGCTGATCGACGTGTATATGGCGGATTTCAAACGGGTCTTCGGATATTATCCCAGGACCGTAGGTTCGTGGTTCATCGATGCATACAGCCTGAACTATATGTATACGAAATATCATATCGTGGCGTCCTGCAACTGCAAGGATCAATATGGTACGGATGGATATACGTTATGGGGCGGCTACTGGAACCAGGCGTATTATCCCAGCAGGATCAATTCGTATATGCCGGCGCAGCATGCGGAGCAGCAGATACCTGTTCCCATATTCCGGATGCTGGGGAGCGATCCTGTACGGCAGTATGACAATGGGCTTGGTTCTTCCCGGCAGGGGGTAGTGACGCTGGAGCCTGTGTATAAATTCGGCGGGGGCAGCCAGCTTTGGGTAGATTGGTTTTTTGACGCATTGGTCGAGGACCCTTCACTCGGATTCAACTATACGCAGGCGGGGCAGGAGAATTCTTTTACCTGGGCCGGTATGTCGAAGGGGTTCGGGATCCAGATGCCCATGATAGCCCGTCTGCGGGATGAGCGCAAGATCAGGGTGGAGACGATGGAAGCGTCGGGCAAGTGGTTCAGGCAGCAGTATAAAGTGACGCCTGTCACCAGCTTCTCCGTCAGCAAGGACATCGAGGGCAGCGACCGGAAGACCATCTGGTACGACAGCAGATGGTACAGGATGAATATTCTCTGGGAACATGGTACCTTACGCATCCGGGACATTCATTTATTCAATGAGAAGATGCCGTCCGTCTATGAGACCACGCCTGTGACGGAAAATGAGTGCAGGTTCTTCACATTGCCTTTTGTAGATGGTTATATTTGGAGTAAGAAGGACCAGCTGGCGGGGATGCGTCTTTATGGGATGATAGATGGCAAGAAGCTGTTGTTGGAAGGCGGGCAGCCGGTGTTTACCCGGATGGATGCGGGGACGATGCGTATTACATGGCCTTTGACGACGGTGAACGGTGATTTGGAGATAGTGTTGAGCGAACGGAAAATGACAATGCGGCTAAAGGGCGGGAGCGTTGTGTCCTGGTGGCTGGACCTGACTACGGCAGAAGGTGCGCAGCTGCCTTTTGGAACGATCGGAGACCGGCAGGTGGGTTGTCAGTTCGAGGGGATGAAGTATAGTGTCCGGCTGGAGAAAGGGAAATTTTCGCAGCCCGGGGATGGAGCGGTGTTGCGTGTGAGCCCCGAGGCGGGTACGATCGATATGGCTTTTTAAAATATCCTACATGTATAGACGGGATTTTATCCGGCTAAGCTCCCTGGCAGCGGGGGCTTTGCCTTTTGCGGGACTTGCGCGGGAAGTGCAGAAATTTGGGGTTGGCGGTTCGTTGGGGGCCAGCGGTCCCGGCGACCTGTATACTATCTTTCAAGACCCGGCGGGTCAATACCGCCCATTTGTCCGCTGGTGGTGGAATGGCGACAGGGTGACGGCGGAAGAGCTGTTACGGGAGATGGATGTCATGAAGGCAGCCGGTATCGGCGGGGTAGAGATCAATCCTATCCGATTCCCGGAAGAGGCGGATGCGATGGGTATCCCGTCATTGGCTTATCTCAGCGATGAATGGGTAAATGTGCTGGAGGCGGCCTTGAAAGGGGCGAAGGAAAAGGGGATCATTTGTGATATGATCGTCGGATCGGGATGGCCTTATGGTGGTGAGTTCCTGTCCAGGGAAGAGCAGACACAGATGGTGGCATTGGGTACTCGCGACCTGGCGGGCGGGCAGAAGGTGACAGTTACGAGGAAAGAGCTGCTGGACAGCGTGCATCCGGCTTTTGTCAGCTCGTATGCGGACCCGGAAAAGGAATTATTTACGTTGCGGCTGGCGCCTGCGCAGATGAATGGGCTCGACCAGGTGATCATGCTGGATGGACAGCTGAAGGAAGACCAGTTGACCATAGACGTGCCGTCGGGGCCTCATGTATTATATTTTTTGGTGAAGATCACCGGCTTTATGGCCGTGATCAATGGCGCGCCGGGCGCTGCCGGACCCGTGCTCAATCATTATGATCAGGCCGCGGTGCAGAAGTATCTGGATCGCATCTCCGATAAGCTCACAGCCCGGCTGGGGCATCTGGGCGATCATTTCCGGGCCTTTTTTACGGACAGCATCGAGCTGGAAGGCGCCAACTGGTGCAGCGATATGTATGCGCAGTTCCGGCAGCGGAGAGGATATGATCTGCAGCCCTGGCTGCCGTTCGTGCTGTTCAAAGTGGGGGAGATGGGCAATGCCGTGCATGAGGCGTATGGAGCGCAGTTCTCGTCCTCGTTGCAGGAGCGTATCGGCCTGGTGCGGTATGATCTGGAAATGACCAAGCGGGAACTGTTTGAAGAGCGGTTTATCAAAACCTTTGCCGGCTGGTGTACAAAGCACGGGGTGAAGTCGCGGATGCAGGCCTATGGTATGGATTGCGATCCCATCACATCGGGGATGATGGTGGATATACCGGAGTGCGAGACATGGATCTGGACCGATGCCATCGATGATTTTGGTACAGGGAATTATACAAAGGGGCGCAATTATACGATGATCAATAAATTCGTCTCTTCTTCGGCGCATCTGTCCGGGCGGCGGCTGATCAGCTGTGAGGAGATGACCAATACCGACGATCCTTTTCATGGAACGCTGGAGCGGATCAAGCTCGCCGGTGATCAGAGCATGCTGTCGGGTGTTACGGGGTCCGTCCTGCATGGGTTCAATTACAGTCCTCCCGAAGCGCCTTTTCCCGGATGGGTGCGGTATGGTTCCTATTTCAATGAACATAATCCATGGTGGCCTTATTTCAGGCTTTGGGCGGACTATAAGGCGCGGCTTTCGGCCGTGTTCCAGCAGTGTGATATGCAGGCGGCCGTGGCGGTGCTGCATCCTATGGCGGATATGGCTTCGAAATACGGATTCCAACGCGACCCGTATCCGAATGTGACCTATCCTCCCTATGTACATAAGATCTGGGAGGCTATTCATCAGAATGGGCATGGGTGTGATTATGTGTCGGAGGAGGTGCTGGGGCAATGTATGGTGCGAGGGGGTGCACTGGTGTATGGCCGGCGCGCTTATAAAGCGCTGTTGTTGCCCGAAGTGGAATCTATCACTCCGACTACGGCTGTGACGCTCCGGAAATTTGCGGATGCGGGCGGTAAGCTCATCTTTATCAATAAGACGCCGCATCTGTCGGCGGGATTGCAGGATTTCTCTTCCAGATCACGGAAGATAAAGGACGTCGTGGACGGTCTGTTGCGGAAACATCCGCGCACCACGGGGGTACGATCTATCGATGAGGGGAACATGGTGGGTTGGTTCAAGGGGCTGGCCTCGGAGTTTGGGCTGGTGGCGGAAGTGGCTGTTAGCCATCCTGTCGACTTTGTGAGCACCTTGCACTATTCGGATGGGGTGAATGAGCTGTATTTTTTTGTCAACTACAGCGGGACGCGGTCGAACAGTTTTGAGGCTGTATTTCCAACGGGGGACAAGGAGTCGTGGTGTTGGGATGCGGAGACGGGAGGGCGTTGTCGTTGGGCCGGGTCCGGGGCAAAGAATGTGTTGACGCTGACGCTGGGGCCTGCCGAGTCGAGGTTGATCGTGTTTGGGCCGGGGGATGCTGTGGAGGGAAAACCCTGTGATCGGGCGGCGGAGACGGTACGGGAGAAGACACATGGGATGGACTTACACGGTCCGTGGGAGGTGACCTTTCATCATTTCAATGGCACGGTGCGGTCCATCAGCCTGCCGGCGTTGAAGCCATTCGATGCACAGTCGGAATGGAAGTCTTTTGCGGGCGCCATCGAATACAGGAGCACCTTACACGTCGAGGACGCGGGCGGACGGCTATGGCTGGACCTTGGTCACTTGCGGGATGTGTCGGAGCTGGAGCTCAACGGCCGGATCATTGGCGCTAAATGGTATGGGGAACATCTGTATGAGATCACGGGTCATGTGACAGCCGGGGACAATAACCTGACTATCCGCGTGGTGACGACGCTGGGTAATTATATGAAGACTTTGCAGCATAATCTTGCGGCGCATAACTGGACGAGACGCAGTCCTTATTATCCCGTGGGGCTTGCAGGAGTGAGCTTGTTAAAAAGTCTGTGAGCTACCTGGCGGGATTAAGATATTGCTCGAACCACACGCGGAACCAGGACTTTTCATCATAGGTCTTGCCGGCGGAGGCGTAGTCGCAGAGCTGTAATGGCTCTTTGGTCGTTTCGCCCGCATTTTCCGAATCACGTTGAAAGGTCCCTTTAAAGACCATCCACATGTCTTTGTTCTGATCGTTCACGGGTTCCAGCGGAAAGTACCCGTCCGGGTCGGTGACGGGCGTTATGACGTCGTCCACATTGGCTCCTCCCAGCCGCTGATCTCTGGCCAGCACGACCGGACCTCTCATGATGGCTTTCCATGAAGGGCTGTTACCAAGGGTAATGATACGTCCGCGCATGTCGTTTTTCAGCGTGATCTCATCACCTGCCGACCATTTTCGACGGATGGTTGCCAATGTGCCAGGTTGCAGGTCTTTGACAGGCTGACCGTTGACCGTGAGCTGTGCGCGGCTGCTCCATGCCGGTATACGGATGCTGATGGTAAATTCTTCGCTGCGGGCCATGTCGAGACGAATGGAGGTGGTGTTGCCGGATGGATAATCAGTAGCCTGGGTGAATGTGATATTTTGACCTGATGGGGTATGGGATTGGTAGGAGCCCGGAATAAAAAAGTTGATCTGGAAGCCTATCTTGCCGCGCATGAGGACGGTGAAAGGGATGGTAAATAATCCACGCGGTCCGCTGGCGATACAGCAATTGATCCCCATCCCGCATTGTTCTCCTCCTATCTGCCGGCGACCAAGCAGCGGCGTATATTTCGACCAGGTGGACCCGTCTTCGCTCATGGAGCCGAGCAGGGCGTTGTAGAAGGATGTTTCGATGGCATCGGCGTATTTGGGGTCGCCCGTCAGTCGCAGCAGCTGCTGGTTCAGCTTGATCCAGGTGGCCGTCACGCACGTCTCCTGATAATGGCTTACCGGTACGGCCTGTTTATCGACACCATGGAACCAGCATTCGACGGAGGAGCCGGAGCCGGTGATATTGATCTCATTGCGCATGATATGTTCCCAGGTAGACTCCACTGCCTGCAGGTATTCAGCATTGCCTGTGACCCTGTATAGTTCCAGCAGGCCTTCGTAACAGGACATCATCTCATAGGCTTTTGCTCCCTGTTCCCATCCAAACCAGCTTTTCGGTTTGGGGAAACGTTTGTCTACGTCTACGGAGGAAAGAGAGATCAATTTAGGTCCGTCGGGAGATTCCCATTGACGTACGATGTCTTCGGCGAATGTCAGGTAGCGGGGGTCTTTGGTGCGCGTATACAGGAGCACGATAGGTTCGAGTACGGAAGAGGCGGCCATACCCCGGTGGTTGCCTTTTTTTACGAGAATGGCCTTCTTTTCGGCGAGCTCGGTGATGAGATTGTCTGCCAGCCGTGACGCCGCCTGAAGGCATTTTTTATCGTGGGTGACGTCATACCAGGCCAGCAGGCCCAGCATGCAATATTTCCTTCCCCAGATGTCCCATTGTTCCAGTCTTCTGTCTTCCTTATAATTTCCGATGTATCCATCTGTGGTCTGGGTCGCGATCAGGTCGGCGACCGTCCTATCCAGCTCCTGTTTTAGTCCTGGTTCTGGCTTGTAGCGATAGGCCAGTACGGCGGAGGTAAACCATTTGCCCCAAAATTCACTTTGCCAGCACGAAGATTCCGTACGATGGCGGAAGGGCTCTATCAACCTGCCGGCATCCTGGGCGAGTATGCGGTGCTCGTAGGATGCGTCCAGCTTACCGGCTACATAGCCCCTGAGCGATATGCTGTCCAGCGGCTGAAGTTTGTCGGTTATGGCCGGGGTTTCGGCTGGACGTTTTTTATCGTGATTCCTGGCGCTGCCGGCGGGCGGGGCGCTGATCAGGATGGCGGTGGCGAGGAAGATGGCAATGCGGATCATAAGATTAAATGTATGAAATTAACTCCAGGGTCTGTCATGGGACCTTACATCGTTCCAGTCATTGGTAGGCGCGAAGTAGGTTTTGTCGGTGGGCAGCAGATGTTTTTTGATCTCCTCTTCCACCAGCTCGATACCCAGGCCCGGTGCGGTCAGCGGGACATTGGCATATCCCTTTTCAAACAGCTTACGGCCGTCCGTGGTCTTTACGATGGTGTCCCACCAGGGGCTGTCCAGGGAATGATGTTCCAACGCCAGGAAGTTCTGCGTGGCCGCGGCGCAGTGTACGTTGGCCATAAAGGAGACGGGGCTTCCGGCAAAATGCATGGCCATGGCGACGCCTTTTTCTTCGGCGTAATCGCCGATGCGTTTGGTTTCCAGGATGCCGCCCGCTGTGGCCAGGTCGGGATGTATGATATCCACCGCGCCCGCATCGATCAGGGGTTTGAATCCATTGAGGAGATAGATGTCCTCACCTGTCAGCACCGGTGTTTCGAGGGCATCTGAGATCTTTTTGTACATCTCCGTGTATTGCCAGGGTACCATATCTTCCAGCCAGGCGAGGCGATATTGCTCTACTTTTTTACCCCAGCGGATGGCGTTGTTGAGATCGAAGTGGCCATAGTGGTCGCTGGAAAGCGGGATCTCGTATCCTACGGCGGAACGTACGTCGCTGACGATCTGCGCCATGCCGTCCAGGCCTTTTTCCGTGATCTGGATGGCGGTGAAAGGGTGTTTGGTGTTGGCGTAGTCCATATAGCCTCCGTTCCATTGCGCCAGGTTGCTGCCCCAGAATTTGCTGTTCACCAGGGCGCCTTCCTTGTCCTTGACCTCGCCGATGGAGATATCCATTTTCAGCCAGGTCATGCCCTGCACTTCCAGGCGGTGTTTGATCTTCGCCTTGAACTCCTCGAAGGTGGGCGCTTCGGGTGTGTCCGCATACATCCGGACCTTGTCGCGGTAGCGACCGCCCAGCAGCTGCCATACGGGGAGGTTATAGGCTTTTCCGCAAAGGTCCCAGAGCGCCATTTCCACTGCGCATACGCCGCCGCCCTGACGGGCCGGTCCGCCGAACTGGCGGATGGTCTTGAACAGCATCTCCACGTTGCAGGGGTTTTGTCCGAGGATGCGGCTCTTCAGCATGAGGGCATATCTTTCATCGGCACCGTCGCGTACTTCGCCCAGGCCATAGATGCCCTGGTTGGTGTCGATGCGTATGATGGGGGTGCGGCCTACGTTCTGTATGATGCAGTACCGCATGTCCGTGATCTTCAGGTCGGAGGGGCTGGAATAGCGGCGGACTTTCTGGGTGGATTGGGCGATGAGGTCTTCGATGGGGGCGAAGGCGCTGAGGCTGCTGAGGGCAATGCCACCGAGGATAGATCTTTTTAGAAAGGAGCGACGGCTGGACTCTTCGGCTTCCGGGTCCTTCAGTCCCAGCCTGGTCAGGAATTTTTGAGATGGTGTCATGGTCTACGTTTTTATTGGTGGGCGTGTAAAAGAGTGATACTTGACTATTCGAATATACAAAATGGGACAAACGTACAGACCCGTCGTCCGGGAGGCGAAGGGGATGCCGGTGGATTATTAGTGGTTCGACCTGGCAAACCAGAGAGGTACGGGTATGTTTAAATTGCCATGCAATTTTGGTTTATTATTTATCAAATTATAATACTTATAGTATTAAAATCGGTGTTTTTTTAAACCAAAATGCGTTAACTCCCAACAGATATCGTTTCCCTGTTAAGCCGCCAGTTTGAGAGGTACGGGTATGTTTAAATTGCCATGCAATTTTGGTTTATTATTTATCAAATTATAATACTTGTAGTATTAAAATCGGTGTTTTTTTAAACCAAAATGCATTAACTCCCAACAGATATCATTTCCCTGTTAAGCCGCCAGTTTGAAAGCTATAATAAAAGACTTTTTTGTCTTTTATGTCCGGACTATTCGTACCTTTGTGGTATGGATATAAGTACCATCGAAGATATCCGTCTTCTCGTCGACACGTTTTATGGGAGGGTCCGGAAAGAGCCTCTAATCGGTCCTATCTTTATCGGGGCTATAGGGGAGGCGTGGCCCGAGCATCTGGATAAGATGTACCGATTCTGGCAGACGGTGCTGCTCGAGGAGCATACTTATTTTGGCAGTCCCTTTCCTCCGCATGCCCGGATGCCGTTGGATAAGCAGCATTTCGACGCCTGGCTTGGGCTCTGGCATGGCACGGTGGATGAGCTGTTCCAGGGGATGAAGGCGACGGAGGCAAAATGGCGGGCTATGAAGATGGCGGAAATGTTTTTGGCGAAGCTGCAGTATTATAGGGGGAATCCTTCGGCGAGGCCGATCTCATGAGCTGAAAGGCCAGTTGTAATCCAGGACCTGATAGGTATCCCGGTCGTATCCATGCTCAAAGCTCAGAAAGATAAAATAGGGATTGCCCTTCTCATCGAGTAGCGGGATCCAATGGCCGTCTTTGAAGCTCCATACCTGGATATTGGCACATTTCCTGGCATCCAGCGAATCATTTTTTATTTTTTTCAAATAGACGTATTGACGGAGTGGATCGTCATTGATAATGACCTGGTCCAGGAAGCCGTCGTGATTTATATCGCCTGTCTGCCAGCCATCGACGGTGAGATAAATTATACTGTCGCCCGCAATGGCGAAAAGGTGGTCCAGCTCAGTATGGCAAAAGCCCCCGATGCATTCATCAAAGGAAGAAGGTATCTGCAGGTATGTCGTTCCTCCCAATACAAATTTCGTCGCGTCTTTCGGCTGGAGCTTAAGACTACAAAATTTATCCAGCTTAAAACCATGATTTCGTAGGGAGTCGGGAATGGCTCTTTCCCGGGCTATCCTGTCGTTAATGGTAAAATGATAGGTGAACAGACTATCGCAGTCCGCTGCGCTTTCACGTTCCGCCGGCGTGCTCGTAAATATAAAATGGAAGCCAGAGAAACTGAAAGAGTCGGTGGCGCCCAGGTCTGCGGGGGTGGAGGGCAGCGGCCTTATACGGATGGAATCCAGGAATGCATTAAACGTGGGGTAGGGATGTCCGGTCAGACTCTTTGAAGGTGGGGCTGCTTTTATCGGGTCGATCAGGGGTTTGTCCTGATTGGAAGAATGGTTATTGCAGGCGTTGATTACTATCATACCAGGCAATAAGAACAGCCGAATGTTAAAGGTCATAGTTCGGTTTCTGCTAATATAAGCGTGAGTTTGGAAACATAGCATTAAATTTATGTAGGCAAATAGCAGCACCTGATATATCATGGCAACGGTGAGCGGGAAAGATTGGGTAAAGGCTTTACGCCCCCTTTTAAAAAAGTACAAGGGGCAGAAACATCCCTTAGAGTACCGCAATGTCTACCAATTGCTGGTGATGGTGGTGCTTTCCGCCCGGAGCACGGATGTTCATATCAATGCTATTGCTCCTGCTTTCTTTAGCGTTTATAAGGATCTTCATGCGCTGTCCCTGGCCGGGCCTTCCGATCTGTTCCCTTATTTAAAAGGCGTTACGAACTTCGCGCACAAGGCGCAATGGCTGGTAGGGATTGCGCGGCAGCTAAAAGACAACCGTCATATCCCCATGAACATAGAGGGGTTGACCGACCTGCCGGGCATCGGGCGCAAGTCGGCCAATGTCATTCTGCGGGAGGCCGGGCGTCCGGCCGAGGGGGTCGTGGTGGACCTGCACACCATAAGGGTAGCGACCCGGCTTGGTATAACGAAGGAAAAGGACCCTGCCAAAATAGAAGAGAGACTGATGAAGGTGTTACCCAGGCAGGAGTGGGATGCGGGGATGGCCATGTCTTTTTTGGGCAGGGAGATCTGCCGGCCGAAGCCATTGTGTGAGGTATGCCTTATGAATAAGGTCTGTGCATACTATCAGAAGCTTCGAATTAAGAAATAGTTTCATATATAGAAGCATATTTTTCCACAATAAGGAAAATCTGGTTTTCTGCCATACTGAACCGCCTTTTTCTTTCGTTTGGTGTTTTTGTAGTAGAAGTATGTCTGGTTCAAGCTCTGATATTGCCACCCCCGGCCGGGGGCCGGCTGTTATTTTGGTGATATTACTTATGGCGTGCCATAAGCCAACCTCCCTTCCACCGGATCATCCTGCCTATTTCGACAGGATCTATCACCAGGTGGACAGCATGAACCTTCCCTGCGACAGGGCTTTTCAATTTGTCGACTCCGTATATGCCCAATTCCCTTCACCGGGGGTGATCGATCGTGTGCGCAGGTTCGACTACAAAGGTCAATGGTATTTCTACCAGGCGCATGATCTTGGGAATGCCATGCGATATGTGGACAGCAGCCTGCTATTGCTGTCCGGCGTCGAGGTACAAAGCAGGTATCGTCGTGAATATGCCAAATGTCTGATCGACAAGGCGGAAACTTACCAGTTCGAGAACAATTACGAGAACGCTCTCCTTTATTATCGCAAGGGGCTGGAGGCCATCCAGGACCTTGGGGATAGCTGTTCGATGGCTGAATATACACAGCGGATAGCGATGGCCAGCTACAGGGCGGGACGTTTTGCCGATGCGCGTCATCTTTTTGAGCTGGCGCTTCATCAGTTTGCCGCCTGCGACAAGTCCGACTTCCGGAATTTTGCTTATATACAATGCAATCTGGATAATATCGGGGAGTCTTATGCGTCCATGCGAAAATGGGATAGCGCGGCCTACTATTATGACAGCACTCTTTCCTATATCGACAGGGAAAGCGGGCCTTTTCTCGACAACTCTTCTCATCGGGCTTATATCGAGACTGCCAGAGCCGTCGTCTATGGCAACCAGGGTGATTATTTTCTTCACCGGGGAGATACCACAAAAGCCCTGCTGCTTTATCAGAATAGTATAGCCATCAATGTGCGACCTCTCCATGACTCCGGCAATGCGTTGGTGGTGCTGGTAAAATCGGCCCGTCTGCAATTGGCGCGGGGACATCTTCGCGATGCCAATCCCGCATTACAGGAGGCGCGTGCGATGCTGGATCGCAGACCCGACGCCGATATGGACCTGGCCTGGCAAAAGCTGCACGCGGAGGCGCTTGCAAGGTCGGGCGACTTTTCAGGTGCATGGCGGTCGTTGAATGCCCTGACGAATGTAAAGGACTCCATTTATACCGCCGGAACTACGTCATCGTCTGTGGATATGCCCGGCGCGCTGGTGCACTTGGAAGACCGGCAAACCATCCAGCTGTTACAGCAACGGGACCAGGTAAAGACCGTCTATCTGGCGTTGGCCTTGCTCATCGTCTTCATGCTGGTGATCATTGCATTGCTGATCCGCCGGGGGGCGCGGAGGTCGAATGGCCATATACAACAGCTGAACGCGCTCAATAAGGCTCTTCGTGACGAAAACAGGCAAACGCAGACGGCGATAAAAGCCTTGAACGAGGATCAGGCCATGTATCTCCGGAGCCTCAAGACCATCGCTCATGACCTGCGCAATCCGGTAGGAGCGATCTCGTCCGCTGTCAGCCTGTTACAGCAGCAGGAGGGATTGGACAGCCAGTCCAGGACCATGCTGAATCTTATCCGGCAATCCGCGGATCAATCCCTGCACCTGGTCGGCGGGATCATGAACCTCGACCTGCCCATGGGTAGCTTGAAGATGGAGACCGTGGAGCTGGAGAAATTATTGGAGACCTGTGTCGCCACGTTGCAATTCCGGGCGGGGGAGAAGAAACAAACCATTCGTCTCGAGGCCGAACCTGTAGCTCTTCCGGCCGATCATGACAAGCTTTGGCGGGTGATCATCAACCTGCTGGACAATGCCATCAAGTTCAGTCCCGCGGGTGCGGACATCGCTATAAAGCTGTTTCGACAGGATGACAAGGCGATCATCACCGTCAGCGATAAAGGCATTGGCATTCCCAAGGGCATGGAGGGCAAATTATTCGCAGTGGATGGGAGCGCCAAGCGTTCGGGCACGGCAGGGGAGGCTTCTTTTGGTCTGGGGCTTGCCATCGTCAGCCAGATCATAAAGGCCCATGGCGGGGATATCAGCGTGCAGAGCGAGGAGCATGAGGGGACTACCTTCCGTATCGAGCTGCAAGTGCCGGCGGCGTGAGTCATATGTAATTTGTCTATTTTCGCATCCTGGCAGAAACTTTATGGCAAAAGCGCTGCTTTCCTTCATTCTACTATTGTCGACAATGGGAACCTATTCCCAATCCGCTATCAGATCTGTCAATTCAGAACAACCCGACTATTGCTCCTACGACCCATTCAAGATGAAGACGTTCATCGGACGACGAGCAAAGATATTGCATGAGGGCGGTGTCTATTCCACATTGAACGAGACAAATACTTTTAAAGGATTGCCTGAGGAGTGGGGAAGGAAGGGCGGGCAAAATGGCTGGAATGATTACAGACCAAAAGCAGGCGATACAGGAACGATCGTGCACGTATTTATTGAAAAAGGGTCAAACCGTAGATATAGTAGATATATTTATCTCCTCAAAATTGGTGACAACTATGTACCTGTGGGATGCTCCTATTTGACAGACGTGGACAAGCTGGATAGTTATGAACGACTGACCCAGCACTATCTGCAGGATTCTCTGGAAAATATAAAATATGCTTCCGGCTGTAAATTCAAGCTAAGAAATGTGAATGGGAATTGGAGCAGGGCAGGGCGGATGAATATCGACAAAGTATCAGAGAGCTTTGCGTGTGATCTGGTGTCCAAAGGCATAGACACAGTAATGCTGTGCAAATATATTTTGGACAATGGGGCATCGCCACTGGAAAAAGCATTTGTTTTATGGTTGGATCATGGGAAAGGTTATGGAAAGGCATTCTTTAGTAATCTCAAAGATCAACCGACAGAGAAAAGTGTCGTTTCATTCGATGCAAGGCCGTTGATCGATTATTTCTTTTTGAACAGGCTTGACACCGTGACGACAGAGCCGCAGGCAGCAATATATATTGACCATTCATTTGGCTATAGTGTCGAGCTGCAGGTCCCGTCCTTATTTTTTAGGCAGCGGCTGACGGAATTTTTGATCAGGCAGAATAAAACGCATCCCAAGGCGGCATGGTGGAATATGATTGCCGAAAAGCTTGCAGCCATCAAGTAAGATAATTTTGCATGCATGAAGGCGACAAAAAGCAATACACAGTTAATTTCAGAAGGGCGGCAGTTCGAGCAGGCCGGGCAATGGGAGGATGCGGCAGAGGTTTATCAGCGGGTAGTCGATACGGACCCGGGGAACCAGGATGCGGTGGCGCGGTTGCTGGTAGTATATCGGAAGCTGAAATATTATCGTAAGGAGCTTGCTGTGATCGATGCTACCATCGACACGGCGGCCAGGCGGGACAAGGCGGCACAGCGGGAATGGATCAGCGCGCATCCGGAAGCCGCCAGGTTGGGGAAGGCTGTGTTGCGGCAACTGGGTGGTGAAAGTGTGACGGCGTATGGTACGGACCCGATGGTGCAGAAGCTGATGAAGCGGAGAGCGCTGGTGGAAGGAAAGGTAGGGAGGAGGAAGCCGGCGAAGGTGGCGGGGAAAACCAGGGAGGCAAAGCCAAATGGAAAGAAAGTGAAAGACGCCGATGGAAGGCGAGAAGCCGTCGAACAAAAGAAGAAAGAGGCTGTCGCCAGGAAAGAAGCCGCCGCAGCTGCACGGAAGGCTGAATCCGAGGAACGCAAGGCTGCAAAAGAACAGGCCGGGTCGCCTGGTGCCGCGCACCGGTGGGATTATTTTAGCCCGGGAGAAGAACCGGGCCGCTGTCGAAAAGATCATGCAGCAGGACCCGTTCGTAAAAGGAAAATTAGCCAGCATAGACATCGTGGAATTTGTGGCCAGCAAGACGGATAGAGAACTGCGAACCGTATTGCTGAAAAAAAAGCCCCACTAAAATTCAGTCTTCCGGATGCATGTTCATCCACCATTATGTTCCGTCTGTCGCCAAACGGGCGACATGCGTCTACAAAATTCCACCCGGAATCCACCGCCGGTATATTTGCTTTTTATCAGGGGCCGTTCCAGGAATCTCGAAGGTCCCGGTAAATAGTCGTTTAACCCGGTGGGTTTTTTAGCCCGGCCGGTCCTTTTGTTATTGCCGTGGGGATTATTCCATGCAGAAGCTAGTTCGTCTTCATGAACTTATAAGTATTTACCTGCTGACCCGACCTGATTTTTACAAAATATATACCCGGCGCAAGACTGCTGACATCGATGGACCTTCCTGTAGCTGCCAGTTTGCGTTGTCCGACGGCATTGTATATCTCCAGCCGGGCGGTTCCTGTCAGCCCGCCGATGTATAGCATGCTGGTTACCGGGTTGGGATAGATGCCTGCCACCGGATCGATACTATTTGCCATAGCCTGTTCTCCGGCTGCAGACTGCATGGAGGGTGTGCCGGCAGCCTGTCCGAACAGTTCGATCTCCGCCAGCTGCAGGATCGATCCGCTGTTATTGGACATATTCAGGCGGTAGTATTGATAAGCTGTGGTATTACTAAAATTGAAGACCCTTCTTTGCAGGCGGCTGGGGAAATCCTGGTTGGTACGTGTATCGATGGTCGTCCAGCTGCTGCCGTCATTCGAGCCTTGTAAGGTCCAGCTGAGCGGGTCGCGCTCCGGGAAATCATTGGCGGAAGCGATCGTATAGCTTGTTACCACATATTGTGACGGGGCCTGGTATTGCACCCAGGCGGAGGGGTTGAAGGTAAGGTACTTCTTATCGATGTTGTTATCGATGAGATTGGGGTATTCTTCACCCGTCGGCGAACCCGTCTGGTATTGTGCGCTCACGATCCCTCCGCTGAGGTCCGTGATATCGATGCCGGAAGGTATAGGATCAACCGGAAGTCCATTTGCTTCCCGCAGCAATTGAAAGAGATGGTCCGGCCTCACGACGACATAATCCGAGCTGAGCGAATTCATCACATTCTTGAAATTGGTGGGCTTTACATCTGTCCACGGCTGCGCCTGGATAATGATAAAGCGGGGCGTCGTTCCATTCCATCCCGCCGCGGCAGCGGCGATGGCGTCTTTCATGGGCTGCTCGCCTGTACAGTAATTACAGGACAGCGGCAGGCCCGGGAGCGTGTTATTGTAGATGGTCAAAGGTCCACCCGTGTTCTGGGCGGTGAGTCCCAGCAGGGAGGGGGCATGGGAGGCATAGCTTTCGCCGACATTCTGGTTGATGCCGCCCGTGATGGTGTTCCATACCGTAACGACCCGGAAGCCGGCCCTTTTATCATAGTCTTCGGATCTCGAGATATATTGGTTCAATAGCGTGGCATTGGGAAAGCTATTGGGATAGGCATAGCCATATCCCGATGGACCCGAGATCAGGTTGTCATTGTTGGTGGCTGTCTGATAATAATAATTCAACGCGCCGGGCATGGCGTCCAGCATGGCCGGTGACAGGGTCCAGCCCATCGGCACGGAGCCGCGATCCGGATTATTCCACAGCTTGCGCATCAGATGCTCCACGTATTGCAGGTTGTCGCCATCGCTCAATATAAAGGCGACATAAATTTTATTCTGTAATGCCGGCTTGGGGGGCATGGGTTTTACCGCCACCGTCCTGGGGGTGCCGCCATGTACCGTGAGGTTGGAGCAATAATCACTGGCCACGGTGGCTATGCCATAGCTGGATGCCCGGGTGATGCCGGAACCTTCATCGGGCCACCAACCCGTAACGACTGCGCCCGTGGGCATGGATGACAAAAAGTTGTTCAACAGCTCGCTCTCGCCCGACACATTGGGGTCCAGCCAAATTACGGCGGCGCCCGTTGCCGTAGCATATTCCCGTAAGCCCGCCCGGTGCGCATCGGGGCTCAGACCGATCAACATACGATGGTCCAGGCCGGGCCAATAGGTATTGTACAAGGTCTGATATACCTGCAGCTTGCTGGTGAATTGTCCGCGCAGGTCCATCAGGATAGGGAAGCTATAAGGGGCCGAGGTCAGTCGGGATAGCAAAGAGGGCGAGGCGATCACTGCTCCTTTACTCTTTGCCAGCATGGTGGCAAGGTTCACCGTATGCGGCTGGGCGGGATCATAGACGATGAGGCCGGATACTTCGCTCTTGTATTTGGTGAGCAGCTCCCATCTGTCCGTATGTTCCGTCCAGGTGAGACCCAGTGACTGCATCCAGGTATAAGGGCCCTCGGCAAAAGCATCTCCTTCATAGGAGAACATACGCGGCTGCGTCCTGTTGACGATGCCTTTCAGCGAGGAGAACAGATACATTTCCGCCGTATTGTCCTGGTGTGCGGCGACAAAGTCTACCTTGGTGTAGGCCGATCCCCTCCAAAAGACACGGAATTCGATGGCCTGATGACTGACGGGCATGGTGAACGGTAATGTAAAGCTCGTATAGTCGCCGGCAATGGGGAATTGAAGGCGGGTCACCGCCTGATAGGCGAGGATGGCGCCCGTGGCGGCGTTGCGGACATCTATTTCCACCACGGTGTCATTGTTGGCTGTATTGTTGTCTGTCTTCATCCTGAACTCGGCATTGTATTGCCCTGCTGTCAGGGAAGTGTCATACGGACCAAAGACCATATGCTGATTGGCCGCATCGATGCCTGTCTGGCAGAGCCAGCCATCTGTTTCCGGGCGACCGGTGTGATGACTGATCGAAGGTCCTTCGGCCTCCCAGCGCCAGGAAGTTTCGTTGAGATAAAAGAGGTCCTGATTCCCGGCAGGAGCCGGAAAGGACGGCAGGAGCTGACCCTGGGGCCAGGTGATCTGGGCTTTAGCAACGACGGTCAAGAGAAACTGCGAGGATAAGAGCAATGCAATAGAAAGCATAGCCCGGCTGGTGGAATTAGGCATGGTCGTTAGGAATTTATTCGTTAGGATAAATAGTTACATGCATACCAGGGGCGAGTAATGGGAATTGGAGTTCAGAAGCGATCGATAATTTAAATTATGAAATAATTGCCGGAACCACGCTATCGAAACCGGCGTTTTTTTATCAAATTTGTTTCATAATATATTCAATATCGATCAGCCTTTTAATTTGGGAGATATGACAGTCCGGAAAGTCAATTACCGTGATAGACTCGAAGCCTGATACAATCTGCATCTACGAAGGCGGGTGTCCGGGCACGTCGCGGGAACCCGGAGGATGTAAAAGAAACCTTGAAGGACCTTCCGGATTCGACCAGATAGCAGGTATTGGATATTTTGGATGATCACCAGCATACTTGATGTATCTTTCCTATACGATGCGAAAACTTTTATTCATTCTGATCCTGGCAACCGCCAGCCATGTGGCTGTAGCTCAGCTGGGCGTTCGGTATGATCCCACCATCCAAAGCACGGGTAACATCAATTATTTCAAGCCGAAGGGAAACCTTTTTGTCGGGGACTGCATCCCATTCTTTCACGATGGGAAATACTATCTCTATTGGCTGTTGGATTCGGCGCATCATCGGGCGCTGGGAGGGCTGGGCGGTCATCAGTGGGCGCTGAGCGTCTCCGATGATCTCAAGACATGGAAGCAGTATCCTGTGGTGCTGGGTATCGATGAGGAGTGGGAGAAATCCATCTGTACGGGGTCGGTGGCGTATCATGCCGGAAAATTCTATGCGTTCTATGCCACGCGGTTGATCGACAGCGCCGGCAAGGTCAATGAACAGCTGAGCTATGCCATCAGCAATGACGGGATACATTTTGTCAAGCAGCATCCCAATCCCTTCTATACTTCGGCGCCGGGTTACAGCAAACGGAATTTCAGAGACCCCAAGGTGATCATAGATGAGGATGGGACTTTTCATCTGTTCGTGGCTTCCGATAGGACGGACGCGCCGACAGCGGAGAATGGCGCGCTGGTGCATCTGCTGTCGAAGGACCTGAAGCAATGGACCGTGACAACGCCATTAATCTATGGACAAAGCGATGTGCCGGAATGCCCCGATCATTTTCTTTGGAAAGGCTGGTATTACCTGATATTTGGACAGGGAGGGAATACCTTCTATCTCAAGTCCCGTCATCCATACGGTGCCTGGGAGTATCCTCGCTACCAGGCGTTGAACGAGGATTGGGTCAACGTGGCGAAGACGGCTGCATTTGGGAAGGACCGGCGGATCGAGGCCGGCTGGATACCCAGCAGGAGGGATATGCAGGATGGACAGGGAGAGGTGTTTGGAGGCAATATCGTATTGAGGGAGCTTGGGCAGGAGAAGGATGGGATGTTGAACATTTTCTGGCCGGCGGAGGCTATACCTACGGCGGGCTCCGCGATATCCCTTACCGCCGTGACAGACAGCCTGACGCGGAAAGATGGAGAAGGGGCTTATACCATCTCGTCTTCGGGCGGATTGGGCGCTTTTTTCTTTTCGGGTATACCCCCGGATTGCCGGATCGAGTTCGATGTGGAAGCTATGGGCAATATAGATGACTTTGGCTTGTTCCTGCGTTCTAACGAACGCGGTCAGCATGCCTATCGGCTTGATCTTTCACCACAGGACCGTGAGGTCTCGTTAGCGGGGAGCTCCATCAGGGCCGTGGAAGGGCTGGACCGGAAAATGACCGTGCAAATAGTCATGAAGGGAGATATCATCGATGTATGCATCGGCGGCAAGCGGTGTATCGTGAACAGGCTTTATGAGCAAAAGGGCGCCCTGCTTGGGTTTTTCGCCAAACATGGGACGGCGGCTTTTAGCAGGATCAGGGTGAGCCCCCTGAACTGATGTCCCGGAACTATTTTGAAGGCCCCTGCAAAGACAGGGGCTTTCCCGTTACTGATACCATCTCCAGAAATAATTTTAAGGAATCTTCATTTTGGAACCGGAAAAAATAGCAAGCTAAATGTCTTTATAGTGCTATGAAAAAATAGCATTAGCCATAAGATATTGAGCATCACCGTAGGGTTAGGGCATTTTCTCCGCTCCATTGTAATGGAGACAAGCACTTGCCTGCCACGTTGCGGGGTGACAGATATTGGAAAATATTTTCATATTAAAGCTTGTCCCATGATCAAACAACCGTCCTTTACCTTCAACCACCACAAATTCAACGAGAACGACCCATTCCAGGTAGCGTATATCTTTCGCCGGTATTACCGCGCCTTCGTACTGAACGCCATGAAATTTGGACTAAGCGTCGAAGATGCGGAAGATATTGTAGGTGATGTATTTGCGAGAATAATAGGTATTTCCGGAAAGAAATTCACGAAGGAATATCATGTAGTCGCCACCTTTTATGTTTCCGTCCGTAATGCCAGCCTCAATTTCCTGAAGCAAAAAAAACCGCTTCACTACGAGGGGCGTGAGCTGGGGGAGCTTGCCGACGACGAGATACAGACCCTCATCCATAACGAGGAGCTGGTCGTCCTGGTGGTAAAGATCATAAGCCAGTTCCCCGAAAAAAAGAGAAAAATATTTCATATGAGATTTTACCAGGGAATGAAGCTTGAACAGATAGCCCTGGCCCTGGATATAAAGGTCAGCGCCGTGGGTGAGCATATCGAGACAGGTATCAAAAAGATACGTAAATCCTTAAAGTCCGACCCGGAGAACCTGTCCTGGTTGATACTGATTGCCGTGCTGCTGGAAAATTTTTTGAAAAACAACTGAACGTATACCGTAAAAACAGCGCTTTCGCGGTATTTAATATAGATCATTATAACCTTAACCTAATTTTTATTATGCCAGAAAAACAACGATGGCGAAAAGCCTTATTGGCCGCCAGGAAAATATTCAAGGGGGGGCCGCCCCGGGATGCCGGCCGTGAAGAACAAGTACCTGATAGCCTGATACGAGATGCCATGGCCTATAGCCAGGTCGATCCCCCGGCTGCCTGGGATCGCCTGACCGAGCAGTATCCTGAATTACGGTCCGTACCAAAGGATTTCGTCTTTCCCAGGCCGCCCGTCATCATACGCATTTTTACGGTGCGTCAATACCGTCCATGGGCCATTGCCGCCTGCCTTATCCTGTTAGTATTAGTCGGGCTGAGCTATCCCATTATCAAAGCAATACTAAACCGCAACACCCATATGACCACTACCACCCGTCCGCATCGATCCGACACCATCGCCGTCAAGGCCTCCTTCCTCCAGCCCGGCAGCTACCAGCTGTCGCTCACGATCCCGGACAATAAGACGATCGATGCCGCCGCTCTTCCCCACAAGGATACCAGCATCTATAATAAAGTAGTCGTCCGCCGGGAAGGGCAGGGGACCCTGGTGTATAAGACCTTTCATCCCCCCGGCAAAGCCCCGTCCATCTTTACGCTCAGCACCCCCAACGGAGGGTGGTATACTGTTGTATTGCCGGACCGGACACAGGTAACCCTGAATGCCGCCACCATTATCTCGTTCACCAGCGCCTTTGGGAGCAGGGAAAGGGTACTCACCCTGGGTGGAGAAGCTTATATACAGACCCGCAACCAGCAACCCGGCCAGCCATCCCTTCTCATAAAGCTCATCGACGAAGGAGTTACCCTTCGTGTGCCTCCGGAAGCCACGTTCCTTAATATTACTGCCTACGATAAGGATCATGACACACGGGTCACCATCCTGAAGGGGGCTATGGAGGTCGAAGACAGCGCTATCGCTGAAACCGTGAAACTCGTTCCGGGTGATCAGTACCGAACCCATGGCCGGGACAGGCCACAGGTCTTCCACCACGTCGACACGGCCGAAGCCATCGCCTGGACCACCGGCTGGTTCACTTTCAACCGGCGGCCTATACAGGAGATCATGCGCCCTATCGCCCGCTGGTACGATGCCGAGGTCATCTATGATGAGCCGCCTCCTGGAACTTTTTCCGTTGGAGGACTGCGTACATGGCCCATAAAGGACATCCTCCAGCTGTTGCGTTCGACGAAAAAAGTAGATTTCTATGTCGACAGGAATCAAATACATGTCACTCGTTGGAAACCCTGACCGGATTATTTAGCCCTTAGACCCGACCTTACCATAACCTGGTGCGCTGCTGCTACTAATCACTACCATACACCATTGAACCGAGTCCGGCCTGTAAGCCCCGCTGCCTGCGGGCCGGACTATCCTTTGATCAGGTCCATACTATTTCCTAACCAAAATAATTTGTTTATGAACTTCGGCTTAAGGCTGCTGATTTGTGCCTGTCTGCTAACCACTGCAGCCAGGGCGCAGAAAATAACCTATTCCACCGACGATGATTCGCTTGCTCATATTTTCAAGGTCATCGAGATCCAGGGAAAGTGTACGATCGGCCGGTATGACCCTGATTTCGTCTTTGCACATGTGCGGTTCAGCATTCGGGACGCCACTCCGCTCCAGGCCCTCGACGAGTTGCAAAAAGAGTTCCCTTTCAAAGATTCCGTCGCTTCGTATAGCCCTCTCGATATCATCCTCGAGCGTTATCATAATACGCAGCTCAAAGGCAGGGTATTCAATCAGAGGGGGGATGGAATGACCGGGCTAACCATTTCTCTCCACGGCAGGCCTATTGCTTCCACGGATGAGAAAGGTTATTATGCCCTATCCGGGATCGCCGACACGGATACTCTTCTTGTCACCGGTGTCGGCATAGCGCCCCAATGCGTCTTCCCGGGAGGTAGGATCCGTATGGATATTCAGATTGCCGAGCGACCCGACACCCTTGTTACGTTCACGAAGGAAGAAAAGCTGTACACCGACGGCTATCACGCTCTAAAGTCGCCGCACGACCCTGCTGCCAGCGCATATACCCTGGATAGCGCCGGCCTCGCGCGCGTACCCGCCTTCGATATCACCGATATTCTTCCCGGTCAGGTCAGCGGTCTCCTTTCCGGCGCAGGCGCGGGGGGCACGTATAATCTCGCCATACATGGCACCAGCACGCTCTTCGCCAGCCGGGACCCTCTTTTTATCATTGGTCCTTTCCCACTGGATGCCGATCCCAGCGTCATCAACCTCCTGGACCTCGAGCAGATCAATGTCCTCAAGGACGCTCCCGCCGCCGGGCCCTGGGGGGCTCGCTCCGCCAACGGCGTGTTCGCACTTACTCCACGCGCGGGTCAGATCACCGGGGATCAGACGTGGATCAGCTTCGACGTCAATACCACCTATACTCCCTTGCCCGATCTGCAGTATAATGCAGGGCTCGACCCCTTGAATTATAGCGCGCTCGAACAACGACTTTTCCCCCTTGGACTTTACGATCCCCGGCTTGCCGATCCTACCCATCCTCCTGTTTCTCCCATCATCGAAACCCTCGATCTTCAGCGACGCGGCCTGATCAACGCCTCCCAGACCGACGCTCTCATCCGGAGCTATCAGCAGCACAGCGCCGCAGATGACCTGAGGCGGTGGTTCTATCAAGGCTCCATCCGTCAACAATATCATGTTGGCGTCACCACAGGCGACAGCATCCGGCAACATTATTATTCCTTCGGTGTCGATAAGGATAATACCAGCCGTACCCGCAATGGGCTTGATCGCATAACCTTTTACGATAGCTACGATCAGCGTATCGGCGCCTTCCAGCTCGGCACCCGTCTTAACTATACCCGTATGCACAAAGCTGATAATAACTTTGGCAGGTCCGTCTTCAACTATCCCTACGCCGATCTTGGCCATCCCGTCAATTTTTACTATCCGTCCGCCTTCACGGATACTTTGGGCAACGGGCGTCTGCTTCCCTTCCCTTATATCCCGACCCGCGAGCTTGGACTTGCCGACAACAGCATCACCACTCATTATCTTTCCGCGGAGAGCCGCTTTCGCTGGGATCTTAGCCACCTGATCAGCGCCGAATTCAACGGACGATATATGTACCAGCCTGTCATCACCCGCCGCCATTACAGCAAGGACGGGTTCTATATGCGCGATCTTACCAACAGGCTCACCGATCTGTCCGGACCCGAACCCGTTTATAATATCCCGATAGGAGACCTTCTTACCGAGGCAACCGATGCTACCCAGGCCTATTATCTCCGCGGCGCTCTTTCTTATGCGGGGCCCAACGACACCAGCCGTCCCTGGTGCGGCGTTCAGCTTGGATTCGAATGCAGCCAGGTAGCACTGCGATCCACTCACCAAACGCTCTATGGTTATGATCCCCGCCACAATACCAGCATCCCCATCGACCCCCAGGGATGGTATCCCGATCTTATCAGCGGCGATCTCCGCCAGATCCCATACGATCAATCCGCCCGCGATCTGTATACCCGCTACCAGGCTTTTTTTGGCGACCTGCGTCTACACTGGAATGAAAAGCTTGCCTTCTATCTCACCGCTAAATGGGATGGCACCAATATTGTCGGCGTCCATACCAACCGGCGGTTCATCCCTTTTGTCGCCATTGGCTTCCGTCGCACGCTTGGCGGCCGGGTTACCGACAGTCTTCATCCCGGCGCCCCTTTCCACTTACGCGCCTCGTTTGGTCCGAACGGCAATGTAGCCAGCCGCAATGGCTATCTCGTCGTACAGCCTCTCGAGCTCAACCCTTATGGGGCGCCGCAAAGCGCCGTAGCCAGCCCTCCCGATCCCAATCTCAGCTGGGAAAATATCTATACGTCCAACCTTGGTGTCGACTTCAATTTCTTTCGCAGCCGCCGTCTTCCCGAAGGCAGGATACACGGCAGCCTCGATGTTTATTATAAGTTTGGCGTCGGCATCCTTGGAAATGACTCCCTCCAGCTATCTTCAGGTCTCAACACCTTTTTTGGAAATACCGCGCGTCTTCGTGGACAGGGCTTCGACTTTGTGCTCAACACGGAGAATCTCTTCCGTCCCGTCCGGTGGACCAGCCGATGGCTCCTCAGCTATTTCCGTGACTGGGTGACCCGCTATCCGTTCGAACCAGCCAGCACTTCCGATTATGTTACGGCCAACATTCCCCGCACCGGCTTCCCCGCTACCGCTCTTTTTAGCTATCGCGACACTACCCTGGACCCTGCCGACGGCAGCCCCCGGGGGTATCTATCCGGGACGCCCACACGCAGCTATGACGGGATCGTCAATGGCAGGGACTATAGCAGCATCACTTTCAGCGGAAGCACACAGCCTTCTCTCTTTGGCAGTCTTCTCAATACCTTCACCAGGGGGAACTGGTCCCTTTCCTTTCTCATTACATTCAAAACGGGCTATGTATTCCGGCGGGCTTCCATCAATTATTACAGCTTTACCAACCTCCAGGACCCGGGGAACAAGGATTATCTCGGCAGCTGGAAAAAGCCCGGCGATGAAAGGACCACCTCCGTCCCCGCACCGCCCGCAGGCAGCAACGACTATAGCAGAAGTCTTTTCTACGCCTACTCCGCATCGCTGGTCACCCGCGGCGATCACGTCCGTCTCCAGGATATCCGCCTTTCCTATGATATCTTAAAACAACACAAGAACAATGATCCTATCCGTCTGATCACCGCCTATCTGTATATCCGGCAACCCTGTCTTATCTGGAAGGCCAACCATGACGGCATAGATCCCGAGGCATACAGTCCCGGCGCGCTCAAACCCACACCCAGCTTTACCATGGGATTACATATCGAACTTTAAACACCACCATATGAACAAGACCCTGTTATGCTTCCTTGCATTCGCCGCCAGCTTTACCGGCTGCCGTAAATATCTGAACAAGATCTCCGACAGCTCGCTTATCGTACCCGACAATGTCCCCGATATGTGGAAGCTCATCGACAATATCGAGAACACCATCAACAGCACCCCCGGCCTGGGACAGCTCGGCACCACCGATTACTGGTATCCGGATGCCATGTGGCCGGCTCTGAGTCCCCTCGTCCAGAACGCCTCCACCTGGCAGACCAATATCGATCAGGGCGATAAGCCTCCGTCCTGGTTCTCGCCCTATCAGGCCATCTTTAACGCCAATGCGATCCTTATCAATATTCCCAACGTGAATATCGGCGGTCCCTCCGATGTCGAGCAATTGCAATATATCAAGGGATCGGCCCTGTTCCTGAGAGCTTTTCACCTATATCATCTCGAGGAGACGTACGGACAGCCATTCGATCCGGCCACCGCTTCCTCGGACCTCGGCGTCATCATTCGCACCACCGAGAACATGTACGATAAGACAGGGCGCAGCTATGTCCTGCAGGTATTTAAACAGATCACTTCCGACCTCGGACATGCCGTTCCATTGTTACCCCAGCCCCTTCAATATCTTCACCGCAACCGCCCCTGCAAGGCAGCCGCCCTGGCGCTTCTGTCCACCGTCTACCTCAGCATGCAGCAGTACGATAGCGCTCTCGTCTATGCCGACAGCAGCCTTCGCTACAATAACCAGCTGATCGATTACAACGATATCAATCCCTCCGTCCCATTCGCCTACACCGGCAATGAAGAAGTGCTTTTCCAGGCCAGCGCCGTTTCTATTCCCGGACAAAGCACTCCTTATGTCTTTGTCGACAGCGATCTCTATCGTTCATACGCAGCCGACGATCTGCGCAAGACCGTTTTCTTCCGCCCCGCCTCGTCCGGCATAGGTTATTATATGAGGCCAGGCTATTCAGGCGCCTTTACGTTATTTTCAGGGGTCGCGGCAGATGAGACCTGGCTCACCCGCGCCGAATGTCTTGCCCGGCTTGGGCAAATCCAGGAAGCCATCGAGACGCTCAACGGCTTTCTGCTCTACCGTTACCGAACAGGTACATTCCAACCCTATGCAGCAGGCACCGCCGGAGAAGCCCTACGGGTCATCCTCGAGCATCGCCGTAAAGAGATCCTCTTCCGTGAGGGGCGCTGGGCCGATCTCCGCCGTCTCAACCAGGATCCCCGTTTTGCCGATACCCTGGCACGCGTCGTGAACGGGAGATCATACATCCTGCCTCCCGGAGATAATCGATATACCTATCCCATCCCGGAACAGGAGATACTTTTGGGCGGCATCCAGCAAAACCCGCGATAGCTCAAAAGCTGATGAGGTAGAAAGTACCCGTATCATCGATACCCGACGGCGGCACATCCGATGCGTAGAACCAGGTCCCTGTGCCGTCAATGTGCATCTTTTGCTGATCTGCTGCAAAGCTGCAGACATGACTCGTATAGTCGCAACTGTAATCCAGCCCTTTCAGATACCCCCTTGACGTGATGTCCAGCAGTGAATAATACTTCGTAAAATCCATGCTCATGTTCTTGAACGCATAGCGATGAAAAGTATACTTGCCCGTTACCGGACGTTTGTTCGTCCATGCCAGGCTGATCCCCAGTCCAACGATCAGCAGCAGATTCCATTTTTTAATGACCTTTCGCATAAAAAAAGATTTATTGATGAAAAAATAAGTGACCTTCACGATCTTTCGAGTCGAGGATAAGCGCCAATGTTGCAAGCGCGATACATAGCGTGTTGAACCAGAAATGTTGCGGCCAGCTGACGTGATGAAATATCCCTCCGCAGGGACAAGGCGTCCTTCGGAAGAAATGGAGCAAGATGGCGCCAACATAGGCGGTGTAGATAATAAGCAGCAGCAGCGAGACGATAAGTCCTGTCCGTAATCTTCGCGCAAATAGCAGACAGGCTGCCGCTCCTATCTCGGATGCCGGGATCGCCCATATAAGCGTCGTGGCCAGCCAGCGCGGGAGATCCTGGTTGTACATATTTCCCCGGAATTCTTCCAGGTCGACGAGCTTGCTGCTGGCCGTATAAACAAATAAAAGTAACAGCAGCGCAATGATTGCGCGTACTACGATACGTCTTCCCATTGTCTAACAAGTAAGGTTTATTTGATCAGGCTTCGTAAAACTACCTACCCGAAATGCGACCATAATGCGGCCGGGAAAATCCTGTCGAAAGTGATCTCATTTCGTATTAAAACAATGTAATGAAGTATTTTCCGGCGGCGGGCGAGTGGGGGACGTGCAACATGTGAGGCCGGGGGGAAGTGACGTCTATGAAGGGGTGAGCCATCCAGACAAGTAAATTGAGCTATAAAGGAAATGAGCTATAGGGAATAAGTGGTGATCTTTGAGCTGTCAATCTAAAAATTATCAACGATGACAACAATAGCAAAGATAGCTCTGGGAAAGAATGGCCCGCTCGTGTCGAAACTCGGGCTTGGCTGTATGCGTATGTCGCCCGTTTGGGGAGGTCCGGCCAGAGATGAAAACGAAAGTGTCGCCACTATTCAGATGGCATTGGACAGCGGTATCAATTTCCTGAACACCGGCGACTTTTACGGCAGCGGCCACAATGAGCTGCTTGTAGGAAAGGCCATCAGGGGCAGGAGGGACGACGCCTTTGTAAGCGTCAAGTTCGGGGCGATCTTCTATGGCGGTAAACTGCTTGGACTGGACCTGCGTCCTGCGGCCATCAGGAATTTCATCAATTATTCTTTAGTACGTCTGGGTATAGAGACGATAGATCTTTATCAGCCGTGCAGGCTTGACAATAGTGTTCCGGTGGAAGACGTCATAGGGACTGTCGCCGACCTGATCAAAGAAGGGAAGGTGCGTTATCTCGGGGTGTCTGAAATAAATGCAGAACAGCTGCGTAAGGCTCATAGCATATATCCTGTAACGGCATTGGAAATAGGCTATTCATTGGCCGACCGCCAGATAGAACGCGAGTTGCTTCCCACGGCAAAGGAGCTGGGTATTGGCGTGGTAGCCTTTGCCAACACAGCTGAAGGGCTCCTCACCGGTGAGATGAAAGCGCCCCTTGCGGCGGGGGACTACCAAAATCATTTCTCACGATTCCAGGGGGATAATCTGATAAAGAACCTGGAGAAGGTAGAGGCGCTGAAGGAAATGGGGAAAAAGAAAGGGTATACGCCAACACAGCTGGCCATTGCCTGGGTGAATGCACAGGGGGATCATATAATGCCATTGGTAAGCATGAGCCAGCGGTCACGGCTGCCGGAAAATATGCAGGCTATGGGGATCGCCTTTACTCCTGAAGAGATGGAGATCCTGAACACGCATTTTTCGCCGGGCGCGATCCTCGGGGGCACGTACCTGCAGCGATAGATTTTTTATAACTTTGCATAGTGACGAACTCAACCGAAATACTCCCCGGGGTCATCTTTTTCTCCTATCTCTCGGCCATGCGAAAGGAGAAGGTTTGTTTCCTGGAGCACAATATCCTGGTATTGCAGGTCTCCGGTCATTTCACCCTGGAGACTGTCAGCCAAAAGATCTCGATGCGACGGGGCCAGATGCTGCTGATACGTAAGAATCAGCTGGGGGAAATTACCAAGACCCCTCTTGACGGGGAGGATTATCAAACCATCGTCATTCGCCTGAAAGAAGACCTGCTCAGGAAGATCGCCCTGGAGGAGCAAATAGAGATAGGGCAAAAATATTCGGGTATACCCAATATACTTATTCCCGGGAACGATTTCCTGCGCGGCTTTTTTCAATCCGTGATCCCTTATGTGCATCATCCGGATGAAAAGATAACGGAAGCGATGGGTATGATCAAAGTAAAGGAGGCGGTGCAGCTATTGCTGCATGTCATGCCCGAGCTAAAGGGGTTCCTGTTCGACTTCTCCGAACCCTATAAGATCGATCTGGAGAAATTCATGCTCAGCAATTTTCATTTCAATGTGCCGGTCGAGCAATTTGCCCGCCTGACGGGGAGGAGCCTTGCGGGGTTCAAGCGTGACTTTTTCAAGACATTCGGCATGCCGCCCCGGCAGTGGCTGCAGGAGAAACGGCTGACGGAGGCCCGCCATTTGATAGAAAAGAAGAAGAAAAGGCCATCGGCCATCTACCTTGACCTGGGATTTGAAAGCCTTTCGCATTTCTCGCATTCTTTCAAGAAAAAGTTCGGCAAGGCGCCCAGGGAGTGGGGGTGACATGCCAGCGGGGTATAAAGGCAGCTATGCGGATTTTTGGCAACCGGACTATTTCACAGGGCGCACGGGTATGTCAAACTTTCCGTCAGCGATCGTGAACTCCCCTTTGCCTGCGCCAGTCCCTTCCAATAGCTTTACTTTTCCTGAAAATGTGCCTGAAACACGTACGGCGGAGATGCTGGTAACGGTGATGCTAAAGCCTTCATTGGCGTACATTGTGTATTTTCCCTGCGGGCCGGAGGCGACAAATAGCTGTACACTATAGTTGTCCTGGTCCGCGATCAATGTTGTCGTGCCTGTTTTAGCAGGTATGGCAAACCTCAGGGAATGAGGGTAGGTCTCAGCATCGCCTTTATAGGCGTCATTGAGGAAGAATGATAATTTCTTATCACTGCCGGAAGATTGAGTTAAAAAGCCTGCATTGTTCATCATCAGCGCATCTACCTCCCCGCCTGAGATCTTTGTGCCGTCCAGGTTATACGAGAACACCGCATCGCCGGCGGCAGAAGACGAGGATGCATTGCTGCAGGATGTGATAATGAGTATTGCTGTTGCAAAAAGCAGATATTTCATGACGAAAGATTTGTTTTATTGGCGAAAATGGACGGATTTTTTGTTTGCCGGGGGGAATACCCGACAGACGGATGGGAAAAATCGACGAATGGGTTTATATTTGGGGATGGGAAAACTATTCTTCTTCTCCTTGTTCTTATGTTTAGGTTTGGAGGCCGGCGCGCAAACGCTCACTATGCCGCCTGAGATACGGCAGGCCTATGCCAATGATACCCGCTCCATCAACGGCAAGCCCGGGAAAAAGTACTGGCAAAATCATGGGCGCTATACCATTTCCTTAACGGTGGCGCCTCCGGACAACACTATCCGTGGCATCGAGCAGATCACCTATTTCAACAATAGTCCCGACACGTTGAAAAGCCTGAACATGAAGCTGATCGTGAACGTTCGCCGTGGCGGGGGGAGGAGAGGGGGTGGCGATACATCAGCCGGGATCAAGGTGGATGAGCTCATGATACGGGGCGTCCGGACGGCCTGGGATAATAATGAAGCTACCACCACCAATCAAATGGTGGATCTGGCGGAGCCGTTGATGCCTCACGATTCGATAAAGCTCGACATCACCTGGCATTACAACCTTTCAAAAAGACCGGGGCGGGACGGCGTGATCGATTCGACCAGTTTTTATATCGCTTATTTTTATCCGCGTGTATCGGTATATGATGATTACAGAGGGTGGGATATGCAACCGCATACGGGCTCCCTGGAGTTCTACAATGATTTTAACGACTATGACGTACATGTAACCGTACCGGCGAATTTCATGGTGTGGGCCACCGGCACATTACAGAACCCGTCGGAGGTGCTGCAGCCTGATGCCGCGGAGCGTTTGAGGCAGTCCATGACGAGCGATAGCACCATACATATCGCTACCATGCAGGATTGGGCCGATAAGAAGGTTACGGTTCAGCATGACCGCAATACCTGGAAATGGTCCGCCAGCAATGTAAGCGATATTGCGATAGGCGTCAGCGATCATTACGATTGGGATGCGGGGAGCGTGGTCGTCGACAGCAAGACCGGGCGGCGTGTGAGCATGCAGGCAGCTTTTAACGATAGCGCTCAGGATTTTCATCATTCGGTGGAATTCGGCAGATATTCGCTGGCCTGGTTTTCGGCTAACTGGCCGGGGATCCCCTATCCCTATCCGAAGTCAACCGCATTCCAGGGTTTTGCGGATATGGAATACCCCATGATGATCAACGACAGCCACACCCCTGATCTTAGTTTTGCGGAATTGGTGCAGGATCATGAGCAGGCGCATACGTACTTCCCTTTTTACATGGGCACCAATGAAAGCCGGTATGCCTTTATGGATGAAGGGTGGGCGACCACTTTTGAATACCTGATCGGGATGTCCGAGAAAGGGCAGAAAACGGCCGACGAGTTTTATAAATCATTCCGGGTCAACAGATGGATCCATGGTCCGCACGAGAAGGAGAACCCCATCATTACCCCCAGTCCGGATGTCAGCTTTGGGGCGGGCAATAATGCGTATGGCAAGCCATCATTGAGCTATCTTGCTTTAAAGGACCTGTTGGGTGACAAGCTATTCAGGAAGGCGTTGCATAACTACATGAATAATTGGAATGGGAAGCATCCTATACCCTGGGATTATTTTTATTCCATGGAGAAAGGTTCGGGGAAGAAGCTGGACTGGTTCTTTTATAACTGGTTCTTTACGCCTTCTTATATCGATCTGGGGCTGGCCAAGGTCGACAGGGCGTCGAGAGGGTATATGCTGTCGATCAAGAATATTGGCGGGTTTGCCGTGCCTTTTGATGTGGTGGCGACATATGAGGACGGATCGAACGAGCGTTTTCATCAGACTCCCGGGGTTTGGGCCAGGGATCAAAAGGAGATAACCGTGGCGATCAAGACAGGCAAGACGGCAAGATCCCTAAAACTGGAGGGCGGGATCTTTATGGATGCCAATGAGAAGGATAATTCATGGACGGCCGGCACATCGAGTCGCTGATACTTTTAAGCTCCGCCACGCAGGATCTTCTCCATTTTTTTGCCTTTCGCCAGCTCATCCACCAGCTTATCGAGGTATCGGACCTGCTGTGTCAATGGGTTTTCGATCTCCTCGACACGATACCCGCAGATCAATCCCGTGATGAGGTGCGCGTTGGGATGCAGCTTAGCGCGCTGGAAGAATGTTTCAAAACTTAGCTTTTCTTTTATCAGGTCCTGCAGCTGTCTGTCGTCGAAGCCTGTCAGCCAGGTTATCACCTGATGCAATTCCTCTTTTGTCCTGCCTTTCTTCTCCACTTTTGCGAGATACATGGGATACACCGAGGCAAAGCTCATTTTGGCGATACGCTGATCTTGTGTGGTGCTGTTCATATGCAGGTTTTTAAGGCAAGATAAAAAATAAACCCCTGTGGACACAGGGGTCGTAACCAAAACTAACTGCTTATGAGAAAATTGACTGCTTAAAAGAATTGGGAATTATTGTAACTTTTAATCCCATTGTAAAGGTATTCATGGGCCGTGAAATAGAAATGTTAAGGTCGTCTTTTAAGGGGAGAAAGGTGAAAGTTTAATTTCTTTTTAACAGCGGGGGGTGAAATGCGTGTATCATTGCGCCACGAACAGCACGGCGCCCGGATACCCATCCCGTCCCGGCATCCCGCTATTTCCCATACGGCCATCCCGTCCCGAG
>DASZXP010000236.1:0-32950 GCA_035545935.1 Puia sp. | reverse complement strand
TACCGGGAGTCCTGCGATCCATGGAGATTGTCGCCGAGGGCCCAATAGTAATTCATTTGGAAGGTATAGCTGGATGCTTCGCGATCATTGATATAGATCTTACCATCCCGGATGTCGAGTTTGTTACCCTCGTAAGTGCGGATGATGCGTTCGTAGATGGGATAGTTGAGGGACGTCAGTTGTATCGACGCGCCTTTTTTAGGGATCCACAGCGGCCCGTAATTATCCCTCGTCCAGTGATGTAATTCATCATATGGGAAAACATCGGTAGAGGAGTCTATATCCGGGCTGATCTTTTGGGGGAAACCATCCTTTAGCATTTTTTCCCGTGCTTTCCAGGTCAGGAGCATTTCGTACTCGTTCGCATTGCCGAGGGAGCGAACATCTTCACCGTTGCTCATATCCAAACCGTATTGGGTCTTCATAGCCGTTTCGTCGAGGGGCTGACCATTGGTGACGACATGAAAATAGGTCTCCGACGCCGGCGGCCAGGCTTGCGCGCGTCCGTTGATATATAATACCTCGTCACGTATCTCGAGGGTATCGCCCGCGGTGGCGATGCAGCGTTTTAAGTACGTCTCCCGTTTATTCACCGGGCGGATGGATAACGGATAGTCATCCGGGTTAGCCAGTACGATTCGTCTACCGGAATCCGCGTCTCCACGCCCCAGTTCCCGGATCACGTCATAATAGGGCCGCAGGGATTGATACTCCGGCAGGTCGATGACAGTGTCCCCAACGGGAAAATGGAACACGATGATATCTCCTCTCTTGATAGGGAGATAGCTTAGCTTGTTTACCAATACTTTACCCCCGTGGTGGATGGTTTTTTCCATGGCCATGGTGGGTATGCTATAGGCCCCGAACACAAAAGTCCTGACCAGGAACCAACAAGCAAAAATAATGACCCCGACACTGACCCATATCAGGACGGTCGGTGACCGCTTACGTGAACCTCCTTGTTTCATAGAAAAGTTATTATGAGTGTGGCTAAAATATACAAAAAATGGTATTTTCCCGCGCCAAATCAACTTTTAACCATGAATAAGATCACTCTTTGCCTGTTTACAACCATCATAGCGCTTTCTTCTTTTGGACAAACCATATCAGCATCGTTCCGAAAGTAATCGAATGAGAAAGTTTACCTTTTTATTACTCGCTTGTCTTGGATCAATAGCCTGCCATGCCCAATCGAAGGTGGCGCAATATGCACATGGAAAACAGGGGACCGATCAATTTGAAAAGCTTGAATTCTGGACAAAGGACTGTGGCTGCAACACCAATAACATGTGTATCTGCACAGAGTGCCTGTGTACAAGGCTGCTGATCGATGCAGGAGCTTATTTCCAACGTTCTGTCTCAGCCTTGCATGTTAGTTTTTCAATTGACCGAACTATTTTATGATCAAGCCTAACAGATTAATCATGACAAAGCATAATCTCAATACGAACCATTACCCGTTCCGGTTATGCTTTGTTCTTGCATTCATAATACTCGCCGCCTGTCCACACCCCGCTCCGGAACCATACAATCTCAGCTTTGAACACCTGGACTCACATTCCATGCCTGTTGGCTGGAGTTTTTCCTCTCCGGAATCAGCCATTGGCACTACCAGCATCGACTCTATTATACATCACGACGGCAAATATGCTGTAAAGATTAACGGGGTCACCGATGCCGGTTTCATATCCATCAAAACAATGATCCCGGCCCTGCACAAGGGGCAAACGGCACATCTGACGGGCTATTTGAGGTCGGATTCCGCATCCAATGGCGGCGGGATATTATGGCTAAGAATAGAGGATTCCGGCAAGACGATCATCGGCTTTAAAAATACCTTTGCCGAAGCTGCAAAGGGAACCACGGCTTGGAAAAAATATAGCCTGTCTGTTGCATTTGATCCAAAGCGGGCGGACAAAATATACATGGGTGCAGGACTCATGGGAAAAGGTACGCTTTGGGTGGACGATCTTCATTTTACTGTTACAAATGACTCCATCGCCGATTATCCCGGAAACACATACTTGCGGAATACCAGCTATTCCGCCAACATCATGCGGGCCTCGGCTGCTTTATCGCAACGATTTGGCTCTGCTGAGATCAGCGACCTCGCGCTGGCCGGAAAGATATGGGGATTCCTGAAATACTACCATCCGGCGATCACCACCGGAAGATTGGACTGGGATTCCGTTCTTTTTTCGATCTTGCCGAAACTCAACGGACACAACGCGACTGCAGTATTTCAAAAGCTGCTGGATGAGCTGCCACCTGTAACGAAATGCCCCCACTGCTCACCTACCGGCAGCGAAAAGCTAAAAGCGCCTGCCGGATTCGGAGGGTTGTTCGGGGAAAAATTACCCGCCTCTTTCCGGGAGAAGCTGTTGTTCTTGAAGGATAACTTCAGCGGTGACGGCGAGCAGTTCTATGTTACTATTTCGAAGACGATTGGAAACCCGTCATTCGCAAACGAGCGTACCTATGGAGCCGATGCCTTCCCTCCGGCCGCGCTCCGGCTGCTTACCCTGTTCCGCTACTGGAATATTGTCGAATACTACTACCCATATAAATATTCGCTCAAAGGAGCCTGGGACACAGTATTACCATCTTTTATCCCCCGATTCCTTGCCGTCGCCAATACCCACGACTATTTGCTAACTTGTCTTGATCTTATCACCCGCATTCGCGACTCCCACGCCTATCTTCAGCCGCCGGTGTACGCGGCAGACTCTCTTTGGGGAAAATATATTACGCCATTCCAGGCCAGAGTGATACAGGATCGACTTGTTGTTACTGGTTACTATACCGATCCGCAGAGAATAAAGGATCCGCCGCTCATCGGTGATATCATCGAAACAATAGACGGAACTCCGGTAGACAGTCTCGTGAGCCGATACCTGCCCTACACGCCAGGATCCAACCTGGCCGTTCAACTCCACAACCTGTCGTCGGTTAGAGGCTTTCTCCTAAGAAGCAACAAGGATTCGGTCGAACTGACCATTCTTCGTGGTCAACGGCACATCACCCAAAAATTGAGAAGGATTCCCATAGGAGAAGCTAATACCCGCATCGACTATACGGACATTGCCCAAAAACCTGCTTTCGAGCTCCTCAAGGATAATATTGGATACATCAATCCCGGCAAGCTCACCAGTCAATCACTCGACACGATCAGAAAGCTGTTCCAACACACCCGTGGATTGATCGTCGACCTCCGCTGCTATCCCTCTGCCTTTATCCCATATAGCTTTGGTACCTGGTTAAAGTCCACCTCATCTCCCTTCGCCCGGTTTACAACCAGCGACCCGAAAATGCCGGGAAATTTCATTTATGCCGCAAAAGTTAGCAACGGCGGTCCAAAAATGGACCTCGGTATCCAATTTTTTTCCACTGACCCGACTTATACAGGTAAGTTGATCATTATCGTTAACGCAACCACGATTAGTCAGGCGGAATTCACAGCCATGGCTCTTCGTACGACTCCCGGCTCCCTCATTGTCGGCAGCACCACCGCCGGAGCGGACGGCAATCTTTCTCAATTGGTCCTCCCCGGATCGATCAGCACGGCGTTTTCAGGCACCGGCGTATACTATCCCGACGGGCAGGAAACACAGCATGTGGGTGTCAAAATCGATGTTCCCGTCCAGTCGACGAAGGAAGGGATCGCAGAAGGGAAAGATGAATACCTCCTAAAGGCGTTGCAATTATTAAAACAAGCTCAATAACTAATGAGGCTTATAGGGAATGATATTTATTACTCTATATATCCCTGCATAGGATTTTATTAATCGGTTTGAAACAGGGAAGAATTGCCCATTCTGACACCGTCCTTCCAGTCGGGGGAAATCTGATTGACAAGGAGTAAAATAGCATATATCCAAAATATAGGAGTTCCCGCGCTTTAAATTGAATTTCTCGTTGTACAATCCTATTTCCGAGTGCCTGTTATAAACATAGGCAATCGTCACGGTATCTATATCACGATCGGTTTGGGCATCCATCACTGCAACTTTTATGTGAAAAAATCCATAATAGTATAAAAAGCCAGCTCGACTTGTATTGCTATAGTAGAAATTAGAATCGGTATCCAATACTCTACCTATCACAGTAGTATCATATTCTTTTATCGCTTTCAATGTCAAGGTTTTTTGTGCCATGATACCGCATTGCATGAAGATTGTAGCGATAAATAAAAGTATACACCTTCGTATCATAAAAATCACTTGTCTTTCTTTTTAAAATTCTTTATGATGGTCACGATGATCTTCCCTGAATATCGGAAACGTCAAAATCACTGGTATTATAGTCAAGATTTATATTCTTACCACCACGAATTGAATGCGGGTCCTTGTGTTCATTTGAGATCAAAACAAAATACGCATTTTTATCCTTAAAATCCCCTTGAAATTATACGTTAAGGAGTCAAAGTGAATGCTGATGTTATTTGGTCTGTTCGCCCTTACCGATGCTATTGTAACCTTTCCGTCGACAAGTTTATAGTCGTAACTGGTAACTTCCTCCTTCGTAACCTTCGCTCCACTCTGTTACACTCATAAATCAAAAACGCCTCTCCAACTTCGTTGGAAAGGCGCTTGTGCCCCAGGCGGGACTACCTACGGCTCCGCCTCGGTGTTCCCTTTACCCTTTCGAGGGTCTTACCCGAAGGCCCACCTCCTGCTTCGCAGGAGCGCTCTTTTCGCTTGTCCGCTTGTGTGAGCAAGCTCCCACCGCTCCCAAACAAAAAGCCCCCCGATTACATCGGAGGGCCTTCGTGCCCCAGGCGGGAATCGAACCCGCACTCGCCTTTCGGCAAACAGGATTTTAAGTCCTGCGCGTCTACCAGTTCCGCCACCAGGGCAAAAAACCAGGATCAAAAAAAAATTCCACCAACCACAGGGCCGATGGAATTTCATAGAGCGGAAGACGAGGCTCGAACCCGCGACCTCAACCTTGGCAAGGTTGCGCTCTACCAACTGAGCTACTTCCGCATACTACCACCGTAGGGCCTTTCGACAGTTTCCTGACAACCCGACAGTGTAAAGAACTATTCCTTTTTGGGAGTGCAAATATAGAAGGTTCCCCGCACTTCCGAAAATTTTTTTGCCAATTACAATTCAAAAGCAAACCACGACATTACTTATACTGGGGAGTATACAAGGTATTGCCAGGCACATTCACCTCGGGCTTACCCTTATAACGATGCGACCACAGTCCATAGCAGCCGCCAATGACCAGGGCTACGATACAAAATACCTGCAGATAAAATAAGAATACAGAAGAATTTACCCAGCTATAGGCAAAGTCCTTCAATTTCGGGTCTCTGGTCTCTGTGTGTTGATCCATAACTATTTAAATTACGTTTTCGACAGGGCAAATTTAGTGCATTGAGATCAAAAGTTCACTTTTTCTCATTTACTATTTCACTAAAAGTTTTTTTGCCCGCCACAAAATACTGCCATACGATGCTATGACTATACCACCCCTGCACACTACCCCCTTTCCGGACAGGAAAAACACTTTGTTTTCGCTTGAAAAACAGCCATTTAAGAAATCCGAAATGCGCTTCCAGCACCGCCACGAAATACACTCCCTCCCCTGCCAGTAACGACTTCCAGGCCGAGATAGTATCCAGGAAGAATCTAAAAGGTATCTTCCAGGCCAGTTGCCCCATCGGAAGGTTCTTGGCCATCATGATCAGGTTATTGCGAAAATTGAGGAATACCTTCCGCTCATTCCCCTTCGGCAAAGTCCCCCCTCCCAGGTGATAGATCACGGAATCCGTACAGACATAGACCTTATATCCCGCCAGCTGCAGCCGCCAGCAGAAGTCTATTTCTTCCTGGTGTGCAAAGAAATAAGTATCCATCCCTCCCAGCTCGTGATAAAGCTCCGCCCGGACAAAAAGAGCGCACCCGCCTGCCCAGAAGATCGGCTCCGTCTGGTCGTATTGCCCGATATCTTTCTCCAGTACATCGAAGATCCGCCCCCTGGCAAAAGGATAGCCCAGGTGATCCAGCCATCCGCCCGCCGCCCCCGCATACTCGAAAAGCTCTTTATTGGCGTACATCTTGATCTTAGGCTGACAGGCCCCGATAGAGGGGTCTTTCTCCATCAGCGCCAGTATGGGCTCGATCCATCCGGGCTCTACTTCCACATCCGAGTTCAGCAGCACATAATAGTCGCTCTTCACCTGCTTCAACGCCTGGTTGTAGCCGCCCGCAAAACCATAGTTCCTGTCCAGTACAATGACCCTCACCGTAGGGTAATGTTGTTGCAGAAAAGACACCGAGTCGTCCGTCGAAGCATTGTCCGCGACGATGATCTCCACACCAGGGCAGGTACTGGCCATGACAGAAGGGAGAAATTGTTCCAGGTGGTGGCGTCCATTAAAATTGAGGATGACGATGGCTATGGTTGACACTACGACGAGTTAATAAAATAAAGCCCAAAAATAAGGGAATAGGCATTTAGTGAGGTGGTTTTTATAAATTCGTCTATGATTCGAGCACTGCTAAACTGGAGGTCCTTACTCGCCCTGATCGCCATCGTCATCGTGAGCGCCACCATTTTCTATTCACAATACCTCGCCCGGAAGATCGCCGCGGACGAGCGGCAAAAGGTAGCCATGTGGGTAGCTGCCAGCAAAGCCATCCTCGGCAATCCGGGCATGGACCTCACCCTCCCCAACCTTATCCGCAATGGACAGCAGTCCATTCCCATCATCGAGACCAATGAGGCGGACAGCATCATGGGATACATCAACCTCGACTCCGCCCGGGCCGAAAAGGACAATAACTATTTGTATCACGAGCTGAAGAAGTTCCGCTCCGAGAACCATCCCCTCGAGATAAAGCTCAGCGACAGTCCCTACATTGCCAATCGTTATTATTACGGACATACTACCCTGCTGGATGAGGTACGGTATTATCCTCTGGTGCAACTGTGCATCGTCGCCCTCTTTATCTTTTTTATTCTTTATACCATTACCATCCGCAATACCGCTACACAAAATCAGCTGTGGGCAGGCATGGCCAAAGAGACGGCTCACCAGCTCGGCACCCCCGTCTCTTCACTGGAGGGCTGGGTGGAGATGTTGAAGGAGAGCGAGATAGACCAGCGCACCGTACAGGAGATCCAAAAGGACGTGGACAGGCTCAAGCTCGTATCCGACAGGTTTGGCAAGATCGGCAGCATACCTCAGCTGGAGGAAAGAGACCTCATCGTACAGATCAGGAATATGGTCGAGTACATCCGGAAAAGAGCCGCCGGCAGGGTCCAGTTCATGGTGAATGGCCCCGGAGAAGGTCAGCTCAGGGCACGTATCTCCGGTCCTCTTTTCGACTGGGTCATCGAAAACCTCCTGAAAAATGCGCTGGACGCCATGGAAGGCAAAGGCAGCATCACCGTGACCATACAGGACCAGGAAAAAGAGATACTCGTGGATGTCACCGACACCGGTAAAGGCATCTCCGCCCGGAACCTGCAAAAGGTCTTCAAACCCGGCTTCACCACCAAAAAACGCGGCTGGGGGCTCGGTCTCAGCCTTTCCAAGCGGATCATAGAACAATACCATAAAGGCCAGCTCTTCGTCCGCTGGTCCGAACCCGGTAAGGGCACGACCTTCCGCGTGGTACTAAAAAAATAAAACTATGAACTGTATCGACCTTATTAAACAGCTCGACTATAAGCCAAATAACAAAAGAAGGGAAATTGTCATTGAACGGCTAAAGGAGCTTCAGGTTGAATATTGGATGCAAGAATACGGTACAGGCATTAACCTTATAGTTGACCTCGGAGCTGTTGAAAAAAGGATAGGGATCAGTTCTCATTTTGACAGGATCCCGGAAACTCCTGGCGCCAATGATAATAGCTCCGGGATGGCCGTTTGCATAGAGATAATTAAAAAGTTCAAAGAAGAAATGGATCCGGCCATCGGGCTTCGTATATTTTTCTTTGATGAGGAAGAAACCGGGCTAAAGGGGTCTTCTGCCTATGTAAGAGAGTATGGGGTAAAAGATATGGTCGGTCTTATCAACTTTGAATTAGTTGGCATCGGAGATAAATTTGCCATTTGGCCGGTCAATCCGAACTCATCCGGCGCTCTTCTTGAAGCATTTGAGCATAGCGCTAGCTCCGCGATGGTGGAAGCAATCCGGTTTGATAAAATTGTAACCAACACCGCAGACCATCTGTCATTTAGAAAAGCAGGTCTTTCGGATGCTTTTACCATCACCTGTATTTCCGATAAAGAGATCGAAGCGGCAGGCCGATACTATAAAGCAATACAACAGGGGTTGGATGCAGCATTTTTGATGGAAATATTGGCGGGAACCCCGGCTTTTGAAAACTATCATCAGCCCGGAGATAGTTATAAGAAGATAAAGGAGAGCTCGATCCTGATGACTTCTTCCGTAGTCCTGGACACTATTATGAACCTGGGATAATAATTGCCCCACCATTTACTCGTATCAGCTTCAAAGTAGCTTTCTTCCTGGTCCCAATCTTTCGGATCACTGCAATAAAATGGAATATTGCACTCAAATGGAATAGCCTTTGATATAAAGAAATAGCCGCCGGGTTATTGGCGTCTGGAAATTGTCGGACTTGATCCGTACCCGTTCTTAATATTAATACCTCATTATAAAACCAATCGCTATGCCTTATCTGCATTTACGGAAAGGAAAGGACAATCAAACCTTGCATCTGTCGCCTTTTCAGATCGGGCATCCTTATGCCGTGATAGAAGAATTATTCCGGGATTACAGCCTGGGCGATCTACGCCGCCTCATGGAAGACATACGGGAAACCTGCATGACCACGGAACAATCGTCTTTCCATCGTGCCGAGCGCCGCGCGGATTATCTGCTGTTTCACCGGAGAATGGAAATCCTTTTTGAGATCGTCTGGATCATCGCCCTGCAACGCGAAAAAGCCCGGTGCAGGCACATGCGCAACCATTCCAATCACTAACAAAAACTACAGCCATGCAAATGCTGTTTGAACAAATGATGCCGTGCAGGATGCATGTAGCCGCCATGTGGATTTTCGCATTCTGATCGGTGAAATGATCCTCGAAAACTATCTTTTTGCCGAAAGCATTCTGAATCTGATACACAGGCTGACGCCCCTTCAACGGTATCGGATCGTGCAAGAGGAATACGCCGGTTCCGATGACGCCTCCCGGCAGGATTTCGCGTCCTGTCTGGGGCTGACAAAGAAAATGGTGCAAAATTTTCTGCTGGAAGAAAAGCTCCGCAAGGATAGGAGCCAAAATAATTGATATGACGGATACTACATCCAATACTGGTACAGAAAAAAGATCCGCCAAAAGAAAAGACCCGGCTCCCAGGGTCAGGCCAACGGATAACACGAAGATCGAGGCCGCCGGCACAAAAAGGCGAAACAAGCTCGATGCCATCCGGCATGGCCTGGAGTCCGGGCATATCACCAGCTTTGAGCAAATATTTGCCATCATCAGCGAAACCCGCATCTCCATTGAATTGAATATTTCCTTTTATGCCTTTCGCAACAAGGTAAACCATCCGGGCGAGTTCACCTTTCACGAAGCAATGCGGCTCTCCGCCCTGTTCGGCGTGAAATACGATGCGATCAACGCGTTCATCTGGAACCTTATCAAGGTCAAGTCCAAAAGCCGGATATTCAGGAATTAACCTCTGTCCTGGTAATCTTTTCCCTGTAATTGTTGAGGATAAGAAGCCATACGAAGCGGACAAGAACCCATGCCGGATGGACAAAAAATTTCCTGGATTTGTGACCTCCCCAATATTCATTGAAGACAGCCAACATCGCAATACGGCAAGTATGAACGCGGAGCCGCCGATATCCGCCTCGGCACGTTGCTAAGGCTTCTGGCTTTCCATGATCTCACTATGGCGGAATTTTTCAAGGACTAGGTTTAATAGTCCGGCGGATAGTTCACCAGATATTCCAACTCTGGCAGAATGTCGTCGGCATACCAACAGAATGAAGGTCAATATCCACTGACAGCCTTGGCATATCTCGATAAAATAGATTTATCGCTGTGCCACCTTTTAAAGCGAAACGACTTTCTTCCAAAATGAGGGGCAAAACTCTAATCAAGAGTTGCGCTTGTTTAAAGTATGGACTTTCTCAGTTCATAGATTTTCCGGTACGGTTATTTGATATTTTTGGTCAAATTTTCCGCCTTTTGCCAAACTTCTTTTCCCTGAGCCAAAATTTATTTTTTCTCGATTGAGCTTTTTAAGCCAGGAGTAGTTATGGCGTTCCGCAAACCAAAAGAACAGTCTACAAACTTTTACGTTATTGCATAGTTCCAAAAGCTCTTGAAGTCTATAAGGCGTCAGATTTGTTAAACCTTGCATTAGTTGATCTGCATGTTCAAAAGAGATTGTCTTTGGTACTTCGGATAAAACTTCAAGATAAGCTCTTTCAGGGACGGATAAGGTAAGAAAATAATTATCCTCTTTCCATGTATATCGCTCAGTAAATCTATCTAAAGAATTTTTACCATTCTTGTCATTTTCTGTGAGTTTACCGAACAGTCTACTTTCAGTATGCCTTATCAGTTTTACATTTGGTAAAAGCTTAAGCGCCCAATTCGGCAGAGTAGACCGGGAATATAGGTGAACTGTTTTTTGATCAGAAAGTGGAAGATAATGAACCAATCCCTGAAGTTCCATTGCTGTCAATCCTCCGACTGTAAAATCCTGATATATGGATTGAAGTGAGCTGATCACACCCTGCCATTTAAATTTCGATTCCGGTTTGCTATAGACACCCGGGGCTAGGATTTCTAACTGATGGCTTTTCACAAGATTATCTATTGAATGACGATCAAGCCCCGTTTTCAAAAGAGTTGCACGATCTATCACCATCCCATCGGGAAGTAATCGTTGCAAAAATTGACGTCGGGTTAAATTCAGCATGGTTTACCGTATGTCTTAATTTGCGGCGATAATCGCCGCAAAATGCGCAATATAATAAACTATTGCAGTAAGTTAATTAATAATCAATTGATTATGTGGGAAGACGAGATGAATTTGCAAGGCCCCTAGTGCGCGGGATGAGATTCGAATTTCTCCCGGCACTTCTCGATCGCCTTATTAATTGTTATTTAATTTATTACGATTTGCATTTATTTTTAATTCGGCAAATTTTAGTCACTGAATTGGTCACTGTTTCGGTCACTCTTTTTCTTTTCAAAGGTACATCAGCTACTCGATCAAAACATTTTAAATAAATTCTGTCATTATAATGACTATTTTTTGCTTAATTTTGTCAACACAATGACAGATTATGAAGATTGTTTCAAGATTGCTGGAGGCAAAATTAGAAGCGAACATTGGAAAAAATAAGGTCTTATTGGTGATGGGGACCAGGAGAGTAGGCAAGACCTTCCTATTAAAGGCTATTGAAAAAAAACTTGATCGGCAGATAATTAAGTTGAACGGGGAAGATCTGGATGTACAGGAAACGTTCCAAAATCTCAGAGAAGCAAATTACAGGCGGATTATTGGTGATGCCGATTTGGTTTTTATCGATGAGGCGCAAGCAATACCCGAAATTGGGAAGGTGCTAAAGTTGATGATTGATAGCTTTTCAGAATTGACGATAATCGCTACTGGATCTTCTTCTTTCGATCTGCTTAACAAAGCAGGCGAGCCGCTGACTGGTAGAAAAATTTCCTTTCACTTGTATCCATTGGCCCAATCGGAGCTGAGCAAAATCGAAAGCCCGCTGGAAACGCAGCAATACCTGGAAGAAAGGCTCATTTTAGGAAGCTATCCGGAACTACTTCAATTAAATACGTTTAAAGAGAAATCAGAATATCTTCTGGATTTGATCCAATCTTATCTGTTAAAGGACATTCTATCCTTTGAAGGCATCCGCCAACCGGACAAAGTCATGCGCCTATTGAGATTAATTGCCTATCAGGTGGGATCAGAAGTATCTTTTAATGAACTGGGAACTCAGTTAGGCATCAGTAAGAATACGGTAGAAAGTTATTTGGACTTACTTAGTAAAGTATTCATTATTTATCGGTTACCCGCTTATTCTACCAATCCCAGGAAGGAGATCTCAAAAGGCTCTAAATGGTATTTCTTCGATAATGGAATTAGAAATGCCGTCATAAATGATTTCAAATTGCTGACCCTTCGGAATGACATCGGCTCATTATGGGAGAACTATCTGATATCGGAACGAATCAAACGGAATGAGTATCGGCGGGAAAATGTCGAATATTATTTTTGGCGAGGTTATAATCAGCAGGAAGTCGATCTGATCGAGTTCCAAAATGGAACCCTATCGGCTTTCGAGTTTAAATACTCTACAAATAAAAAATCTAAAATTCCATCCGCGTTCAAAGAAGCATATCCAGAAGCCTCATTTAAACAAATATCCAGAGACAGCTATTTGGATTGGATAGAGTGAGGTAGCTCTTCAACATAAGAAATAAAGGAAGCAAGATGCTGCGAGGATTGAAAGCAAGAATATCCAGAGTGGGATCCTTATGGTCAAAAAGGAAAGGATGTCTTTTTGGATTTTCGGCCAGGTGATGCGGGAGGTAAGTTGGCAACAAAGGGTCGTTAGAAGGGCGGCAATAAGTTTGCTTGCTACGGGGTCTGTCCAAATATTTTTCAGGAAACTCATCCAGGTAGAATTTTGTTTGAGAAAATTTACTAAACCTGGTTGGAGACAGCAAGCAAGTTCAAGGGAGAAGTTTACAGAACGGCGTGAAGGCTTATCAGTCACTTTTCTTACCGCCTTTCTTAGGGCGGCTGCGGACTTCGGCACTATAGTCGTGGATAAGGTTGACGATGATCTTTTCATCTGCGGCGGTGGCTTTTTCACTGTCCTTCAGAAACGCGGCGATGCGGTAGGCGTCGTCAAAAGTGAATTGGGCGGGGTTTGCCACTAGTTCTTTGAATCGTTTGGGCGAGGTGCCGATCGCGAAGGAAAAGGGCGTCTTGTCTACTACGGCGAGTATTGCTCTAAACGTTTTTATCTCCCCACGGGCATAAAGTTCTCTTGCCTCAACGTCCCAATTTTTTGCCATGTTCAAATGTGACTCATAGTTGTCTAAAATGTTAATGAGTTAGACGAAAGATATAGTATAATGTATGAAATGAGTATTTTGATAGTTACAGTGAATAGGCATGCGGTCGAATTGGGCTAGATTTCGTCGTTGAACCCGCTGCAAATAAAAATGCCGGTACTGGGAAGTGCCGGCAACGTCGGTTGAGCATCGGTACGACGGTCAGTCGCTATTTTTCCTCCCTGTTGTCTGCGACAAGGTACATGCCGGCCAACGCTTTTTGCAACAGCTCGTAAAAAGCTAACAACTGTTCGCGGTTTTGGAGGAGTTCACCGCAATGGCGGTCACGCAGCCCACTTTTTAGCAGCTCCCAAAGAAAGGTGCGGGTCATACCAATGGGGATGGCGTGGCAATACGCAGACATCAATGCCGCTGGATCCGACAGGTCAGTTGTGGACAAATCAAAAACGGTATTTTCGGAATCGGCGACTATAGATAAACGTGACATAAAGTGGGGATTGATGATGGAGTGTAAAGATAAGAAAACAGGAACTCAAATTGCTAAAAAATTGAGCAATTCGGATGTCCCGTCCTGAAAAAAACTACACAGTTTGAATATAACGGAATAGGCATTGAAATAGATAGGGGCTGGCTACGAGGGATTATCCAATGGAGGAAGCTAAAGGTCGGGTGTAAAGTTGATGGTGAATTTTTAAAGGCAACTCTTGGATTGAAAGAAGATATACGTGATGATTAGTGAGAGAAAATTCTAATGCAGATGTAAAACCAGGGCGTGCAAGAAGAAGCAGGTTAATAAAAAATGCCTTGCAATCAATTGATTGCAAGGCTTTAGTGCGCGGGATGAGATTCGAACTCACACGCCTCGCGGCGCTACCACCTCAAAGTAGTGCGTCTACCAATTTCGCCACCCACGCAACCCTGTGTGCTCATTTTTAGAAGTGGCTGCAAATGTAGGGTTTTTTGCCCAAATCTTCCCGCGAAATTATTCATAATAGTCTGCGATATAGGCGCCAATGGCCTGTACCAGGTCGCCGGGATGGCCCCCCTTATCCCGATCCTTCCAGCCATGGTCACTACAGCAGAGATAGGCAAAGAATGTATCCCCAAGCGTCACACGGAAGTAGACGGGCATGCCGTTCCTGGTAACGTCTTCCGAGGGGGTGATAGAGCCTAAGTAATGCTTACCCTCGAAGTCGAGGGCCAGCGGAAAGGATTTGGCGGTGTTCATGCGAGCGCTTTAAGTAATGCGTACCTAAAACTTCGTGCCAACGACTTTGATTTACCGCGCTCCTTCCAGTATCTTTTTCACCGTCTCCTCTATCCACTGCTCCGATGTAGGGAAATCATCATACCCCTTCAAATCCTTCAACATCGGATCATCCGGAGCTATCCCCGCCGACTGCAACACCGCATAGTCCTGCAGCGATTCGGCAAATACCTCCCACCGGATAGAATCGTACGGACCGTCGACACCGGGATACACCACGAAAGGATCGCCATCCGGAATGCCCGGATAGGCATGTGCCGAACCATTGGTATATGGGTCCGCCTTTTTGTCGGAGTCGAGGATATGCCAGTGATTATACCCCCAATGCAAAAACCCTTGCGCGCCGAAATGATAGAACAGCCAGCCCAACCCAATCTTATTGTCCCAGCGTGATCCTGAACGCCACCGCATTCTCCGAAGGATAGCTCCCCGCAGGCTGTATCACAAGCTCGTCCTTCTGCTGCACCCAACGCAACTTCGTCGAGCTCCCCACCAGCTCCACAGAGGCAATCTTCCCCGCCGACAAACCCAGCGACTTGATCCGGACAGGCCCCGAAGGCACACCCAGCGCAATCGCATACAGCAAACCCTCCCGCGTGGTAAACCGTATATCCTCTGCCGTGAAAGGTTTCTTCTGGTCGGCAAAGGCGCCGTTAGCGGACTCCGTAGGCCCCTCCCCCGCCACCTTCCAGGGCCGCGTGGCATAGATCGCCTCCCCATTAACATCCAGCCATTTCCCCGTCTCCAGCAGCACCTTCGTCTCTTCCTCCGTGATCGTTCCATCCGGACGCGGCCCCACATTGAGCAATAGGTTACCGTTCTTGCTGACTATATCGATGAGATTGGTAATAATATACCGCGCCGTCTTGAACGTATTACCCGCCGCATACCCCCACGACTCATTCCCGATGGCATCATCCGTCTGCCATGGCATGGCCCGGACCCCTCCTAATTTCCCTCTCTCGAGGTCCAGCACCGCGCTCCCCTCCTTATAGGCCTCATACTTATAATTGATGACCACCCCCTGCTTCCACTCCAACCCCTTATTATAATAATACGAAGCAAACGACTTACGATACGGGTCCATGGAAGGCTGCCCTATCCACCAGTCGAACCAGAACAGCTGCGGATGATACTTATCCACCAGCTCTACATTGCGCAACAGCCAGTCATTCATGAACTCCGGCGAAGGCGTCTCGCTCTCCTCCCGCGCAGGCCCATAAAAATCATCGAACTTCCCTTCCATCACATCCGAATCGAAATGCCGCCCGCCACCCATAAAGAACCAGTGCTCTATACGATGCGACGACAAGCCAAAGACGAGCCCCTGCCTGCGCGTCTCCTCCGCCAACAGCCCGATAATATCCTTTTTAGGCCCCATCTCCGCGGCATTCCATTTTGACAACGCCGTCTTGTACATGGCAAACCCATCGTGATGCTCCGCCACCGGCACAATATAACGTGCCCCCGCTTTCTTGAACAGGCTGATCCATTTTGCCGGATCGAAATTCTCCGCCTTGAATAAAGGTATAAAATCCTTATACCCGAACTTCGAATGAGGCCCGTACGTCTCGATATGATGCTGATAGGCTTTGGAACCTTTTTGATACATCTCATGAGGATACCACTCCGACCCAAAGGCAGGCACGGAATACACACCCCAATGAATAAAGATCCCGAACTTGGCATTCCTGAACCAGTCCGGTGTTTGGTATTTTTTTAGAGAATCCCAGTCGGCGGTATAACGCTCTTGCGCGGAGGCTGAAATAAATAGCGTACAGACAAGCAGCAGACAGCAGGTGGAGAAGAATTTTAGCATATAGACAAAATAGTTCTCCTAAATATATCGAAAAACTCCGGATTACAGCGCCGCCGCCATTTGTTCCGGCGTCATCTCCTGAGGAAGGATCTTGATCAGGTCCCCCTTCCTGTCATACTCCGCCACAAACGGGAAATGTTGCACATTGTAGTATCGTTGTACGACAAACGTATAACCTTCGGAACCGATCTTTATATTCGGATGAGAAGATAGCTTGTATTGTCGGTCGAATTGCTGCACCTCCTTTATATCTTCGAACGACATCATGATGATTAGTTTGTCCCGTAATGGCTTCTCCTTGGCAAGCCGGGCAAGCATGGCCGCCGTAAAAGCCTTGCAATGATCACAGCCAGGAGAAAAATAGATCAGCCTCACCGCCGTATTCTTCGGCAGCTGCTGATACGTAAACCCTTCCCCATTCACCAGTCTGATCTTGAAAGGCGCAATCCCCGCCTGGCTGGCCGGCGCAACCCTCTGCGCATCCGCCTCAACAAACATCCCGCACACCAGCAGCACCGGCATCCAATATTTTCGCATAGCTACAATTTCTTAATTTTCATTGCCATACCCCCACCCGGCGCCAGCTTTACCTCCACGGTAGAGGACGGCTCCACAGCCCGCACTTCCCTGACCAGGTGATTCGGGTTCTCCGAAGCATCGTCCGCATCCCGATAGATCACAGCTTCATAATGGCCCACCGGCAGAAAATCCATGGGCAAAGATACAGTTCGGGCATCCTTGTTATTGATCATTCCCACATACCAGTCGTCACGCTTGCGACGCGCAATACTCACATACGCACGAGGCACAGCCAGCGGCACTTTTGTCTGGTCCCAGGTCGTAGGCACATCCCGAAGGAACTCGAAACCGTCCTGCCCCTCATACGCTGCCGGATAATCGCAAATCATCCCCAATGCGCTTTCCAGGACAACATACATGGCCAGCATATGACACCTCGTCCCCAACACCAGGGGATGAACAAAATGCGCCTCATAATGCGACGGCGTCACAGCCCGGAATCCTCCCAAATGATAATCCGTCGCTCCCGCCAGCAGCCTTGTAAAAGGAATATTGATATCGTCATCCGGCGTAATGGGATTGCCCCACTTGTCGCACTCGTAATTCAACGTACCCTCCCGCGTGAACTCATTGGGCCAGGTACGGGCCAGCCCCGTGGGTTTATAGGCGCCATGGAATTGTATGTGAAGATGATGCTGCGCCGCCTTTTGCAAGATCTCCGTCTGTATATTGACCATCTCCTGGTCATCCCGATCCATAAAATCCACCATCATCCCCGAGATCCCCCATTTTTCGAATTGGGTAAATGCCTTGTCGAGCTCCGGATAAAGAACCTTCCAATGTACCCATACCCGTATCCCCACCCCTTTACTTTTCGCATAGTCGCAGATCTGCTGCATGTCCAGCCCCGGCAACGGCTCCGTCACATCCGAGTGCGGACCGGGCATATAGCTGATCCCGTCATTCCTATACCATGCTATCCCACCGTAACCGATCACAGAATGATAATCCAGCTTATTCCTCGCGCAGAAGTCGATATAGTACTGATTCGTCTCGAAATTGATCCCCGGCTGGAACGTCGTATCCGGGACCACATCCCCATTCCACCAATGGAAATCCGTCTTGCCGGGTCGCAACCACGACAGGTCCTTGATGGCGCAAGGCTCATTGAGACTGGTAATGATATTGGACTCGATCAGCACACCCGGCCTGTCGCCGATCAACAGCACCCGCCAGGGTGTCTTGTGCGGGAAGACACCCTTCACCTTCACCACGCCCTGACCCGGCAGCGGCGAAAGCATGCTCGTAAGAACGCCATTATGCCGGGTAAGATACATACCCGCGTAATCCACCAGCTCCGCCTCCGTGATAACCATATAGATCTTATGGGGGAACTCCACGAATACAGGCATATCCATCAGCGTGTCGCTCCGGATCCCGCTCACCGGCAGCCGCGTATACCTGCCTTCATGTGAAGTAGTATAACCAGGCAGATAAGAGGCAGTCACAAAAGGATCACCCGCCAGCCGAAAATCCGTGTGTTCGTCGGTCAGCAAAAATTCTTTCTGGTCCGCCGAAGTCTGGTCCGTCGAAGTCTTGTCCGTCAAAGTCTTGTCCGTCAAAGTCTTGTCCGTCAAAGTCCCTCCCTTCAAAAAAACATACCGAAACCCCACCCCATCATTGAACACCCGTACCATCAGCTCCACCCCTCGACGTGCCCCACCACGCTCTTCCATCGGTATCTCCGCTTCATTATATTCATCATGCACCGAACTGGTCTTCCCCACCACCAATGTATAATCATCCTCCCCCTTCCGAAAAGACGCACCACGCACCACAAGCCCCCTCCCAAACTCACCCCCATCCCGGAACGCCAGCCGCAAGGCCGACCAGTCCACGATCGTCTCCCCATTAAAGGATACACTATAAGAAGGGCAGCTGTCCGTCAAATGAAAAGCCCACCGCAACCGTCCATCCGGCGACTTCACTACGATATCCCTGGTAGTAGCAGTAGTCCTGGCGCTGGCCGCGTCAGCGACCACCATCAAAAAACAAAATATTCTCCACATAGACATGTATAAAAAGGCTGACAGCTGTGCTGTCAGCCTTACAATAATATACAAAAATCTTAGTACCCTACATTTTGTTTATAAACCCCGTAAGAATAGTTCATCTGCGGCTGCGGTATAGGCATATACTCATCCCTCCCCGCCTTGAAATGTCCATCCTTCAACCACTGACGACCACGGGTCATCTCCTTGGTAAAGTACGCATTGAGCACCTGCTCCGCAATACCCCACCGCACCAGGTCGAACCACCTTTCTCCTTCCATGGCGAATTCCAGACGGTTCTCCCAGATCAACGCATTCCAGGCAAAATCATGCGTCCAGGTACAGTTGACGCCATCCTGATAGGTGCCTATCTTGTAGTCCAGGGTAGACGTGCCATTGGAGAACTTCAGCTTGCCGGTGCTGGCTGCGGCCCGCTGCCGGACCTGGTTGATGATCGGCAATGCCTCTGCTTCCCGGTCAAGCTGTATCAATATCTCCGCCTTGAACAGCAATATCCTGTCCAGACGGATGGCGCTCTCATTCTTGGAGTTCCACATCCAGAACAGATTGACCAGCCCGGGACTGCCTGCCTCCACATTTTCCTTCAGCGAATTGAAATAACCATAGTTGCCCGGATCACGCGCCCCGCTGCTGTCGAACAAAAGGTTTTGCTGATACTTCCATGGCAACCCGGGGATGCCTACGCTATGACCGATCCGGGGATCCCAGGAATTGCCGACGAAATAAGCGTCCTTGTCCGTTATCTCTTCATTGTTGAACGTATCGAAAAGAGGCAAGCCATTGGCATCCACCCGGAACGCATTCACCATATTGTAAGACGCCTTGTGAAAATCGCAGCAGCTGAAATAAGGTGGCCACCAGGGAGCATTCAGCGGCGTGGCGCCATCCAGGTTGCCGTTGGGTGTACCGTCATTATGCGTATACTGCCATTCAAAAATGGATTCAGGAGTAAGGTTGTCCTCCGAGAACTGGAAATTATCTCCATAGTCCGGCGTCAGACTGTATTTATTGCTGTTGATGATATCATCGATATTATTCAACGCCTGTGTCAGCACGGACTTGTTCACGTTCACCACCTTGTTATTGGCATCCTCTTCGTACGCCATCCACATCAGACAGGTCACCATTTCTGCTTCCGCGGAATATTTGGTAGGCCTGCCCGCATCGGTTTGCGTAGGCGGCAGATCGTTCATAGCCGCGGCAAAATCCTGGTAGATATTCTTCCAGATATACAGATCGCTCGTTGCCGTATCCGGATGGTTGGAGATCTTGGGGATGGAATCCTGGCTCACGTTCTCGTCGTAGTAAGGGATCCACCTCCACCAACGCTTGGTCTGCAGGTAATAAAAGCCCCGCAGGAAGCGTACTTCGGCGATCCTCTGTTTTTTCAGGGGATAGGCCGTTTCATCGATCTTATTGAGCGCCCGCAGCGCGGTATTGCATCGGGAGACACCCTGATACTGTCCATACCATACCCCGTCATTATTGTCGACGCTGGGCGTCACCAGGGAGAATACCTCCATCTGGTACCAGGAGGTCTGGTCGGACAATCCGCCGCCACCCTTATACGCATCGTCCGATTTGATGTCTGCCAGCCAGGGACTCATTTTTTGGTTCAGCGTACCCTCGTGTGGATACCAGGCATAGGCTGCAATGACCAGCCCATCTACATTGTCTGGCGTCGCCAGGTCCTCCTCCGTGATCGCCCCCTGCGGCTTCACATCCAAAAACTTTTTGCAGTTGGACAGGGACAGCACCATCATCCCGGCCAATATATAATATGTTATTCGTTTCATGATCATTTGATTTGATTGTTTCACCATCGCGCTTAGAATCCGACCTCAACCCCCACTTTGAATATTTGCGGCCTCACGTAAGGATTGCTGTAGGACGATCCATCGGGATTCTCAGGATCGGGACCCGTGAATTTATTGTCACCCCACCACTTCTTCAGCATGATCAGGTTCTGCGCCGTCACATAGAAATGCATTTTTTCTATACCCATGCTGCTCGTCAGCTTTTTGGGGAAAGTATAGCCTACCTGCACATTCCGCAGCTTCAGATAAGAGCCCGATTCCATGAAATAAGTGGACATCCGCAGCTCGTCATTCGGATTGATCAGGGACAACGCCGGGATCTTCGACTTGGGATTGGCCAGCGACCAGGCATCCAATACCCTCGTCGGATGGTTGAAACCATTCTGCACCCAAACATTGTAAAAATCACTATAGCTCTTCCATCCGTCATACACCGTATTGCCCGCTACACCCTGCCAGAACATAAAGAAGTCCCAGTTCTTGTAGTTCGCAGTGAACGAGATCCCATACTCCACCTTGGGATCCCAGCTGCCGATCCAGGTCCTGTCATAATCATAATCGATATTGCCGTCTGGCTTTCCGCCCGCACCGGAAATATCCTTGTACCGGATGCGGCCAAGACCCTTACCCGGCTGCGTAGCCGAATTGTTGACCTCGTCCTGGCTGGTAAAAAGACCCTGCGTGACAAACCCATAGTAAGAATCCAGCGGATGCCCCTGGATATCGTCCCCCTTCAGCGCGCTGCCTCCGTAAGAATATTGCACCGTTTTAGGCAGGTTGGTGATCTTGTTCGAATTATGGGCGATATTGCCATGTATGCTCCACGTAAACTTCCTGTTCATGTTGCTTTGGTAGCCGATCTCCAGCTCGATGCCGTTATTGGACATATCCGCCGCATTCACCCACTGATATCCGCCTTCCCCGATAGTTCCCAAATAAGGCGGTTGGAACAACATGCCGGTCGTATGCTTATGATAGTAATCCAGACTTCCGACCAGATGCCGCTCGAACAACCCGAAATCCACACCCCCGTCTATTTGCGTCGTCGTTTCCCATTTCAGGTTCGGGTTGCCCGTCTGCACCCTGCGATAGCCCGAAGGATTGCTGCCCGTCTCGTTACCGCCGATACCATAAGAAGTACCGTTGTAATCCGCTACAAAATATGTCTCCGTGGCGCCGGTAGGGATATTCGAGTTGCCATTCTTACCCCAGCTTGCCCGCAGCTTCAGATCGGATACGGCCGTAACGCTCTTCATAAAATTCTCGTCGCTGATCCTCCAGCCGGCGGATACGGCGGGGAAAAGACCATATTGATTGTTGATACCGAACTTCGAAGACCCGTCATAACGCAGCGAGGCCGACAGCAGATACTTCGAGTCGAAGGCATAGTTGAACTTCCCGAAATAGGACAACGCATTGTATTTATTGCCGCCCCCGGTCAGGTTCATATTACCCGTGGCATTGCCTACATACGCATAATCATAGTTCTGGAACTGTATCGTCTGCCGGTTGGCATCCACCGTCTCCGTCTGGTACTTCGTTGCTTCCATACCCGCAATGGCATCCAGGCTGTGCTTGCCCGTGCTCAGCTTATACGACAGCGTATTGGTCAGATCCAGCGTCGACTCCGTCCAGTACCACTGATCCACGCTGCTGATGGGGTTGAACTTGCCGCCGCCTTCCTGGAAAGTGAACTGGATCGTACGATGGTAGCCATCCGTATAGATAAGCCCCAGTTGGCTCCGTGCCGTAAAATGCTTCAGGAAGCTCAGGTTGACAAAAGCATTGCCATATATCTTGTTATAGTTATTGCCATTGTCCTTGTTCAATGTCAGCTCACGAACGGGATTCCAATAATCATCCATGCCAAGCGCTACCGCCGAGCCGCCCCAACCCCCGTTGGTAGTATGGACAGGTATGATGGGAGGTTCTACCAGCGCGTCGTGCATGACATTCTGATCGTTGATCTTCAATCGGGACGCTTCCATATTCTCGCCGATGACCAGGTGGTTGTTCAACGCCCTGTACGACGTGTTCACCCGCAGGGAAAATCTTTTATAGCCCGTATAGATCTGTGTTCCCTGGTTTTGAAAGAAATTGAAGGATAACAGCGACGTAGCCCGGTCATTGCCGCCCGAGATGGTAATTTGATGGTTGTTCTGCAGCCCCAGCTGCGATATGGCATCCAGCCAGTTCGTGTTGCCCGCTATCATCGTCGAGTCCGCATTCAGATACTTGCGCGGCGTCACCTTATCCAGACGGGGGATGCCGCCGGCATCCGTATGCCAGTCGAATGTATAGATCTGGGTGGCGGCATTGGGGTCCCTGCCGTCATTGACAGCTGCCTGCCACAACGCCTGACCATATTGCTGCGTGTTCATCATCTTCACTTTGTTCATAAAGGAAGAAATACCGAACGACCCGTTATACGTCACCTTCGCGGGACCCGATACGCCTTTCTTGGTCTCGATCAGGATGACACCCGCCGCACCCTGCGCGCCATAGATGCTGGCCGAAGCAGCGTCCTTCAACACCTGTATGGACGCGATATTATCCCCGTTCATATCCCGCAGGTTCATATACGAAGGCACCCCGTCGATGACGATCAGCGGCGACGCGCCATTTACGGATGTCAAACCCCGTATCTGCACGCCGATATTCCCCACCGGACTTCCATCCGTAGTGATATGCATCCCCGGCACGACACCCTGCAACGCTTCCAGGACATTCGTCGACCCGTGGTTCTTGGTAAGGTCCTTCGTGCTCACCACCGAAATGGCGCCCGTCAGATCCGCTTTCTTCTGGGTCATATACCCCGTAACCACCACTTCGTTCATATTGAAGGCATCCCCCTCCTTCATCGAAGTATTGATCACGTTCGCATCTCCCACCGTGATCTCCTGCGAGGCTTTTCCAACATACGAGAAGATCAGCACCTGCCCCCTGGCGGCGTTGATCGAGTATGCTCCATCCTTACTCGTAGAAGTGCCCGTGGACGTACCCTTGATGCTCACCGTGATACCTTCCACCGGCTGGCCGTTCGCATCCGTGACACGACCGGTAATAGTTTTTGCTTTCTGTTGACCGAATACAGACGCTGAACACAACAGCAGCGCCCAAAACAGTGCCTGAACCCATCGGTTCGGCTTTAATACAGCCATCTTCCCAAATGGCTGGAACAGCAGATTACCCGCTGTTCTTGTTAAACAATTTCCCATGGCATCCCTTTTTAGTTTTTAGTAAATAAGAAAACAGCATTGAAGAGCTTAAACGATTAAGCGTAAGGCCATAAAAAAAACACGCTGAGGCGGTGTTGTAATGCAGGAAAGATCGAAGCAGAAAACCCTTCATATGGCGTTAGTTTAACGTTTAAGCAACACGTGAATATAGTTATTCCTATGTTAATGTCAAAAAAAATATGCTCTTCATAAAGGCATATGCTCGATAAAATCCCCCACAGCCCGGTATTTCCCATACCGCCGGTCGTAGACAGACGCCTTCTTTTTATCGGGTTGATATTCCGTCCCAAAACCCTGCCCCATCGCCTGCATAGCCTGCTCCACCTTCTCATAGACGCCCGCCACCGTCGCCGCGAACATGGCCGCCCCCATCGCACAGGTCTGCTCGCTCCGGTTGATCTTTATCGGCATGTTGAAGACATCCGCCAGCATCTGCATGATATAAGGCGACTTCTGCGCTATCCCGCCGATCCCGATCAACCCTTTCACCGGTACGCCCTGCCCCGTGAACTGCTCCACGATAGCCCTGGCGCCAAAACAGGTGCTCTCCACCAGCGAATGGAAGACCCGCGGCGCATCGCTTCCCAGGCTCAACCCCATAATACCCCCTTTCACAAAAGGATTCGCATCCGGCGTACGCCGCCCATTGAACCAATCCACGCTGATCTCGTTCCTGTCCTCCACGGACAACGCCATCGCCCGCCTGCTCAGCTCGGGTATGATCCGGTCGATCAGCTTTTCAATCAGTTCCTCCCCTCCGTTTGCCCGGCCCGCCATGTCCTCCCCAATCCCCAAATGTCTTAAAGGCCAGCTCACCAGATCCCTGAACCACGCATACACATCCCCAAATGCCGACTGCCCCGCCTCCATCCCAACCATCCCCGGTATAATAGACCCATTGACCAACCCACAGATCCCCGGAATAAACTTTCCCTCCATTTCCTCCAGCGGCGCCACCAGCATATCACACGTCGACGTCCCCATTACCTTGCTCAGATAATAAGGCTCGATCTGCCCCCCCACCGCACCCATATGCGCATCCATGGCGCCGATCCCCACCACCACATCCACACTCAGCCCCAGCCTCTCCGCCCATTCCCCGCACAGATGCCCCGCCTGCTGATCAGCCGTATAGGTCTGCCGATACCGCACCCCGCCAAACCCCGACAACAACGGATCCAGCGAAGCGAAAAATTCCACCGGCGGCAGCCCTCCCCAATCCTCCGACCACAACGCCTTATGCCCCGCCGTACACACGGACCGCTTCATCTCCGCCACATGCCTTCCCCCCGTCAGCAAAAAAGGCAGCCAGTCGCAATGCTCCACCCAGGAATGACAGGCCTCGCGCACACGGGCATTCTTACGCACCACATGCAGCAGCTTGCTCCAGAACCACTCCGAAGAATACACTCCTCCCACATATCGTAAATAGTCGACCTCGAACTTCTTCGCATGCGCATTGATCTCCGATGCCTCCCGCGCCGCCGTATGGTCCTTCCAAAGGATGAACATCGCATCCGGGTCCTCCGCAAAAGAAGGATGCAATGCCAGCGGCGCGCCAAACTCATCCACCGGCGCCGGCGTCGAACCCGTCGTATCGATGGAAATGGCCCGGACACGACCGCTCACAACAGGCCCCGCCACAGCAAGACACTGCCGGATCGTAGCCTCCAGTCCCTCGATATGATCCAGCGGATGCTGCCGGAACTGGTTGATCTCCGCATTACAATACAAACCATCCCGCCACCGCGGATAAGTAAAGACAGCCGCCGCCACCTCCCGCCCGTCACGCACATCCACAACGATGCTGCGCACCGAGTCCGTCCCAAAATCCACACCTATGCAATATTGTTCCATGAAAGTCTTTTAATGATAACGTGCAACTGACGCCTCGCCGATCTCCGTTCCCCCCTGCCTGTTCACCCGCATCGCAAACCACGCGATAAAAGCAAAACAGAACAACGGCACGATAAACGCGATAGCCATACCCGAATGGTCCGCAATAACCCCCATCAACGGCGGACAAAATGCACCGCCCGCTACCGCCATCACCAGAAATGACGCCGCCCGCTTCGTCAACGGCCCCAGCCCCCTTAATCCCAGCGCGAAAATGGTAGGGAACATCACGGACATAAAGAAATAAGTAAGGATCAGCGCGAACACGCTAAGCCATCCCAGCCGCATGACCACGACCACCATCATAAAAGTATTTATCACTCCATATATCGCCAGCAGCCTGCCGGGCGAAATAAACTTCATAAACCACGCCCCCGACAATCTCCCGATCCAGAAAGCGCCCATACCTCCAAACGCCAGTATCGTTGAAGCAGCCATCTCGGGACTGGTAGGCATAGCCGCCCTCCCAAAAGCGCCCAGATGCTCCAGGATATGATGGACAGTAGTCTGCACCCCGGTCATGGTCTCCGTCACATAATTGATAAAGAAAGAATTGACGCCCGTCTGCGCCGCTACATACAGGAACTGCGCAATGACAGCCAGCACAAACCCCGGATGCTTCAGCAGCTCACTGACAGGCGCATTGTCGGATATACCTTCATCATTCTCTTCCACGATCACCGGCAGCTTTGTAAAAGAAAAAAGCACCGCAACGACAAGGACAATACCACCTACCCACATATAAGGCCTGACCAGCGAATCGAACGTTCCCGCATTCCCGGGATCTGTGACCGCGAAGATCACCTGTCCGCCGATGAACGGCCCCAGGATCCAGCCCATCCCATTAAAAGACTGCGCGATATTGATCCGCCGCGCCGCACCCTCGGGTGGCCCAAGCACCGTCGTATAAGGATTGGCTGCCGTCTCCAGACAGCACAACCCGCACGCGATGATAAACAGCGATAAAAGAAAAGGAATGAACGCTGCAAGCCTGGCCGCGGGATAAAAAAGGAAAGCCCCCGCCGCAAACATCATCAACCCCAAAATGATCCCTTTCTTATATCCATACTTCTTCATAAACACACCCGCCGGTCCCCCCATGATCAGGTATCCGATATAAAGCGAGAACTGGACCATGCCCGACTCCGCCTTCGACACATGCAGCGTGTTCTGAAAATGTTTGTCCAGCACATCCAGCAGGCCATGCGCAAACCCCCACAAAAGGAACAGGCTCGTGACCATACCGAAAGGACGTAAATAGCTGCTGCCGTCTTCGGCCCGCAACAGACCAGCGGTCTTCTTTTTCATATGCAAATGCTATCTCGTTTAGAAAATTTATTTATACAACGGACCATAGGTGCTACACGCCCGGTAATCGGCGGATTCCAGATCCGATCCGAATGAATTCCATGCCGAAGGCCTGAACACCTTCCCGTCCGCCACATTGTGCATGCACACCGGTATACGCAGCATCGACGCCAGCGAGATCAGGTCATGACCGATATGCCCATAGCTGATAGCCCCATGGTTCGATCCCCAATGCGCCATCACCGAATACACATCCGTGAACGCACCCTTCCCCGTCAGCCTCGGCACAAACCACGTGGTAGGCCAGGTCCTGTCCGTACGCTCGTCCAACACCTGGTGGACTTTCCCCGGCAGCTCCACCGTCTCTCCCTCCGCGATCTGCAGCACAGGCCCCAACCCCTTCTGCAGGTTCAGCCGGCACATCGTGACAGGCATGCCACCCCGGGTGACAAACTTGGAAGAATAGCCGCCGCCCCGGAAATACCCGTTATTCGCAGGATACCACGTAGTGGCATCCAGACATTCCTTTGCCTCCGACTCGCTGATCTCCCAGAATGGCTTCATGACAGGCTTGCCATCCCTGCTCTGCCGCCCGCTGCCATCCAACGTGGCCGATCCCGAATTGATCAGGTGAATGAACCCACCCGACGCGGCGCCATCCGGCTTCCATCCCGAAACACGCTGCACCGCCGAAGGACTCCAATACGTCCGCACATCCGCAAAGATCTGCGCCGTATTCGTCAGCAGATGACCAAGCAACATGCTCACGCCATTCATCGCATCGTTCTCCGTCGCCACCATATACGGCGCCCGGATCCCATTCCAGTCGAACGACGAATTCAATATCGCTTCCGAAAAATCTCCGTTCGGCAAAAAATCCGTCCACTGCCGCTGCCCCTGGAATCCGGATACCAGCGCGTCATGCCCGAACGCCTCTTCCCCAAATCCTTTCTTCTTCAGATGGGGATTGCCTATCATAAGATCCCGCATGATGATCGTCATCTTCACTACAAACTCCCAGTCCTTGTCCTTCTGCTCCCGGCTGAACTGCTTCTCCTTACTATTGAAGTCTTTCCCTTCCTTGCAATGTTGCTTCGTCCAGGCCAGCGCCTTCTCGAACTCCTCCTCATCATAGATCCCCTTCTCTATACGCCTCAATATCTCCGAAGAATCTACATATTCATTACGCATCCCCAGGTACTCCCTGAACAGATCAGGCACCACGATAGAACCCGCGATCCCCATCGACACGGAGCCAATGGCGAGATAGGACTTACCACGCATGATCGCAGCCGCAAGACCCGCACGCGCAAAGCTCAACAGCCGCTCTTTTACATCCTCCGGTATCGTCTCATCCCCAAGGTCCTGTACATCCCGGCCATAAATACCGAACGCGGGAAGCCCCATCTGGTTATGCGCAGCCAGCGTGGCAGCCAGGTACACCGCACCCGGACGTTCCGTCCCATTAAAGCCCCAGATCGCCTTCGGCAGCACAGGGTTCATATCCATCGTCTCGCTCCCATAACACCAGCACGGCGTGACAGACAACGAAACACCCACATTGTTCGCCTCGAATTTCTTGCGGCACTCCGAAGCCTCGACCACGCCCCCGATACAGGTGTCCGCAATGACACACTCCACAGACTTCCCATCCGGGTATTTCAATACGCTTTCATACAGCCGCGCCACTTGCCTGGCCATCTTCATCGTCGTCTCTTCCAACGACTCCCGCACGCCGCCAAGACGTCCGTCGATTATAGGTCTTATACCGATTTTAGGATAGTTCGTCATATACTCTGTTTAGGATTGTTTAAAATTTATTTTTTATATCCGCCAGTGATGAGCCCAATAGCTTGCGGGCAATGACATCCAACCCGCTTTCCTCGCCCGTGAAATGGAACACAGCATGCGCATGTGTCATCTTCTCGCCCGGCGCCAGGAACGCCGCGGGCGAAACACTCTCGATCTCATAAAAAGGCCCCATCTGAGAGCCGTCATCCAGCGGCCCGTCATTATACGCATTCACCGCATCGCCTAAAAAAGGCGGCTTCCCCACACTCCACTCCTGGTTGAGATAGCGGGCGCCACCATCCATTTCAAAAACAACAATCGTCAACACCTTCCCGCCCGCATCATAGCTGCCCGCCACCGTTTTCGCATTCTCCGGACGGATACCCAGCTTGCCACGGCTCCGGCCGTCCGCCTTGAAGAAGACAGCGCCGTCATCATGCTTCAGCCTGTCCGCCCCTATCTCCCCGAAATAATTGCTTGTTACTATCTTCTCGAAAGCGTCACCCTTCCCGGCTTTGAAAGGCACGACCACCACCGTCTGAGGGGAAGGCCTGAACATATCCAACATCCAGATGCAAGGCACGCCCGATGCTTCCGTCCAGGCGGCATCGCCTTTATTGGTGATGGAATTGTCCGTATCATAACCCACCACGCGCACAGCATCGGTCAGCTCCAGCCCCAACCGCGTGGCGATAACCCCCCTTTCCAGTATCTTCACCCGCCTGTCGGCCAACAGCTTCAACACCGTCCCCCGATAGTTCGTCAGGACCATGTCCTTCCAAAACCGCACCTCATCCCCACTCCGGCTGACCACCGTCCAGGCTTCCGTATCCACCGCCGCCGGCGTCTTCCAGTTCTCGAAGACCATCTCATCCCCCGGCTTGAAAAAGATAGAGAAAGGTCCCCCTTCCGGACCGAGCCAGAAACGGTTCTCTCCACCATACGCATTCATATGCGCATCCACCGCACCGCTAAAAGCCTTGTAATTCACCCAGCCGAAACTCCGCCCGTCCTCACCCTCCGCCGTGGAGGTAAAGACCTTCGCCTGGTATTTCGCCGACACGATCACCCGCACATCCGGGTCCTTCGCCGTCAGCACGATCACGTTGTCATGCCGCGACAAAAAATCCAGATCGTATCCAAAGGTTCCTTCCTGAAATATCCTTTCTTTCATAAGCACAATCGTTGATACTGATAGCTTTATCGTTTAAGCACCTGACCCAAAAAAATGAGCCTCTTCCGGCCCTCCTTCGTCTCTTTCATCCCTTGCACCTCCTTTCCCCTTCGCCTCCTACAACCTCTGACCCCCTTTGGTCCCCTTGCATCATCCCTTCTACTTCTTTCCCTTGCGGGAACTGCTGCGTACGATCAGCTTGGCATCCACCACCACGAACTCCGGCTTCCTTTCCTTGTCCCCGATCCTGGCAATGGCCAGCCGCACCGCCTCCGTCGCCAGCTCCTCTATCGACTGACGTATATAGGTCAGGGGCGAGTAGAAGAAGTCGAAAGCGATGCTTTCATCGAACGAGATCAGCGCCAGATCATCCGGCACCCGGATCCCCGAATGGTTGATGATCTTGAGACTTTCCACCGCTAATGTATTCGTCGCAAAAAAGAACCCGTTCACCTTCAGCTCCGGGTCCACCAGGCTTTTTATCCCCGACTGTACATCCCGTACAAGATGCGGATAGGACACCTTCCTCAACCATGCAGACTTGAACTTGATACCATTATCCTTCAACGCCTCCTTGTATCCGTTTATACGGTCCTGCATATGCAGCAACCCCGTATCATACGCCATCATCCCGATCCTGTCCCTCCCGTTCTTGATCAGATGCTCCACCGCTTCATACGCCACCTGGAAATTATTCGTCTGGACAAAATCCGTTTCGATATTGGGGAAATACCGGTCGATCAGCACCACCGGCACCTTCCGCTTTAAAAGCCCCTTTATCTGCTTCTCCGTATGCTCCGAAGGAGCAATGATGAAAGCATCCACGCGACGGCTCACCAGCACGTCGATCAGCAGCTTGGATTGCGCCTCACTTTCATCACTGCTGCCGAATATGACGATATAACCATATTTTCTTGCCTCGTCTTCTATGATCCGGGCTATGCTCGAAAAGAAAGGGTTCGAAATATCCGCCACGATCAGGCCGATCGTATTGGTCGTACCACGCTTCAGGCTCTGTGCGATGATATTGGGCTGATAGTTCAGCTCGGCAGCAGCCTTTCGGATCTTTTCCGCCATCTCCGCCCCAACCCGGGCCTCCTTGTCCTTATTGTTCAGCGCATAGGAAACAAGCGCCGTCGACACCCCCAGGTGGTTGGCAATATCCTTAAGCGAGACTTTCTTATCCTTATCCATTCTTCAAATATAATTCTAATTCACCTCCAGCTGGTCTTTTGCGGGGAGTTTCGGGAAACTGCCATGAGGCTCCGTCTGGTACCAGAATACGGTCGATGCAATATCATCCTGCAACGGCAGATAACGTCCTCCATCCCTCCATCCCAACGCCTGTATCGTCACCTTCAAATTCTTTTCAAATCGGATAGGGTCCGTTATATGCCAGCGGTAAAGCCCAAATCGCTGCGCGATATCATAATGCCCATCTCCCTTTATCACCTGCGCCAGCCCCGAATAAGGCGTGCTGAACTCCGTATAGTCCACCACCGACACCCCTTCCGCTACCTTCTTGCGCGTGTCGAAATCATAGGAACCGCAGAAATAATCTTCCGTACCCGTTCCGCAGATAGTGGGATAATCCGTATCCCCATCCATAAAGAACTTGATCTCCCCTTCACCCCACCAGCCATTGTTATGTACGCCCCAGGCCAGATACGTACCTACATACTGTCCCTTGCCCTTGATGCTGTCCACCAGCACATAATTCGTTTTGTACGGCAGCGGATTCACCCGGCGGAACTGCGCGTGGAAATAAGCCGCGTCATTGGGCACCTCCGTCTGTATATAATCCACCTGGTAGTACAATACCATATCCTTCTCGTCGATATTCTCCATCGTGATCCGGCACTTCTTACGGAAAGGCATAGGCCAGTAACAGTTGAAGGCGCTGCCCGGATTGACACATACGGCCAGGCTATTCAGATGGGAATACCTGCCCCATCCCATGCCGAAGAAATCGCCCACCGGCGCTTCCACTGAAGGGGTCGCCTCATCATCCCAATAAAAACGCAGGATGGAATACCGCCAGTTGCCCGTAGGCGTCATCCAAATATGCTGTATAGAGCCCGAACCATCGATCTCCGCAATGGTGAAAGTAGTATGCGCCTTTATCGTCACGCAAGGACTCACCTTCCAGCCCTGACCCAGGTCCCTGGAAGCTCCCTGCCCCATACCGGTAGTAGCCTTGCCGCCGGCGCCTTTGGCGCCATTGAAATTTTCCGGGCTGATACTCCGGGTCTTCGCATCCGACAGCCGGAAGATATTATTCATACCCGCATCGATGCCGTTATATTTGGTTTGGGAATAAACACTGGCTGATAAGCCAGGAATTAAAATGAGAGCGCTGAATAGTATCTTTTTCATATCGCAGTTTATAAGTTGCTTAAACGATTAAGTTCTCCAAACATAAATCAATCCTCTAATAAAAACAATTTTTGCCTTAGCTTTTTTTCTGATTTTTTCCTACCACCACTTTTTGCACATCGATAGTACCATAGACGACATTGACCTTCGCCTTCCCGCCCCGATACTCGACAGTACCAAAACCCGTAGCCGTGGAAAGGAAGCTGGTAAAGTCCCCAACTTTCGAGTCCACATACAACGTCTTCTCCACCGCATCGTACCGCACACCCGTCAACGCCTCGATCAGCGCATAGCTCGACATAGCTCGCGCATACCAGTGACCGCATTCATATTCATCGAAAGGATTGCGTACCACACCATCATACCGGTCCCTGCACGTGCGCACGATATCCAGCCCCTCGGCTACCTTCCCCTCGAAGATGAGATGAGAAGCCACCTGGTATTCGATACCCGTCCATACCTCGTCGCTATACACGAATGGCAGGGACAGCTTGCCGCCCTTGGGCCAGCTGCAAAGCAGCAGCCCGCCTTCATTCCCGATGGCATACCCCGGTCGCTGCGGATTGCTGTGATCCGACAGGTCTTTCTTCAGATTGTATTTATACACGGACAGCA
>DASZXP010000235.1:0-55961 GCA_035545935.1 Puia sp. | reverse complement strand
GTCGCTATCCCGCCGGCGTTAAAAGGCCCTTCTTCCGGCAGCCGACAGGCCACCTTTTGGAAAGGAGTGCAAAGGTAGGATGAATTAAGGTCATGTTCCAAGGAAAAAGAGGATTAATTTTTCATGCCCCCTTTGTAAGAGGCTGATTTACAATAAAATTTTTGATCACCCAAAAAAGCTCTCTTCCAGTCCAGGCAAAAAGTTGGCAATTTGCCAACACATTTTCATACATTTGACCATTGCCCATAATTAAATTAAAACCATTGAAAATGTCTAGGAGTCCAACATTTATCAAAGAAAAAGCACCCCCTTATGCTCATCGTCTACATGAAAAGACTGAACGATTTCGGGAAAAGCCATGCCAACGCCCGGAAAAGTCTTGCCGTATGGAAATTAGTAGTTGAAAAAGCCCATTGGAAAAAGAAACAGGACGTCCTGGCCGACTTTCCAAAAGCTAAAATGATCGAGAACAACCGTGCCCGATTCGAGATCGCGCACAACACATTTCGCCTGATCATCCATATCTGGTATGAGGAAAAAATTGTGGAGATCCGTTTCATCGGCACCCACTCCGAATACGATAGGATCGATCCGGCAACGATATAGTGAGAGAAAACACATTTATGCAACCCTGGTATCTAATAGAAAATGAGGCCGACTACCAACGGGCCACACACCGCTATGAAGTCATTCGTGAGGCGGAACGGGGCTCCCTTGAATTCAGGGAAAAGCAATTATTGGCTGTCCTCATCAACCATTACGAACAATCGTTATGGGAGATGCCCGATGTCGACCCCATCGAACTCATCAAAATAAGGATGGAAGAATTTGGCTATAAGGCCGCCGACCTGGCAAAAGAATACGGAGATAAAGGCACCGTCAGCAAAGTCCTCAGCTATAAACAAGCTCTCTCACTCACCATGATCCGCAAATTCAGCAAACTCCTAAGAATTCCCGTAGAGGCACTGTCTAAGGAATACACATTACAATAGATCACCTCCTTACATATACACTGACCGGTACCCCCCAGCCGGTAAAACCCCCTCTATACTTTAGCACCAGGCTGTCCCCGCTAAACCCCACCTCATAGCCGTCCGAATAAATACCGGAAAGATATAGAACAACCTTCGGCGACCCAATTGAATTGTCAAGACGATAGGTCCCCGAATACACCTGTGAATCCGACTTCAGCCGGTAACTATGGTCATGGTTCAGGTCCAATAGATAATTGTCGCCCATCACATGGACCAACGCTCCATCACCCTGATAAGCCACCAGCTTCCAATCTCCCACTATTCTATTACTAATCGTATTCTTATTGCATGAGGACGCCGCCAGCAGGATGGCCAGCACGCAGATAGCTAAGATCTGTCTCGCCGGACAGGAAAAATATCTCATATGAAGGGTTTTCTTTCTGACATTTTTTTCATCGGCCCCGTTGCATTAATTTGCCCAAAAGACCGCACATGTCCTCTCCTATCCTCGCACTGGGGCGCAACAGCTTCGGCGACCCCGCCAATACAGGCAAGCTATTGTCCCGGGAAGAAGCCATGACCCTCCTCGAAGAATGGGTCCCCAACGAACGGCTCCGCCTGCATATGAAACAGGTAGGCGCCGTCATGAAAGCCTGGGCCCTGGAAAAAGAAGGAGCCGATGAGCTCACAGCCCGCAAATGGGAACAGGCCGGACTGCTGCACGATGCCGACTGGGAGAAACATCCCGAAGCCCACTGCCGCATCATCATCGAAAAGCTGGAAGAATTGAATGTCGACCCCGAAGTCATCCACTGCATCGCCTCGCACGGCCCCCGTTACTTTGGCGTCGAGCCCAACAATACCATGGACAGAATGATCTATGTCTTCGACGAACTGTCCGGGTTTATTCACGCCGCCGCCCTCATCCGCCCCACCCGTTATGAAGGCATGGATGTAAAAAGCATTATGAAAAAGCTAAAGACCCCCTCCTTTGCCGCACAGGTCAGTCGCGACGATATCAACGACGCCATCAGCCGCATCGACACGCCCCTGGAAGAGATCATCCAATTCATCATTGACCATCAAAAGGACGTGCAATGATCAATCCGGTAATTTCTTATAAGTACTAGCATACCCATCGTCCAGGTGGTCCGTTATGGTCATAAACCCATTCTGCAAATTCAGGGTCTTCCATTCTATGGGATTTGAATTGACTACAAAGGCGATCAGGGTAATGGGTGAGCCGCCAAAGGCGGTGTCTTTGGAAAGATGGTAAACACCCGACAATGTCAATGTATCGCTGATATGAAGAGAATAGGAGCTATCCGCGTTGAGCTGCAGAATAACACTATTGCTTATATCTATCACCTGCCCTGCTATGCCGCCCGTGACCTGAATTTCCTTCCATTTACCCACCAGGCCGGGAGAAGGCTCTTTCTTCTTGCTACAGGCCGTCGTGACGGAAAATCCGACAGCTATAAGGACAATAAGTTGTAGGAACAGTCGCATGATGACACTTTCCGACATGACATGCCAATCCCTCCGTACGTTGCACACCCTCTGCAAATGTCCAGCCCTGCCCGCAGCGGGGAGCTCCAATGTCGTGTCCACGGTCTGAGGGTGGCTAGCGCCAGACCGTCTATCTCCGTCCGACCAGGAACGGCGCCTGTGAGCTTTGCTGCTTACTTACAATACGTAATATATAATAACCTCCCGCCATCGAAGAAAGATCCAGATGCAGCTGGTCCAATGTCAGACTGTACTTTCCCGCCGGCTGATTTCCCAGCTCCACCGTCGCCAGGTTCTGCCCCATCAGGCTCAACACCGAAATATAGGTCTTACCATACTCCGGCAACGTGTACTCCACCGTAGAATTGCTATGCTCCACCGGATTCGGATAGATCCTTATCCCAAAAGGGTTACGGGAATACGTCACATCACCCGTAGCCGTCGCCACATTACCCGAAAGGTTCTTATTGACAAATACCCGGTAGTCCCCCGGCGCCAGCGAGAAGGACTGCGCACCGCTGGTCGCGCTATAAGGCTCTCCCGTAAAATAATTATACCATGTGCCCGCCGAAGGAAAGGTCAACGTAGTATTGGCGGAGATGACATCGAAATTCCCGATCATCGCCACGCTGATGCTGTCCGTCACAGCCGTCAACGTCTTCACTGCGCCCGTGAGACTGGCATTAAAGGAAGAAGGAAGCGCCAGCGCCGGATACAGCGTACGCAGCTTTAACATCGCCGCATAAACATTATGCAGTTTCACCCGGGCGCTATCCGACAGCCAGGACCAGCCCGTGGGCTTGGCCGCCGTACGGCAATTGTCATTGATCGTTCCATCCTCACAACGATTGATGGAATAGTCGAACCCCAGCTCACCAAACCCATATAACATCTTCGGCCCCGGCAACATCGTCCAAAAAGCCGCCGCCATCCCGTTACGCTGAAGCCCTGTGGCGACGGTCTTCACATTATAAGACCCGCTGCTATTGCCATACTGCTCATTCTTATACATCAACCGCTCCTCATCATGGCTCTCCTGATAAACCACCCGGGCGGGCTGATCCCAACCCAGACTGGAATAAACACCCCCGCTGAGATCCCAGGTGTTACCGCTGGGACTGGCCGTTGAATAACCCATCGTTGCCTGGCTGAAATTATCGTTCAGATTGCCCCAGAGCATCATGCCATGACTTGCTTCTACTTTTTCCTCGTCATTGTCGGCAAACATCTCCAGGATGCAATAGCTGCCCGGTGAGATAGCCTGCAGCTGATTATAGATCGTATCCCAGATAGCCACCCGGCTGGCGTCATAATGTCCCCAGGCCCCTACATCACAGTTATTTCCCATCGCATCGCAGGTGAGCTTTTGTGTAAAACCTTTTGCAAGATCGAACCGATAGCCATCGATATGATAATTGTTCAGCCAGTAAGCGATCACCCGCTGCGTAAAGGTCTTTGTAGCAACACTCTCGTGATTGAATTGATACCCTACATTGTATGCATGGGTGGCATACTGGTTGAACCAGGGATTGTTCACCGCCGGCACACCTTTCACATTGTCGAAATACAGCTGCACCATCGGACTGCTGCCAAAACTATGGTTCAGCACCATATCCATGATCACCGCCATGCCCTGCTGATGACAGGCATCGATGAATTGCTTTAACGCCGTCTCCGTACCATACACCTTGTCCGGCGCAAAATAGAAATTAGGATTATAGCCCCAGCTGCTGGCCCCCTCGAAATTGTTGAACGGCATCACCTCGATGGCATTCACCCCAAGATGCTTCAAATAACCCAGCGTATCCTGCAAAGCCTTCCAACTTCCCGCTGACGTGAAGTCCCGCACCAGCAGCTCATAGATCACGAGTGTCTTCTTATCCGGTCGCTGGAAATTGCTCCATGTAAAAGCAGTCTTCCCCGTCTGCAGCACACTCGCAAGACTACCCTTCGCCTGGGATGGAAAAGTCTTCAGCCCCGGATAAACAGAAGCCGGGATCCCCGGATCGACATCCTTATCCAACACCTGCTCCGTATTATAATCCGCCACCGTAAGGGAATCATCCACCACATACTGATACGCATATTCCGTCCCCGGCGTCAACCCATGTATGGTAAGCCAATAGTAATTACTATCCGGCGTTCTGTTCATGAGAAAGTTCGTCTGCTGAACCCAGCCATTGAAATCGCCCACCACCAACACCTTGTTCTTATGCGGCGCATACAACACCAGCACCGCCGTAGTATCACCGGCCGGATAGTTGATGCCTTCCTTCATCCCCGCGGGGATAGGTGCAACATTCACCGCGCCCGAGATAAAAAAGCTCAACGTGTCCGCATGGGATGTCGTCCCATCATCGGCAATCGCAATTATTTGCTGCGTCCCGGGCGCCGTCACCTGTATCGTATAAGGCAGGCTCATCGCATTGGAAGCCGAGGTCACCATCGGTCCATTGAAATAGACCTTGAGCGACGCTGGCTTATTAGAGACATAGTTCACGTCGAGTGCGTCCCCAACCCCTTTATTGATCGCTTCCGGCACAGGAGTATATTTCGGCTGGAAAGGCGGCAGCGCAAACTTAGCCGCCAGGCTGCTGTTATCGTACACCTGCACATACATATCCGAACCGTCGCTGTTCCGCTGCACCTTCGACCCGTCCCCACTGCGGAAAAGGATCGCCACGCGCAATATAGTTTCCCCGGCAGGCACCCCGTAATATGCCCTTATGCCGGGGATGGTGAAAGAATATTTGTTATTGCCCAGATAGGTAGCCGCCAGTGCGGCGTTTGGCTGGTTGAAATTCTGGTTGAACTTTACATACTTCCAGTCCCCCTGGTTCGCACTCAGATTAGTGATCACGCCCGTATGCACATAGACATCGCCCGTACTCCCATAATTGAACAAACCCTGATTACCCTTCGAGCAATCCACGACTATCGTCACCGTCCCCGTGTCGGCCGGAAAGGCCGGGGTAGGCGTCAACAGCTGGGCAAAGCCCGAAACATGGATCAGAAGGGTCAGCAGCAGTACGGGCAGAGATCTCATGATCGTTTGATTTTTATTGGACCTTATATGTCCTGTTATATTCATCGATGGTCACCGTATAGGTACCCGTGGTAGTCACCTGTATATTGCCGCCACCCTCTGAGATATTGCCTCCCGCCATGGCATTGGTGTTGGGGTCCGTGCCGCCATAATTATAATCCCAGGTGCCCTTCACCATCAGGAACTTGAATTCCTGGCCGCCGGTCAGCGTAACACCCGTGATCTTCCAGACACCATTGCCCTGATAAGTCAGCTGAGGCAGAGCCGCATTGGCATTGTCCCAGCCACCCGCCGTAGCGCTGCCGATAAGATACATATGCCAGGGCATGATCGTATACTTCAGGTTCTTCAGGTCCGACGCATCCCAGGTCACCTTGTAAGTATCGGCCGAAGGGATATTCGGCATATTGTCCGCATTGACGACCAGCGTGCTGCTATTCGTAGATCCATAGCTCCGCACTTCAGCCGGAGTATTGGAGCCGTCATTCCAATGGTCGCCGTCGATCATCTTCCATTGATCCGCCGCAAAGTTATAAACGCCCATAAACTGATTCGTACCCACAAAATGCATCTGCGCCGTGGGGAATACGCTGGGAGGGTCCCAACCGACACCCGTCACCGCGGCGCCTACAAAACCCATCCGGCCTGCACTGATGTCATACGTCTTTGCCACAATATCGGCAGAGATACGATATACACCGGCATTAGACACTTTGAAGTTAGTGTTCCCATTGGGCTCAAGCACACCCGAACCGCCGTCGCCGAAATTGATATCCCAGGACCTGCCCTGTGTGATCTTGAACTCCGTATTTGCCGGCAGATAAATATAGATCCAATACAGCCTGTTCTGCAATCCGGCCCGGTTGTCCCCTATCATTTGAATACCCGTTGGCGGATCCCAGATATTAGGCGTCTGGAACGAGCCCGCCAGGAACAAATCTACCTCCCGCAACACATAAAGCTGATTGGTATAGCTGCTCCATTGGTTCCAGCCGCCGCTGATCGCCACCACCGTCCACTTCAGCTGGGACAGCTGCGACACATCCGTCATGCCATGGGCATTCAGCGAATCGGAGAACTGGGCATATGCTATGCTCAGCACAGAATCCTTGCCGCTGTTATTGGAAGATATGGAAAATACAGGTGTCGAGCCCGCGTCATCCTTGTAGAACCAAACCTTATAGGTTATAGTCCCCCCGCCCGCCGGCGTGGACCGCGTCCAGTTGAAGTGCAAAGAATCCGCCGTCGAGCCCGGATTGATCACCATCGAAGAGGTGGTGGAAGAAGGACCCAGCAGCGCAAAAGGCGAAGCCCCGTCCTGCATGCGGGTCACCGTTATATTATACACATTCTGCGCCAGCAGCTTTGTGGAGCCGTTGTCCGCCAGGATGCTCCACTGCAACGCCGTCTGGGCGCCGTTGGCGATGCCCGCGGCCTTCAGCGCGCTGTCCAGCCGCTGGTAGCTGAGGGAAAGTTTTGTATCCGACCCATTATTGCCAGCAGGAATAGACACCAGCGGCGTATCCAATGAACCCGTTTTCAAAGAGGCCACCCATTTGTAGGTAGGGGCCGTGTGGAGACCTGGCACAGACGCCGTCCAGGTAAAATCCACCGTCGCGGCAGGCGTTGCCGCATTCAACACCACCGTGGTTCCCGAAGAAGGGGTCTGAAGAGCAAAAGGCACCAGGCCCTCCCCTGTTGAGTTCATTCCGGCAAGATCTGGTTTCTTGCAGCTGGCGATAGCCGCAAGGAACAGCAGGACAAAAGCAATTTTATGATGGATGTATGTCATAACAGTTAGTTTATTTCATGCTTGTAAAGAGTTGCTCTCCTTCCGAAGAAGCCACATTTGACGGAGCCCCCGTATTATCCAGCACCGTCCCGTGGAACTTGTAGCGAAATCGGGTGATCACCACTCCCGCCGGCATGCTGAAAGAAGAGGAAGGTATGAACGACGCCGACCAGTGCTGGTCCGAGGTTTTCCGGACGGGCAACGTGATATCGCTCCCGACCTGTACATAATGCGGGCCGTCCGACGCCGCGGAATCTTTATAAATACCCACCGTAGCCGTCGTAGGCGTCATCCGCTGCTCATTGATATCCGTGCTCAACGTCTGGTCGAAATTGAGCGTCACCACATCCGACAGGTCCACCTTGGAAGGGAAGACCCGCAGCACCGTGGGCGTAAATACGATCTGATCGAACTTGTAGGGTTTGTAATCGGGCGTCTGCGACGAACCGGTCTGCGATTTTACGAGGAACCCAAAATCTTTCAACTCACCCGGCGCCTGGCCGAACATCGTAGTGCCTACAAAGCCGAACTGCCATTTGTTGGTCCCCACGTTCTTCATCTTCGCCGAAGGAGGAGAGTTATTCCAGGCCGTATTGGTAAATCCATCCTTACCACCGCCGCTGATATTCGAAAATATCCAGATATACGCCTCCGTGGCGCCCGCCATCGGCGTACCCGTCACATCCACCACCAGCGTCACCGAATCGATCGGCGTAAACGAGGCGGGACTAAAAGTCACTTGGCCATTCACCGTAAACAATGCCAGCATGCCTATAAAGAATCCAATGATTTTTTTATTGTGTTTCATTTTTTTGATCGTTTTATTGCTTTACAAACACATAACTGTAAGAAATAAGCAGCCGGCCCGTAGCCGCATCATGTTTGGCCAGGGTGATCTTCAACGTCGGGTCCACCTCCGTAGGGTAAGAGCCCAATGTAATGGTAGCAGTATCCGATGCGCCGGCAAGCGTCAGCACTTTCGGATAAACAGGATCGTCCACACTCCAGTTCCCGGAAGCGATCGTAATGATCCTGGGTGACTGCCCCGGTGTGGTAGTGAATGTCGCCGGAGCCCCGCCGTTCATATTCAGCGTGAGCGTAAAATCCGTATACGGAAATAAAGAGGTCAGGTCCGTCACCTGGTAAGGCCAGCCGAAATTGGCTGCATTCTCGTCCTTCTGTGTCACCTTCGATATCTTCCAGGTGCCCGCGAGTGATGCGGCAGGTGTGCCAGCCTTACCAACAGGCTTGAAATTTTCTGGCTTGCATCCTGCTGCCAGCAGCCATGCCAGCACACCGGCTATAATAATATTGCGTTTCATTTTCTTCATTTTTGATCGTGATTAAAAACATCCCCCTTCCGGATTCAATTGGAAAGCCGCATTGGCATCCTGCTCCGCCTTGGGGAACTGCAGGATAAGTCCATTACAGTTCCAGGGAGAACCTCTTCTGTCGATATTGGCTCCCGAACGGGCGCCGATCCTTTTGATCTCCTGCAGACGATTGCCCTCTCCTACCATTTCCAGCTCCCTTTGCGTCCGCGCCGCCGTGATGACAGCCGCCGCTGTGGAGCCCGCCGAAAGATTGCGTGACGTGCCTCCATAAGCTCTTGTCAGGATAAGATTGATATCCGTAATGGACGTCGCAAGCGACCCGCCACCCAGTTCCGCACCCGCCTCCGCACGGATAAGGTATATCTCCGTAATATGGGTGATAGGCTCCTCCATATAGTTGAAGTTGAACTTCGTCAGGCTGTTGTATCCTGCCTGCAACGAGTTGCTATACCATGCCACGCGTTTGTCAGCGGGATCGCCCGTGGCATAGCTATAATACTGACTGGTGAAATACAACGTAGGAGCCTTCGTGTCCGAACGCCAGTTACTGATATATTCGCCTCCCGGCTGGAAATGCCCTACATCATTGGGTAGCCGGAGGATGGCCTCTTTTGTCAGCCCCAGTGAGAATCTGCTTGCATAGTCCGCATCCAGCTGGAACTTGCCGCTCTTGATCACCGCATCCGCATAAGCAAAGGCATTCGCAAAATCATTCTGCTGGAAATAGACCTTCGCCAGATACGCTTCCGCGATCCATTTGGTCGCCGTATAGAACTTACCACCGTCACCCGCATCATCCGGCAGCAGGCTGTCCGCGCTCTTCAGGTCGGCGATCACCTGGTCATATACTTCCTTCACCGTGCTCCGGCCGATGCTGGCCGTGGAGGAAGACAGTCGCAGCGGGATACCCGGCTGTGAATTGTCGGAAGAATAACCCCAGGGCTGTGCGAACAGACGAACCAGTTCGAAATGGATCATGCCCCGGAAGAAAAGCGATTCGCCTTTCAGATAGGCCTGGTGCTCGGACGACACCGAGCCGATATTCTCCAGGATATAGTTGGCAGTGATGACACCCAGATAACCCTTTTTGTACATATCATCCCGCGTGCCTCCAAAGATCGAGTTCTGCCGCTTGTATATTTCGGAAAAGTCGCCCGTGAGCTTCGAACCATCCAGCTGATCCGCGAGCATGTCGCTAAGACCCTGTACCCGTCCGCCCAGGAAAGTCCCGTCCCCCAGATAAGTATAAATGCCGTTTGCAAGAGCTACGATATTGCTGTCCGTGGCAAAGACCTCTTCTTTACTTAACTGTCCCTGCGGAGGCCTGTCCAGGAATTTGGAACAGGATCCTGCCGCTGTCAGCACTATCAGCAAAAAGAAAATTATTTTACGCATATGCTATGTTTTGACCGTTGGTTTTAAAAATTTGCGTTTATCCCGAATACGAATGTCTTTTGCGTCGGCGCTGTCAGATAGGTGATATTCGGGCTGAGATTCCTGTCCTGCGAGTTCTCGAAATCCCTGGTGATCTCGGGATCGCCGCCGGGATACTTCGTAAAGGTCAGCAGGTTCGTACCCGTCGCAAATATCCGCAGGTCCTTAAAGAACGTCCTGCGCAGGGCCGCACGCGGTATCCGGTAGGCAAGGGTCAGCTCACGCATACGCAGATAGCTGGCGCTTCTGAGGAACATCGTGGAATTGAACTGGTCTTCGCTCGGAACTCCCGGGTAAGAAGCCGCATCCGCCACCAGACGTGGATACATGCTGTGATCACCGGGTTTCGTCCAGCGGTCAAGGAAATCCTTGCGGAAATTCCAGAACTTCTTCGAGACGCCCAGGAACTGGTACTTGCCCGAATTCTCGTAAATATTGCCGCCGATGACATAGGTAAAGAGGCTCGAGAGCTCGAGCCCCTTGTATTGAATGGTCGTATTGAACCCTCCAAAATAATCGGGCTGTACGGCGCCCACATACGCTCTGTTATCCAGCGAGAACGTCTTTGTTTCTTTACCATTCTTGTCCAGCCAGATCGGCAGCCCATCCGCAGGATCGACACCATGGTAGCGGACCAGGTAATTTACACCCACCGGCAGCCCCTTTACGACGCGCGTATCGTTGGTGCCGCCGCTCACCGCATCAGGACCCAGTTCATATTCCAGCACTTTATTCTGGTTCTTGGCGATATTGCCGCCCACTGACCATTTTACATCCTTCGTGTCGATGACCCTGAAATTGGCGCTTACCTCCAGACCCTGGTTCAGGATCTTGCTGTTGTCCAGGTTGCGGTAGATGGCCGTAAACCCGATGGAAGGAGCAATACCCGGATTCAGGATAATGTTCGTGGTCGTCTTATAGTAATAAGCGATCTCACCCGTAAGCCTGTTGTTGAACAGTCCGAACTCCGCCGCCGCATCGATATTATGCAGCGTCTCCCATTTCAGGTCCGGGTTGCCAAGACCATTGAGGTACAGCGTCCCGTTGCCGTTATAAGGATTGGTGCCCCGGTTGTATTTATCATAGTAAAGACCCGATCCGAAGTTCGCATTGCCCACAATACCGTAGCTCGCACGCAGCTTCAGGTAGCTGATCTGGTGAATATCTTTCATGAAATCTTCGTCGCTGATATTCCAGGCAGCGGACACCGCGGGAAATATCCCATGCTTGTGATTGGTGCCGAACTTGGAAGATCCGTCCAGACGGCCGATCAGCTGGAAGGAATACTTGTCATGGAAAGTATAATTGATCCTTCCGAAGAAACTGTTGAAAGTGAACGACTCCTGGTCCACCACCGATATCGGCACCTGGGCCGACAACAGCGAATCTCTCAGGCGCTTGTATTCTCCACCGTTCTTCCAGAAAGGATCAGCCGTGAATTCCCCGATAGGGTCCGTCGAATATCCCTTACGTCGGTAATCCTGCATTTCCGTACCCAGCAGGAAATTGAACTTATGCTGCTCCCCCGGATTCCACAGATAGTTGACAGTAAGGTTGGCCGTTTGATTAGCGCCCCATGTATGGCTTCTCGAAGAGTACGGCATGTCCTTGGTGGTATCCGCCAGAAGACCCGTGTACTGATCGTCGTTGGACAGCATGTATTCGATGGAGTAGGTGCCTCGTACAAATAAATTGTGGATAGGCTGGTAGTCCAGCGAGAGCCCGCCCAGCAGACGCTGGTCGGTCTGACGACGGGATGTTTCATTGACGCCGATCAGGGGGTTGTCCAATCCATAGGCATAATTGCCTGCCGGTGTATACGCCGGGAAGATGGGTAAAGCGCCCGACATGGCATCCCCGATACCGCCTGCCCATGCTGCATTCACCCGATGATTGATACCCCGGTCATACGCCGATGTCAGCGAGATCTTCAGGTTCGACAACGCCTGGTAATCCATGTTCAGCCGCGCATCCATACGCGCATATGCGTTCTTCTTCAGATAGCCATTGTCGTCACTATAGGTCAGGTTGGCAAAGGTCCTCAGCTTTTGCGTTCCCGCCGTCATGGAAAGGCTGTGGTCGTTGATAAAACCCGTCTGCGTCAGCAGCTTCCACCAGTCCGTATTGTTCTGGCTCGCCTGCGCCCAGGTCAGCGTGCCGGGCAACGTAGCATATCCCGTATTGCCGTCATTCAGCCATGCTTCCTGCCGCAGCTGCAACCACTCCGGTCCGTTGACAAAATCTAATTTCTTTGTATAGGTCGCCACCCCCAGCTTCGGGTTATAGGTGAACTGCGGCGCGCCCGATTTCCCTCTTTTCGTAGTGATCAGTATGACCCCGTTCGCGCCACGAGATCCGTAGATGCCCGTCGCGCCCGCGTCCTTTAGTATCTCTATCGACTCGATGTCATTCGGATTGATCGACGACAGCGGGTTCTGGTTCATGGCGCCGCCGTTGCCACGCAGAAAAGGATCCGCGATAACAGGCACCCCATCCACCACATACAGCGGATCGCCCGAGGCCGAAATGGAACCTACCCCACGGATACGGACCACCGATCCCGAACCCGCCAGACCGTTGCCCGAGATGATCTGCACACCAGGTGCACGGCCCGCCAGCGCGGCCTCGAAACTCGGCACCGGCACTTCGCTGATCTTGTCGCCACTCACCCGGGCAATGGCGCCCGTGACCTCTCTTTTACGCTGGGTGCCATATCCTACCACGATCACCTCATTCATCGCTGAATTCGATTGGCTCAACTGAACGTTCACCACATCACCGGATATCTCCATAGTCCGGGTGCCATATCCTACGGAAGAAAAGATCAGCGTGTTGGTACCGGCGGTCACCGTAATGCGAAAACTTCCGTCCGCACCGGAAGTGACACCCCTTGTCGATCCTTTCGGAACGACAGAGACATTCGCCAAAGGAGAACCGTCCTTTGCGTCCGTGACCTTACCCGTGATCGTTCTGTTCTGTGCGTAGGAGAATAGCGTTGCCAATAGCAGAAGTAATAGGACAGGAGTCCCCACAAGCAATCGTTTCTTTCTCATAAACTGTCGTTATTTAATAGTTGGTATTTGATCGCACACCTTCACCGTGTAAAAAATACACGATATAATGTGTAAACAATACACAATATTTGATAAAAAAAACCATTCCGCCAACTTTGGAAGGAAAATTTTTTATGAAATCATTGGAAACCCTGGCCGCACCCCATTTTGACCGGCCCTGGCCACCAAGCCGATCCTAAAAGTCGATCCCGAACCACTTCTTCCTTTCCTTCTTCTGGTACTTGTCGTAGTTGAACTTGTAAAGCTTGCCCGGACGGTGAGGGACATCCGACTCCAGCTCCCCCGTATCTTCCAACAACCCCATGGAAAAGAACTTCTTACGGAAGTTGCGGCGATCCAGCTTTACATCCAGAATAGCTTCGTAAAGATTTTGAAGTTCGCGGAGGGAGAACTGCTTGGGCAGCAGGCTGAACCCCAGGGGATGCTCCTGGATCCTTTTCTGCAGCCATTCATAGCATACGTCCAGTATCTGCCGGTGGTCGAAAGCCATTTCGGAGAGGGTTGTTACCCTATGCCAGTGCAGCTCATTGTCCAGGATCTTTAATTTATGATGCTCGATATTGATGAGGGAACAATATGCGATGGTGACGACGCGGGCCGCAGGGTGTCTGCCCACTGCGCCAAAGCCCTTTACCTGCTCGAGATACACATCGTCCAGCCCCGTTCGCTCCTTCAGGATACGATAGGCCGCCTGATCCAGGTCTTCATGGTTGTTGACAAGATCACCCAGCAAGGACCATTTGTTATCGAACTTTTCCAGGTCGGACTTGATAAGGAGCACCTTCAGCTCGTTGTCGTCAAATCCGAATATCACACAGTCGACGGAGATCCCGATGATCCCATCGGACTCCAACTGCTTAAGGATCGTCTTGATATTCTTTTGCATGCCAGCGCTGCCGGTAGTTTCAGGGACAGTATCGGATGGTATTTTAAGGCTCATAGAACTACGAATTTAATTCCTTTTCTGATATCGGTACTTTTTCGTCCTTTTTTTCACCTCCCATTTATGTGTCCGGCAGGGTCGATTCATGTAACTTTATCCCATCAAATCCTTCGTATGTATTCTCCCGAACAGACAAAAAAATTACAGCAACTGACGAACAGCTTACTCGCCGCCGGCAAGACCCATCCTATAGAAAAAAACAAGCTCGAAGAGCTGAAAGATGTCCTGCGCTTCCACGAATACCGGTATGCCATCATGAACGACCCACTCATCTCCGACTTCGAATACGATGGATTGTACAAACAGCTGGAACACATCGAAGCCGCACATCCCGGGCTCGTGACAGCCGACTCCCCCACACAACGGGTGGCCAAAGGGCTGACAAAGGAATTCCCCACCATGCAGCACCTCGTACCCATGCTGTCCCTGGAAAACTCCTACAACGAACAGGACCTGCTCGACTGGGATCGCCGCGCCCGTGAGCTCTCCGGATTGGATGCACTGGAATATTGCGTGGAACCCAAATTCGACGGAGCCAGCATCTCTCTTACATATGAAAATGATATGCTCTTACGTGGGGTCACCCGTGGAGATGGCGTGGCGGGAGATGAGATCACCACCAATATCCGGCAGATCCGTTCCGTGCCATTAAGCGCCGGTTTTTCCAAATATGGACTCCAGCTCGTGGAGATCAGAGGAGAGGTGCTCATGAACAAGAACAACTTTAAAAAATACAACGAACAGCTGGCCGAACAGAACCTGGCGCCCCTGGCCAACCCCCGCAATGCCGCGGCCGGTTCCCTGCGGATCAAGGACCCAAAAGAGGTCAGCCGGCGGAACCTCGAGGCCTTTCTCTACCACATCAGCTATTACACCTCGCTGGAGGGCTGGCAGACAACAGAAGGACACCTTGCCGATGATCTTCCCGTACATCCCGCGCTAAAGACACACAGCGGTTGTCTGCAATTGTTATGGGACCTTGGTTTTAGAAGCCCGCAAAAAGAGAAGAAAGTAGTGAAAGGTATCCAGGCCGTAGTGGACTATTGCCATGAATTTGAAAAACAAAGGGACGATCTTCCTTATGAGATAGATGGCATGGTTATAAAGGTGAACTCCATCGCCTTGCAGGATAAGATGGGTATGACCACACATCACCCCCGCTGGGCCATTGCCTTCAAGTTCAAGGCCAGACAAGCTACCAGCACACTGAGAAAAGTCGAATTCCAGGTAGGCCGCACCGGCAGCATAACACCCGTGGCCAAACTCGACCCCGTACCGCTGGGGGGCGTCACCGTTAGCTCCGTCAGCCTTTTCAACGAAGAGGTGGTACGGGAGAAGGACCTGAAGATCGGAGACCAGGTGCTGGTGGAGCGCGCCGGGGATGTAATCCCTTATATCGTAAAGCCTTTGACCGATGTCCGCACCGGTAAGGAAACAGCCATCGTCTTCCCGACACACTGCCCTGTGTGCAAAAGCAAACTGGAAAAACCTGAGGGCGAGGCTGTATGGCGTTGCGTGAACATCGACTGCCCCGCACAGGTGGTTGAAAGGATCATACACTTTGCCAGCAAGGACGCCATGGATATCCGCAGCTTTGGCGATGCCAATGTCCGGAAATTCTATGAGCTTGGATTTCTGAAAGACGTCCCCGGCATCTATCATTTGCCTTATGACAAGATACGTGGTCTGGAAGGTTTTGGAGAAAAAAGTGTCGGCAATCTGCAGGCGGCCATCGAGACGTCCAAACAGCAGCCTCTGCACCGGCTGATCTTCGGATTGGGTATCCGTTATGTCGGGGAGACTACCGCCAAGACCCTGGCTGCCGCCGTCAGCCATTTATCCGACTTTACGGAATATTCCCTGGAAGACCTGCAAAACCTGGAGGACGTGGGCCCCAAAGTGGCCACCAGTGTGTACCAGTTTTTCCGCAATAAGGATAATAAAGCCCTATTGGAAAAGCTGGAATCATTGGGCCTGAACCTGAAGAATCAGAAAAGCGCTCCAACCACGGAAGGCAACCTGAACGGGCAAACGTTCTTGTTCACCGGCACCCTGCAACGGCTCAAACGCAGTGATGCGGAAGAGATAGTGGAAAAGAATGGGGGCAAGCTTCTCAGCGGGGTCAGCAGCAAATTGAATTATCTCATCGTGGGCGAAGATGCCGGCAGCAAATTGGAAAAAGCCAAAAAGATCACTTCCATCCGAATACTCACAGAAGACGAGTTTATAAAACTGTGCGGGATTTGAGCGCTGATCTAAATGTAGCTCAAATCCCGCAAACCGCTAATGTCTGAGCCCTTCGTCGGACCTGCTTCGTCACGGTCCTCCTTGGTCGTAACCTTCGCTAAAGGCTCGGTTATGGACGAGCTCCTTCCAGTCGCTCCTGTGTTGGTTAACATATAAGAATATTTTCTTACGTCACTGGTAAATCGAAAATCTTTTTCGTAACTTTAAGAAAATTGCAGGCATGATTAGAAAACTCACCGGCGAAACGTGGAAACCTTTGCAGTTTCCCGGCTGGAAACAACTCAGAAAAAAATATGCACTCTCCTCCATGGGTCGCGTTGCCAGCTACTCTGAGGATGTGGTTGCCGATGGCAAGTTGCTCAACGGTAGCCTCACTACAGGCTACAAAACACTGAACCTTCACCGTCCTGGAAATAACGGTACGCTGTATATCCACCGGGAGATTGCGCGCCTGTTCCTGGCAAAAGCTTCTCCCAAGCACAAATATGTGATCCATGTGAATCACAACAAGCTGGACAATGCGGCGAAAAACCTCAAGTGGGCAACACTCGAAGAGATGATCGATCATCAGCAAAAGAGCCCCGCTAAGATCGCTTACAAAAAAGTCCAGGCCAATCGCACCGTGGGATTGAAGCTGACCGCGGGTCAGGTGAAGACCATCAAGAAAACATTGAGCAGCAAGAATCGTCAGCTGACGATCAAGAAACTGGCGGAGAAATACAACGTCAGCGAAATGACCATGTACCGTATCAAGAGTGGTGAGAACTGGGGCAGGATCAGATAGAAGTCAACTATAAATATGCTACAGCCCGCAACGATCAAATTCCTAAAAGATCTTAAAAAGAATAACAACAAGCCCTGGTTCGAAAAGAATAAGACTGCTTATCAGAATGCAAAAGACGATGTAGAGGCGTTCGTGCAAAAAGTGATCGAAGGGCTGGGAAAAATCGATCCGGACATCACCACTCTCCAGCCGAAAGACTGTATTTTCCGTATCTACCGCGACGTTAGATTCTCCAAAGACAAGACACCCTATAAAACACATATGGGCGCCAGCTTTAACAGGGGCGGCAAAAAAGTCCCTACGGCAGGCTATTATTTTCACTGCGAGCCTGGTGGACAAAGCATGGTTGGCGGCGGCCTGTGGATGCCCATGCCGCCACATCTCGCCAAAGTGCGGCAGGAGATAGACTACAACTTCGACGAATGGAAAAAGATCGTCGGCAATAAGAACTTTAAAAAATTATTCCCCAACAGCGTCGAAGGCATCGAAGTGTTGTCCAGACCTCCCAAAGGCTATGACGACCAAAACCCCGCCATCCAATACCTCAAGATGAAATGCTACATCGTTACCCGCGATCTCACGGATGCCGACCTCTCATCTAAATCCCTGTTAAGAGAGACATTGAATACCTTTGCTGCAATGAAGGAATTCATAGACTTCCTCAATCGGAGTGTAGAGTGATATCCAGCTCACCTCGAATACTGCAACATCCACTCATATATATTCATCCCATTCTCCTTGTACGCAGGATTCATCGCCTTCGTCCAGGCATCATGGTTTTGCGTCCCGTAAGGAGGAAATAACGTCAGCTTCGCGGGAATGGCGGGATGAAGAGAATTATACGTCGAAACAAAATTTTTCGTCGTATTGACATCTATTTTCTGATCCTGATTATTATGGAACGCCCAGACAGGCAACCTCCCGCTCACCATGCTTTGGCATTCTGCCGTATCGAGATCGATCCCCGCAATGGACACCAAAGCCGCAAACATCGTAGGATCAGCCGCACCCAGATAGCCGTTGGCGACAGACCCGACACTGATCCCCGTGAGATAGATCCTACTTGGATCTACAGGATATTTCGCCATTGCCACCTTAATGGCGTCCAGTACGATATTAGGATTCGCCGGAATGGTCTTGAACTGAGGGGCCATGACGATAAAGGAAAAATGCTTGCCGTTTACCAAAAAGCTGGGAGGAAAGGTTTGCTGTTTCAACAAAAGGGGAAGACCCTCCTTTAGGACCAGGGGAAGATCGGTACTGCTGCCGTCCCCATATACACCTACCCCGGGATCATAAAATAGTAACGGGTATTTTCGGTTAGCCGAATCCTTATAATGGACAGGTAGGGCAACATAATACCCGCCGATGTCCGCATTGATCGAGTCGGTCACCCCCAAAAGCAGCGGCGGCTCCGTTTCATAAAAGGCAGTATCGACCGGGTTTTTGGTAGAATCGATGGGTTTGGTAGTGGAATCAGGCGGCTTCTTGGTGGAATCGATGGGCTTTGTGGTGGAATCTCCCAGATTTGGGGAAGGCCTCATAGACGACTGTTTCCTACAGGCCAGTAAGCAAAGAAAAAAAGCAGCAGTAATAAGAAGACCTCGCATACCAATCGATTGAAAACGATACATTTAACAAAATCAGCCAAAAAAGGGGCCTTTCGGCCCCTTTTACTATATCAATTTCTGTTCCACCAGATATTCCGCTATCTGCACCGCATTCGTGGCGGCCCCCTTCCGCAGGTTGTCGCTCACCACCCACATGTTCAACGTATTCGGCTGCGTCTCGTCCCTTCTCAGCCTGCCCACGAACACATCGTCCTTGTCATGCGCATCCTTTGGCATGGGATATTGCTGTGTTGAAGGGTCATCCACTACCACCACCCCGGGAGCTTTGGACAACAGCTGCTTCACCTCCGCCAGATCGAAATCATTTTCGAACTCCACATTCACCGCCTCGCTATGTCCGCCCATCACTGGGATACGCACCGTCGTCGCCGTCACCCGGATGCTGTCGTCACGCATGATCTTCTTGGTCTCATTGACCATCTTCATCTCTTCCTTCGTATATCCATTGTCGAGGAATACATCTATCTGGGGGATGACATTCAGGTCGATGGGATACTTATACGCCATCTCCCCCTGAACGCCCTTCCTTTCGTTCAGCAGCTGTGTCACAGCCTTCACGCCCGTACCCGTCACGCTCTGATAAGTCGACACCACGATCCGCTTTACCTTGTACTTCCTGTGCAGCGGGTTCAGCGCCACTACCATCTGTATGGTAGAGCAATTGGGGTTGGCGATGATCTTGTCCTCCTTTGTCAGCGCATCGGCATTCAGCTCGGGCACCACCAGCTTCTTGGTAGGGTCCATTCTCCAGGCGGATGAATTATCGATCACCGTGATACCGGCCGCCGCGAATTTGGGAGCCCATTCCAGAGAAGTGCCGCCCCCCGCGGAGAAAATGGCCACGGCGGGTTTTGCTGCAATCGCATCGGTAGCGCTCACGACCTTGTACTTCTTACCCTTGAACTCCACTTCCTTGCCAACCGACCTTTCCGAAGCTACAGGGATCAATTCCGTGACGGGAAAATTCCTTTCCGCGAGTACGTCTAACATTTTGGTGCCCACCAGACCAGTGGCGCCTACGACAGCAACTTTCATTTTTTTTTACGTTTTTGGCTTCCAGGACGCCGTACAAGGCCGGAAGCATTGTTTTTTGATTTATTGTTTATCCACCATTGAATACACACCATTAAAACAAAAAAGCCTCCCCTATTCGGGAAGGCTCTTATTATCTTGTCATACAAAACAATCAAACCCCTTCCCGCTGTGGGAACATCTTCTTGGTCTGCTTCTTTGTATGTTTCATTGTCATTTTCATAACGCCGCCAAAATTAGGCACGAAACAAGGAATATCCAAATTTTTTTACCTATACCAGCTCGATATCGAAATTCACCAGATCGACAAACTGTCGTATCCTGCCGTCGATGTCCGCCTTCGTGATCTCCTTCAGACGGGTAGGTCCGAACTTCTCCACGCAAAAGGACGCCATCGCCGAACCAACGATAATAGCCGTCTTCATATTCTCGAACGACACATCCCGCGTCTGTGCGATATGGCCGATAAATCCGCCCGCAAACGTATCCCCCGCACCCGTCGGGTCGAATACCTCTTCCAGCGGCAGGGCCGGCGCAAAGAACACCTGGTCCTTATGGAACAGCAGCGCCCCATGCTCGCCCTTCTTGATGACAAGGTATTTGGGTCCCATCTTTTGTATCTCTTTTGCCGCCCTCACCAGCGAAAATTGACCGCTGAGCTGACGGGCCTCGCTGTCGTTCACCAGGAGCACATCCACCATGGTCAACAGCTTTTTCAGGTCATCCAGGGCATTGTCCATCCAGAAATTCATCGTATCCATGGCGATCAGCCTGGGCCGAGTCTTCAATTGCTTCACGACGCTGATCTGCAGGCTCGGCAAAACATTGCCCAGCATCAGGAACTCGCTGCCCTGGTAGCTGTCCGGGATGATCGGGTTGAAGTCGGCCAGCACATTGAGGTCCGTCACCAGGGTATCGCGCGCATTCATATCCAGGTGATACCGGCCGCTCCAGAAGAACGACTTCTTATCCTTCACCACCTCTACCCCTTCCATATTCACCCCTCTCTTTTTCAATTCGTCCATTTCCTCTTGCGCAAAATCATAGCCGACAATGGATACCTGGTTGATGGGCTTGATGAAATTGCTGGCCGCATAGGCAGCATAAGTGGCCGCTCCGCCTACGATCCAATCCGTTTTTCCGAAGGGTGTTTCAATGGCATCATACGCCATGGAACCTACAACGATTAAAGACATTTAATTTGATTTTGAGTGCACTATAAACGGGACTCCCCCATTTTTATGCGGTGCAAACCTACAATAATTTCCCTATAAAATCGACTAACACTTGTTAGTGTTTTTTATACCTTTACAGCCGTCTATGGCAAAGATCCAAAGTAAAAAGAACAGCACGAAGAAGGAGGTCATCATCGAAAAAGCATCCAAGCTCTTTCGCGAAAAAGGGTTCGGCGCCGCCTCCATGCGCGATCTGGCCGAACATGTAGGCGTAGAGGCCGCCAGCCTGTACAACCACATCCAGTCCAAAGCGGAGATACTCCAAACCATTTGCTTCAAGGTAGCCAACGAATTCATGACCAACCTCGAGCACGTTGAGGCCAGCAGCCAGTCCACGATAAAGAAGATGGAAGCCATCATCCGGCTGCATATTCGCATGATGCTCGACCAATACGAGTATATCTACATCGCCGACCACGAATGGCGACACCTGCCCGAACCCTATCTCTCCAACTTCCTCAACCAACGACGCAGCTATCGCAAGCGGCTGGCGGACATCATAGACGAAGGCATCGCCCGGGGCGAAATGAAACAGATCGACCCCTACGTGGCCGTGCTAACCATACTTTCCGCCGTCAGCGGCATAGACTCCTGGCAGCGCAGCCGCAAAAGCACCAGCGCCGAAGCGCTGGAATCCAACATGGTAAAATACCTTATCGAAGGACTAAAGAAATAACATCCACCATGGCCAGTCATTTCTGCAAATTACAGGTAGCCGACATCCGGCGGGAGACGGAAGATTGCGTCTCCATAGCCTTTGCCGTACCGGCACATCTGCAAGAGACCTTCCGCTTCATCCAGGGACAGAACATCACCATAAAGACCCGCATCCGGGGAGAAGAGATCCGCCGCAGCTATTCCATCTGCAGCAGCGCCATCGAACAGGAGCTGCGCGTGGCTATAAAAAAAGTACCGGGCGGCCTTTTCTCCACCTATGCCAATGACCAGCTGCGGATAGGCGACGAGCTGGACCTGCTTCCTCCCACCGGGAAATTCTACACGCCGCTCGACCCCTCCAAACCCAAACATTATCTCGCCTTTGCGGCCGGCAGCGGCATCACCCCCATCCTCTCCCTCATAAAGACCACGCTGGCCACCGAACCCGAAAGCCATTTCACGCTCGTTTACGGCAACAGACACCGGCCTTCCATTATATTCAGAGAGGAGCTGGAAGCCCTGAAGAACCGCTATATGCACCGCCTGGCATTACATCATATCCTCAGCCGCGAAAAAATGGAGATAGCCCTTCATCAGGGCAGGATCGACGCCGTCAAATGCGGGGAGCTTTGCGACAGGCTCATCGACCTCGAAGGGGCGGACGAAATATTCCTTTGCGGCCCTGCTGAAATGATCTTCACCGTCAAGGGCTGGCTGGAAGAAAAAGACATCGACCCCAAAAAAGTCCACTTCGAGCTCTTCCATACACAGGAAGGCCGTGCAGCCCCACGCAGCACGACAACGGAAGACGCCGCTAAAGATCCTCTGAAAGGCAAGACCAGCCAGGTCACCATACGCCTCGATGGCAACAGCTTTGACTTTGAGCTGCCGTTCGACGGCGACTCCATCCTGGATGGCGCGCTCATGCAGGGCGCCGATCTTCCCTTTGCCTGCAAGGGCGGGGTATGCTGTACCTGCCGCGCCAGGCTGCTTGAAGGACAGGTGGAGATGGAAGTGAACTATGCCCTCGAAGAAGAAGAGCTCAAGGCGGGCTTTATACTCACCTGCCAGTCACACCCTCGCACCGGCAAGGTCGTCATCGACTTCGACTCGAAATAGATAGCCCTCGACGCCTGGCTCTACTAACACCTGTTAGTATTTTTCAGGGAAAAAAGCTACCTTGCGGATAAATATTCATCACATGTCTGTGCAGGACCTTGAAAAGATATTCCAGGATAAGATAGACGCCGACATCCGCATCGAACCGAAGGACTGGATGCCCGATGCGTATCGCAAGACCCTTATCCGGCAGATGTCCCAGCATGCCCATAGCGAGATCGTGGGTATGCTGCCTGAGGCCAACTGGATCACCCGGGCCCCCACGCTTCGCCGCAAGGCAACCCTGATCGCCAAGGTACAGGACGAGGCCGGACATGGGCTATACTTATACTCCGCCACCGAGACCCTCGGCGCCCCAAGGGAAGAGCTGTTGGAACAGCTGCACACCGGCAAGGCCAAATACTCCTCCATCTTCAATTATCCTACGCTCACCTGGGCGGATATGGGAGCCATCGGCTGGCTGGTGGACGGCGCCGCGATCATGAACCAGGTGCCTTTGTGCAGGGCCTCCTACGGACCCTATGCGCGGGCGATGGTGCGGATCTGCAAGGAAGAAAGCTTCCATCAGCGGCAGGGATTCGAGATCCTGCTCACCCTAAGCAAGGGCAGCGAAGGACAGCGCAGGATGTGCCAGGATGCCATCGACAGATGGTGGTGGCCTTCTGTCATGATGTTTGGTCCCAATGATGACGCCTCTCCGCATTCCGCTCAGAGCATGCAATGGAAGATCAAGCGATTCTCCAACGACGAGCTGCGCCAGCGTTTTGTAGATGTATGCGCGGAGCAGGTAAAGATCCTGGGTATGACCCTGCCCGACCCGGACCTGAAATGGAACGAGCAGCGCCAGCATTATGATTTCGGCGCCATCGACTGGGACGAGTTTTGGAATGTGGTAAAGGGCAATGGACCTTGTAATAAGGAAAGGCTGGCCGCCAGGGTACGCGCGCACGAAGAAGGCGCCTGGGTGAGAGAAGCTGCAACAGCGTACGCAGACAAAAGAAAATTAAAAAAAGACCGCGCCTAAGCGGACCACAGTTATGTCAGAAAATCAATGGCCCCTCTGGGAAGTATTCATCCGCAGCAAACAGGGGCTCGATCACAAACACGCCGGCAGCCTGCACGCCGCGGACGCACAGATGGCCATCGAGAACGCCCGGGATGTCTATACCCGCCGCATGGAAGGAGTAAGCATCTGGGTAGTGGAAAGCAAATACATCCATGCCTCCAGTCCCGATGACGCCACTGCTTTTTACGAGCCCGCCAATGACAAGGTGTACAGACACCCCACCTTTTATGACCTGCCCGACGAACTAAAGCATATGTAATGACCCACTCGACAGCGCTTATTCAATATACCCTGCACCTGGCCGACGACAGCCTGATCCTGGGTCATCGCAACAGCGAATGGACAGGCCACGGGCCCATCCTCGAACAGGATATCGCGCTTTCCAATATTGCGCTGGACCTGATAGGGCAGGCTCGTAACTTTTACCAATATGCAGCGGAGTTGATCAATGCCGGTAGGCAACCCGCCCCCCGGAACATTCCAGGCCCCGCCGTGAACCCCAGTCCCGTGACGGAAGATCAGCTCGCCTATCTTCGCGACGGATGGGACTTCAAGAATTGCCTCCTCGTGGAGCAGACCAACGGCGACTGGGCCAAAACGATCCTCCGCCAATTCTTCTTCAGCGCCTACCAGACGACCCTTTATGAGAGACTAACGCAGGGCAGGGACAAGACCCTGGCCGCCATTGCGGCCAAATCCCATAAAGAAGGAATATACCATCTTCGCTGGAGCAGCGAGTGGGTCATACGGCTGGGCGACGGCACCGAAGAAAGTCATACCCGTATGAATAATGCCCTGGACGAGCTTTGGAAATTCACGGGCGAGCTGCATACCGCAACGCCCTATGAAGTGGAAACAGCCACGGCGGGTATTGGCCCCGGCCTTTCGCAGCTCCGACCCCAATGGGAAGAAAAAGTAAAAGAAGTATTTGATGAGGCCGGTCTTTCCTATCCGCCCGCCATATGGATGCAGACAGGTGGTAAAGAAGGAAGACATACGGAACAATTAGGTTATATACTGGCGGAAATGCAATTCCTGCAAAGAGCTTATCCCGGATGTGAATGGTAAGGACGAATGACGATACGACGGTTGCCGCCATCAGACAATGGCTGGGCGAGGTCAACGACCCGGAAGTCCCCGTATTATCCATATTGGACCTGGGTATCGTTCGCGACATCCGCGTGGGTCAGCCCGATAGCAGTCAGTCGACGCCGGTGCCCCACCCCGGCCAGGTGGAGATAGTCATAACCCCTACGTATAGCGGCTGCCCCGCCATGGACATGATCCGGATGCAGATAGTGGCCGCGCTCAACCAGCACGGATACGAGCGCGTCAAGGTTACCACCGTCCTTTCCCCCGCCTGGACGACAGAATGGATGAGCCAGGAAGGAAAGGATAAACTACGGGCATACGGCATCGCCCCACCCAACCCATTGCAACAGGTATGTCAGATCAGACCTTTTCACCGGGAAGAGGCCGTGCAATGTCCTCGTTGCGGCAGCTATCACACCAGCCTGATCAGCGAATTTGGGAGCACCGCCTGTAAAGCTTTATACAAATGTGCGGACTGTAAAGAACCTTTCGATTATTTCAAATGTCATTGAAAATATGTCTTCAATATTATTCGAGATCCGCGACAACATCGCCTTTATCACGCTCAACAGACCCGAAAAGCTAAATGCTTTCCATCGGGAGATGGCCCTTCTGCTCCAAGCCAGACTGGACGAATGCGCCAGCCTTCACGAAGTAAGGGCCGTATATATCACCGGGGCAGGCAAAGGCTTCTCCGCCGGTCAGGACCTGGCCGAAGTCGTCGACCCGCAAGGTCCCCCGATGTCCCAGCTGCTGGCCCAGCATTATAACCCCATCATTACCCGCATACGTCATCTTCCCAAACCTGTGCTGGCGGCCGTCAGGGGAGTGGCCGCGGGAGCAGGCGCCAATATCGCCCTGTGTTGCGATGTGGTAGTGACATCGGCCTCGGCATCATTCATACAGGCTTTTTCCAGGATCGGACTTATCCCCGACAGCGGCGGCACTTATTTCCTGCCAAGACTGGTGGGCTGGCAGCGCGCTTCCGCCATTGCCATGCTGGGTGACAGGATCGGCGCCGCCGAGGCGGAAAGGATGGGGATGGTGTATAAAGTATATGATGATGGCGAGTTCGAAGGGGCGTCGAAAGCGCTGGCGTCCGTGCTGGCACAGCTGCCTACCAAGGCGCTTGCGTATACCAAACATGCATTGAACAATTCCGCCGTCAACTCTCTCGAAGCGCAGCTGTTGCTGGAAGATGAGCTGCAGCAGCAGGCCGCCGGGACAAAGGACTATGCGGAAGGAGTACAGGCTTTTTTACAAAAAAGACCCGCCAGCTTTACAGGTGAGTGAGCCGCCCCCCTCAAAAGCACACAATATGATCCAGCAAATAACACACAGCCGCTATGCATAAGTCCAAAGCAACCCGCATCGTCGACGCCATGATGGAGAAAGACCATTTCAGCCAATGGCTGGGCATCGTCAGGCTCGAGGAAAAAGAAGGCTATTGCCGCCTGCAAATGGTCGTTCGCCCTGAAATGTGCAATGGTTTTGGCATCGCGCATGGCGGCATTACGTATTCCCTTGCGGACAGCGCGCTCGCTTTTGCCTCCAACAGCCAGGGACGGCATGCCGTATCCATAGAGACCTCCATTTCTCATATACGTCCCCTCCAGGCCGGGGACGGGATCATTGCCACCGCAAAAGAGATCAGCGCCGGCAACAAGATCTCCATCTACGAAGTGCGGATAGAAAAAGAGGAAGACGGGGAATTGGTAGCGCTGTTCAAAGGCACCGTCTATCGTAAGGCCGAGGAATGGCAGGTGTAAACTCCAAATTGTATGATCTACGAATTCAAAGGATACAAACCCGTGGTCGACCCCTACGCATTTATCCACCCGCAAGCCGCCGTCACCGGCAATGTCATCATCGGGAAAAAAGTTTATGTCGGTCCGGGCGCTGCCATCCGCGGCGATTGGGGACGCATCATCATAGAGGACGGCTGCAACATCCAGGAGAACTGTACCATCCATATGTTCCCCGGCGTCACGGTACGGCTGCACGAAGGCGCGCACATCGGGCATGGAGCCGTCATCCACGGCGCTACCATTGGACGCAACTGTCTGATAGGAATGAACAGCGTCATCATGGACAATGTCCGGCTCGGAGAGGAATGTATCGTAGGGGCCCTCACTTTTATAAAGGCCGGTATGGAGATCCCCCGCCGAAGCATGATCGTCGGCAATCCCGGCGTCATCATCAAAGAAGTATCCGATGAAATGATACAATGGAAGACGGAAGGCACCGCCCTGTACCAGGCGCTGCCGGAAGAGATGCGGACAGGATGGAAGGAATGCGACCCCTTGCGGGAGCCGCCAAAAGAAGATCCCTCCAACGATCCGACACCCCTCTATAAGCCATGGAAATAAATTTATAATAACTCCTGTAAATATACGAAATATTTCGTACATTTCCAACCCATACCTCTCGATGAGGCCGCCCGGCTTCAGGTCTGATCGGCAAAGCCCGTAGAATCCGTATCTTTGCGTCCTTTCAGAAAATGTAGCACAGGTGGAAAAATCAAACTTTGTAGACCAGATCAGGATCTTTGCCAGAAGCGGACACGGCGGCGCGGGCAGCAAGCACTTCATGCGCACTAAGTTCAATGCCATGGCGGGACCCGATGGCGGGGACGGGGGCAGGGGCGGTCATATCATTCTCCGGGGCAGCAAACACCTGTGGACCCTTTTACACCTGCGTTACTATAAGAATGTGCTGGCGGAAAATGGCGAAGCGGGCAGCGGCAATAACTGCACCGGCCGCTTTGGCAAGGACATCATCATCGAAGTGCCCCTGGGAACCATCGCCCGGGACGAAGAGACAGGCAGGAAAGAGGCGGAAATACTGGATGACGGACAAGAGATCATTTGGATGAAGGGCGGAAAAGGAGGACTCGGCAACGCCAACTTCGCCACCCCCACCAACCAGGCGCCGGAACACGCGCAGCCCGGTCTCCCCGGCGTGGAAGGCTGGAAAGTGCTGGAGCTGAAAGTCCTGGCCGACGTAGGTCTCGTAGGCTTCCCCAATGCCGGTAAATCTACTTTGCTATCCGTGATCACCGCCGCCAAACCCAAGATCGCCGACTATGCTTTCACTACCCTGACCCCTCAGCTGGGCATGGTGGAATACAGGGATGGCCGCAGCTTTTGCATGGCCGACCTGCCCGGTATCATCGAAGGCGCCGCCGAAGGAAAAGGACTCGGACACCGATTCCTCCGTCACATTGAAAGGAACCCCGTCCTGCTTTTTCTCATACCCGCCGACAGCAAAGACCACCGGGAAGAATTTCGTATCCTGGTACAGGAGCTGGAAAAATATAACCCCGAACTGCTTCACAAACAATTCATCATAGCCATCAGCAAATCCGATATGCTGGATGCCGAGCTCAAAGAAGCTATCGCCAAAGAATTGCCTGAAAACATCCCCCATCTGTTCATCTCCTCTGTCACGCAACAGGGCCTCACCGAGCTCAAAGACCTGCTTTGGAAAGTCCTGAATGCCCCGCCGGAGGCCGCCCAAGGCACTTCCCCCCGGCCATAACCCTCCTTAACGCAAAATTCATACGCCAGGCTTGGTCAGGTCCCCTCCTATCAATATATTTGCATTGATCAATACATTCTTTCCCCTCCTATTGCTGCCAACGCTTCGATAGCCTGCCAGGGCGTTTGCTTCGTCATTACCTGCGGCAATTAGTCCGCTCATTTGTTGATCATCAAAAAACCCATTTTATGAAGAAGCTTCGCTCATTCACCATTCTTAGCAGCCTGTTATTACTCGCTACATCCACCATCCATGCACAGACAGCGCAGGACCCCGCCACGGTCAAATATGTAGGAACACAGGACGACCAGGTCGTATTCGATATCGCCTACGCCAATCCTCTCGGCGCCTCTTTCAACCTGATAGTACGGGATCAGGACGGCTCGGAACTCTATAGGCACAGCTTTCACGACAGCACCTTCCACAAACAATTCCGGCTGCCCAGGACAGAAAAGAACAAGCTCAGTTTCGTCATTCGCAGCGGCAAGGATATCGAGATCGTAAGGAATTTCGTGGTCAGCACCCTTGTAGTCGAGGACGTGGTGGTCACCCAGATCAAATAGACGAGCGAAAACTGGCCCGCCGGATCTCCCACCGGCAGGAAATGTCCCGTCCACGGGTAGGACTTATTGATATTTTTTCGGAGGTTTGTCCCGAAAAAATTTATCCATATGAAGGTTAAAAGGATTCTTCTGACGATTGTTCTATCTACTATTTTATTGCGCAGCATGGCCGACGAAGGGATGTGGCTGCCTTTGCTGCTGGGTGAGCAGGTGTACAACGACATGGTGAAGAAAGGGCTAAAGCTCACAAAGGAACAGCTCTACAGCATCAACAAGGCCTCCCTGAAAGACGCCATCATCATCTTCGGCCGGGGCTGTACCGGCGAGCTCGTAAGCAACGATGGATTGATCTTTACCAATCACCACTGCGGCTATGATGCCATCGCCTCTTCCAGCTCCATCGAACACAACTATTTGCACGACGGATTTTATGCCAAAAGCAGACAGGATGAGATACCCGCCCGGGGACTCACCGCCGACTTCCTCCTGAAAATAGAGGACGTGACAAAGGAAGTGGAGGACTCGTTAAAAGGCCTCACCGGCGATGACCGGGACACCCGGCAGCAAAGCGTACTCACCTCTATCGGCAACCGCTATGCCGATGCCGGCAAGAGCATTCGGGGTCTCGTAAGCCCCCTGTTCAAAGGCAACCAATTTCTTGTCTTTGTATACCAGCGCTACAGCGATATACGCCTCGTAGGCGCGCCGCCCGAGAGCGTGGGTAAGTTCGGCGGTGACACCGATAACTGGGAATGGCCGCGCCACACCGGAGACTTCTCCATCTTCCGCGTATATGCCAAAAAGGACGGCACACCGGGTGATTATTCCACGGAGGATGTTCCCCTCAAACCCAAATACTTCCTCCCCATATCCTTAAAAGGAATAAAGGATGGCGATTATGCCATGATCTATGGCTACCCCGGCAGCACCAATAGATACGAGACCTCCTATGGCGTCAAACAAAAGATCGATATCGACAACCCTACCCTCGTCAAGCTCCGCGACGTCCGGCTGAAATACATGTTCGAGGAGATGAAAAAAGATCCCGCCGTCAAATTACAGCTCGCCTCCAACTACGCAGGTATCGCCAACTACTGGAAATTCTTCGATGGCGAATCCAAACAGCTGGTAAAATATGACATCTACGATCAGAAAAAGACCCAGGAGGCCGCCTTTCAGCAATGGGCCGACAACAAGCCCGAATACGAGAATATTTTTAAGGACTGGGCCAAGGCCTATGACGACTGGCGCCCCTACAGCCGTCACCGGGTATACATCAGCTCCGAAGGCATCCTGGCCAGCCCGCTGATAAATCTTGCCGGCAGTCTGCAAGCCGTGGAATACGCCCTCGTACGCCCTGGCGGAGGCGATCTGAAAAAAGCCCTGCAGACAGCCGACGAAGCCCGCAAGGCCTTTCTCAAACAGGAGAATAAACCTTCCGACCAGCACATACTGGCCGCCATCACACAGCTATACTATAACGACATCGATAAGAACCAGCAGCCCATTGGCTTTTACAATGCGATACAATCCTCCTACGGCCCGCTGAACGAAGATGCCACCTATCAGAAATATGCGGCGGCCGTCTTTGCAGGCACCATGCTCCTCGACGATGCCCGCTGGAATGCTTTTATGACACGCCCCGAAGCCGAAACATTGCAAACTGATCCGGCATACAAACACTTCAGCGCCTTTATCCATAACTGGCAGACCAAATACGTCTCCTTCTACCAGCAATTCCTGTCCAGGAACAATGAGCTGGGAAGACTATACCTGAAGGGCATCATGGAAAAAGACCCTAAAAAGGTACGTTATCCCGACGCCACCTTCACCATGCGTGTCACCTACGGGAATGTACGATCCTACACGCCACGCGATGCCGTGCATTACGACTATGCCACCACGATGAAAGGAGTGCTGGAAAAATATGTACCAGGGGATTACGAATTCGATCTGCCCCCGGGTCTGCTGGACCTTGCCAAAAAGAAAGATTTCGGACAATACATCGACAAGCAACGTAACGACCTTGTGGTAGGTTTTATCACCACCGATGATATCACCGGCGGGAACTCAGGCTCACCCGTATTGAACGCCAATGGCGAGCTCATCGGCCTGGCATTTGACGGCAATTACGAGGCGCTCAGCCATAAGATCGCCTTTGACGCCACCTATAATAGAACCATTTGCGTGGACATCCGCTATATATTATGGTGTATCGACAAGCTGGGAGGCGCTTCTAATCTCATCAAAGAATTGAAGCTGGTCCGGCCGGCAGCACAATAAAAAAAGGGGGCGCTTGACAGCGCCCCTTCCTTTATAACGATATCTGCTTACTTCCACTACCCTTCGCCGGTATATTCAATAAACCAGTGAGAGTGGTATAATCCATTTTCTTGATCTGATCGCTCGTATAAGTCTGCGGATTCCCCTTATCATCCGTAATAGTTATCTTCCCCGGAATGATGACATATCTATATTGGATGCCGCTGAAATCACCCGTCGCCAGTATATCGATATAGCCAGGAGTAAAATACTCCGTCACATAATTGATGGCATTGACGATGCTGGAATCCCCCGTCGCCGGATCGGGCAGCAGGAAATACCCCACGACCGAGCCCGTGTTCAATACCTTGGCGGTGATCTGCGGAGCCGTCACACTGGCCAGCCATACGCTATCCTGATACGTCTGGTCATAGGACCCGGTAAAACTTAGGGTCGCCCAGTTGGAATACATCACACTGTCGGGGCCTGCCGGCCCCGCCGGTCCGGTGTCACCTTTTTTACAGCTCATGGTCATAAAAAAGCCCAATGTCAGTGTGGTCAGCAGAAGTAGTTTTAAATTTCTCACATCCATGTATTTTAAAGGTTAAGAATTACATGTCGGCAAACCCGTCGGAGCAAGCTCCTTCCAGGCGCTCTACCAGCGATACGCGAATAAATCGCGGCGGGTTGCCGGGGCAGGGACTTACTTCTTGCCGGCAGATTTTTTGGGAGTAGGGCTATTGTCCTTCCAATGCCACAAATGCAGGCAGGCGTAGGTCCTGTATGGACTCCAGGCTTGTGATATGCGTAACAATGCTGTCCGGAGGGCTTTTTTGTCGGTATTGTCTAGCTGGTAGATATTTATCATCGCATTTTGTATGCCAATATCGTCGGGAGAAAAAACATCTTCTCTTCCCAGGGCAAACATAAGCAACATTTCGGCCGTCCACCTGCCCACCCCCTTTATCTGGGTGATATAGGTGATCACTTCTTCGTTACCCATTTTATGCAGCTTCCGGCGGTCAAAACCCTGCCCGATGGCAAAACGCGCCACATTATGCACATAGGATGCTTTTGCATTGGACAGCCCGATGCCACGTAATACCTCCACAGGTGTAGCGATGATCTCCTCCGGAAGGGGAGGCCGTCCCTTATAAAGGTCCAGGAATCTCCGGTGAATGGTCCCCGCCGCCTTGGAAGAAAGCTGCTGGCTCATGATGGAGCTGACGAGATAGTATACGATATCCTTCTTCCGGGTGACATGAAAGGCTTCATGCCCGGCCATCAGCTTCTTTAGCTTTTTGTCCTTTCCCAGATGAGTGCGATAATCCATGGGCGCGCTGTTATATCCACCTAAGTTATATTTTTGTTTGGTGACAAAAAGGATAATTGTTACCAGGGACGGATCTCCGTCTATCGAATGGCGGGAAGGAGTGACTTATCATTCCACTTTCGGCGCCCTGCAGGAATCCCGGCATATCTTTATCGACGGCGGCTGGAAGGCGCTGACCACCGGGGCGCATCTATCAAATGGACCCTTATCGGATAGGTCTGTGGCCGACGGGTCAGTACAGATCACGGCTAGCCCCCTCACCATCTTTGAGCTGGGACTTGGTACAGGCCTGAATGCGCTCCTGACCCTGCTACAGGCGGAGGCCGAAAAAAGACAGGTGATGTACGAGGCCATAGAACCCTATCCCCTGGAACCCGCCTTGTTCGAAAAGCTCGACTACTGTGCACGACTTGGACGTCCGGACCTGCAGCCAAAATTTTTGCAGCTGCATACATCCGACTGGGAAACTCCCGTGTCGATCAGCCCTTATTTCACCTTCTATAGATCACGGAACCCCTGGCCCGGTCATGAGCTGCGACAGCCGGCGGAACTGGTATACTATGATGCATTCGACCCTGTGGTACAGCCGGAACTATGGAGTGCGGAGGCATTCCGGCGTCTGGCCCGTCAACTGGCTCCGGGCGCATGGTTACTAACCTATTGCAGCAAAGGAATTGTCCGGCGCGCCTTGCAGGAAGCTGGCTTCCGGGTGGAAAAATTACCCGGCCCCCCGGGAAAAAGAGAAATTGTCCGAGCCGTCCTGGCAAGGAGCGTTAGCTGAACGTATAGCTTACTCCCCCGTCCTTCTCGTCCTTCAGCACGATACCCAGCTCCAACAATTGATTCCGTATCTTGTCCGAGGTGGCATAATCCTTCCGCTTACGCGCATCCTTGCGAATATCGATCAGCAGATCTACCACACCCGTGAGCTTATTATCATCCGCGGCGCTCTCGTCCTTCAAACCAAATACTTCTTCCAGGTAGACATGGAAATACTTCTTCAGGCTCTCCATCGTCGATCCCGACAAAGCGCCGGATGCGATATGACCGCTCTTGATGGAATTGATCACCGGCGTCAGCTCGAACATATTCGCCAGCACCTTGGCCGTATTGAAATCGTCATTCATGAACTCATCGAACTCCTGCAGCAGCTTGTTCACCTTACCGTTCAGCTCCTCGTCCGTGCCCGCGCCAGTCCCCGGTTCCAGCTTTTTCAACACCTCATACGCTTCCCACAGCCGCTTCAAACCCTTCTCCGCCGCCTGAAGGGCTTCATTGCTGAAATCCAGCGTGCTGCGGTAATGGGTCTGCAGAATAAAAAAACGAATGGTCATGGGGGAATACGCCCTCTCCAGCAAAGGATGATTGCCCGAGAACATCTGCGTCAGCATGATCTGGTTGCCATAGCTCTTCCCCATCTTCTTCCCGTTGAGGGTGATCATGTTGTTATGGAGCCAGTAGCGTGCCGGAACATGCTTGTTGCAGATAGTGCTTTGCGCGATCTCGCTCTCGTGATGCGGAAATTGAAGATCCATCCCACCCCCGTGAATATCGAACTCGCCGCCCAGGTATTTGGTGCTCATGGCCGAGCACTCTATATGCCAACCCGGAAAACCTTCCCCCCAGGGGCTTTGCCAACGCATAATATGTTCTTCGGGAGCCGCTTTCCAAAGAGCGAAATCCTGGCGGTTGCGCTTCTCGTCCTGTCCATCCAGATCACGGGTAGTCTCCAGCAGATCGTCCAGTATCCTTCCGCTGAGCTTGCCATAAGGATAGTGGGCGGCATATTTTTTTACATCGAAGTAGACGGACCCGCCCACCACATAGGCATACCCTTCCTCGATGATCTTTTCGATCATGACGATCTGTTCCACGATATGACCTGTGGCCGTAGGCTCGATGCTGGGATCCAGGTTGTTGAACTGATGCATGGCCCAATGAAAAAGGTTGGTATATTTCTGCACCAGCTCCATCGGCTCCAGCTTCTCGAGCACCGCCTTTTTGGAGATCTTATCCTCGGCCTCGCGCCCCTCCTCTTCGAAATGACCCGCATCCGTGATATTGCGCACATAACGCACCTTGTATCCCAGGTGAAGCAGATAACGATATATAAAATCAAACGTTATAAAAGGACGTGCATGCCCCAGATGACTCTCTCCACTCACCGTAGGCCCACAGACATACATACCCACATGACCGGTCGTGATGGGAATGAACTCTTCCTTTTTTCTCGTATAGGAGTTGAAAACTTTTAATACTGATGCGCTCATAACGATGTGCCGGGTCCGCGGCCTCTCGAGCGGCGGTCTCCGAACCCCCGAAGATAGCACATTTCGTTCAACGGAGCATGTCATTCCGGTAGCGGCCATGCCCCGCTAAGATCGACATATCCGGCACCGGCTCGTCACCGCGCCGAAGTCGTGTCCGACAGCTGCAGATCCGCCATCACAGGATTATGATCCGAATAAGGGAGGGAAAATTTCCGGCATTGGAGCACCGGCAGCCGGGGATCCGCCAGAATGTAGTCTATTCGCAGTGTGGGGGATATATAGACGTAAGTCCTGCCGATACCAAACCCCTTTGCGATATAGGCGTCATTCCAATTCCCGCGAATGGTGAAATACGTATAGGAATTGGGCACATCGTTGAAATCCCCGCATATGAAGGCGGGATAAGGACTTTTATCGAGCTGTGCCCGAACCTGCTCGGCCTGGTCTCCCCGTTGCCGAAAGGCATAACGGAGCTTTTTGGCGATGCTGCGGGATGCTGTCAAAATGCTGTCATCGACATTCTTGATGATCTGAATATCACGGAAATCCTTGGATTTGAACAGGACGGATTGAAGATGGGTCGTAAATACCCGTATCGTGTCCTTACCCACCTTGATATCGACGGCGATCAGACTTTCGGTTGCCCGCAACATACTCTGCTGGGGATAATGCAGGATGAGGGAATCCGTAAAGGGATATCGGGAAAAAATAACTACCCCGCTCTCATAGCTGCCGTCCAGACGGGCGACATCCCTGGAAAAATAGCAATAAGGGTAGTTGAGCCGGTCGCGTATATAAACAAGATTCGTGTCCTGCCCCTTGCGGGCATTATAGAACTCCTGGAGACAGACTACATCCGCGTCCTGCTCATCGATGAAATCGAGCATTTTTGAGCGGTGGCCGGAGCTCCCCTTTTTTTTAGTGATAAACTCGTCGAAGCTGCGGCAATTCCAGGTCAGCACACGGAGGGAACCCGCTGGCTTCTCCTGCTGAAAATGAAAATGCTGGCCCGGATGAAAACCCCAAAAACTGTGGATATTCGGCCAGCCCAGGATCAGGGCCGCCAGGGACAATAGAGACCAGCGACGGCAGGAACGAAAGAAAAGACCAAAGATAAAAAGGGCGAGGACAAGGAGCAGCAACAGCGGGAACACCAGTCCCAACAACGAAATAAACCACCATCGGCCCGGATGCAAAAAGGAATTGGCGCAGGCCAGCAGGAAAAGGGTCACCGCAACAATGTTCGATATGACGAACAGGCGGCGGGAGAAGTTTCGAAATTTCGCCATGAATGACCTAAGTTACAAATCTTCTTCGTCTGCCGCCCGTTTGAGGATGTCTTTTTCCTCGTCGGTGAGAAACCGGTAGCCCTGTTGATTGATCTTATCCAGGATCTCATCGATGCGCTGCTGGGTGATATTGGGGATCCTTTTATAGGGCTGCGTACCCGACACTTTATAGTAATACTGTTCGTGCGGATGCTTCTCTCTTTGTTTCTTATTGGGATTGAAAAGGTCGTTGCACCAGTCGAAACAACGGTTCATCCAGATGCTGCCATCGATACCCCTGCGCACCAGGAGCACAAAGACAAAACCCGTCATCGCACCCGAGATATTGGCGATATAAAGACCATAATCCCCATGCCGTATGCCCGTACCAAAGTCGATGATGATAAAGATCAGGGTGAAGATCCAAAGGGGTATGCCGCCGTTGATCATGGGGAAGATGCGATAATCCGGAGCCAGGGCCGTCGTTGCAATGGCTATCGCCATCACCGAAGCATTGCCCCCCCCCAGACTGGCCAGGACTGCCCCCGACCTCAGCCCGGGGATGACGGCATAAGCCACTATATACAGCGCCGCAGCCACCACCCCGCCATACAGATAGAGCGGCACTAGCTTGCGATTGCCCATAAGGTCCTGAAGGATATAGCCAAACCCCCAGAGCCAGAACATATTCCCGATAAATCGGAAGAGATCATCGTCCGAGAACATATAGGTCAGCACCGTCCAGGGACGCGACAGCAGCCGGTCAAAGCTGGCGGGAAGGGCAAACCATGTAAACACCTTGCTTTTAAAAAGCTCCGCACCGGAAGGATTCAAGCTATAGACAAGGTAAATGAACTTCAGGATCACGAAAAGTACGGCGTTGATAACTATGAGTTGGACCAGCGCATTCCCATCCTGCCCCAGCGTCATCCTTTTTCGATAGCTATCTTCCTTTACTCGCATACGATTGGTGATATGAAATTACAACAGTATACCCCTGGAAAGGGTTCAATAAAAATTCCGCCTATTATTCCTGTTCCAGTAAATGACCAGCAGCAACCCTACGAGACCGCCACCCAGGTGAGCCCAGTGCGCCACATTGTCACCCTGGCCAGGCTCGATGCCCGCGAACAGCTCGATGGCGGCATAGCCCAATACCAGCCACTTGGCCTTTATCGGGAAAGGAATGGGGATGATCAGCAATTCATTATTGGGGAATAAATAACCGAAAGCTGCCATACAGCCAAATACGGCTCCGGAAGCGCCGAGCGTGGGGGCGTTGATGGCGTAACCTCCTATACTTGCCCCGGGACTCTCCAATATCTCTCTGTCTTCACTCGATAATGGCATGCTATGTATCTGCCGCCAGATGTCCGCCAACTCCATATGCTGCACCGTCAGCTGCGCCACCGCGGCGCCAATACCACAAACGACATAAAAAATAAGAAATCGCTTGGGCCCCCAATAATCCTCCAGGATGGACCCGAACATCCATAGCACGAACATATTCATCAGCACGTGCGGCCAGCTTCCGTGAAGGAAAAGATAGGTGATCAGCTGGTGGGGAGCGAAAAAATAAGAGCTGACATCATGCAGGGCGAATCTGTTGAGGATCTCCTGCTCTATTCTTGGCCCCAGCGTCAGTTGAGCCAAAAAGACCAGCACGTTGATAATGATGATGTTTTTTATTACCGGCGGTATGTGAAAAAAGCCCCTTGGACGAAACTCTGTCATATTTCTTAAATTCTTATGGTTTAACCTGCCTCTTCAGCGCCTATGCCGCAAATTACTATTTAACACTCCAAAAATCACGGCATTGCTGTCTAATCTGTTAATTTATTCCCAATAACCCCAAATGCCATCAAATGTTGCAGGCCCGCGAAATGTCGGAAGGAGGATCACCTTTTCTTCAATTGTACGATGTTCTCAATATGATGCGTATGCGGGAACATATCCACCGGCTGGACACGGGTGACCGCATATTTTTCGTCCAGGAGCTGAAGGTCCCTCGCCTGGGTGGCGGGATTACAGCTGACATAAACCACCGTAGGAGCTTCCATGTCCAGTATCTTCCGGACCAGCTTCTCATGCATCCCCGCCCTTGGCGGATCCGTAATGATCACATCCGGCGGCCCCTCCGCTGAAAAGAAATCGTCCTGACAGACATCCGACACATCCCCCGCAAAAAAACGGGCATGCCCGATACCATTGAGCGCGGCATTTTCCTTTGCATCCTCGATAGCTTCCGGGATCACTTCCACTCCGATGATCCGGGCCGCCTGCCGGCTCACGAAAATGCCGATGCTCCCCGTCCCGCAATAAAGGTCATACACCGTCTGGCTGCCCGTCAGCTCCGCGAACTCCCGGGTCACCTGGTAAAGCCGCTCGCCCTGTCGTGTATTCGTTTGAAAAAAGGACTTGGGACCCACCTTGAACTGAAAATCTTCCAGCTTTTCGATCACATACCCCTTTCCATGTACCAACCGCGGCTCCAGGTCCGTAATGCTGTCATTCCACTTGGGGTTGATCGTATATAACAACGTGGTCAGCTGGGGAAATTGTCCTAAGATCTGCTTCTGCAGGTCCTTGCGGGCCGCTTCATCCTCATGCCCAAAGACGATATTGACCATGACCTCCCCCGTCGTGCACAGACGCACCTGCATCGTCCGCAGCCAGCCCTGGTGGGACTTTATATCATAGAAAGAAAGACCCCGGCCCAGCGCAAAATCCCTAACCGCCAGCCGCAGCTGATTCGTCGGCTCCTCTTGTAAATGACAGGTCTGGATATCCACCACCTTGTCAAAAAGCCCCCTGGCGTGGAAGCCCGCTACATTCTGCTCCGACGTTATATCCGGATTATGCAGCTCCCCGGGTAAGAGAAAACGCCTATTGGAAAAAGTGTATTCGATCTTATTCCTGTACCGCGTGGACTGCTCCGCGCCCAGCATCGGCTGGATAGACGGCAGCTGGACCTTGCCGATACGCTGAAGATTGTCCACCACCTGCTTTTGTTTGTATTCCAGTTGCTTGGAATAAGGCAGCATCTGCCAGCGGCAGCCGCCGCAAACCCCGAAATGGGAGCAGAATGGCTCTATCCTGTCGGGGGAATATTTATGCCATCCCGTAATAAAACCTTCGGCCCAGTCCTTTTTATTCTTCCCCAGCCTGACATCCACGACATCCCCCGGGATCGCATTCTCTATAAAAATAACCTTCCCATCCACTCTGGCCAGAGATTTGCCCTCTGCGGCATAGTCCTCTACCAGCACCTGCTTCAGAATTACATTTTTATGTTTTTTTCGCACCGCGCAAAGATACAATGTCTCGTCTAATAGCTATTTTTACATGCGTATGAATAAGATCCTATTGTCCCTGACAGCCTGTTTGTGCCTTTTGAACGCCGCCCGGTCGCAGAGCGGCTACGACATCCGGGTCACACTAAAGCCATATAAGAACAGTAAAGTATACTTAGGCTACTACTATGGTAAGGTCAAGGCGGTAGCCGACTCCACCGTCCTCGACGAAAATAGCACCGGACACTTCACCGGTAAGGACCGGCTCACCGGCGGGGTTTACTTTATCGTATCCCCGTCAAAGACCATCCTCTTCGAGATGCTGTTGGACAGTCAGCAGCACTTTTCCCTGGCCGCCGACACCACCAGCCTGCCCGGCAGCATCGCCTTTACAGGCTCCCCCGACAACACCGTCTTCCAGCAATACACCCTTTTTACCAATAAGAAAGGCTCCGAGATCGTGGCCAGCCAGAAAGAGCTGGCCGCCACCCACGACAAAAAGGACTCGATCCGCCTAAGGGATAAGCTGAAGACGCTGAATGACGAGATCCAGCAGTACAGACAGCAGATCATCGCCAAATATCCCCACTCCCTGCTGACCACCCTCTTCTATACCATGAAAGAACCCGTGGTGCCGCCCACCCCCAAGACGAACGGCCACCCCGTCGACAGCCTCTTCCCCTATCATTATTTCAAGGCCCACTATTGGGACGGCATCGACTTCACCGACGAACGGCTCACCCGCACCCCCATCTTCGAGCCCCGATTGGATAAATATTACAAGGACCTCGTCTCTCCCCAGGCCGACTCCATCGAAAGGGAAGCCGATATGATGCTGCTCCAGGCCCGTGTCAGCAAACCCATGTTCCAGTACCTGCTCGTCTATTTCGTACAGAAATACGTAAACCCCGAATACATGGGGCAGGACGCCGTCTTTGTTCACCTCTTTGAAAAGTATATCAATACCGGACAAGCCGAATTCTTTACGGAAAAATACAGGACATACCTTAACAACAGGGCTTACAGCCTGATGGCTAACCTCATCGGACAGCCCGCCGCCAACCTCGAAATGGTGGACACGCTGAACAAACCCCACCCCCTGTATGAGATAAATGCGCCTTTTATAGTCATCTGCTTCTGGGACGCCACCTGCGGACACTGCAAGGAGACGGTGCCCAAAGTAGACTCCATCTTCCAGGCCAAATGGAAACAGGAAGGGGTGCAACTATACGGCGTCATGGTGGATGGCGGAAAGGAAGCCTGGCTGCAATTCATTAAGGATCACAATTTAAAGGACTGGATACACGTTTATGAGACCAAGGCGCACCAGGACTCCGTGGAAGCCGCGGGCCAGGCCAGCTATCGGCAGCTATACGATGTATACCAGACGCCAATGCTTTATTTACTCGATAAGGACAAGCGCATCATCGCCAAAAAGCTTTCCTATCAGCAACTGGATGAAGTATTAAACCTGAAATTGCATAATGGAAAATAATCCTATAAAAATCATGACTGGTCCTGTTGGAAGGTTAATTCTTTTTTTTCTCTTATGCACCTCTACTCTCTCCGCGCAAACCCTCTTCACCTATGATGGAAGAGGCGTCAGCAAAGATGATTTCCTAAAAGCCTATAGCAAGAACAATACGAATGAAAAACCCTCCGAGCGGTCCTATCGCGACTACCTGGAACTATATATCCGCTACAAGCTCAAAGTGCGGGCGGCCCTGGACATGCAGCTGGATACCCTGCCCAATCAGCGGCAGGACCTGCAGAACTTCCGCCAGCAGGTGGCCGACTCCTATTTGAGGGACGATGCCAGCATGGACAAGCTGGTGAACGAAGCCTTCTCCCGGGGACAAAAAGACATCCACCTCGCGCATATCTTTATCGCCCTCCCCACAGGAGGCTCCCCCTCCGACACGACCAGGGCGTATGAAAAGGCCCTCACCGCCTACAACGCCCTGAAAAAAGGAAAGAAATTCTCCGAAGCCGCCCTGCTGTGGTCCGAAGACCCATCCGTAAAAAGCAATGGCGGGGACATCGGCTATATCACGCTGTTCACCCTGCCCTACGAGCTGGAGACCCTGGCGTATGCAACTCCCGAAGGACAGATCTCCAAACCCTATCATAGCAAGGGCGGATATCATATCTTTAAGAACCTGGGTGAGCGCCGGGCCCTGGGAAAAATGCGTGCAGCCCAGATACTCTTCGCCTTTCCCCTCAATGCCACCGCCGCCGTAAAGGAAGACACCCGCCGCAAGGCCGACTCCATCTACGACCTGCTCCAAAAAGGAGCCGCCTTTGCCCTGCTCGCAAGGACATACAGCAGCGACAACCTCTCCTATCAGAGTGGGGGTGAGATGTCCGAGTTTGGGGTAGGGCGCTATGACTCCGCATTTGAGACAGCCGCCTTTGGCCTGAGCAAGGATGGCGCTATCAGCCGCCCCATCGCCACCTCCTTTGGATATCATATTATCAAACGGCTGAGCCGGACGCCATTCCCCGCGGCATTCGACCAGGAGACCGCCGCCCAGCTAAAACAACAGGTGGCCTCCGATGGAAGGGCTGAAATTTCCAGACAGGTATTGCTCCGGCGTATCTATCAGCAGACGGGTATGAAAAAGTCCGAATTCTCCGAACCCGACCTCTGGGCTTTTACGGACAGCGCCATGAACAATATGGGCCTCAGCAACTATCGCAGCCTGAGCACCTCCTCCGTCCTGTTCAGCTTCCCGCAACAGGAATTCCGGGTACAGACCTGGCTGGACTATGTCCGCAATGTCAAGGGGTCCGGCAGGGGCCGGAATGTATCCGACAAGACGCTTTTCGAACAATACATGGGCAGGGTCGCCATGGACTATTACCGCAATCACCTGGAAGAATACAACAAGGACTATGCTTTTCAGCTGACGGAATTCAAAGAAGGCAACCTCCTCTTCGAGGTCATGCAACGGAAGGTATGGGACAAAGCTTCCACCGACAGCGCCGGGCTGCATAAATACTACGAGGCGCACCAGGATAAATACTGGTGGGAATCCAGCGCCGATGCCCTGCTATTCACCTGCAGCAACGAACGCACCGCACAGACCCTGCGCGAGCATATAGCGGCCAACCCCAATGACTGGAGAAAATATACCGACAGCGCCGGCACAGGCATACAGGCCGACTCCGGCAGATATGAAATATCCCAGATACCCGCGCTGGAGAAGGCGTCTCTCAGCCCGCATACGCTGACGCCCAATGTGGTAGGACAAATGGATAATACCATCAGCTTTGCCTTCGTACTGAATGTATACCAGGGACGCAGCCCCCGTAATTACAGGGATGCAAGAGGGTTTGTCATCAATGACTATCAGACCTGGCTGGAAGATGAGTGGATAGCCGCGTTGAAGAAGAAATACCCCGTGGCCGTCGATGAAAAAGTGCTGGCCAGCCTGCCGAAATGATCGTCAGCCGGCCGTAACGGCCCCGGTCCGTCGCCCCGCGCCGCGAGATCTTAGAACACCGCCTTTACCACGTTCTCTATGACCTTGGGTTTGCCCAACGTATAATAATGCAGCACCGGAACACCGGCTTTCTTTAATTCCCTGCTTTGGTGGATCAGCCATTCCTCTCCCACTTTTTCCACCTCTTCGTCATTCTTGCATTTTAAGATCTCACCCGACAGCTCCGTGGGAAGGTCCACATGGAAGACCTTGGGCAGCATGCTCAGCTGCTTGCGGTTGGTAATGGGCTTCAGACCCGGGATCACCGGTACATGGATACCCTGCTCCTTGCACAGCCGCACAAAATCAAAATATTTCTGATTGTCGAAGAACATTTGCGTCGTGATATATTCCGCGCCCGCCTCTACCTTGGCCTTCAGGTACATTATATCCGTATCCAGGTTGGGGGCTTCGAAATGCTTCTCCGGATAACCCGCGACGCCGATACAGAAATTGGTCTTACCGCCATTCTTTATATCCTCTTCCAGGTACATGCCGTGATTCAGACTTACCACCTGCTTCAACAGATCGATGGCATAACGATGTCCATCCGGCTCAGGCTCGAAGGAACTTTCATTCTTGGCCGCATCTCCCCTCAGTACCAGCACGTTATCAATGCCCAGGAAATGGAGATCGATCAGGGCGTCCTCTGTTTCCCGCTTGGCGAACCCACCGCAGATAAGATGCGGCACCGCATCCACCTGATAATGGTTCATGATGGCCGCGCAAATACCTACCGTGCCCGGACGTTTCCGAACCTCTACCTTTTCAAAGGTCCCGTCCGCCTTCTTCTTGAACATGCTCTCGCTGCGATGGTACGTCACGTTGATAAAGGCGGGCTTGAACGCCATCAAAGGATCGAGATGCTCGTATATCGAATTGATCGTCCTTCCTTTCAGGGGGGGTAAGATCTCAAATGAAACTAATGTATCTTTCGCCTGCTGTATATGCTCTATAACCTTCATAAATCAGAGTATTATGGGCCTGGCGCTTGTCATCGCCGCTCCTGACCAGCATTATCCCGCCAGCTTCTTTCGGCGTCCGGCCCGGTCCAAGCCCATTTTGTGCCCGGGTATGGTTTTACACCGAAAAATAAACCCATCCCCGGTGCACGTCTTAATGATGGGAACTTCGGCGGACCTGCTTCGTCACGGTCCTTCTCGTTCATGGCCTTCGACTAGGCTCGGCCACAGCCAATGGGCCCGTGGCCCATTTTGTGAGCAAAATAACGGTTTTTTGACGTGAATATTACAGGTTTATATAGAACTTTGGGGTCATGAGCCTGACCATTCACTCGCAAGATCTTGTAAAGAGCTACCGAAACCGCACCGTGGTAAACCATGTCTCCGTCAACCTGGAACAAGGAGAGATAGTAGGACTGCTGGGTCCCAACGGGGCCGGGAAGACCACCACTTTCTACATGGTGGTAGGACTGATCAAGCCCGACTCCGGCAGCGTATTCCTGGATAATGTCGATATCACCCGGATGCCCATGTATAAAAGAGCTCAGATGGGCATTGGCTATCTCCCACAAGAGGCTTCCGTGTTCCGGAAATTGAGCGTGGAAGACAATATCAAGGCCGTGCTCGAAATGACAAAGCTCACCCGGGCGGAACAAAAGGACAAATTGGAATCCCTGCTCGACGAATTCCATCTCCATCACGTGCGGAAGAACAACGGCGACTCCCTCAGCGGCGGTGAAAGAAGACGTACCGAGATTGCCCGGGCTCTTGCCGTGGACCCCAAATTCATCCTGCTCGACGAACCCTTTGCCGGCGTCGACCCCATTGCGGTGGAGGACATCCAGACAGTGGTTGCCCGTCTGAAATTCAGGAACATCGGCATCCTCATCACCGACCATAATGTGAACGAAACACTTTCCATTTGCGACAGGGCCTATCTGCTCATCGACGGAAAAATATTCAAGCACGGCACCGCCGAGGAGCTGGCCGAGGACGAACAGGTACGACGTCTCTACCTGGGAAGGAACTTCGAGCTCAGACGTAAGGATTACCTGCACGAAGAAGCCAGAAAAGGTATGCAGGAAATGGCCGGCGTTCCCGGAGGAACTATCCACTCCGAAAAAATGCAGCAATCCCTGGAATACCTCATCCGGGACACCGACAACCTCATCCGGAATGCCCAAAAAGGTGACCACCCTGAAGAGCAGGATGATCTCAGTGACTATACCCGATTCTTCACGGAGATAAAAGAGTCGCTGATCGCCTACAGCAATCAACAACAGCAGCCAAAGATCGCCGAGGCCGCATCCGGGCTGAGAACATTGGACGTATTCGACTATTACAAGACCGATCACTTCGGCAATATCCTCGAATTTGGCGAGGGGTCGCAACACGTCCGTTTCCGTCTGGACCAGTTCAGAGAGGACCTTACTGCGAATAAAGAGCTGTTGGAAAAGCTGCTCTTATACGTGAAAAATCCAGCCTTTCAGGAAGTTATGTAGTACATCCCATAAATAAGCTCGTAGCCCGGCCGGTATTCTCTCTATTTTCTTTATTTTGCCGTCGATCAGCCTGTATGAGACTTCTCAGCCCTGCCATATCAAGACTAGCCAGGTTCCGGCTTTGGCGCATCGAACAATGGATGCAACATCCGGTGGCGACACAGCGGGAAGTCCTGCAACACCTCGTTACATCAGCCCAATACACAGAGTTCGGCAGAAAATATGGTTTCTCCAGGATCTTCTCCATCCGGGAATTCAAACAGGCCGTGCCCATCCATGAATACGACGACCTGAAACCCTATATCCAGCGCATCATGAATGGAGAGGAGAACATCCTCTGGAATACTCCCGTCAGCTGGTTCGCCAAGAGCAGCGGCACCACCAGCGATAAAAGCAAATTCATACCCGTCAGCGAGGACAGCCTCAAGGACTGCCACTACAAAGGCGCCAAGGATGTGCTCACCATGTATTATAACTTCAACCCCGACTCCGACCTGCTCACAGGCAAAGGCCTCGTCATCGGCGGAAGCCATACCGTCCACCAGGTCAATGACGACGTACACTATGGAGACCTCAGCGCCGTGCTCCTACAGAACTCTCCCTTCTGGGGTCATTGGATCCGAACGCCCGAGCTGAGCATTGCCCTGCTGGACGAATGGGAGGATAAGATCGAAAGGCTGGCAAAAAACACCATCGCGGAGAACGTAACCTCCATCTCCGGCGTACCTACCTGGACACTGGTGCTGATCAGACGGATCCTGGAGATCACGGGCAAATCCACGCTGGCCGAGGTCTGGCCATCCCTGGAGCTGTATATCCACGGTGGCGTGTCTTTTACTCCCTATCACGAACAATTCAAAAAGCTCATCGGAAAAGATATCCATTACCTGGACATGTACAATGCCAGCGAAGGGTTTTTCGCCGCCCAGGCCAGCCCCTACGACGACGGCATGCTGCTCTTCCTGGATCATGGCATATTTATGGAATTCATGCCCGTCGAAGAATATGGCAAACCCAACCCCGAGACCATTGGTCTCACCGACGTGGAGCTGGGTAAGAACTACGCCATGGTCATCAACACCAATGGCGGATTATGGAGATACCTGCTGGGCGACACCATCCAGTTCACCTCCAGATATCCTTTCCGTATCAAGGTCAGCGGAAGGCTGAAACATTTTATAAACGCTTTTGGCGAAGAGGTCATCGTAGACAATACCGACAAGGCTATCGCCATTGCCTCTCAGAAAACCGGCGCCGTAGTCAACGATTATACCGCAGCGCCCGTCTACTTCAGTGATGAAGGTAATGGCGCGCACGAATGGCTGATAGAATTCGAAAAAGAACCCGCCAGCCTCGATCAGTTCACACACGAGCTGGACAAGGCCCTGCAAAGCATCAACAGCGACTACGAGGCCAAGCGGCATAAGAATATCGCCCTCCGCATCCCCATACTCCACGCCCTGGAAAAGGGCGTCTTCACCACCTGGCTAAAGAGCAAAGGAAAGCTCGGCGGCCAGCACAAAGTGCCGCGCCTGTCCAATGACAGAAAGTATATCGAAGAGATCTGCGCGCTCATTTACCCCCTGAGTCAGGTATAACCGAGGCGGGTCCAACAGTGTTGGAACCAACGAAGGTTACGAGCGAAGCTCCCCGTCCGGCGATTCGTCAGGCCCCCGCATTAGCGTTGTCCTTATCAGGCCCGCGCACCAGTCTCGTCCTCATCCGGCCGGCGCACCAGCATGGTCACGATGATCAGACTAACGAACGACGAAGTATAAAACAGATAGAGATACGGCACGTCGATAAAGCAATAAAAGATCACCAGGCTGAGCTTCAAGGCTGCCAGCGGTATATTGGCCAGCTTTTTCCGATACCCATACCATACCAGCGCCGCCGGAACGACAAAGCTCAACGCAATGAGCAGCCGGTGCAGCAGCACGATCCTTCCCGGACCAAAGAACCAGGCAAACGCCGGAGATGTGGCGAATACATCCGGACTGTCATGCCATACACGTGCCGCGAAGGGGATATAGTTGCCCGGCAGCTTCGCCAGTCTCAGAAAAGTTTGTCCGCCCACCGGCAGCAGGAACAGCAGGATAAAACAAAGCACACCCGTAAGGGCGAATATGCCGATATGTTTCCACTTCTTCTCCAGCATCAGATACAGGGTATAGGCCGGTATCCAACCCACCAGCGAATAGCGGCTCAACATGCACAAGGAGGCCGCCACACCGATCCACCAGGGGTTGCCCGACGTCAGCGCCAGCACCAGCACCACATAATAAGCGACGACCACGCCCTCTTCCGACACGCTGATGATCCCCGGCGTATTGTCCGCCAGTATCCACCAGAATAAAAGGAAGGCCAGCACCGCCGTAAAAAAAGACAGGTATTTATGGATCTCCGGCCGGTAGAGGAACAGGAATACGGCAAAGGAAAAAAGCAGTCCCGCCATCGTGATCCAGCGGATATCCAGACCCAGCGCGATGGCCGGCACATACGGCAGCCACATGGCCGGGAGATAAATGGGCTGTATGCCATGCCAGATCCAGGGGATGGTATCGTAGACCTGTTTGTGATCTCCGGCCACAAAACGTTCACCCATCACTTTTATGATGGGCAGCATATCCGCATTGCTGATATCGATGGGTATCTCTTCGAACCAATAGCGGCACCATGAATACATCGCCAGCCCTATCATGCCGATGATGATCAGCCGGTAGTGGATCGTATGGGTCTTCCACCAGCCTCGCGCCGGCCGCACCAGCCGTACAACGGGAAAGGACAGCAGCAGCATCGAAAGGATGACGCCCGAAAGAAAATACAGGATGGAAAGAAAAGGGACCCATCCCCCCATCTTTAGCAGCCAGGTAGAGGATAGTGTTTCCACAGCGAAAGCAATAAGCAATCCGGTGTATCGGCGAGGGGTCATTGATGCAAAATAAATATTTATATTTGACCCATGAATAAACTACTGGAAGGAAAAATTGCTATTGTCACCGGCGCCAGCCGTGGTATCGGAGAAGCTATCGCTATAAAATTGGCCGAACATGGTGCTAACATCGCCTTTACCTACCTCAGCAGCGAGGAGAAGGCCAGGACGCTCGAGGACAAGCTGAAAGGATTTGGCGTAAAGGCAAAAGCCTATAAAAGCAATGCCGGTGTCTTTGCCGAATGCGAGACGCTCGTAAATGATGTGACAAAAGAATTTGGGGCGGTGGATGTATGTGTGAACAATGCCGGTATTTCAAAAGATAATTTGTTGCTCCGCCTCACCCCCGAACAATGGGACGAGGTAATGGACATCAACCTGAAGAGTGTATTCAACATGACCAAACAGGTCATCCGCCCTATGATGAAGGCACGGAAAGGATCCATCATCAATATGAGCTCCATCATCGGTATTCGGGGCAATGCGGGACAAAGCAGCTATGCCGCCTCAAAAGCCGGTATCATCGGCTTCACCAAGTCTGTCGCGCTCGAGCTGGGCAGCCGCAATATCCGCTGTAATGCCATCGCCCCCGGATTCGTCGAGACGGACATGACCCATTATCTGAAAGAAGGCGAAGGAGCCAAAGCCTTTTTGGAAAAGATCCCGCTGGGCAGGTTCGGCAGCGCCGAAGAAATTGCCAATACCACCTTATTCCTGGCCAGCGACATGAGCTCCTATATTACAGGTCAGGCAATTAGCGTATGCGGCGGTCTGAATATTTAACACTTAGGTATTAGACGAACCCGGAGATTTTTGTATCTTCGCCGGAACTTGGCGACAAAAAAGATCATATCTGTATTGCTGTTATTGGTCCTGAGCATTCAGCTGTTACCGCTGAAACAGACCATGGCATGGCTTTTAGGCGGCCAGGCTACGGAGGAATTGGTACATGGCAACGACGGTGGAAAGTCCTCCATAGATGATCTGACAAAACAGTTTTTGCCCGTTGAGCATCCCACCCTCATCCAATCTATTCTCATCAGTGCGCACAAGCCCATCCCTCACCAGGTAGAAGCCCTGGAAGCCCGGCACGCGGACGACATTTTCGCTCCTCCACCCAATTGTTGAGTCATTTTATTTAATGTGCGGAAATTGGCCTGCCCTGTAAAATAGCCCAATTTCCCCAAACCGCTAATGCTTGTCCTTCGGACGAGCCTGCGGCTCCTGGATGATGCTTGCCTGCCCAGCCATTTCATGGCCCGGCCCGGTACATCCTTGACCATCCTTTAAAATAACATATATGACTCAACGTAAAAACCCATTCTCCAATGCGGCTTCGGATATCCCAGCGGCCGTGGTAGTCTTTCTCGTGGCGCTGCCCCTGTGTCTGGGCATAGCGCTTGGTTCCAATGCGCCTTTATTTTCCGGCATCATCGCCGGTATCATCGGCGGTATCATCATCGGCAGCCTCAGCGGTTCGTCTTTAAGCGTCGCAGGCCCCGCAGCCGGGCTTACAGCCGTGGTGGCCGTTGCCATCGGCAAGATGCCCGCATTCGAAGCATTTCTTTTGTCCGTGGTCATCGCCGGCCTCCTGCAAATACTGCTTGGATTCCTGCGGGCAGGCATCATCGGCGACTATGTTCCCAACTCCGTCATTCGCGGAATGCTGGCCGCCATCGGTATCATCCTTATCCTAAAACAGCTGCCACACCTCACCGGCTTCGACAAGGACTTCCAGGGGGACGAGGCGTTTATACAGATAGACAGGAGAAATACTTTTTCAGAGATCATCTATTCCATCAACTATCTTTCCCCCGCCGCCATCGTGATAGGATTCACATCCCTCATCATCCTGTGGATATGGGACAGGAAGTTTATCAAAAGCAGTCCCCTGTTCAAGTTCATTCCCGGTCCGCTGGTAGTGGTCATCTTAGGCGTCCTGTTATATAAATTCCTCGGCGGCTTTGGATCCGTCTGGGCCCTGGACGCCAATCACCTCGTGAAATTGCCCGTCATAGCAGGGCTTTCTTCCGCGGGCGAACTCTTGCATTATCCGCAATGGCAACATCTTGGTCATCCGCAGGTATGGATCACGGGCGTCACCATTGCCCTCGTAGCCAGCCTGGAAACATTATTGAGCATCGAGGCCGTCGACAAGCTGGACCCCTACAACAGACGTACCCCTACCAATCGGGAGCTGAAAGCCCAGGGCGTAGGCAATCTGGTGTCAGGACTGTTGGGTGGCCTTCCCATCACCTCCGTCATCGTACGCAGTTCCGCTAATGTCGATGCAGGTGGCAAGACGCGTCTGTCCACTATGTTCCACGGGCTCCTGCTGCTGATGAGCGTGCTGTTCATCCCCGGGCTCCTGAACATGATCCCCCTGAGCGCGCTGGCCGCCATCCTTATCGCCACCGGTTACAAGCTGGCAAAACCCGCTCTCTTCCGGGAGTTCCATCAAAAGGGATGGGATCAGCTCGTACCTTTTGTCGTGACCATTGTAGCCATACTGCTCACCGATCTGCTCATAGGCATACTCGTCGGCATGGGCGTCTCGCTGTTCTTTCTCTTACGCAGCAATTTCCACTCGGCGGTGATGATCGTAAATGATGAGAATAAATACCTGGTCAGGTTGAGAAAAGATGTTTCCTTCCTTAACAAACCCATTATAAAGGAACGGCTGGAACGCGTGCCGGAGGACTCTTATGTGCTCATCGATATTACACGCGCCGACTTCATCGACAAGGACATCATCGACGTGATCAATGAGTTCATGCATCATGCCGGTCTGAAGAACATCAAGGTGGAAGTGAAAAAGAGCGCCTTTAAATCACTGCATCAGCTGGTGTCGGGGAAAGAATTTGATGAAGCTGCCGCATAAAGATTTACATTTACAAAAAGAAAATATTATATGTCACCGATAGAAAAATTATTGTTAGAGAACAAAGCCTGGGCCAGCGAGGTAAAAGCCGATGATCCCGGTTATTTTGAAAGGCTGGCTCATCTGCAAACACCAAAGTTCCTCTGGATAGGATGCAGCGACAGCCGTGTGCCCGCCGACAAGATCACCGGCACACAGCCCGGTGAGATCTTCGTACATCGCAATATCGCCAACCTCGTCATCCACACCGACGTGAATGTCCTCAGCGTGCTCGACTATGCCGTGAATCACCTGAAAGTGGAGCATGTCATCGTGTGTGGCCATTATGGCTGTGGCGGCGTCAAGGCGGCTATGACGAATCACGACTTCAAATATGTGCTGAATATGTGGCTCCGGAATATCAAGGATGTCTACCGGCTGTATAGCGATGAGCTGGATGCAATCGGCGATATGGAGGAAAGGGCCGACAGACTGGTGGAGCTGAATGTAAAAGAGCAGGTAATGCACCTTGCCAAGACCTCGATCATCCAGCGGGCCTGGGTAAAGGACAGGCGCCCGCAGCTGCACGGATGGGTATATGGCCTGAAGGATGGGATCATCGATCCTGTCTTCCACATGGATGCGGGCTCGGCCATCGACCCGTTATACAAGTACGACGACCTATGACAAATATCCCACAAGGAGAAGGGGCCGCATGGCCCCTTTTTTTATTTCTTCTTGAACTGTTGTATTGCATGTCTGCTGAACTCGCTGAGCACCAGCCGGCCGCTGAATGATGCCCGTTCCGCCAGCAACGTATCCCAGTGCTCCGTACCCTTCCAGAACATCTCCTTCATCAACGCCATGGCATGTGGGTTGGAATGCAAAAGATGATCCGCCAGCCGATGGACCGCCTCGTCCAATTCTTCCACGCTATTGTGCAGCTCCGCATAAAGACCTTTCCGGTGCGCCCACTCCGCGCTGCGCCACATCGTCGCATCGATGGACAGGGTGCTAAAGGCCGACAATCCTATTTTCCTTTCCACGGCGGGCCCCACCACGAAGGGACCGATCCCAACCGCCAGCTCGCTCAGCTTTACATCCGCGCCATGCACCGCAATGGCATAGTCCGCCGCTGCCGCCAGTCCTACCGCACCGCCCACGCACTTACCATGGATCCGCGCAATGATGAATTGAGGGCACTTGCGCATGGCATTGATCAGGTGAGCAAAGCCGATAAAGAATTGAAAACCTTCTTCGGCATTCCCGACAGCCAGCAGCTCGTCGAAAGAAGCTCCCGCGCAAAAGGCTTTTTCCCCACCCGCGCGAAGAACGATCACCTTCGTTTCTTTATCGTTACCCGCCCCATGAATGGCATGTGCCAGCTGTTCCAATATTCGGCCGGGCAGGGAATTGCTTTGTGGATGAAAGAACTCTATCGTAGTGATGCCCCGATGATGCTCTGTTTTTACATAACCGTCTTTCATGTTTCCCGTGATCATGATAATTTCTTTTGTACCATTGTCAATATTGTTGCGACGGCCACACTCTCTCCCGTCTGATCATAGACATCCACATACCATTTTACGATGCCCCGCGGCACATCCGTTGGCTCGCGCTGTTCCTGCTCGATCTTTTCCTTACAGGTCAGCCGGACCCCGATGGTGGTTCCTGCATAGACAGGCTTGAGGAATCGGCATTCCTCCAACCCGTAATTCAATAGCACAGGCCCTTTTGCCGCATCCACGAACAATCCCGCGGCCGCGCTGAGGATAAAATATCCGTGGGCCACCGGCTTTTCAAACAAGGTCCCTTCCAGGGAAGTATGATCCGTATGGGCATAAAAATGGTCCCAGCTTACATTCGCGAAATTGGTGATATCCGCCTCCGTCACCGTGCGTTTGTGGGTGATCACGGTATCGCCTATCTGCAGCTCCTCGAAATATTTGCGGAAAGGATGTTTGTCTTCCGTGTTTTGCTGCGCATGGGGCTGATAGGTATGGGTCAGCTGCGTGATCATGGTGGGAGAGCCCTGTACCGCCACCCGCTGCATATAATGCTTGACGCCGCGAAGACCGCCCATCTCCTCTCCGCCACCCGCACGACCCGGTCCGCCATGCACCAGCAAGGGAAGAGGACTTCCATGCCCCGTGCTTTCCCTGGCGCAATCGCTGTTCAGGATAAGTATCCTGCCATGATGAGTACCCGCACCCAGCACATAATCACGTGCCTGCCGGGCATCCGCCGTTACGATGGTGCTGCACAGCGACCCCTTGCCTTTCCGCGACAGCTCGATGGCTTCCGCCGCGCTGGTATAGGGCATGATCGTGCTGACGGGACCAAAGGCTTCTATCGTATGCGGCTCTTCGCTGGTAAAGGGCTTTTCATTCAGCAGCAACAGCGGACTGAGGAAGGCCCCTTTTGTGTTATCCGCATCGATAAGCTCCACGCTGTCCAGCGAGCCGTACAATAGTTGGGAGGATGCCAGCAACCTTTTCACCTGCGCCCGCACCTCTTCCCGCTGCGTATTGCCCGCCAGGGCGCCCATGCGTACTTTTTCATTTTCCGGATTGCCGATAGTGGTCTGGGACAAGGACTTTGTCAAAGCCTTCCAGGTATCCTCCATTTTAGAGGCAGGGACGAAGATGCGACGCACCGCCGTACACTTCTGACCCGCCTTCACCGTCATTTCTTTTCGCAGCTCCTTTATGAACAGGTCCCACTCCGGCATGGAAGGCTCGACGTCCTCACCCAGGATCAGACAATTGAGCGAGTCCGCCTCCATATTGAAAGGCGTGTTCTCCCGCAGGACGGCCGGATGGGATTTCAGCTGCAGACCCGTGGTGGCCGACCCCGTAAAGGTGATCACATCCTGGGCCGTCACATGATCCAGGAGGTCGCCCGCACTACCACATATAAGCTGTAACGCCCCCGGAGGAAGGATCCCGGATGCAATGATCTCCTTTACCACCGCCTCCGTAAGGAAGGAAGTCACCGTGGCCGGCTTGACTACCGCAGGCACGCCTGCCAGCAGATTGACCGCGATCTTTTCCAGCATCCCCCATACAGGGAAGTTGAAGGCATTGATATGAATGGCTGCTCCCTCTTTAGGGACCAGTATATGCTGACCCATAAAAGTGCCTGCCTTTCCCAGGCTCATCCCCTCGCCATCCAGGCAAAAAGGTTCGTTGGGAAATTTACGGCGCAGGCTGGCATAGGAAAAAAGATTCCCGATACCCCCTTCGATATCTATCCAGCTGTCCGCACGGGTGGCTCCTGTGAGGTAGCTGATCTTATAAAATTTTTCCAGGTGTTCCCGCAGATGGAGGGCCAGGGCGCGGAGCATCCGGCCACGTTCGGGAAAGGTCATTTTGCGGAGGGCCGGATTGCCTGTTTCACGGGCATAGTGCAGGATAGACCCAAAATCCAGGCCTTTGGTGCTGGCATAGGCCACCGTGTCACCCGTAACGGCATTATAGAGGGCCTGCCCCCCCCCGTCACCCATGATCCAGCTGCCTGTGATGTAGTTTCCGAGTTTCGATGGCATACTAACGATCGTTTGTTTTTCCGCAACAAATGTAGAGAATCTTTGTCGTTCACAGGCGCGAATGGACCACCGGCCACATACAATGGACCATCGCCGGCAGGAACCCGCTGGACAGCCAAAACCGGTCTTGGGTGCCAGTCTGTCATCCCCAATGGATTGGTTCGCCATTTGAACGCTCCATTTCATGGAAAATAACTACGCACACATAGGTCATGCCGACCCGGCCTATTCATTCATCGACGGTGATGTCCTGGAAAAGTCTAATGTCTGTCCTTCGGACAACGAACCTCCGGCTCGTTCGCTTCACACCGACTATGAGCTGCTGGACGCTTATTCCAGGACCATCACCGGTGTAGTGGGACAGGTGGCGGAAGCCGTCGTACATATCCAGGTCCAAAAGCCGGCCAATGACAGAAGAAGTGGACAGAAACTGGCGCCCGGCTCAGGATCCGGCTTTGTCATTTCTTCGGATGGCTTTATCGTTACCAACAACCATGTCATCGAAAACGCCCGGGATATAAAAGTGTCGCTGGCGGACGGACGCACCGTCAACGCAGAATTGAAAGGCGCCGACCCTTCCACGGACATAGCCGTATTGAAGATCTACGAGTCCGGCCTTAAGGCGCTGAGCTTTGCCAACTCCGAATCTTTGCAGCCCGGACAGATAGCCATTGCCATCGGCAACCCATTGGGATTACAGCATACCGTCACCGCCGGGGTCGTCAGCGCGCTGGGACGAACGCTCAGGGCCAATAATGGACGGCTCATCGACGACATCATACAGACCGACGCGTCTTTAAATCCGGGTAATTCCGGTGGTCCGCTGGTCAACTCTCTCGGACAGGTCATTGGCGTGAACACCGCCACCATCATATCCGCGCAGGGACTATGCTTCGCCGTATCCTCCAACCTGGCCGCCTTTGTAGCCGGAAAGCTGATCATGGAAGGGCAGGTAAAAAGAGCTTATCTGGGGATAGCAGGACAGGTTGTCAACCTTACGGGAAGGATGATCGCTGCCAATCGGCTGGAGAAAAGGACAGGCGTCTATATTTCCGAGGTGGTGCCCGATCAACCCGCCCCTGGACGAACCAACGGTTCGTCGTCGGAAGGACAGACAGCAGACTCTTCCGGAAAACAGGTCACATTTCTACAAAAACCTGTTTTCCGGACATACA
>DASZXP010000234.1:0-7995 GCA_035545935.1 Puia sp. | reverse complement strand
GCGCCGTATCTGCGTATGCCCGTCTATGTGAAAGAAGGTTCCATCCTTCCGTTGGGTCCCGATCTGCAATATACGGGCGAGCGGCCTGCCGACACCATCACCTTAGTAGTGTATACGGGCAAGGATGCGCATTTCACCTTGTATGAAGATGAAGGCATCAATTACAATTATGAGAAGGGCGCTTTTTCCACGATCCCTTTTATCTATAGCGAGGCTTCCGGGACATTGACGATCGGACGGCGTGAAGGCAGCTTCGAGCATATGTCGACAAAACGGGTCTTTCGGATCGTGAAAATAAGCAAGGAGAGAGCCGTGGCTTTGGATGACGTGCGGACGGCAGGCAAGCTGGTACGCTATAAAGGAAATGGGGAGACGGTGGCACTGGTAGGAATGCGTCAATGATCTGCTAAAATATCATTACAATGTCTTAGCATTCGTAATCTAACTTTATCACTCTCCGCCAACGTATGATCAATCTTTTGCTTTTGCTTAATACCAATAACAATTGCTACAATGAAAAAAACAAGTATTAAAAATGTGACAGGGAGGGCGGTCCTGCTGGCCCTGGCCTTCATCGTTTTTTTACATCTCCCTGGTCTGGCGCAGACCGGCACTGTCACGGGTAGGGTCATCGCGTCGCAGAGCGACAGTACGATGGCGGGCGTCACGGTGCGCGTGAAAGGAGGCAATACCAGCGCCATAACGGCGGCCGATGGAAGCTTTTCCATCAAGGCGGGCCCGAATGCCGTATTGATCTTCTCCAACGTAGGTTTTACCACACAGGAAGTGGCGGTGAACAATCGTACTACCATCGAGGTCCGGCTGGTAACGGATGCGCAGGCTCTCCAGGGGGTGGTCGTCATCGGCTACGGTACGGTGAAGCGCAAGGACCTCACCGGGTCTATTGCCAGCGTGTCGGCTGAACAGATCGCCAAAGTGCCTATTGCCAGCTTCGAACAGTCCCTGCAAGGGCGTGCGGCCGGCGTACAGGTCGTCAACAATGACGGAAGCCCCGGCGCCAATACTACCGTGCTGATACGCGGTGTGGGAAGCCTTGCCAGCGGGGGCAACAATCCCTTGTATGTGGTGGATGGGTATCCCGTCACCGGGGGGATCAACAACATCAACCCCAGCGAGATCGCCAGCATCGATGTATTGAAGGATGCATCGGCGACGGCCATCTATGGGATCCGCGCCGCCAACGGAGTCGTGATCGTGACGACGAAGAAAGGCAAGAAGGGCGGAATGGAAGTTTCCCTGGATGCCTACACCGCTTTCCAGATGAGGCCGAAAAAATACAAGCTCCTGAATGCGCAGGACTGGGCCACTTTATCCAACGAGGTGGAGGCGGCGGATTCCACTCATACTTATCATGGATTACCCGTTTGGCATACGCCCAACGCGCTGCATACGGTGGACTGGCAGGATGCGCTGTTCCGCAGCGGTCTGTCGCAGAACTACAGCCTGGCCCTGCGGGGCGGTTCCGACAAGGTGCAAACATCCGTGTCTTTTGGATACTATAACCAGAAAGGCATCCTGATCGGAAGCTATTTCAAAAGAGGCACCCTGGGGTTGGGGCTGGATTACCAGCCAGTGAAATGGCTCCGGTCATCTACCAATGTAAAATATTCTTATCAGAATGCCAACGGCAATCCGCTGGCAGGAGGCGGACAGGTGCAGATGGCGATAAACCCTCCCACGCTGGACAGCGGCAACCGGAACACGTATCTGATCAAGGATGGGAAGGGGAATTATGGGTTTTATAATCCTGTAAATTCGAATGTATTCAAGTTCAGCAATCCTGTATATTCCATCGAGACCAATCGTTACTCCAATGTAACGAACTGGATACTGGCCAACAGCTCGCTGGAAGTGTCGCCTTTCGATGGACTTAAGCTCAAGACCAATGCGGGTGTCAACATGAGCTATTACACCGGTACTTATTTTCAGCCGGAAGACACCCGGGCGGCGCAGCAATATCCCGGTTCTGTCACCTCCGCCGCGAATTATTCCTTCCATCAGAACAATAATTTCGAGTGGCTGTGGGAGAATACCATCGCCTACGACAAGACCTTCGGCAGGCATACCATCAATTTTGTCGGTGGTATCTCGGCCCAGAAGAATGTCAATACATTGGTGGGCTACTCGGGCATTCCACCCAATTCGATCATCACCGATCTGGGTCAGATGTCCAACGTGAAGTATGACCAGTATGGCAACGGCCAGATCGTCACCACCCTGGAATCCCAGTTCGGCCGTCTGACCTATACCTTCAATGATAAATATATCATTACGGGAACGGTGAGAAGGGATGGCTCTTCCAAGTTCGGCGAAGGACATAAGTATGGTGTGTTCCCTTCCGGCGCCGTTGCATGGAAGATCAAGGAAGAGGATTTTATGCAAAACGTCAGCTGGCTTTCCGATCTGAAGCTGAGAGGCAGCTGGGGTGAAGTGGGTAACCAGGTGGCTATCGGACCTTATCAATATGCCGCGTTGTATACCTATGGCGGTCCTGCCAGCGCCAATGGAACGGATGCCAATGGCAACCCGATAGACAACCTTGGCTATCCCTTTGGCAAGATCTACCAGGGTGGGATCGCGCAGTCCCAGCCGGCGAACCCCGATCTGAAATGGGAGACGGACAAGCAGACAGATATCGGTGTAGATATGGCCTTTTTGCAAGGCGCGCTGACCTTTACCGCGGATTGGTTTACCAGGGATTCCAAGGATTTTTTGTTGACGCTGAAGGCTCCCGCACAGTCGGGGTATAATTTGATCACCCGCAATGTGGGCAGCATGAATAATAAAGGGCTGGAATTCGCCGTGAACTACCGGGGCAACCGGGGCAGGGATTTTCAATACGGCATCGGATTGACCATCTCTTCTTATAAGAATACGCTTACCAGCATCACTTCCGGGACGAACTATGTAACCAATTTCGGAGGTCTTACGTTGACCGGACAAAGCTGGGATGAATTCACTCATTCCAATGTGGGAGGACCTGTGGGCGAGTTCTTCGGATATAAATCCCTGGGCGTATTCCAGACGCAGGCGCAGATCGATGCATTGAATGCCAAGGCGCCCGGAGGCATTTATCAACGAGCCACCAATCAGCCCGGCGACCGCTACTTCGCCGATGTCACGGGTGATGGGAAAGTGGATGCGACAGACAGGACCGCGCTGGGCAATCCGCAGCCAAAATTCTTTGGCGGCCTGAATTTCGACGCTTCCTACAAGTCATGGGATATCAACCTCTATTTCTATGGCACATACGGGAGCAAGATCCTGAACTATGTAGAGAGCGATCTGGAAAGCTTCCAGAAGCGCGGTTCCGAAGGAGTGGAGAATGTCAGCCAGACGTACTACAAGAATCACTGGACACCACAGCATCCTTCCAACCGATATTCCCGCGCCACGGCCAATGACGACGCCATCGGCAGCAATGTTCCTTCCAGCGTGTGGGTCGAGAACGGCAGCTATGTGAAACTGAGGAATATTACCATCGGCTATACGTTACCTGATCCATTGCTGAGAAAGTTTTATATCAAACATCTGAGGGTGTATGCATCGTCCCAGAACCTGTTCACCATTACAAAGTATTCGGGTCTCGATCCGGAGATCGGTATACAGAACGGGAATCCAACCCAGAACGGGGTGGACAACGGCACCTATCCCTTATCCCGCGCATTCACGCTGGGTCTTAATGTAACATTCTGATATAAGACACAAATTATCGAGATATGAAAATCCCAAAAAAATATATAATTATCCTGTCCCTGGCAGCGCTGTTCGTGGCGGTGATGATCCCCATCAGCTGCAGCAAGAACTTCCTGAACCAGACGGACACGATGCAATCCGACATAAATGGCGCTACCACCAAATCCTCGGACGTGGTATCCATCGTCAATGCTATATACGACACCTGGCAGAATAGCAACCTGCTCAAAAAATCCATCTGGTACTGGGCGAATTTCGAATCGCATGACTTCTTCAACTGGGGAGGCGATGTCATCTGGAACAATTACCAGATCCCGCCGGATTTCGGTGCGCTGAATGATTTCTGGAATTATATGTATATCGGTATCGCCCGCGCGAATGCGGCTTTCCCTGTTATCCAGACTGCCAAAGAAAAAGGTATCGTTACGGCGGATCTTGGAGATCGTCTGACAGGCGAGGCTTATTTCCTTCGAGGGCTGGCCTACTATTATCTGGCTGCCAGCTTTGGCGGCGTACCGTTGGAGCTGAATGCCGTCACGGATGGATTGACGCCAAGGTCGCCCCGTGATTCCGTGTTCATGCAGGTAGTGGCCGATATGAAGCAAGCGGAAACGCTGCTGTGGTCAAAAACGCAGACGGTGGGCGGTGATCTGGGCAGGGCGACAAAGGGCGCTGCCTATGCCTATGAGGGCGCCGCGCAAATGTGGCTGCACAACTACCAGGGGGCGCTGGATGCTTTCAACAACCAGGAGCTTACCACCAACTATCACCTGATGACCAACTTCGCGGATGTCAATGAGTATGATCATCAGAACAACGACGAGTCCCTTTTCGAGATACAGTTCGAAGTGCCTCCCGGCGGAACGCAGGATTGGAACGGAAGCTGGAATCCTCCCGGCGGCGAGATCGCCTGGATCGACGACTTCAGCTGGCCGCAGGAGCTCACGGGACAGGGCTATGACTATGGCAATCCGGCGTTGTGGAATTCCTATCAACATGGAGATAAGCGCAAGCTGCTGACCATCGTTGGCCCCGGCGATACGCTGGCCAGCCCTGGTATCGTCAAGCATTTGGGCGGTCTAAAAGGGTATTGGGTCGTAAAAAGCGGGTTTAAATCCGGCAACGCCCTTTATAAAGCGGACGATGGGACCATTCTCAATACGGTGGGTACGCTGACCAGACCCTGGTATGGAGCGGATGCCACGAACCGTACCGGCTATTATTGCGCGAAGAAATGGAGAGATTACAATCTCACAGGGGGTAACACGGACTCGGCAGGGTCCAGCCTTCTTTTCGGAGATCAGAACCAGATCCTCATGCGTTATGCGGAGGTGCTGCTGAGCAGGGCCGAGTGTAAAGTTCACCTGGGCGATATCCAGGGCGCCAAGGATGATATTCAGCTGGTGAGGGATCGGGCATGGGGCGTTGGACCCGGTCTGGCTCCTCCCATGGCGGATAGCGCGAACTATGACGGTACTCCCGGTCAGCCGATCACGGACCCGCTGCAAATGGTATTGAGCGAATACCGGCATGAGCTCAGCGGAGAATACTCTGTGTTCTATGATCTTTGCCGTGCGGGTACGGATACGGCGGTAGCCTTCATAAACCAGGCCAACGGCTGTGTGGCAGGCAGCTATAACCCTGTCCCCAACCCGGCCCCGGGCCCGACGCATGATGGTCAGCAGCATGGACTGTACAATACGGCTTTAACCAGACAACGTACATTAATGCCGATACCGCAGGCTGCCATTGGACTTAATCCGAACCTGAAACAAAACCAGTATTAAACCGGGTAGGAATAATTTGCCGTTAATGGCTTCCATCAGGAAGCCATTAACATTTATATTGCAGTTATGAAGCATCTCCGTCTTTCGATTGTTGCCCTATTGTTGTTTGCAGCAGCATGCAAAAGCAAGCCTGTTCTGTTCGAGCAGGTATCTTCCTTCCACTCCGGCGTCAATTTCACCAATACCATCGTCGAGGACGATACGCTGAACCCGCTGAATGTAGTGAATATCTATAATGGGGGTGGTGTCGGCATCGGGGACTTCAACAATGACGGACTACAGGATATATATTTCACGGGGAATAAGGTGCCCTGTAAGCTGTATCTCAATAAAGGCGATTTTACCTTCGAGGATATTACGGACCGGGCCGGCGTGGAGGATATGGGGCGTTGGGCAAGGGGCGTGGCCGTGGTGGATATCAACAATGACGGGCTGATGGATATCTATGTATGCAATACCATCTACAAGGATTCGCTGAGAAGACGGAATGTACTATATATCAACCAGGGGCCGGATAAAGATGGCATCCCTCATTTCAAGGATATGGCGGCTGAATATGGGCTGGATATCCATGTGCAATCCACCATGGCGAGCTTTTTCGACTATGACAATGATGGGGACCTGGATATGTTCCTCACCGTCAACGAGGCATCCAATGGTATCGATCCTTCCGTCTTCCATTTCGATCCGAAGGAGCGATTCCCCGGCAAGGGCCGGCTGTACCGGAATGATATGGACCCTGTATCGAAGCATCCTGTATTCCACGATGTCTCGCAGCAGGCGGGTATGCGGTTTGAGGGGTACGGCCATGCGGCCACGATCTGCGATATCAATAACGATGGATGGAAGGATATCTATGTCTCCGACGACTTCATATCCAACAATATCCTTTATATCAATAATCATGACGGCACTTTTACCAATCGCGCCAAGGATTATTTCAAGCACACTTCCCTGAACTCGATGGGGCAGGATGTCGTAGACATCAACAATGACGGGCTGCCAGATGTGGTGGAGCTGGACATGAACCCCGAAGATAATTACCGCAAGAAGCTGATGATGGGCTCTTCGAACTACCTGATCTATCAAAATTATCAACAGTTCGGCTATCAGCACCAGTATGTGCGCAACACTCTGCAGCTGAACCAGGGGCCGACGGTGGGAGAGGGTGATTCCATCGGCATCCCCGCCTTTGCGGAGATAGGTTTCCTCAGCGGCATCGCCCAGACGGATTGGAGCTGGACACCGCTGGTGGCGGACTTCGACAATGACGGGTACAGGGATATCATCGTTACCAACGGATTCCCCCGGGATGTTTCGGATCACGATTTCGCGGCGTATCGAAAAAATTCGGTGGTATTGCCGCCTATAAAGGAATTGCTGAAACAGATACCCCAGATAAAATTGCATAACTATGCATTCCGTAACAACGGCAACCTGAGCTTTACCGATCGCACCACCGACTGGGGGTTGACGACGCCCACTTTTTCCAACGGAGCGGCGTTTGCCGACCTGGATAATGACGGCGCGGTGGATATGGTGGTGAACAACATCGATGACAAGGCATTTATCTATCGGAATACCGCCCGGGACAAGGATAAGGAGGGGACGCATTTTTTGACGATAAAGTTCAAAGGGGGTAAAGACAATGTCAATGGGCTGGGGGCCACCGCGACGATCTATTATGAGCATGGCAGGCAGCAGGTGTATGAGAACAATCCCTACCGGGGCTATTTGTCCACCATGCAGGATGTGGCTCATTTCGGATTGGGCAAGGTTGCATTGCTGGATTCCGTGGTCATTCAATGGAACAACGGCGCCCGTCAGACGATGGCCAATATAAAGGCCGATCAGGTGTTGACCGTGAATATAGCGGATGCACGGGTAGTCGTTCCCGTGGCACCGCCTGTCGTTGCTTCGGACGCCCTGTTTGGCGAAGTGACTGCCCGGGACGGCATCAAATACAATCATGTGGAGGCGGATCAGATAGATTTCAATATCCAGCATTTGCTGCCGCACAAGCTGTCGGAGTATTGCCCTGCGCTGGCCGCGGGGGATATCGATGGGAATGGGCTGGATGATCTCGTCATAGGCGGCAATTCGAATGTACGCGCGCAGGTGCTGCTGCAGCAGTCAAACGGCAGCTTTGTTCAACGCGCCTTGCAGCCGGGAGCGCCTTATGCGACAAACTATGAGAAGGATCAGGGCGTCCTGCTTTTCGATGCCAATGGGGATGGCAAACCCGATCTGTATATCGCCCGTGGCGGCTATATGGATGTGGAAGGCAGCAGGGGTTACCAGGACAAGCTGTATATCAACGACGGGAAGGGGAATTTCAAGGAAGACACATCGGCGCTGCCGGAGAACCATAACAGCAAGCTATGTGTGCGCGCCATGGATATCAACCATGACGGGAAACTGGACCTGTTCGTATCGGGCCGCGTGGACCCGCAGCATTACCCGAAATCCGTGAGCAGCTTTATATATCGCA
>DASZXP010000233.1:0-10537 GCA_035545935.1 Puia sp. | reverse complement strand
TCATTATAGGTTCGCATGCCCTGCGGCTGACGGTTGGCGCGGAGATAACGGTCATACATGTCGCGCACCTTTGGCTCGATAGGGTTCTCATATTTCCGGTTGAACCGCTGCAGTTCCCTGAAATCCGCTTTGACGGCAGGGCTAAGCTGCGCCTTCAGCGGCTTCAACAGCATGGAATCACGCACGTACAGCTCCCGCGCGGCATACAGGTACAGGTCGAAATAAACGGAATACCGGAAAGCGGGATTATCGGACAGGCGGGCGGAAAGATAGCCCGCAAAATTGGCCTCATTCTCCTTGGCATACCCCAGCTGATGCCCTATCTCGTGACAGGTGGTGAAAGGCTGGGTAAAGACGGGTACGGTGGTGTTCACCTGCGCCTCGCCGGTAAAAGGGTTATAGTACCCCCCGAAACCCAGATAGTCTCCCAGGTAGCTGTATAAAGATGCCTTCACAGAAGGAGAAGGATAGCTGAATCTTACGTCCCTGGACGAAAGGACCCCATAGCTGCCGACAGCGCCTCTGAACAGGTCGCTATGATGGACCAGCGCCGGCCGGTGCAGATGCCCCAGGCTGTCCGTTTCGTTGATCTGCCGCACCACCTGCTGTAATAACGTATCCAGATCATTGGTAGAATAAGGGCGTACATCCAGCTGCAGCTGATACGCAATGCCCCGTCTGTCGTAATTCAGCCCCCAGGATATGTTGAAATATACATACACCACCAACACTACAAACAGGGTATTTCCCAGCACTGCCTTGAAGTACGTCGCGCCGGCCTCCCGGCGGATCAATCGGCGGATCAGCATCACCAGTCCGTATAATAGCCCTGCTCCCGCCAACGCATAAAGGATATCCCCTATGCTGAAGGGCAGCCACCCGAATAACAGCCTTTCCAGGCGGGCGATCAGGGGATAAATACCCGTGGAATAATATTTCTCGACGGCATTGGAGGAGAAGGAAAAGAGCTTTACACCGGCGGCAAGCACTAACAGGATCATCCAGGCTATTTTCGATTTACCGAACATAGGGCTAAAAATACTCCAAATATTACACCATCCATGTTAAATTGCACTTGAAGCGGGCAAGCCCGCTTCGGCCGAAATGCGAAGCATTCACCGAGACCTTTGAAAAAGACATTAATTTGCGAGGTAACCCCTTCATTAGACGAACACCGGGGATGGGGTAAATTTCGGAACAACCCAGACCCGGTGGAACCAAATAAGCCTATGAACATAGACTTTAACAAAAACGAAGATGTCATGAAACGGAGTCTCAGTCAGCTGAGGACCCGACTGGACAAGATCGCATTGGGCGGAGGTAAAAAGGCCATCGAAAAACAACGGGAGAAGAATAAGCTTACGCCACGCGAGCGTATAGCCTACCTCGTGGATGAAGGAAAGCCGTTCATCGAGCTTGGCGCCTTCGCGGGCTATGACATGTACGAAGAGCAGGGAGGATGTCCGGCAGGCGGGACGGTCGCCGGCGTCGGGTATGTCAGCGGCAGACAATGCGTCATCGTAGCCAACGACCAGACGGTGAAGGCGGGCGCCTGGTTTCCCATTACGGGAAAGAAAAACCTGCGTATGCAGGAGATAGCCATGGAGAACCGTCTCCCCATCATCTACCTCGTAGACAGCGCGGGTGTTTTTCTGCCCATGCAGGATGAAATATTTCCGGATAAAGAACATTTTGGCCGCATCTTTCGCAACAATGCGCGGATGAGCGCCATGGGCATTACGCAAATAGCCGCTGTCATGGGAGCCTGTGTAGCCGGCGGCGCCTATCTGCCGATCATGAGCGACGAGACATTGATGGTGGAGGGGAATGGCTCTATCTTCCTGGCAGGTCCTTATTTGGTAAAGGCGGCCATCGGAGAGAACATCGATGTGGAGACCCTGGGCGGCGCCGTTACCCATACGGAGATCTCGGGTATCGCGGATTATAAGTTCAAGACGGAGCAGGAGTGTCTCGACCAGGTGAAAAAGATCATGAGCAAGCTGGGCACACCCCTGCCCTCCCTATTCCACCGGGCCGATCCTGTCGCACCCAAAAAAGATCCGAACGAACTCTACGGGATCCTGCCGGAGGATGCCTCCAAACCATACGACATGCTGGACATCATCCAGCGCATCGTGGACGACTCCGCCTTCGAACAGTTCAAGGAAGACTACGGCAAGACCATCCTCTGTGGCTATGCGCGTATCGAAGGATGGGCCGTAGGCATCGTGGCCAACCAGCGAAAGGTCATACGCACCAAAAAAGGGGAAATGCAGATGGGCGGCGTCATTTACAATGACAGTGCGGACAAGGCCGCCCGGTTTATTATGAACTGTAATCAAAAAAAGATACCGCTGGTGTTCCTGCAGGATGTCACCGGCTTTATGGTGGGGTCGCGCAGCGAGCATTCCGGCATCATCAAGGACGGCGCCAAGATGGTAAATGCGGTGGCGAATTCCGTGGTCCCGAAGATCACCATCGTTGTCGGTAACTCGTACGGCGCCGGCAACTATGCCATGTGCGGCAAGGCGTATGATCCCCGCTTTATCTATGCCTGGCCTACGGCCAGGATCGCCGTCATGGGCGGCGAGCAGGCGGCGAAGACACTGCTGCAGATACAGGTCAGCGCCTTAAAAAGCAAAGGCCAGGAGATCGACCCGGCAGCGGAGAAAAAATTATTGGATGAGATCAAGGGGCGCTATGAGAGCCAAACGACTCCTTACTATGCGGCCGCGCGTCTATGGGTAGACGCGATCATCGATCCCACCGAAACCCGCAAAGTCATCGCAGAAGGGTTACAGGCAGCCGCGCACAATCCCGATCTTCCGGCATTCAACACAGGCGTAATACAGGTTTAACAGTAATTATGGCAAACGAACTGGTCATGTATACAGATGGGGCCTCCCGCGGCAACCCGGGCCCCGGAGGTTACGGAACGATCTTGTTTTGGGGAGGGCACCGGAAAGAGCTGTCACAAGGCTACCGGCGCACGACGAACAATCGCATGGAGCTGATGGCGGTGATCGCCGGTCTCGAGGCGCTGAAACGCGACGGCATGAAGATCACGGTCTATTCCGACAGCCAGTATGTGGTAAAGGCCTGGGAACAGGGCTGGTTGAAGAATTGGATCGCCACCAATTTCAAAGGCGGCAAAAAGAACAGGGACCTCTGGACGAAATTCTTTGAGCTGTCCAAAAAGCATACGATCCGGTTTGTCTGGGTAAGAGGACATGCGGACAATCCCTTTAACAACCGGTGTGATGAATTGGCCACGGCAGCCGCCGATGGGGGTGGGCTCCTTGTTGATGAAGGGTTCGAAGAAGGAGATTAATCCACACGATAGATGACGGCATCCGCCGGCGGTATGGTCACCGTCCGGACGCCCGGAGATAGGATCGCTCCGGAAAATAACTCCTTTAATGGTCTGTTGGGAGCTATCCCCCACCGTATCGCGTCGATGGTATACTGCAGCGCGGTATCACTGTAATTGATAATGGCCAGATAGGTGCGTTCCGTGGTTTTGTGGACAAAGAAACGGCCGGGTTTGTCACCCGTATTGCCTTCGACGGGGGTAAAAGCTGCTCCGTCCTGCGCCGCCTGCATCAGCTCCTTATTTTGCAGCAGCGATCTTGCCGTAGTCCGCCATGGCCCGGGTGAAGAATAATCATCCCCGGTGATCAATGTCCCTGTGACGATGGCTGATAACAGCCGCGCACGGTTCATGCCGGCGGGCTCGTTCTTGAACACGATATGGTCGGCGTCGATGTAATCGTATGATCGCTGCAGCCACCAGCCATAGGTAGTGCTGTTCAGCGTATAGGCCGTCTCGTTGATCTTACTGTAGGCGTCGCAGGCGATGCGTCGCATATGGACAAAGGGGGCTGTCGCCATATTGGGAGAGATGGCCGCATAGACCAGCATGGTATTATCCAGCCGGCGGGTCAGATACGTCATCCCTTTATCAAATGCCTGCATGCCCGTGTGTACCGTGGTATCATAAAAATGATCGGCCTCCAGCGACGCATGGCCAAGGAAGTCGATCTTGATCATTGTAAAGCCGCATTCCTTGAACTTATCGATGAAAAGGGCGATCCTGGCCTGTGTTCCCGGATGCGTAGGGTCCAACGCCCTTGCCCCATCCAGGTCGATGTACTGGCCGTTCTGACGGGTCCAGCAGTCGGAGTAGTTGTAGTCGGAGCCTTCCATCTTCCGGGCGGACTTGCCCCAGTCCACAAAAGGCGCCCAGTATATGCCCGGCTGGAAACCTTTGCTTTTACAATAAGCGCAGAATTCCTTCAGCTGACTGAGATCTCCGTTGATCCCTCCCTTTAGCAGCATGTCCCAGTAAGAATCCAGGTCGATGTATAATGTATGATCGGCGGTGCGAAATGCGCTACAGCTGTCGTGAAAGAAATCCACCACCGCCCTGGCCCTGGGCAGCGTCAGCTTGTCCTGGATGGCGCCCCAGCTGTTCCATCCGAAGGGGGTGGCCTTGCTCCATCTTGCTATCACCGGCCTGTCCTGTGCGAAAGAGCCATATGTCTCCAGACCGATGCGCCAGTCGTCGAACCAGCCCACCATTATCTGGGGACTCCAGCAAAAGTTGCCGGAGTGCCCGACCTCTCCATGTCCTTTGACATCGTGGGTATAGGTCTTGTCGGTGTATCCGCCGAATACGGCCAATGATGAAGCCGTACCGGGCGTTGACCCTTTCACTTTTACACCCGTCTTCCAGACATTATGCTCCGTCGAGCCGATGATCAGACCATGCCGGCTGCTGTTGCTGTATAGCACCGTTGCTTCGGAGCTGGTAAAGTCGGCGGATGCCAGGGGGTAGGCGTTGTAACGTACCCAGGCATCGTTGTCGAAGGGCATGAACAGGGCCCTGGTATCATCGGACTGGTGCAGGTCCACGGTATCGGTGGTCATCGGGGACATATAATCGCAGCCGGGTACGTCGAGCGAGACACGCGTGGTGAAATGATGCAACATGTCATTCACTTCGAACTCCTGCTGCATCATCGGAAGGCTGTCGCCCTTCATGACGATATAATATCTTTTTACGTGAGGACCCTGGGGTCCTTCGACCAGAACAGGCTTTCGGGACGTATACCCCGCCGCCGTGCTGCTATCCATGCGTCCGCGGCTTCTACAGACGGCATAGGCATTTTTAATGACGAGGTTGCCATTGAAGATCACGTTGTAAGAACCCTTGCCAAAATCATATTCTATCAGGCTGTTGCCTCCCAGAGAAATAGTCGCTACCTGCGCCGTTGTCGCCAGGCTTATACAGCATGTCAGGATAAGGAGCATTATTCGCATGACATGTATTTTATCCCTTGGGTACCGATGCACGGTATATTATGGCGTCCTTGTCGGCTCGTAGGTTTAGTTTCGCCTTGTCAAACCCGATAAAGGCATCCCCGGCGTTGCGGGTAAAACCGCCTCCATCTTCCACCTGCACCTTCCCTTCCAGCACAAGGAAGATCTCCACGGAATGGGATTGTATGGTCACTTTCTCTCCGGCTTGCAGGCTGATCTTGCTCAGCTCGAAGTCAGGAGCGGGAGTCTTGTATACGGAGATATGACCCGGTGTATTGTTCTCCCGGATGATACGGGGGTTGGTTGCTTCAAACCGAACGTGCTTCAGCAGTTCGTGGACATCGACGTGTTTAGGCGTGAGTCCGCCCCGGAGCACATTGTCCGAATTGGCCATGATCTCTACATTCTGTCCTTCCAGGTAAGCATGCGGTACACCGGCGTCCTGAAAGACCGCCTCGCCCGGAAGCACGTTCACCACGTTGAAAAAATAGATGGAGAAGATACCGCGATCGATCTTGTCTCCTTCATTATAGGTAAGGGCGGCACGCGCAGCCCAAAAGTCTTCTTCATGCCGCCGCAGCCGGTTTGCTTTATAGGCAGGCAGGATCCTGTCCAATAAAGGCTGCAAAGCCGCATTGACCTCCTGCTGTGGCATTTCCATCACTGTTTGATACAAGCCCCTGTACCCTTCCATCGAAAAGACGGGCTGCAGGAAACGGAGTTCATCCACTGTAGCGAGTATACGCATCAGCTCTTCTTCCGGCTTGAACCCATGCAGGAGCCAGAATTCGCTGAGCGCCAGCATCAGCTCCGGCTTATGGTTGTCGTCCTTATAGTTCCTGTTTGGCGCGTTGGGCGCAATACCTTTTTTATTCTCCGCGGCGAATTCCAGTTCCGCGTTCTTTTTACTGGGATGCACCTGTATCGAGAGCATATCTTTTACATCCAGGATCTTCAACAGGTAAGGCAGTCTGCCAAAACGCTCCTTTACAGCGGAGCCCAGTAAAGTCTCCGGGCTCCCTTTTATATACTCATTCAATTTGGCAGGCGTCGCTCCCTCTATTTCCGCCGGTGCATTATCGTGAGCGCCAAGCCAGTATTCGGCAAAGGGCTTGTTCTCCGGATTGGAGATGGATAAGAGCTTAGGTAAATACGTCGAACCGCCCCAGGCATAATGCTGGATCTTTCCTTTCAGTTTAAAAACATTTTTTTCCTGAGCCATGTTGGGATTTATTTTGCAAATAAAAGAAAAAAACAAGAATGGCCCGGCATAATGATTTTGGGAAGTGGGGAGAGGAAATAGCCGCCGGGTGGCTTGCGGGGAAGGGCTTTATTATTCTGCACCGCAACTGGCGTCATGGCCGCAGTGAGATAGATATCATCGCTACCCGGCAGGGCGTCTATCATTTCATCGAGATCAAATGCAGTCAGGGAAAGGGCTATGGTCATCCGGAGGAAAGGGTTAGTAAGCCCAAGCTGCGCAACATCATGCGGGCTGCTTCTCACTGGCTGTACCTGCATCATATTCCGGCCACAACCAGGATACAATTTGATGTTCTGGCTATTTCTTTTAAAACCGGGACCCCGGAGTATTTCCTTATCGAAGATATCTCACTTTAACTTTTCATTGAGATACTCCACCACCCTATACGTGGCCGGGCAATATTCGATGTTCTGCTTGTACATATGCATATACTCCACCATCTTCTTCTTGGTGTGATGGGGGAAGCCGGCGCAATCCCGGGGGCGGACTGCATAAATATTGCACATATTCGTCTTGAGGTCCAGGAACTGGCAGGGTTGTTTTACATTCATCCAGTCTCCCGTCTTGTCCTTATACAGCCATTTCTCCCTAAAAGCTCTTTCCGTCATACCCAGATGGGCGGCGATCCTTTTTATATCCTTTTTGGTATAGGTGGGGGACATGGTCTTGCAGCAATTGGCGCAATCCAGACAGTCGGTACGTTTCCAGGCTTCCTTATCCGCCTCGGTCGTGAGCCTGTCCAGCCCACGGGGCGTGTTGTTCTCCAATCTTGTCAAAAAGCTTTTTATGCGCCTTTTATTGTGACGGACCATCTGCCGGAAACTACGTAGGTTGACTGTTGCCATGCGGTTCTTATTAAAAGAAAGCAAATATGCCTCAAAGGAGGCGAGATACAAAGAAAATTTTAGAGTTTGTCCATTAAAGTTTATAATTGTTGGATGTGGGAGTCCTATAAAAAAGGATATAAGGCCTGGCTGCAGTTGGAAAAGTCGCTCTCGGAAAATTCCGTGGAAGCCTATCTTCGGGATATCGACAAGCTGACGGACTTCCTTCAGGCCACCGGCTCCATGAAGGCGCCCGATGCCATCGAATTAAAGGACCTCCAGGCGTTCCTGCAATGGATCGGTCGATTGGAGCTCGAAGCTACCACCCAGGCAAGGATCTTATCGGGCATCCGCTCGTTCTATAAATACTGCTATATTGAACAGATCGTCAAAAAGGACCCTACTACCCTGCTGGAGTCGCCCAAACTAAAGAGAGCGTTGCCGGATGTGCTCAGTTTTGAAGAAATAGAGGCTATCATCGGGAAGATAGACCTTAGCCGGCCGGAAGGAGGACGGAATAAAGCCATCCTCGAGACCATGTACAGCTGTGGATTACGGGTGAGTGAAGTGGTGAACCTTCGTATATCGGGTCTTTACCTGGACGTAGGGTTTATACGGGTGGTTGGCAAAGGAGATAAGGAGCGGCTGGTCCCCATCGGCAGCGATGCCATCAAGTACATTCGGATCTATCAGCAGGAGATACGGGTACATATTCCCCTGAAACCCGGTAATGAAGATATACTGTTCCTCAACAGGCGGGGCAGCAAGCTCAGCCGGGTAATGATCTTTTTGCTATTGAAGGACCTGGTTGGTTTGGCGGGTATAAAAAAGAATATCTCGCCTCACACTTTTCGTCATTCCTTTGCCACTCATCTGGTAGAGGGGGGCGCGGACCTGCGTGCGGTGCAGGAGATGCTGGGACATGAAAGCATAACCACGACGGAGATCTATACGCACCTGGATCGGGAGTACTTGAGGGAGACATTGCATCGGTTTCATCCGGGGTTTAAGTGAGCTTACAACACCACCACCCCCTTCGTATACATCTTCCCCGTCTCCATATGGAACACCCGCATAAAATAAACACCTGCCGCCAGGGAGCCGGGAATATTCATCAATTCCGTCCTTGCTCCGTCTACACCTTCTATACGCATGGATTCGACTATGGCGCCTGCGCTGCTGTATAGCTGTATCATATAGTCACCCGGCTGGTCCATGCGGAGGGACAAGGTAATGGATGCGCCTCTGGTGACGGGGTTGGGATAGATGGTCAGCGGGGATTTCCGGAAGAGCAGGGTGTCTTTGATCACGTCGGTCCAGGTGCGTTTGATACAGCTGACTGTTGCTATTGTTCCCGTCGTGGTGGAATGCCTCTCTGTTGGATAGCCGACGACAGATACGACAGGTAGCTGTTCGGGAAGAGAGGACAATTGTACGGTCTTGTTCCCTCCCAGCCAATCACGATCCACCGGTATAGCAGCAGGTGCATAGCCGATGCTGGAGACCTTCATGTTCGACATTTTCACTATTCGGTGATAGAGGATGAAAACCTTACCTGCGGAATCCGCTATAAGGAATTTTGGATCATCATCCACCTGCACAGACGCACCGGGTATAGGCTTTTGCGTGGCGGAATCGACGATCTGAACGATCTGAACCTGCGTCCCGAAAACCATTTTGCCCAGGACACGCGGCATATGAAAGTCCTTGTCACAGGACTGACTTGTGGGCGCCTTGGGTGGTTTTGCCTGTGCGGATGTTTTCGAAGACATTAGCAGACCCGCCACCAGGAGCTGCCACCATAGGGCCCAACGGCTTTTTTTCGGAGGTTTTTCGGGTACAAGGTCTCTGTTGAGCTGGTCCTGCATCACCCGTCCACAGGCATCCTTGCGATCGTGGGCAAACCAGGCCAGCAATTCCTGGTCGCTCATCATGGTAAGGTCTACTACCGTCCTCTGACAGGACCCGCAAAAACGGCCCTCCGCATCGGGCATCATATTATCCCATTGCTCATGGCAGGGGTTGTGTATCAGCAGCTGTATTTTCTCGGGCATAAGCCTCTCATTTCCTTAAAGATGCCCTATCCATAGAAATTACACATCCCCTCCTGAATTTTAGTTATTTTTAACCCCATCAGCATGGACCATTGATCACTGTTGCCATTTTTAAAGAACATACCATCCCATTCCGCCAGCGACGCCGAGCTGGTAGCGGCTTACCGGAGATCGAGCGACCTTACGATACTGGCAGCTCTTTACCAGCGCTATATGGAGCTGCTGTATCCCGTCTGTCTGAAATACCTGGGCGAGCCGGAAACAGCCAAGGATGCCGTAATGAATATCTTTGAAGAACTGGCACAAAAGCTGCTCAAATATGAGGTGGACAACTTCCGGAGCTGGCTGTATACTTTAGCTAAGAACCACTGCCTGATGCAGTTACGCTCTACCCGCCGCATAAAGACCAGCGAGTTCGACCCCGACCATATGCAAACGGGCGAAGAATTGCATCTGAATGGTGTATTTGAAAAAGAGCAGCAGCTGGATAAATTATCCAAATGTCTGGAAACCCTGTCACCTGAACAAAAGACCGCTGTCGAATTGTTTTATCTACAGCGCAAGTGCTATAAAGAGATCGAAGCCATGACAGGGATAGAATGGAATAAAGTAAGAAGCTATATACAAAATGGAAGAAGGAACCTGAAGATCTGTATGGATAAGCAGGAGCCTTCCATAGAAACCATAAAAGTAAAATGACCGGCAGGGACAAACATATGCCTTTGTATTCATCCTCGGATATCGAAAAATATCTGAGCGGGGAGCTTTCCGACCCCGAAATGCATGCAATGGAGCGCGCCGCCCTGGACGACCCCTTCCTGGCCGATGCGCTGGAGGGAATGGTCCTTCACCGAAGCCTGCCCGAACAGCCCGTCTTCCGGCAGGACATGGAGGACCTGCAAAAAAGATTGGATGATCGCGTGTCCCGGAAAGAAAGCAGACCCCGGCTCCTACCCCTGGCCGTTAGATATGCCGCCGCCGTAATATTGCTGCTGGGCATCGGGTTCACGGCCTATTACACCCTCTTTTCCAAAAAAATGGAGCAGCCCCCCCTCGCCAAGAATGACGTGGAG
>DASZXP010000232.1:0-38031 GCA_035545935.1 Puia sp. | reverse complement strand
GGCGCGACGTTTCAGCTCATCGATGGGCATGTTGAGCTGACGGCCAATGGGTTTGCCATCCCGGTAAGTGATCACCTTCAGCATATCGGCATCCTTTGGCACGGTGAGCGGTTTCGAATACTTTGGATAGAAATTATCGGGATTGGAGTTGTCGAAGCTGTAATAGATATCGAGTCCTTCCACCTCGGTGGATAAAGTGATGGACAGCGAGTCGTTGGCGCCGGGGTCTTTTTTTACGGCAAACCCTACATCATACAGGGAGCGGGCATATTTTATCTGACGCAGATCCATTCTTTCGAAGTTGGCTTCGGTGCGGCGCACGAAATCATTCCAGTTCTTTTTCTCTTTGGGCGACCACAGACATTCGGCGATGGCGAGGCTGCGGGGCCAGAGCATGTATTGCAGGTGGCGTGTGTTAAATACCTGTTCCGTCCAGAGGTTGGCCTGCCCTCCCTTGATCAGCGCGGGGTTGACGCCATCGGGGACGGGCTCGAAGGAATAGGCGGTGTTGAGCCGCAGCGTGGCATAGACCGGGGGTTCGATGATAGCATCTCCCTGCATATAGTCGAGGTATACAAAGGTAGTGGGGCTCATGACGACCTGGTGACCGAGCCTGGCGGCTTCGATGCCACCGCTGATACCCCTCCAGCTCATGACGGCGGCGTTGGGCGCCAGCCCTCCTTCCAGGATCTCGTCCCAGCCGATGACCTTTTTGCCTTTGGATTCGACGATCTTCTCCACCCTTTTTTCAAAATAGCTTTGGACCTCCTGCATGGTTTTCAAGCCTTCCTTTTTCATCAGGTCTTTGATGGCGTCGTTTTTTTCCCAAAAGTTCTTGGCGCATTCGTCGCCGCCGACATGGATATAGCCAAAGGGAAAGAGAGCGGCTATTTCCGTAAACACTTTATCGAGGAAGGGATAGACTTTCTCGTTGGCGGGACAAAGGGTATTGTCCACCAGCGCCGCGAAGCCGCCCGGATACCAGTTCATAAATTTTTCACCGGAGTTGACGCGGTATCGATCGGCGCCGGGGGTGCAGGATAGTTCGGGATAGGATACGATAGCGGCCAGCGAGTGACCGGGAATATCCACTTCGGGGAGGATGTCTACAAACCTGTCCTTTGCGTATTGTACCAGCTCTTTGATATCGTTTTGCGTATAGAACCCGCCGAAATTGCGGGGTTCATCGGGCGTGGGGGCGGAAAAGCTGCCAAAGCGGCCTTCGCGGCGGGTGTTCCAGGCTCCTACTTCCGTCAGCCTGGGGAGACTTTTTATTTCGACGCGCCAGCCCTGGTCGTCCGTGAGATGGAAGTGGAGAAGGTTGTATTTATATTTCACCATTTGGTCGATAAAGTCTTTTACTTCCTGTACGGTGAAGAAGTGCCGGGATACGTCGAGCATCAATCCACGCCAGGCAAAACGGGGATAGTCGCGGATGGTGACAAAAGGAACTTTCCATTCGACGTCTTTTACCCGGGTGCGGCTATCGATCTCCTTGGGCAGCAACTGCAGCAGGGTCTGTACGCCATAAAAAAGGCCAGCGGGCTTGTTGGCTTTGATCGCAATGCCGGCGCCGGCGACGGAGAGCTCATAACCTTCATCCCCCAGGGTGGCATCGGAAGTCTTGTTGAGGAGCAGGCGGATCGTGGCGGCGGTCCCTGGTTTGGCAAGGATTACGTTGTGTCCGGTGGCGGCGCTCAGCTGCTTTTGCAGATCGGTGAGCGTCTGTATGAGGGAGGGCTGGTTGATGCCCGTGATACCGATGGTGGAGGGCAGGACGAACTGGCCCTGGCCAGGCGTGAGGCCGGCAGGCGCGGGAATGATGGCAAAGCTCGTCTGGTCTTGTGAAAAGGCAGCGGACAGTATGGATATGGTCACCAGCAGCAGGAGTGTCTTTCTCATTGGTCGTATTTGAAGGATGAAAAATAGGATATAATTCCCGAAAAACCGGGGGTTCGTTTAGAATATATCCAGTATATGGAAGGTGCGTCCGTTGAAGACAAAGCTGTCGCCTGTCCGCTTTTGGTAAAGCGTTTTGGCTAAAGGGGCCGCGGGAGAGAGAAAGAAGATAGTCTGATCATGGAGCTGCTGTTTGCCCAGGCCTGCGGCAATGAAAAAACCGATTCCGTCGCATTGGATGAAGGCGCCTGTGACGGCTGTGGAATAAAGGGTATCGACCTTGATCTGATGGAGGGCGGCGAGCTCGCGGGCATTCTCCGCCTGTTGCCGGCTGTATAGGTCTCTTTGATTTTGTGACATGGCACGGCCTGTTTCGTATTTATCGCCGGCGGAGCTTTTCTCTTCCTGGTTGGCGGCTTCCTGCGCCTGGTCCGCCTGTTGTCCGGCTGCCCGGATGCGGGTAGAGATGAGGTCGAGCGCGAATTGCTTCAAAGCCGTCTTGTGATCGCGTTTGCCCTGATCGTCCATGTTATGAAACTTTTGCGAGATCATGTTACGAGGTCATTTGGTAGGGAACGGTTTCCGGGCCCAGGGTGACGCTGATCTGAGCCGCCGCGGGCGGTTCGTCCAGGACCAGAGGTCCCGACCGAGGTAACCGAGGCGGGTCCAACAGTGTTGGAACCAACGAAGGTTATGAGCGAAGCTCCGTGTCGAAGCAGGTCCGACGAAGGCCTACAGACATTAGCGGTGTGCGGGAATGGGACTATTTTGGAGTGAAGGCCCATTCACGCACCTTTAACACGAGCTTTTTTACCAGCCCGGGTTGCAGGTGGAAGACCTCGGGTTGATGGATGTCGGTGGGGAAGAAGATAATGAATTGACCGGGGCTTAGCCTGATGTAGCTGATCTCATCTTCCGGGAGCGTGTAGAAGGCGACGTCTCTTTCTTCATCATAGGGGGTGGTGGGGGGTGTAGCTTCGAGAGGAGCGTAGCCAAATCTTTCCGTACCTGTGATCATGATCTGGATATCGGCATAATCGCGATGACTTTCGGGGTCACATTCTTCGGCCGGCCTGGTGGTATATTCGTTGATGATGGCAAAGACATTGTCCCCGTCGATGTCGTGCCGTCCTGTATCGAGGGATGCCAGGTCGGTGGTCAGGGCGAAGTCGATGGCTTTTGCGAAGTTCGGGCTGATGGCCTTGTACCAAAAAAGTTGAGAAAGAGAGGAGGTGATCATGGATAGATGTAGTTGTTTAAATTTGATGGGTCAAAATTAGGGTAGAAATAAATAGTATAGGGCTGTAAAGACACCACTTCGTTGAATCGCATGTCTGCGATTAGCTGAGAAGTTTCTAAAAGTAAAATATTCTTCCCGGACAGCCTGGCGGCTCGTATGCCATCGGGGGTGTACCCTGATATGGATATATAGATCGTAGGCAGCTCCCGCAGGCCTTCTTCCGCGCCAAGACATTTATAAATGTCACCCGGGCCGGCTCTGCGATGGCCGGCCTTAATATAGACATAGAACTCAAACTGATTAGGGTAGGACCGTTTTAGCAATGGGCTGCCTTTTCTTATGAGCTGATCGAGGAACCAGTCCTGCAATTCCTCCTTAGACCTTTGCCTAAGGCTGTCGGCGATGACACAAATGTCCTTGTCAAGAGACATATACTATGTGTTTTAATATTAAAAAATCCCGAAAAATGGAATAGCTCGCAATTTATTGCGAAAGAGAAGGACACAGGTGAGGACGACCAAAGGTATTATATTTTTTATAAGGTTAATAAAATTGATTCCCTTCCTATCAGCATGATCCATTTAATTTGATTATATAAATCATGCAGAAAACAAGTGATTTACAAAATAACAGCATTAAATATGCAGAAAACTATACGAGAAACAGAGGGAAATATAAGAAATTATTGTGGTCTTTTTAGACCGCGAATATTTTTTATTATAGCATGTTATTCCGGACATCATATCATGGATAGTGGAGGAGATAATGTATCATCTTGCAGTGGTGCAAAAGAAATTCAAGGTCAAGCCTACGGATCACACAAAACAGGTCGTCCGGGATGAGCGCCGGAGGAACCGGCTCAATTCCATTAAAAACGAGCTGGAAGCCGGCAGAATCACCAGCTTCGAGCAGATCTTCGCCATTATCAGCGAGACAAGGATGTCCATCGAGCTGGGCATATCCTTTTATTCCTTTCGCAATAAAGCCCGCAACCCGGGCGAATTTACGCTGAATGAGGTTATGGGGCTGGCCGCGCTGTTCGGAGTGAAATACGATGTGATGGCCAATTTTCTCCGGGACAGGATAAAAGCAAAGTCAAAAAGCAAGATATTCAGGGAGTAGGCCGCGCCGCCAGGGCCTTTGATCACAAGGCCTGTTTTAGAAAAGAATATACTGCCGCATTGAACGCCTCCGGCTTTTCCATATTGGGCAGATGGCCTGTGCCTGTTATGACGGCCAGCTGTGCGCCGGGAATAGTATCGCTCATGAGCCGGGCGATGGGCTCGGGCGTGAAGAAGTCCTCTTCTCCTACTACGATCAGCGTGGGTATATGGATATGGGGAAGGATGGAGAGATGATCTCTTCTTTCGGCCCTGCCTTTGTGCGCTGCGGCGGCTCCTTCCGCCGTCGTCGTGGTCATCATTTCATATAGGTGCGTATATACGGGGGTGTTCTTCATGGACGCAGGGGCGATGTATTGGTGGATGGTGTCGTCGGTGTGCTGTTCCATCCCTGTTTTTTGTATCATGGCTGCCTTTTCCATGCGCTGCCGGTAACTTTCCGGCGTCTCCCCTCTTGCGTCGGAGTCGACGATGATGAGGGCTTTTGCTTTTTGCGGGAACAGGCGGTAAAAATCCAATACGATCTGTCCTCCCATGGAAAGGCCGCAAAAAATGGCTTGTTCTATCTGCAGCGCATCCAGCAAATGGAGGATATCCAGCGCCATCTCGTCCAGCATCACTCTGCCGGGAGTTACTTCCGTCCGGCCATAGCCGCGCAGGTCGGGCATAATGAGGCGATATTCTTTTGAAAAATGGTCTGTCTGGTATTGCCACATGGTGTGGTTAAAGGGGTGACCGTGGACAAACACGATAGGCTGACCGGTACCTTTTTCGTCATAATGGAGCCGGATGCCCCGTATATCGAGCTGTGGCATTTTTTGAGGGCAAAGCTAGTGAGAAGCGGGGTGGTAAAACAGAAGCAGAATTGGAATTTTGGGGTATATCAGATAACCTGGTTAGCTAAGGTAAAGCCATGCCGGTGGAGTTGAACCTGGCGGGTGTTTGCGGTGTCGAAAGAGAATATGAGGTGAGGGTTATTTGGGCTTTTTCTTTTTGGATCTTTTGTCGAGGAGATATTGCTCTATAATAAGTGAGGTAATGGTCTGTTCGTCGATGCCGATGAGGGCTGCTATCAGGAAAGTATCTTTATAGGTGAATTTCTCAACGTTGAACATGAGTTGGGTGAAACGGACATTATTAAGTCCAAGGTCGCGGGCAACGACGCTCTTTGGGATGACCTCCAGATCGAATATTTCCCTAAATGCTTTTATGTGACCGGAAGTGATCAGAATTTTTGCAGTCTTATATCTCGGGTCCCGCTCCATTTTTTCAAAGATGGAGGAAAAACAGCGGCGTCTTTCAAAGAGGTAATTCGGTACTTAAAAAAGGATAATTTAGGAGTAAAAAAGTACGAATCGTATCAAAAAGTGAACTTTTTTATATACCTTGCCGGTATTATTCATATCCACGGGAGCTTTTAACTGACCTTACGCCTTATACAATTCCTTGCACTCGGACCTGTGCACTTATTCCTCACCCGGAAGTATATCTTCCCAAGACTTTTATTGCCTATGGTATCGAAAAAGGAGCATATGCCAAAACAGCCCGATATGCCAGAGGAAAAGAAAGCCTCGCGCTATAATTTCCTAAAGCTGGAATTCATATTTACCAATGAACCATATTGGTTCCGATGTGTTGTGATCCTCGCCGGGCTGGCCGGACATATTACTGTCATCTGGGTCTTGCAGAAATGGGCTGCCCATGCCGGACTAATGCTTAAAAACTACCAGGAGCTATGAAAGAGATCGAATCCTTGCTCGAGACCTATAAAACCGCTGTCTTTCAAAAGGACGTCGACGCCTTTGTATCCATCTTTGATGAAGATGTCCGCATTTTCGATATGTGGGAATGGGTCTACGCCGGACTGGCCCCCTGGCGGAAAATGGCGGAGAGTTGGTTTGGATCATTGGACACGGAGCGTGTCGTCGTCAGTTTTGAGGATGTCCGGATCCAGACGGGGGATGAGATGGCGGTCGTGAGCGCTTTTGCCAGATTTGCCGCCATATCGGAGAACGGCGAAGAGCTGCGCTACCTTCAAAACCGCCTGACCTGGGTGGTGCAAAACAAAGGCGGGGTATGGAAGATCATCCATGAACATACTTCGGGACCGGTGGATGGGACGACGATGAAAGTGCTTCTTCAGCGTGGCTGACCCTTGTATTGGAAGCATACATTTTTCTGTATCATAAGAGAACAGTGTCCGGTATCCAGCATATGCAAATAGTTGGTTCATAGGCGGGAATAACCCCGGCATAGTATTGGTGGCGACTGCAGCATAACGTCCAGCTAAAAACCATCTATGCTCAACAGCTATATCAAGATCGCCGTCCGGAATCTCCGGAAGCAGCGTTTTTATACGACCCTGAACGTGCTTGGCCTCTCGCTGGGCATTGCAGGGGGGCTGCTCCTCTTCCAGTTCATCCGATACCATCTCAGCTTTGACAGATATCATGTGAAAGACGGGCAGCTTTACCGGGCTGTGACGGATATTCATTGGGATGATGGATCGGTGTTCAATGAGAACGGGTCCCCTCTGGACCTGACGGCCGCGCTGCAGAAAGAGGTTCCGGAGATAAAGGATCAGGCCGTGCTGTTGAAAGTTATTACTGCCACGGTGGGGGTGGAGGACGCCGGCGGGCGTAAGTTCTTTACGGAAAAGGATGCCATAGCTTATGCGGATCAACACTGGTTTAGCCTGTTCGACTGTACCTGGCTGGAAGGGAGTGCGGGCAGCTCGCTGACGAACCCGTATACGGCTGTCATCACCCGGCGGCTGGCGGACAAATACTTCGGGAAAGAGGAGGCTATGGGGAGAACGCTCACGCTGGATGATAAATTTACCGTTACCATCACGGGCGTCCTGGAAGATTATCCATCCAATACTGATCTGACGACCGGCCTGTTCCTGTCGCGGGCTACTTTTAGCAGCGTCCATCCGGACATGGAGAGGGATATGCATAATAGCTGGGGTTTTATCAATTCCTGGATGCAGTCCTTTGTATGGATGCCGAACAGCGTCCCTCCGGCAAAGATCGAGGCGGCAACGCGTCGTATCGTAAAGCAGCATTTCGATCCCAGCGTACAGTCGGCGTATTATTTCCATCTGCAGCCGGTGAAAGACATTCATTTCGATGCCCGGTACGGAGGTTCGATGCGGATGTCCCTTCTCGTTACATTAATGATCGTGGGCGCTTTTTTGGTGTTGATAGCCTGTTTCAACTTTATCAACCTGGCCACGGCCCAGAGCGCCAAACGGGCGAGGGAGATCGGCACGCGAAAAGTGCTGGGAGGCACGGCGGCTTCCGTATTCTGGCAGTTCATGACGGAGGCGGCCTGTATGGTGGCGCTGGCTACCGTACTATCCCTGGTATGGGTGCGTCTGACATTGCCGGTGTTCCATAGCTGGCTGCAAAGCCAGCTGTCATTCGATCTTCTGCATGACCGGCTGCTGGTATCCTTTTTATTGGCGCTGGCCGGCATGGTAACGGTGGTGGCAGGGTCATATCCCGCACTGGTCCTCAGCCGGTGGAAGCCTGTAAATGCATTGAGGCAGCAGGTCACCGAGGTCCGATCGGTGCTGTTCCGGAAGGGATTGGTCATTGTACAGCATGTCGTCGTCCAGGTGTTGATCATATGCACGATCATCATTACGATGCAGATAAGATATGTGAAGAACATCGATCCGGGATTCAGCAAGGAGTCGGTCATGATGATCCCTATTCCCAATCCGGACAAAGGCAAGCTGGCCTGGCTGCAACAAAAACTGCTGGCGCAGCCGTCTGTACAGTCCGTCAGCTTTTGTATCTCGGCGCCTATATCGGATCATTATCTCGGAGGTTCGGTGAGCTATGACAACCGGGCGTGGGAAAATTTTACGGCGCGTACGATTGCGGCGGATGCGAATTATCTGTCCACCTTCCGGCTGCAATTGCTGGCGGGAAGGAATCTCGAGCCAAGCGATACGGCGAGGGAGTTCCTGCTCAACGAAACGCTTTTGCATAAGTTTGGATTCAAGGATCCCCAGCAGGCGCTTGGTCATCACCTGGTGGATGGTACGTTGGACGACAGGACGGGGACGATCGTTGGGGTTGTCAAGGATTTCAATGTGCGGCCCATGTATGCGGATCTCGAACCTGTGATGATCACAACGCTGACGAGCCGGTATAAATATGCGGCTATAAAACTTGCCGGCGGCCAGGGTGCGGCGCGGGAGGCTATTCAAAAGGCATGGCAGACGGCGTATCCGGACGATGTTTTCGATTACCATTATGTGAACGAAGAGATGGACAATTTTTATCACAAGGACGACCTGTTGAATAAATTGATCAATGTTACCGCTATCATCGCTATCGTGATCAGCTGTCTGGGTCTTTCGGGGCTTATCTCCTTCTTTGCCGTCCAACGTACCAAGGAGATCGGGGTGAGAAAGGTATTGGGGGCATCGGTGTCGGGTATCGTGTACCTGTTGTCCAGGGATTTCCTGGCGATGGTAGGTGGCGCCCTGCTGGTGGCGGCGCCGGTGGCCTGGTATTTTATGAATAACTGGCTGCATGAGTTTGCCTATCGGATCACGATCGGCTGGTGGGTATTTGTGCTGGCGGGGCTGTTGTCGGCCATTATAGCGATGTGTACGGTGAGCTATCAGGCGATCAGGGCGGCCATGGCGAATCCGGCGGACAGTTTAAGGTCGGAGTGAGCGGACCTGGTGAGGACCAGGACGGCCTGGTGCGGGATACGGGGGCTGGACGTCAAGCGTTGCAAAATTCTCCATTTTCAATAAACAGGGCTTTTGCGTTGCCGGATAGATTTGCTGTATAATACAAAGCATATGAATCGGCAAAACTTCCATTATTCCATTGTCGTGCCATCTACTGCCCGGGAGGCATTTGAAAAGATCTGCCGGGTTGGGGATTGGTGGGCGATAAACTTTAAAGGGTGCGCGGAAAAACTTCAGGATAGCTTTATGGTGCATTTTGCCAGGACGACCTGGTCCAGGATGGAGATCGTCGAGGTTGTCCCGGAGCAATTCATCCTGTGGAAGGTGGTGGATTGTCATCTGCCCATATTCAAAGACCCGTATTTGTGGAAGAATAATTTCATCGCCTGGGATATCGCCGTCGAAGGAGCTATGACCCGGATAACCATGACCCATATCGGGTTGATACCGGCGGTTGAGTGTTATGAGGATTGTAGCAAGGGGTGGCGTTTTTATGTGGGAGAAAGTTTGTACAAACTGTTGACGGATGACAGGGGATTGCCTGGCAGTGGCGTGTTTGCAGAGGTGGTTGTCGGGGGTAGGAAATATGAAGGGTTGCTATACTCCAAAGAAGAGCCGTTACCGGCGTCGGGTCAGGGCGCCATTATTATCGATGTCAGGGAAAACCGTGGTGAGCGGGTCCTTTCCGCCTGGTCTGTCAATATCCTGCCGGTGGAGCCGCTGTTATTGAAGGGAGACTATTATATGATCCTAGAGAATCAGCCGGTGGCGAAGGGTATTCCACCGGTGGAGGACCTTATGGAAATTATTTAGCAATGCCTGCCCTCTTTTCATATTCCTTTTTCAGCTTTGCAATGGCCGCGTCATAGCCTGCCTGGTCGAAAAAAGCTTCGGGGTTATATCTGTCGCCGTTCTTACGTTTTTTATGCAGATCGAACTGACTGGCATGGGAGGCAAGCCAGATATCGAATTGCACTTTCGGCATGGCATTCAGCGTGTAGGCATAATCCTTCCCCACGGTGGGATAGCCGGGCGTGCCGGGGAATTTCGTTTCATCGAGGATGGAAGGCATATTGGCGATGAGGACGCGATATTCCCTGTCCTCATCCTTCACAGAAAAAAGGAAGCTGCAGGCGCCTTTTGTATGACCGGGGTGATGAAGCACCATCATCTGCATGTCGCCCAGCTGTATCAGGTCCCTGTCCTGTAGGAGACGGTCTGCTTTTACGGGCGGGAACATTACGCCATATTTACCCAAAATAACATCGGAGCTGCCGCCGTCCGCCAGCAGGGGAGCGTCTCTTTTATGGATCATAAGCTTAGCGCCTGTGGCCTGTTTTATGGCTGCCATGGCGCCGACATGGTCGAAATGGGCGTGCGTGGCGAGAAGGATCTTGATATCGGAGAAATTGAACCCCAGCGACTCGATATGCCGGCGGATCATGGTGTCCGACCCGGGGATGCCTGTATTGATGAGGATAAGCCCTTTCGTGGTGTTGATGAGATAGCAGCCGAGGTCGTAGGTGCCGACATAGTACAGGTTGCCGGCAATGCGGAATGGTTCCTGGTCCCTGACCCAATTGGAGTCGATCTTCAATTGTTGCGCGGAGGAGGCAAGGCTGGAAAAGAAGAGTCCTGTTATCAGGGATAAGGCGGTCAATAGTTTTTTCATGTGCTTCATAGGGATAAAGGTATTAAAAGCGGCATAGATATTGCGGCTTTTTCGATACTCTCTTCAGCAAGCATCCTGCTAATTCTCCAATACACTTTCTTAAGCCTCAAATAACCTAATCATGAAATACTTAACTGCACGCCCACCTGGCGTATGGTCCGCCCTGCTATTGTCATCGGCGCTGGTCTTCTTTGCCAGCTGTAAAAAAGAGCCTCCCACATCATCAAATGGAAATGCTAAAGGCTATATCACCAGCCTTGATTCGGGCTGTAGTCCCAGCAGAACCCATGGCATCTGGTATAATGGCGTCGAGGCAGGGACGGATTCCAACTATCTCGAAGTCACGCTCAACGTCACAGTACCCGGCAAATATACTATCAGCACCGGCAGCCAAAATGGTGTTAGTTTCAGCGGCACAGGCTCGTTCAGCGAAATTGGCGTATACACCGTACGTCTAACATCCAGCGGTACTTTCAACCATTACGGGCCTACCAGCTTCCCGGTCAGGTTCGACTCCTCGAGCTGCAGCTTTATCGTATATGTACAGGACAGCGCCGCACGGTCTTATCCTGACAATACCTGGGAAGCAACGGCCAATGGCAGATATTATAAAGGAACGCTCACCACCACCAACACCGGGCTCAACCTGCCGCCGGGCCAGGCAACGGTCTTCTGGCTTGGCGGATACGCGGCGCCGGCGCCGACAGAGAATACGGCTATGGGCCTGGAAATATCTTCCTCCATCCCTCTCGACACCATTCCCTACCAGACTAACACGATTGGAACGGACTTCAACATCTCCTCCTTCGACAGCGCCAAACCCTATCCGGAAAATTACATCCTTAACGGAGCCGCCAACTCGGGAGAACCGAATGCATTGATGACCTTGCAGATCAGGAGCATGGTTCCGTATGTCACCGACGACACCTACAAAGTCGTCGTATACGGGGTTTTCAGCGGCACCGTCCGGGACTACTGGCATCAGGATCATATCGAACCCGTTGTAAATGGCAAATTTAAATTAGTCAAATAACCAGTCATGCAAACCATTCCTTCTCCGATGAATCGCATCAGCGCAATATTGATATTATTTTTGGCAGCGTTAGCCGGCTGCAAAAAAGATACGACTATACCGCCTGCCAATACCTCGGAAGGCATCCTCCTCAACGACAATGGCACCTGCCAGTCTGCAAAAGTCCATGGCTTCTGGTACAATGGCGTCAGTTCGGATACAAGCTATGTCGATGTCAGCGTGCTGGTCACGAAAGCCGGCCCTTATCATATCATTACGGACGACCAGGATGGTGTAGTCTTCTCCGCGGACGGCAATTTCGCCGACACGGGTATACAGAATGTACACCTCAAACCCAACGGCCTTTTCCACGATTATGGCACGATCCATTTCGTGACGGCCTATAATTACAGTCCCTGCACTCTTTCACTCGACATACGTGACAGCGCCTATCACGATCAGCCGGACAATACCTGGCAATTTACCGCGAATGGTCATGTCTATAAAGGCACGGGTACTGCGCTCTATACCCACCTGCCCACCTATGCCGCCGATACCTACACCTTCTATGGGTCGATGGATGGCTACACGGATACCTCGCTGGTCGTGAGCAGTCTCGTATACAACTTCGAGCATCCGGATGATCCGAACCATTACACATCCAACAACGACAGCTATTTTTCGTTTGTAACCTCGCGGTCCGTTTCTCCCCGGGTAGGACCGTGGAGCGCTACTTCGACAACCGCCCCTGCAGCCGTAATGAATGTCATCAAGTCCAATTATACGAACATCTACAAATTCAACGGCGCCGTCAGCGATTCGGCGGGCAATGTCATTCCAATCACCGATGGTCGTTACAGGGCCGATACCTATAGATATGTGAGCTACGAGTGATAAATCAGAAGATGAGTAAAAATTTTTTTAAGTTTACAGGGTAATTCACTCTACCTGTTGACTGCTGTTTCCGCCGATACCAGCCTGATGTTGTTCCCGCGCATAGCCGCGGGCGATCAGGAAGCTTTCGCCACATTGTTCCACCTATGGCGGGATAAGCTGTATTTTTTTATACTCCGGATGACGGGCTCGGAAGCCCGGGCGGAGGATGTTTTACAGGACGTATTTACCCGGATATGGCAGAACAGGGCGCATTTGGGGGATATTCAAAATGGGGACGCCTACATATATAGCATGGCGAGGAACCAGGCTATCACCTATCTGCGGCAAATGGCCAGGGAGACGCAGGCCCTGGCAAGATTGTCCCGGTCGACACCAGCCCCGGATGCGGGATCCGACGAGGGGCTGTTCGAAAAAGAGCTACAGGAAAAGCTGATCGATATCATCCAACATCTCCCCCCTCAGCAGCGGCAGGTCTTTACGCTGAGCCGACAGTACGGCCTTAAGAAAGAAGAGATCGCCGAGCAAATGAATATTTCCGCCAGCACGGTAAAAAATCACCTTACCCATGCGCTGCGTACCATCCGCCAGGAGCTGGGTATCGAATGGCAGATCGTGCCCACCCTCCTATTGATCCTCTCCGCGATATACTATCGTTAAAAAAAATTTTTCCGGCCACTGGGACCAACTCTCTTCCGGAGCGTCTATAGGGGACATGCAGCAACCTGATATCGAAGCATTATTTGACCGATGGCTGTCGGGGACTATCAGTCCCCGGGAAAAAGCGCTGTTGGCCGACTGGATAGCCCGTTCGGGAGATCGCGAGCTGGAACAACGGCTGGAACAGGCCTGGAAGACATTTACCCCCGGGGAGACCATCCCATCCGGAAAGGCGGACGAGCTGTTGCGCACGATTATGGGAAACAGCGACAACCAGGCGGAAATGTCTGTTCGCCGACCGCTGGGCCGCCGGCCGCTGTATGTGCGTCTGCGTAAATATGGTATTGCTGCGGCTGTGCTGCTGGGAGTGTTTTGTTCCGCCGGACTTTACTGGTTCGGTAAAAACTCATCTGCTACGAAGCCGATAGCCGTCATTCCCAAAGAGGTGACCCCGCCAAAGACCAGCAATGCAGTGATCACACTGGCTAACGGAAAACGCATCCTGCTGGACAGTGTACGAAATGGTTCGGTAGTACAACAGGGCAGGACGGATCTGGTCAAACTGGGTGAAGGGCAGGTCGCCTATCGAGGGCAGGATCCGCATGCCAATCTGCAGTGGAATACGATCTCGGTACCCATCGGCAGCCGGATAGCATCCCTGACATTGAGCGACGGGACGCAGGTATGGCTGAATTCCGGCTCTTCCATGACCTACCCGGTGGCCTTCGAGGGGAAAGAACGACAAGTGGCCGTCAATGGAGAAGTTTATTTTGAAGTGGCCAAAGATCGGAACCATCCCTTTGTCGTAAAGAAGGGAGATGTCAGGGTGAATGTGCTGGGGACCCATTTCAATATGAATGCCTATGATGACGAGGGCAAGATCCGTGTCACGCTGCTGGAAGGCAGCATCGAGGTGAGCAATCTCGCCGCACGACATATCGTGACACCAGGGCAAATGGCTATTCTGGAAGCCGACCGATCTATCGCGATAGATAAAGAGGTGGACCCGGACCGGGTCATGGCATGGCGCAACGGACGATTCGATTTCGGCAATGCGGATATCCATTCGATCATGCGGGAGCTGTCGCGCTGGTATGGGGTGGAGGTGGAGTTCCGTGAGCCGGTGAGCGAGAAGTTCTACCTGGAAACAAGCCGGGATATCAATGTTTCCGATGTCTTCAGGATATTGGAAACGACAGGCGGGGTACATTTCAAAACAGAAGGAAAAAAAGTAATCGTTATGCGATAGCCCTATTCAACTTATTCCAAACAAAAAGCCGGTTTCGTTGGCGCGAAACCGGTGGATGGTCTGGCATAATTCAAATAGTCTGACGGACTCATTTTTTATTAAACCAAAACCAACGTAAAGTTATGCAAAATACGCTGTATAACCCACCCGTGCGCCCGTATCCCCCACCAAAGACATTGTACCGAGCAATGAAACTTAGTATCATTCTTTTATTTGCCGCTGTATTCCAGGTGAGCGCCCATGGATTCGGCCAGACCATCCGGGTCGTGGAAAAGGATGCTCCTCTTGAAAAGATCTTCCGATCCATCCGCAAACAGACGGGATATACTTTTGCGTACACGGAGTCCATGCTAAGGCAGGCCAGGCGGGTGTCGGTGAATATTCCCGAAGGCAGTCTCGAAGAGGTGCTGAAAGCCTGTTTTGTGGATCAGCCTTTCAATTATACGATCATCGATCAGACGATCGTGATAAAGCCCAAGGAAGAGCCGTTGACGCCTGTTGCTGCTGTGGATACGGTGCCCTCCCCCATCCAGATAACGGGCCAGGTGGTCGACAGCGCCGGTAATCCGCTGGTCAATGCTTCCGTGACGGTGAAAGGTATGCGGGGCGGTACCACGACGGGTACGGATGGCAATTTTAGCATTGTAGTAAAGAACAGCAAGTCGGTGCTTAGCATTTCGATGATCGGGTATGGCACCCGAAATATCACACTGGGCGCAGAGCGTTCCTTACATATCACGTTGCTGCCTGTCGCGCGTGATCTTAACGATGTAGTGATCACCGGGTATCAGAACAAGGCGCGACGGTTTAGCGCAGGGTCCTCGGCCAATGTCAGGATACAGACGTTGACGGTGCAGCCGGTGGCTTCATTCGACCAGCTCCTGCAGGGCCAGGCGGCGGGGGTCGATGTTAAAACCGGTAGCGGGCAGCCGGGAAGGCCTTCCAATGTGGTCATACGCGGAAAGGGTTCCATCAACGGCTCTACGGATCCTTTGTATATCATCGACGGCGTTCAGCTGGAAGCCAATGATTTTGCCTCTATCAATCCGGAGGATTTCGAGAGCGTGACTATTTTAAAAGATGGAGCGTCGACCAGTCTCTATGGGTCGAGAGGGGCCAATGGCGTGATCGTGATCACCACACGCAAAGGCAGAGAAGGGAAGATGGTGGTCACCTACAATAACCAGTTCGGGTTTTCCGAGCTGCCGCCAAGCAAGCTCAAGGTGATGAACAGTCAGCAGCATGTGGATTTTGAAATGAATGTAGCGGGTAATCCCTACGGCTGGACGGCAGATCAGGCGGACAGTTTAAAAAAGATCAATTTCGACTGGCAGGACGCCTTGTTCAAACGGGCGCCGATCCAGGAGCATCAGCTGTCCATCAGCGGAGGCAATAGCAATACAAAGTATTTTAGTTCGATGTCCTATCTCGATGAGAGCGGTATCCTTATCCATACGGGCATCCGCCGATACACAGGCCGGTTCAATATCGAGCATACGGAGGGTCATTTCAGATTCGGGACGAACATCGCCGGCGGCTGGAGCAAATCAAGAGCGGAGAACGAAGGCGGACAGGGTACTACCAACCCGCTGAATAATTTCCTGTGGGCGTTGCCCTATGAAAAGCCCTATACGCCGGATGGAAAATATGCGGTCAGCATCCAGGGGCCCGCTATCTGGACGAACCCGGTGGAAGATATCAATGAGAACCTGGGCCATTCCTATAACACCAAGGCATTTGGAAATGGTTTTCTTGAGTTCAACGTGCCCTGGGTCAGCGGTCTGACGCTTCGTACGAATCTTGGCGGCGACTATGGACAGGACGAATATTTCGATATCGTCAACAATGGGACGCAGAGCGCCATCCAGAATGGGTCTAATTCAGGGCCGCAATACGCTCAAGGCGATCTTCGCCAGGGTTTCACCAAGCAGTTCCGTTATACCATTACCAATTCGGTGCAATACCACCATTTGCTGGGGGCGGGCGAGGATCATAATCTTAGTATCGGCCTCTATCACGAGACGGTGCGTACGCAGGCCAGCGGCTTTGGGTATACGGCATTCGGGCTGCTCAATCCCTTCCGGAATGCGGCGGGGCTTGTGGCGGGCACGGCGACAAACGGCTATATTCCTTTGATCGATAATGTCGTCTATACACCGGATAATGGTATCGTTTCTTTCTTTGGCATCGCGGATTACACTTACAAGAATAAATTTATTGCGGGGGCCTCCCTGCGGAGGGATGGCACTTCACGTCTGAGCAAGGAGAACCGCTGGGTGAATTATGGCGGCGTGAGTGGGGCGTATATCATCTCGGAAGAGAATTTCCTGAAAAATAACAAGACGATCAATCTATTGAAGGTGAAGGCCAGCTATGGCACAGTAGGTAACCAGGACGGGATCGGCGACTTCCCTTATCTGCAGGCGTATTCTTCGGGCACTTTTGCGGGCGGGTCGTCGTTGAACCTGACGACCTTTGGCAACGCTGATTTGAAATGGGAGACGAGGAGCACGTTCAATACGGGTGTGGAAATTAGCTTGTTCGACCGGCGTGTTACTACGGAGCTGGAGTTTTATAATTCTCTTACGCATAATCTGTTCTTCAATCTTACCACGCCGTCCACGAGCGGGGGACCGGGGTTTGTCCTGGGTAATGCGGGCAGCATGCGCAACAGGGGTTTTGAAGCCAGCGTGAACCTGGCCGTGATCCGGCAGAAGGATTTTGAATGGAGCGTCGATGCGAATTATAGTTTGAACCGCAATGTGATCCTGTCGCTGCCGCAGGGACAGACGTTCCAGCTGTATAAGGATTTCCAGGTGCTGCAGGTAGGGAAGCCGCTGAATAGTTTCTATCTCGACCGGTTTGTAGGTGTGGACCCGCAAACGGGCAGCTCTGTGTATTTAAAGAAGGACGGCAAGACAAGGACGAACGATTATGATCCGGACGACAGGGTCACGTTGAGCACGAGCGACGCTCCTTTTCATGGCGGCATCACGAACAATCTGCGGTATAAAAACATTCGATTGAGCTTCACCTGGGTGTATTCCTATGGGAACAGCGTATACAATTATGCGCGGACGAATATCGAGTACCCGGGCTATGTCACGGCGGGTTTTTCGGCGAATGCCATCCATGCCTGGACGACACCGGGACAGATCACGAATTTCCCTGCGCTGAGCGATCCGTTCCAGTACAATACTACCCGCTATCTGGAGAACGACAAGTTCTGGCGGCTGAGGAATGCGATGATATCCTACAGCCTGCCGCAGGAGCTTTGCAACCGGCTGAAGATCCAGTCGCTTAGGATCTTTGCGCAAGGACAGAATCTGCTGGCCATCTTCAAGTTCCAGGCGTTCGATCCGGAGTTCTCGACGCTGAACAGCTCGACCTCGAACTCGAATGGGGATATTACAGGGGCGCAGTATCCGCCGTTGCGTACCATTTCTTTTGGCGCATCTATTAGCTTTTAAACGAACATTCCTCTATCATGAAACACTCATTTTTCCGATATATTCTTGCTGCCGGGCTCTTCGGTTCGGTGGTTTTTTCTTCGTGTACACGCAATCTCGATACGACGCCGCAGACTTTTCAAACGGATATCAATACGCTTTCGGATCTGCAGGCAGCCATGGCAGGCGCCTATAATGGTTTGAAGAGCAGCAGCTACTACGACAGCTACTATGGTTCGCCTATGGCGTGGAGCGGGCTGCCGGATATCATGGGCGACGACTTTATCGAAGCGTATGAGTCGTATGGGAACTGGAGACCGGATGCGGAGTGGCGTTATGCTGCCGACGACGGGGTTGTCAGCGGGGCTTTTACACAGGCGTATGCGGTAATCGCCTCCGCCAATGATGTGATACAGAATTGCCAGGGGTTCAAGAGCGGCGCTTCGACGACTACGGCTTTTCAGATCGAGGCGCAGGCAAGGGCCCTTCGTGCGCATTGTCATTTTGATCTGCTCCGTTATTTTGCGGAGTCCTATGATCGTAATTCGGACAGTCTGGCGCTGCCGTATGTTACGGTGTTCAGCCGGGACAATCCGCTGGAGGCCAAGCCGTCGAGGATCTCTGTAAAGGCGTATTACGATAGTATTTATACCGATCTGAATACGTCGTTGCAGCTTTTCCGTCAATATGGGGATATCGAGAATGACAGCCGGTATTATATCGACTCTTCGTGCGTGCATGCGATGCTGGCCCGTACGGGTCTGTATGCGGGTGAGTATGCACAGTCGGCCGACGATGCCACGGTGGTGATCGACAATTTCGCATTGGCGGATCAGGCGACGTATCCGCTGATCTGGTCGGACGCCACTACGCAGGAGATCGTTTGGCAGGTGCCGAATGACCAGACGATGCGACCGGGTTTTTCCGACAACGGCGATGCGGCTTCGTACCGGGTGGCGAATAATTTCAGGGACCTTATTTATGGTCCGGCGGGTGGGATCCGGAATGATCCGAGCGTCATCCAGCGGGATATCGATGGTATCGGGAATGTCAGCCGTACGTTGCTGTACAAATACGATGGGGCAAAGAATTTCAAGGTGTATCGCAGCAGCGAGATGTACCTGATCCGTGCGGAATGCGAGTACCGGCTAGGTGTTGCGGGGGCGCTGGATGACCTGAATACGTTGCGGACCACGCGTGGCGCGCCTGCGGGGACGGAGAGCGGGCAAAATCTGTTCGATGCCATCTTTACGGAGCGCAGGCTGGAGCTGATCGGGGAAGGTCACCGGTGGTTCGATATCAAACGGACTACGCGGACGATAGCGCGTGATGAGTGCGGAAGCGATGGCAATTCTTTTTCGACGATATGTTCGGTGGGTCCGGACTCGCGGAGCTGGATCTGGCCCATACCTTTCAATGAGCGGAATCTTAATAGCAATTTGGCGCAGAATCCCGGTTATTAGTCGGGTTGAGCGCACATGAGAAGCCAGCCGACCTGGTGTTGGCTCTGATATGCAAAAAAAGGTCACAGTATTGTGGCCTTTTTGCTTTTATGGGTGGAGTGCGACGCTCTTGACCGTTACGTGGCGGACCCGGACTCGTTGCATGAGGAGTATCGTGGGAAAGGGGTGGTCTTTCACCAACCGATCATGGACAATAATGACGGCTTGCGTGGATTTGAGTTAACAGATGCGGATGGCTATATGTTGTTTTTCGGCAGGCCGAAGGAATAACATCATCACTACCTCCTATTTTCGATCATACTGACGCCTTCTTTGCTCACCCAACCTCTTTCGGGAAAGTCGGCGGCCCACTCCAGCGGCGTTACATCTTTTGCTATGTACCAGCCTGGTTCGTCGCGCCAGTCGAGAAATTTTCGCAGGCTGACCTTTACGTTTGTGTCGGCGCCCTGATCCAATAGCCGGCGGATCATGTAAGCGTCCCGTTGTCTGCCATTGACGTAAGCATCGCTGACGATGGCATTGAATAGCGGCGTATGTCCGCCAAAACCTTCCCTGTCGATGGTGGCTGCGGCATTGACGTCTGCACCCTGCTCCAACAGCCAGTCGAAGATCTCGCGTTCGTCGAAGTCGATGGAGAGATGTAATAAGGTGGTCCCGTCGATGGGGGTGCCGTGAAGTCCGTGGATCTTATTCTCCGAGCAGCCCAGTTCCGGAGGATATATTTCACGGTAGCTGAAGCGGTGGTGGATGAGCTGGGGATTGCGTTGTTGGTGCGCTTTGAGTCTATCCAGATCGCCGGTGTGAAAGGCCATGATGGGGGTCTCGTCCCATTGGTACCCTCTTGCTTTGAATCGCCGTAGAATTTTGTGTTTGCCTGTGGGGTGGCGGCTGTATGTTTCCAGCACCATGGCCAGCGGGGCCAGGGGGTCCCCTTCCCCATTCGTCAATGGGACGCCGGCGTCGTCGAGGAATCCAAACCCTCGTTCGTTGAGTGTTTCGCAGGACCCCATGATAATCCCGGGGGTGAGGGTGGCGCCGTGCTCATGGAGCCATTGGGCGGTTTCGATATCACCATGTAACAAGGCGCGGTCGAAGGCGTGCTGAAAATCTTTGGCGCCCAGCGCTGCGATCGTTTTGACCATATCGAGCTTGTCCATATTAGCGGCATGGCTCATGGGCGGTCCCCAGTTGCCGCTTACGACGGGCACGTGCAACAGGTTGGGATAGGCTGTGAGCAGCTGGGTAACGGCGGCGGCGTCATTGGAACGAATGGCTTTGTCGATGAGGTGGGCGGCGGTATTGCCGGTGATGCGTTGTTTAAGCTGTGTCCAGGAAGAGAAGCCGTACTCCCGGGCAATGACCAGCTGTGCATCGCTGAGCTTTAGACCTTTGGATAAGGTGTCGTCATCTACGGTACGAAGCCGTGGGTGTTGCCGCCGGACGCGATCGAGGGCGTCGGTTAATTTTGTTTTGCATTGTTGGAGCAATTGACGCGCCTGTTGTTTGGGGACGTCGAGGTGAGGTTGTGCGGGCAGGCCGCGGGAGACTGTTGACATAACTTTCCTTCTTTTTTAGTATGCCTGTGTCCGCATTGAGGCAAGAAGTTAAGTTAAAATATGTGTTTGGTGAACCACACCGGTGGGCTGAGCCCATTTCCGCGGACGGGATGCTTCCGGACAGCGGAATGAAGGTAAGAAAGTTTTTGTTGGGAAATAAATAAATCCGAGATGGGTCGAATGTTCGTTGTCCGGACATTTTAAATCCCCGTATACCATGCCCATCCGCTGTCTCCGGGATCGCTATAGTTTGATGAAAGCAATGGTCGACGTCGTTGTGGCGGAGCTGAATCGCAGCAAATAGTACCCTCGCTGGAAACCGTGTAAATCCGCCGTTATCTGTGAACTGCCTGAATTTGGCGCCTGATCCAGGATGATACGGCCCGAGGGGTCGAGGATTTGGAGCCGGTAGATGATCTGCTGGCCGGGATTGGACAGAGTGACAACGTCGTGGACCGGATTAGTTTGTAGCCGGATTGTGGCTGGTGCGGAAGTGACGTTGACTTCGACGACGGGAGAATAGGAATTGCGGCCATCGATATCGACTTGTTTGATCCGGTAGAAGTTTTGACCACGCGTGGGGTTGAGGTCGGTGAATCGGTATGTTTGAGCGCCTTGGGTGAGGCTGTTGTCGCCTTGGGATAGTGAGCCGATTTGATTGAAGCTGGCGCCGTCAGTGGAATGGTCGATCTGGAAATGATCGTTGTCGGAGACATGTCCAACTTGCCATTGCAGAAGGACATCGCTGGTCCTGGCCTGGCCGGTAAACGACAGCCATGTGAGGGGCAAGGGAATTCCGTTATAGTAATTATAGAGGTTACTGACTTCGGTGGAGGTCAGTGTGCGGGCGTAGGCGATGACATCATCGAGGCTACCGGTGTAGACGCCGGCAGCGACGCAAACGTTGCGGCCGAGGCCGATGATAGTGGGTGCTGTGCGGGCGGTGGTGGCGGTGCCGGTGGTAGTAGCGACTTGTGCTCCGTCGATATAAAGGTTGATCGTACCTGCGGCGGCGGCGCGTGTAGCAGTAACGAAATGCCAATTGCCGTCATTGTAGCCGGTGGCAGGGGAAAAGATGGTGATGTCCGGGTTGCCGATGCCAAATGCAACAGCGCCGCCATTGATAAGCGCGGTTCCCCAATCGCTGGTGCCACCACAGACTTCGGCGTCGACAAGGGCGGAGCCGCCATACCATTGGGTGGAGGAGGGTGCGGTCATATTGGTCTTGAACCAGTAGCCGATGCTGAAGTCGTTCTGCATGGCGGTGACAAGGCCTGCGGGAAAGGTGCCGGCAGAAGCGCCAGCGGTAAAGCCAGTGGCGTCGGTGGTCGCAAATCGGTTGACCGTACTAATGGTGGAAGTAAGCGTTCCGTCATAACCATTCCCACTAACGTCGTTGGCGGAATTGTTAAACGGGTAAAGAGCGACGGCTCCGGAGGGCAACTGTGCAAAAAGAAAGAAAGGAAGGAGGGCGAAGAAAGTGGCAGTGATGGTTTTGGAGATCATGGGTCAATAAATTATGCAGACTGTTTAAAGGTACAAAAAATGGTATAAATGCTTAGTTTTCTTAGTAATGTGGGGCCGGATCAAATTCATTGGAGAATGGCGCCTTTTGCAGAGTGTCGTAATACTATAAATAAATTATTATACATTTGTTAGCATCGTGTGATTGCACAGTCGATGGTCTTGTCATACGAAGTTTGCCATACAGATGAATAAGCACAGAGTAAATTCTACGATCCAGGATGATATACTGAGGGGCACTGAGCATTCGGATACCGCTCATGCATGTCGGTTGTTTCACCTTATTTCTAAAGGGGATAAAGAGGCTTTTCATCAATTATTCAATTTGTATGCTCCTTTTTCTGCTGCTATTATAAAAAAGATCGTGGGCGCCGGGGAGGAGGCGGAGGATATTTTGCAGGAGATCTTTCTAAAGCTCTGGCTCAAAAAAGAATCGTTGCCTTCTGTCGAGAACCCAAAGGCCTGGATAGCCAGGGTTACCTGTTATTCCTGCTACAACTGGCTGAGGCATGAAAAATATTGCGACAAAGCAGCCGTCCAGATCAAATATCTGCTGCCCGACCACAACAATGAGGTGGAAGAAGCTATCGGTTTTGCAGAAACATCTGATAATCTGGCAAAAGCGGTAAAAAGGCTTCCTCCGCAAACACGCATGATCTTTAAGCTGAATAAAGAAGAGGGAATGAAAATTCCTGAAATAGCCAATTATTTGCAATTGTCTCCCCAAACAGTCAAAAACACGTTGGGTACCGCGCTTAAAAAGGTCAAAGCCTATCTCCGGCAACAGGGTCTTACTTCCTGATCTTTTATTTTTTTTCCCCGAATAGTACCTTCTTTTTATCCGTGTGTCTATAAGATAAACCACCGGCTTTATAAAGTTTGAAGAATATAGACCATATCAAGCGATTAGTTCAAAAAGCACAGGATAAGTCCATCAGTAAGGGTGAAATGGATGAGCTTTTGCAATGGCTGGAAGACGAAGAAGCGGCAGCGTCCATGCCGGAGATCTGCCATTTGCTTGGAGTAGAGGAAAAGGAAGCGGATTATAGCAGCCAGTGGCAGAAACTATCGGATAAAATCCCTGAAGAAGAGGTGAGGTATCACCGGATAAGGCCGATGGGCCGATGGGCGGTTGCAGCTGCCGTGTTGGTTTTAGGCAGTGTGCTTAGCGTGGTCATGCTCAAAAATAAGCACCCGGAGAGTATAGCAAAGATCTCCGGCGCCGCAAAGGATAAGGATGCCATCGTGCCGGGGACTAAAAAGGCGATCCTGGTCACAGGCAACGGGCATGAGATAACGCTTGACAGCAGCGCGGATAGAATAATCGTACAAGGGAAGGACTTTCGTATCCAAACCAATAAGAACGGGCAGCTGGTCAATAATATCACCGGCTCGGGCAAAGAAGTACAGATCAATACAGTTGTTACGCCTCCCGGCGGGCAATACGAGGTAATATTACCGGATGGTACAGCGGCGACATTGAACGCAGCATCCAGCATCAAATATCCATCGGCTTTCCAGACGGATAAGAGAGAGGTGAAAATAACCGGAGAAGTATATTTTGAAGTAGCCCGGGACGCCCGAAAGCCGTTTGTAGTAAGCACGGAAAAAAATATGCAGATAGAGGTCCTTGGGACGAGCTTTAATGTCAATGCCTATTCCAATGAGCCTGTCGTGAAGACGACATTATTGGAGGGCGCCGTTAGGGTAGTTTCCGATAAGGCAAAGCGAATATTAAAACCAGGCGATCAGGCTCAGCTTACCGATGAAGGGAGCCTTCACTTTCTGACAAATGTAGACGTAGGCAGTGTGGTGGCCTGGAAGAACGGTGTTTTTGAATTCAATGGAACAGATATTAAAACCGTCATGCGGGAAATAAGCCGTTGGTATAATGTAGATATAGCGTATGAAGGAAACGTACCTGCCGATCTGTTCTCTGCTATCATAAATCGTCAAAACAGCATCGACCAGGTTTTAACGATGTTGCAGAATACATTGAGGGTACATTTCTCTGTCAAAAACAGGACAATATATGTAAGTAACTAAAACTAAGAAGTAAGTACAAGTTTCTAAATTTTTTTGGAAAGCCCGCTAAAAAAAACTGTCCCGGGTCGCATCCGGAACAGTGGAATTGGGGTCAACGAGTTTCTCTCTGAATAAGAGGTCCATTTTATTTACCCAAACTAGCAAATTTATGAAGAATAAGGCAAATTATGTCTTAAAACTTTTCCTCATTGCTTTGTGTGTTTTTTGCCTTCACGGAAAAGCGTTTTCTCAAACAGTCACCATAGAAAAGAACGCCGCCTCTATCCGCGATATTTTTCGTGAGATCTATAAGCAGACCAAGCGTCAGTTCGTCTATACGGACAAGGTGCTGGAAGGAGCAAAACCCGTTGATATACATGTAAAAAACGCCTCACTGGACCAGGCATTGGATGTTTGTTTCAAGAACCAGCCATTCACGTATGTGCTGTCGGGGGATGCTATTGTAGTCCAGCGAAAAGAAGAAAAATATGCAGAGCCGGTGAGCAGCAAGAATGCCTATTCGCCGGGCAGGGATCTAACGGGGCGTGTGACCGACAGCAGCGGAAAACCTGTTGTCGGCGTGTCTGTACAGGTAAAGGGTTCAAGAAAGGGAACCACTACCAATGCCGCGGGTGAATTTTCCCTTAGCGGCGTGGATGACAATTCCATTCTCATTTTTTCTTATGTAGGGTATTCGACACAGGAAGTTGCCGTGAAAGGGAAAATCCAGATGAACGTCGTATTGCAAAGTCTGGAAAACCTCCTGAATGCCGTGATCGTGAATGTAGGTTATGGAAGACAAAAGAAAGAATTCCTGACGGCATCGGTGAGCACCGTATCGGGATCGGAACTGGTCAAGGCGCCGGTGCCTAATTTAAGCACCGCCCTGAAAGGCCAGCTGGCGGGTCTTGTCGCCTTGCAAACCTCGGGAAAGCCGGGGTCCGACGGCTCCACGCTTACCATCAGAGGGATCGGCACTTATACGGGGCAAACGGCTCCTTTGATAATGGTCGACGGCGTGGCGAGAGATACGTATGACGATATCGATGCGAATGAGGTCGAGAGCATAAGCGTCTTAAAAGACGCCTCGGCCACAGCCGTATATGGGGTACGAGGAGCCAACGGTGTCATATTGATCACCACCAAAAGAGGCAAAGAAGGCCCTCCTTCTATCACCGTGACGACACAAACGGCACAGGCTTCCTTTACCAACCTGAAACCATTTGCCAATTCGTATCAATATGCTACGCTTTTGAACGAGCAGGCCATGGAGGAGTATTGGGTAAAGCATGCCAATGATCCGGATGTAAAGACATGGGACGATTTTATTGCCAAACGAACCGCCAACTGGCGTACCGACGGATCGCTCACTTTCACGGATGACGATCTTACCTATTTTCAAAACGCACATACGCCCAAATTGTCGAACGGGCAAGCCAATCCCTGGTACGATCCGTACTTCCACCCCGATACGGATTGGAAGGGCCTGCTTTTCAAGAAGAGCGCTCCAACGACGCAGCTCAACGCCAATATTACCGGGGGGACCCGATCCATGCGTTATTTTGTTTCGCTGGGTTATTTGAACCAGGGTGGTTTGTTCAAGACCGACTATATGACCTATGCCGATAAAATGCAGTTTACGAAGAACCGGTATAATCTCCGGGGGAATTTCGATTTCGATGTAACACAGGATTTTAAAATTGCCGTCAATGTAGGAACACAGTTCGTGACCATCGGGGGAATGGATAACGACGCCTACATCTGGGAAAAGAAGATATTATGGTCATTCCCTATGAGCTCTCCGGGGATGATCAACGGGAAGTATGTTCTACCCCTGGCCGCTAATGGCGATGACCGATACAATCCCATGTATGCCATGGAAAGCGAGGATTACTGGAATATTACCAATAACAGTATCCTGAACTCTTCCGTGAGCGCCAATTACAAGCTCGACAAAGTGGTAAAGGGGTTGTCGGTGCATGCATTGGGTTCGTATGACAGCTATTTTGCCAGCAGAAGCTACGGAAAGTATGTTCCATTGGTGTATGACATCCGTCCCAACCCCAATGGGGATCTGCAGAACCCCATTTTCAGCCAGCGAAATGATGCTTCGCCTCCCTCGATATTCGCGGATTTTTACCTGGGCAAATGGCGTAAGCTGTATGCAGAGGCTTCCGTCAATTACGACCGGTATTTTGGGCCGCACACGATATCGGCCATGGTTTTGGGCAGCCGCGAAAAGAAATATGATCCGACGCTGCAATACGATCTGCCCCATGCCTATGAAGGGGTGACCGCCAGGGTAAATTACAATTTCGCCGGAAAATATATTGTAGAGTATGATATGGGCTATAACGGATCGGAAAATTTTCCGGTCGGGAAAAGGTTTGGTTATTTCCCTTCTTATTCCGGCGCCTGGGTATTGAGCAAGGAGCCGTTCTTTCCGGTGAGCAAGATAGTCAGTTTCGCCAAACTACGGGGTTCTTATGGCGAGGTGGGTAATGATAACATCCGTCCTGCCGGCGCCACAACGGATGCGCGCTACCTTTATCTTCCCGATACCTGGAAGCCCGATGGCGGATACACGTTTGGCGACCTGAATAACCAGCATCTTATAAGCGGCGCGGATGAGTCCGTCCTGGGAAATCCGAACGTAACGTGGGAGGTTTCCAAAGAAATGAATCTTTCCCTCGAGCTGCATTTGTTCGGGAGCAAACTTTCCGTCACGTATGAATATTATAAGAATAATCGTTCCAATATACTTTCTTACCGGGGAACGGTCCCTGGTATCGTAGCGGCCAACCTCCCACCCTATAACCTGGGAAGCGTTCGAAGCTGGGGGCACGATCTGGAGCTTACGTATAATGATCATGTAGGCGAGTTCAACTTTTTCGTACGGGGAAATGCGGCTATACAAAAAAACAGGATACTATTCCAGGATGAAGCGATATTACCCGGACTGGAGTACCAGGCTTCTACTGGTCATCCGGTCGGCCAGCAGCTCTTGTTAAAGGCCGATGGGTTATATACCTCCTGGTCACAGCTGTATCAAACGGATGCAAACGGCAACCCGGACCTTTCACAGCCTGTCCTGGCATCGAAGAACGGAAAGCCTTATACCAACGCGCAGGGCAACCCGGTGTACGTAAAAGACCTTGGATATGGAGGACGGCCTTTGCAGCCCGGCGATATCCGACTGGTGGATGTGAACGGGGATGGGTTCATCGACACAAAAGACCAGATAAGAACGGGTAAAACGATCAATCCCGAATTCAATTTCGGTCTTACTGTCGGGTTTAGCTATAAGGGGTTCGATTTTTCGACCTTGTTTGCAGGTATAGCGGGCGTGGCAAGGGGTGGGATGGGTGAATATCATTTCAATCACGAGCAGGCGATATATTCGGTGGACCTTAACCGATTTTCCCTGGACCGATACAGCAAGGGTCAACAGATCGACTTCCCGATGGCGGATTATGATAAGAATGCATCCGGATTTGGAGCCACATATGCGGGCAATACATTTTTCCTGATAAATACTTCTTATGTAAGGTTACAGAATCTCTCGATGGGGTACACGATCAGCAATTATTTTATGAAAAGGATGGGGATCAAATCCGCGAGGATCTTTGTAAGCGGGGACAATCTGTACACATGGTCACCCGCCAAGATCTGGGGTGATCCCGAGAATCTGGGGAATATCGGCTATCCGTTGTATAAGACCTACAACGCGGGTGTCAATCTTAGTTTTTAAGGTGCGAGTTACAAAAATTTACCAAGGATGAACAAAAACATCATAAAAGCTTCCGGCATTGCTTTTTTAGTCATCTTATCGATGTCCGGCTGTGACAAGAATTATCTGGAAAAACCATTGGGCGGAACGTTTACGGTAGATACGGTTTTCCATACCAAGCTAAACGCAGATGCGGCCATAGCGCAGATGTACAACCTGAGTATCCCCACCTGGTTCCCCACGACGGTGGCGAATGATATGCCAAGGCCCGATATGGTCACGGATGAGCTGTATTTCATTCATCCTGCCTATGACTGGGTGGGTCAGACATGGAATCAGGCCAGCTATACCACGGGGAATGAAACGATAGATGCTACGATAGACAGAGGCGGATTCGCCAGCCATTATGCCGCCATACGTCAGGCCAACCTTGTCCTTAAAAACATCGATGAAGTAAAGGACGCGGACGATAGCTGGAAGCAGCAAGTCAAGGGACAGGCGCTGTTTTGCAGGGCGATGCAACATTTCGAGCTGTTCCGGCAATATGGCGGCATACCCATCGTAACCGATCCGCTGAGCGGCACAGAGAATATAAAAATACGGCGGAGCTCTGTGGCCTCGACGGTAGACAGTATTGTTGCCTGGTGCGATAATGCCGCGGCTTTGTTGCCTCCTACCTGGGGCGCAGCCGATTATGGAAGAGTAACGAGTCTGGCTGCCAAAGCGCTTAAGGCAAGAGTGCTGCTTTATGCCGCCAGTCCATTATACAATACGCCTCCGGCAATGCAGGGCGACATACAGGGTGCAAGATATGGGAGCGCCCAGGACTCGGTCCTGGCTTATCCGGCGTATGATAAAGAGCGATGGCTCACCGCCGCCAATGCGGCAAAGGCGGTGATCGATGCGGCGTCTGCCTCCGGCGTTGCTTTGTATAACACCGGCAAACCGGAAACTACCGTGCATGATGATTCTTATGCCGGGCTGGGCGATTACGAAGCCGTATCGAATGTGTATGGCAATTCCGAGCTGATATTGGTCAATACCACGAATATGGATGCCAATGGCGGGTTCCTTTGGGGCAACTGGATCACCTCGAAGGTAAGGGAGGCCCAGTGGGCGGTAAAAAACAATGTCCCTGTCGAATTCCTTCAGCAGTATCAAAAAAGGGATGGCTCTAAATGGACGTTGCCGCTGAATAGTACGGGGGACGACTTCCCCGTCTGGATCCAGGGACAGAACCTGGACCCCCGATTTTATCAGACGATTTTATATGACGGGATGTGGTACAACAGCACGCGCGGGGTTCTGTCCTATTATATAGGGGATGGGGGTCAATATCCAACCACCGACTTTGGGAAGAGCGATGCCGGGGAAGATGGTTATGCGCTGGAAACGTACAAGTTCATCGCCCGGATAGACAATTTTAACGATAAGCATTTTGCGTGGCCTGTTTTCCGATTGGCGGAATTCTATTTGAGCTATGCAGAGGCGCTGAATGAATACCAGGGGCCGACCGGGGATGCCCTGAATTATATCAATCTGATCCGGCAAAGGGCCGGCATGCCCGCGGTGAGCGCAGGTTCTGCCGACGACTTCCGGGATGCCGTGCAAAATGAAAGAACCATCGAGCTTGCCTATGAAGGTCATCGTTTAAATGACCTGCAACGCTGGTTGAAAGCATATACTGTGCTCAATACAACCCTGCATGGTATTCAAACACATGCCAACGCTGGTTCCGGTACGCTGAAAAGGAATTGGAAGGTAGTTTCTTTTATGACACGGGTATGGCCCAAAAAGTATTACTATATGCCTTTCCCCAGCGCAGAGGTCAGTGACAATTATTTAGGCGATGGCAAGGCATGGAACGGGCAAAACCCGGGATGGTAGCAGGTAATGAAAGAATACTCACACCCCTAAGATATTTAAAACATGAAAATAATATACAAAGCATTACTGATACTTATAGCCGGTGGCTGCGGGATCATACGGGCACAAGCTCCTTCCCGGATGCCGGATACTTCGGGCACGACCGTTATTACCGCGCAGATATATGATCAGACATCTGTCGATGGGGGTTTAAAAAAGGAAAGGTCCTGGAGATATACGGGTGCGGCATACACGCTGCAAGGAAAAGAGCTGACGAAAATGTTCACCGGCAATCTGTTGAATACGCTGCAGGGAAGGATCCCCGGTCTTACTGTTTCAACTGGCTCCGGCGAGCCGGGTTACGACAACCCTGCCTTATATGCAAGAGGGCAAACCAGCTGGAACATCGACGGCAGCCAGGTAGTTGTGTTGTTGGACGGATTCCAGGTGGATATGAGCGCGCTGAGCGCCTTTTCTCCCTATGAAATAGAGTCCATAACGTTGCTGAAAGACGCCACGGGTACTGCTATGTTTGGTTTGCAGGGAGGGGCCGGCGTTTTGAGCGTACGTACCAAACATGGGAAGGATCTGCCCAAAAATGAGATAGTATTGAACGCCCGGTTTGGTCTTCAGAGCCCCGTACAGCTGCCGAAGGTGATGAATGCGTATGATTATACAAGGTTATACGATCAGGCGCTGGCGGGCGACGGGCTTCCTCAAAAATATCCCGATCCGACGTTGTACAAGGCAGCGAACGATCCCTTTCATCCCAATGTCAACTGGTACGACGAAATGCTGAAGAATACGTCCATCATACAGGATTATAACCTTTCTTTCCGGGGCGGGAATCAGGTGGCGAAATATTTTGTTTTGATGGATTATGAGAATTATAACGGGCTGTATAAAAATGCAAAGGCGATCAGTAGGGATTTCGGTACGAACGCCACCTATAATAAGATCAACCTTCGCGCCAATGCGGAAATAAATGTCAATAAGAATTTGCTGCTGACGGCCAATGTTTCGGGTGTGGTAGAAGACAGGAATACTCCTTCCGGATTTACGGCATCACAGCTGTTCGATCGGCTGCTGACCCTGCCTGCTTCGGCCTTCCCGGTGAGAAACCCCAATGGGACATGGGGGAACAATTCTGTGTACAATTTCAATCCCGTTGAGCTTTTACAGCAGAATGGCATTTATAGCGGGCATACCCGGACATTACAAACGGATTTTACCGTGCGTCAAAAGCTGGATATGCTTACGCCGGGGCTCGATCTTACAGCCGGCGTATCCTTCAACAATCAATATACGGGGTTCTATCAGACATTGTATTCCGTGCGGTCTTTTGAAATAACAAAGGACGATAACGACATGCCGGTGAAAGACGCCGGTGGAAATATCATATACAAGACCATCGGGAATGACGTGCCGCAATCTTCCGTCGACGGCGGTACCCAGCACTGGAACCGGAATACGCTTCAGTTCGGAGTTGATTATAACCGCAGCTTTGGCAAAAGCACGGTGTCGGGCGTTGTATTAGCGAGACGGCAAGGGTATTCAAGGTTAGGACAGTTTTACGCCGTGCGGACACAAGGCATTTCCGGAAATGTTACGTATGACTATGCTAAAAAATATATCCTGGATTTTTCCGGCGCGTATACGGGTTCGGCGGATTTTGCGCCGGGGAAGCGTTATGGCTTTTTCCCCGCGGGAGGGTTGGGCTGGGTGCTATCCAATGAAGACTTTCTTAAGAACAGCAAGGCTTTTACTTTTTTGAAATTGCGCACCTCTTATGGGTCGGCTGGGAATATCAGCGAGAATTATCGTTTCCTGTACCAGGCAATGGCAACGAGCGCCAATGGCTGGACGCTGGGAAGCAGCAATGCCTATCAAACCGGCATGGCCATCACCCAATACGCGAACCCCAACGCTACCTGGGAGTTGAAGACGACCTTCAATGCCGGCGTCGATATGCGACTTTGGAATAACCTTTCCGTAACGCTGGATGCATTTACGGAGAAGCGTACGGGCGTTTACGAAATCCCTTCGGCCGAGGCCCCGGCTTTTGCCGGATTCAGCCTGCCGTATATAAACAGCGGGGAAGTGCATAATAAAGGGCTGGAGGTGGTTATAGGCTACGAGAATAAGGCCGGCGACCTGGAATATCATGTCGAGGGTTCGTTTGCTTATGCCAGGAATAAGATCATAAAAAGATCGGAGACCGCACAGCCATTCGACCGGCTATATCAAAAAGGATTCCCGATCGGACAGGAGAGAGGGCTGGTGTTCGATGGCTTTTATCAGGCCGCCGATTTCAACCCCGATGGCAGCTTGAAAAATGGAGTGCCTGTCTCTTCTTATGCCAATGTGAGCCCCGGCGATCTTAAATTTAAAGACCTGGATGGGAATGGCGTTATAAATGCGTACGATAAGCAGCCGATAGGGTACAATAATATCCCTGAAATGACGGCAGGGCTCGATCTCGGGCTGAAATATAAGGGTTTCGACTTTACCGCTTTCCTGCAAGGGGTGATGCATCGTACGGTGAATCTGCTGTCAGTGGCATATAATTATACCCATCCTTTTGTAAATAATAACAATATCACCAGCTTCTCCGCCAATAGCTGGACACCCGCCACCTCGGCGACTGCTACCACGCCTCGTTTGTCCACGCTGAGCAACCCCAACAATGACCAGCCTTCCGATTTCTGGCTGCGCAACGGGCATTTCCTAAAATTGAGAAGCATAGAGCTGGGATATACTTTATCCATGAAAGGGTCTTTGAAGCAGCTGAACGGGGTCAGATTATTCATTAACGGAACGAATTTGTTCACTTTCAACAAGGTCGATGGGCTTGAACCTGAGAACCTTTCGATGGGGTATCCGCTGACGAAGGTGATCAATTTCGGATTCAATGTGAAATTTTAAGACTATTACAATCATGAAAAAACACTTCATCATATTACTGGCCGGCATCGGTTTTCTGGCTTCCTGTAAAAAGAATTATTTGAATGTAAATGATGTGAATGCATTCGTAACCCCTGATCAGCTGTATACCAATTATAACTATGCGCAACAGGCGGTATGGAATATATATAGTTATCTTCCAGATGGGTTCGCTCAATTGGATTATGAGGCCATTACGGATAATGCGGGGGCGACCAATGTTACGGACGTATCCAAGGTATTCAATAATGGGATCTGGAATCAATATAATAATCCGGACAATTCCTGGACGAGGGATTTCAATGGAATAAGACAAGCCAACCTTTATCTGGAAAACAAGGACAAAGTAGACATAACCTATATCCGGGACAGGATCGTTACCGCCGATTCTTCTTCCTGGTTCAACGCGCAGAACAATGTAAAGTTCATGGCGGGGGAAGCGTTTTTTTTAAAAGCGTTCTTTTATTTCGACCTGGTGAAGCGTTATGGCGGCGTACCTATTATGAACAAGGCGTTGGATTATGACAACCCTGCGACCTGGAAGAATATTCCCCGGAACAGCGTCGATGAGTGCGTACATTATATCGTGTCGTTGTGCGACTCCGCCGCCGGGATCATTCCTGTCAACCTGGCTCCTTATTCATGGTACCAGCTTGGCCGCGTGACCTATGGGGCTATTAAAGCGCTAAAGGCCAGAACACTGTTGTATGCGGCCAGCCCTTTATTCAAGAATGCAGGAACGACCGCCACCTGGGCGGATGCAGCCAGCGCCTTACACGATGTGATCGCATTGAATGCGTATTCGCTGGACGCAAGCTACTCCAATCTGTTCGGCGCCAACAATGCCTCTTCCAAGGAGCTTATCTTTTACCGCCGCTACGGCAATACCAACACCGTAGAAAAAGACAATTTCCCCATCGTTTTTCAGAACAGCGATGGGAACAGCATCACTCCCACGCAAAATTTTGTAGATGGGTTCGAGGTCCTTGAAAAAGACGGCGGCGGCAATATTACGGGGTCGAGGCCGTTCGACTGGACCAACCCTGCCGACGCCACCAACCCGTATTCGAACAGAGACCCGCGGCTGGCCGCTACCGTAGTTTATAATGGGGCTAGTTTTTCTTCTATCGTCATCGAAACTTTTACGGGGGGTAATAGCGGTTTGCCTAAATCGAATGCCACCAAAACGGGCTATTATCTTTCAAAATGGGTAAATCCATCCGTCGACCTGGTTGCCAATACTTCTACGGCGCATACCTGGATCTATTTCCGGTATGGAGAGATCCTGTTGGATTATGCAGAGGCGATGTACAATGCGTATGGCGCGACGGCTGATCCTCAGGGGTACGGGATGTCGGCGCTGGATGCCATCAATAAGATCCGGCAACGGGTGAATATGCCGGCGTTGACGGCGGGGCAGATCGATCAGGGAGCCATCGAGCATGAGCGTAATGTCGAGCTTAGTTTCGAGGACCAGCGGCTGTGGGATGTGCGCAGATGGAACGAGGGTCCGCAGTACTTTAACGCACCGGTGTATCGGATCGATATAACGAAGAATGGACCGGGTTTTGACTATGCGGTCAAAACATTGGAGAACAGGAAGTTCGATCCGAAGATGGCATGGTATCCTATACCACAGGACGAGATTACCAGGACAGGGTGGGCACAAAATGCGGACTGGTGATCATACGGGCCGCTGAATGCGGGCCGTCCGGGGGTGACGAGGGGGCCCGGCCAGGTCGCAGGTGCCGATAGAATTATTTAATTTTTGATTCAAACGTGTTTTATGAGAAATAAAATATTGACTGACCGCGCTGCATTGATACTTCTGTTATCACTGTCCCTTGTATTCATCACTTGCAGGCGGAATGTGCTGACGGGTACCGTCGTGCATGATACGAATAAAGGGCTGGTCTATTTTCCCGATGCGAAGAGCGGCGACGGCTCGGTGATAGCGGGTCTGGGCAACTATACGTATACGATAGATACTGCGCTGAATACCATCAATTTTTCCATCCCAGTGTTCCGTGGGGGCTTTTCGGATTTCAGCTCTTTTGCCGTCAATGTCGTCGCCGATAACAGCGGCATACCTGGTCTTATACAGTCGGGGGCGCTTCCCCCCAATACGGTGGCATTGGATGCGGACAGTTATATTCTTTCCGCGACGGATACTATTTCGTACAGGGACGGAATTATGCAGGGGGCGGTTTTGCCTAAGTTCAAAGTAGCCAGTTTGAGCCAATTCAGCGGCAAGTACGTGGCGATCGGGGTTATGGCGAAAAGCGCCAATGGGTTCGATGTGAACGCTTCGATGAACAAAATAGTGATCTATTTCCCCGTCGACACATTGGTGGGGCCGGTATATTTCCCTGCTGCTACCGGAGGAGCGGGTAGCGTCGTTTCATTGGGCGATACTTACACCATCGACAGCGTTGCCAATACGGTGAATTATTCCATAGCCGTCATGAGGAATGGCATTGCGGATCTGGCTTCATCGAAAGTGAGCATAACGGTGGATAACAGCACCATCAATGATCTGATAAGCTCCGGTCAGCTGCCTTCGAATGCCGTAGCGCTGGGCTCGTCCGACTATACATTGGATGGAAATGTATCGATGACCAACCAGAATGGCACGTTGCAGGGCAATGCGATGCCTAAAATAAGCATTGCGAATTTATCTCAATATGCCGGTAAGGTGGTCGCCCTGGGGTTGACTATTTCCAATTCCAAATACAGCATCGATCCCAATAAAAATAAGATAGTCGCTTATTTTAATGCGGATGATATCCTGGCGCTATTTGCGCCGCGCGTGAATCTCGTTGGGGACATTACGAAGTGGTCGCCCGTGAAGATATCGAATAACGACAACGTGACGGAGACCATCGATACGCAGAACGGTACGATCCTTTTCAAGGGTGGGAATGGCGGCTATGATCAAACGGGTGTTTATCAGGCGGTGCATTTATACGGGCACAGACAATATAAGGTTGACCTGCATGTAGCGGGTTCCGGCGCCACCAATGTCTGGTTCGAGGTATGGGTATCGCAGAAGCAGCCGCAGGATGGACAGGATATAACTACCGGGTGGGATCCCACGGCGGTGCAGCTCCTGGGATTGAATACATGGACGGGTTGCGGTGGCGGTCCTTTTGACGGTGAGCTCTCGGTGGTGGGCTGTACCGGCAACGGAAGTACGATTACGGTGCCGACTGGAGGGACTTATTACATTACGATAAAATCCGGGGGGAATGATCTGGGGGCGACGGGCATTACGGCGTCGGGGTTTGTGTTTCAATAAGTCCTTTAGGGGTATTTTTGTTTTCTAAGAGTATATACTGATAATAGGGATGAACCCATTAGCGTTTGTATGATATGTTTTCATCCGTCAGCAGCGCTATTAGCTACAGTAAGATGGTAAAAGGTCCTTACCTGGACCTGTCTTTTTGTGATCTGCGTTTCGAAATCCCTACAGAACTATTTGAATGCCAATGGTTGAAAGGGATTGTTTTAGGTCGTTTTGAAGGTGATAGAGGTTCCGATCCTAACTGGGTTTATCATCTTGTGAGGGGAAACCGCGGTAAAAAGAATTTGTTTAAGGGCCACGAATTATCATGTCTTAGCAGGCTCCCGAATCTTGAGGAGTTATTTCTATATGATGTCGGGGTCGAATCGCTATCGTTCCTGGGCAGCCTGCCTTCTCTTAGAAAACTATATCTGATAAAGAGCCATCTTTCCAGTCTTGCTTCACTTCCGCCACATTCGCGTTTACAACTGCTGGAGATCGAAGAGGGCCAGGTGAAAAATATCGGCGATTCGCTGGCTGGTCTTACCAGTCTTGGAGAATTGAAGCTTCGAAATAACAAAATAGCTGATATAACGGTATTAGGGGATCTAAAAACGGTGGAAAAATTATACTTGTCAGGGAATCAAATATCAGATATTTCTGTCCTCTCCGGATTGACGCAGTTAAAGCAACTTGAGCTATCCGGCAACCAGGTGAGCAATATTGATCCGCTGTTGAGCCTGGTCAACCTGGAAAGACTGAATATTGGGTACAATCGAATTGAATATTTCGATACGAGGGTTCTTGAACGATTCCCAAGGCTGAAGGAGATAGTCATACGGGGAAATCCATTCAAGGTCAGCAAGGAAGAGGAAATTGAATGGGTTGAAAGATATATATCCAAGAGGGATCCCGAGGTTCGTGCGCGCGATAATGAGCAAGCATTCACAACAGCCAGAGGGGTGTTTCTTTTTTTACTTGTTACTGGTGGTGGAAGCTTGATTGGGGGAGCGGCTGCTGACGGGAAGTTTGCCGGGTATGTGGTTGGGCTGTTCTTTGGGCCGATGATTTTTTTCTTTCTTTTTGCAATGGTATTTAGAAGTCCTAAGAGGAGGAAATATTAGTTAAAAATCTGCTACAACATTTTGTCGTAGCTGCTTCATTCTGTTTATGGTGTGGGGTGGGATCGAATCGCCGACAGAAGGACTGAAAATTCTTGTGGGGGATGTTTTTCCGATATATTATCTTTGCTGTCCTTCGGATGGGGGAAATATTGTTCCTCAAATCCATCGATGATGAAAATTCAGTATTGTTCGGATCTCCACCTGGAATTTCCTGAAAATCAAAAATTTCTTTCCAGAAACCCGCTGCGAGTGGTAGGCGACGTCCTGGTATTGGCCGGAGATGTTGTCACATTTTATGACCAGCATAGGGCGCGTAGATTCTTCGACTATGTCTGTGACCATTATTCCGCCGTGTACTGGGTACCGGGCAACCACGAATATTATGGGAGTGATATCTCCGACAAGCCCGGCCCTCTTTGCGAGAGGGTGAGAGATAATCTTTATCTGGTAAATAACCATTCCCTCGTGCAGGAAGGTGTCAAGTTTGTTTTTACTACGTTATGGAGCCGGATCAGTCCGCAGCTCGAGTGGAATATCCAGAGAAGCATCTCGGATTTTTCGATGATACAGTATGAGGGGGAGTCGTTTACTGCCCGGCAATTTT
>DASZXP010000231.1:0-44608 GCA_035545935.1 Puia sp. | reverse complement strand
ATTGACCGTTTTGACAATGATATGGGCCTGGCTTGGCTTCATCAGCCTGGAAAGCCACCCGCGCCCATAGGCCCCGATGACTACGATCGCGTTCTTCTTGTCGATGAGATACCCGAACAGTTCGTCCGAGGGATCGCCCGTCAGGATCTTTACCTCGACATTGCTATAATGATGTTTCAACCATTCCTTCATTTTGTATTGCTCATCGATGGCGCCGTCATTTTTTCCCTTCACCTCCACGATCATGGCCTTTTTCTGCTTCAGTTCCGGAAAGAGATAGGTGAATTGTTTGATGGCCCATACGGAAGAGGCCGATCCATTATAGGCAAATATGATCTCGTCGATGGCGTGAAAAGTATAGGGCGCAATGATCACCGGACACTCTGCTTCCTGGAGAACATCTTTTACGAACTTGCCGGGCAGCGACCTCCTCTTACGGGTAAACGATGTCTCGGCATCCACAACCACCAGGTCGGCAAACCGGCTTTCCTGTATGACCTCATCCAGTGGTATGCCCCTGTCCCTGTGTATATTAGGTACTACTCCCCGCGTCTCGCAGGCATGTCTGAATAATTGGATGTTGGCGTCCGTGATTCCGGCTTTGGTCGAGGCGGTCTCTGTATCCGTAATGCCCCCGGCCTGCATTTGCGCCACCTGCTGGTATGCACCGAAGGCAGGCTCGGACAGAAGATCTTCCATGAATACACCGGTCAGCCTGCTGCCCGTCATTCGGGCCAGGTAGCAGGAAAATTCGATGGTTTGCGTATTTATATGCATGGCGTCCATCGCCAATAGTATCTTTTCCATACATTTTTTTTATAAAGTACATTCATATCACCAAAAAAGACGATGAGTACGGTCACGGCGTCCGATGATTATAGTCATGTCGTACAGACCCCGAAAAATGCTTTATTTACATTAATTTTAATCTATGTTCAAGGAAAAGTCATTCAACGTCCTCATATTTTGCATCATCGTAACCATCAGCTCGGCCGTACTGCAATACCTCAACCCCAGCTTCAGCATCTTCGACGGAGGCCTCATCACCGCCATACTCCTGACCATCTTTCTCAAAGACGACCGCTATACGCTGATCTTCGGAGCTATCAGCGCAGCCCTGATCATCGTCTCCTCCTTTTACGAACACGAGAATATGCAGCGCCAGCAGGTCATCATCCAGCACGCCTATTCGATGATCATCGTGATCATGACAGTGATATTCGTCTTGTATGTTAAAAAGCTGTACCGGAATATAGAATCCGAACAAACGCAGGTGAACGCTCTTTTCGAACATGCCACGGAAGGCATTATCCTTACGGATGACAAGGGAAAGATCATTTTGCTCAACCCGGCCGCCTCCACCCTGTTCGAATACGACAAGGATGAGCTTTTGGGAAAGTCCATCGAAATGCTCATACCGGGGCGATTCCATGCGCATCATATGAAATACAGGGAGGGCTTCTACCGGCATCCCTCCAACAGGACCATGGGCCATGGCAGGGACCTCTTTGCGCTCAAAAAGGACGGACGGGAATTTCCGGTGGAAGTAAGCCTTAGCTTCTACAGGCAGAAGAATACTTTTTTTGTCATTGCCTTCCTCGTGGATATCACCCAGCGTAAACAGGCCGAGAAAGACATGCTGGACCGTAAGGCAGAGCTGGAAAAGATCACCCAGGACATCAGCCGGCTCAATGCAGAGCTGGAGACAAAAGTGGAACAACGTACCCTGATATTAAGAGAAGCCCTGCAGGAGCTGGAGCATTCCCAGCAGGAATTGAACGAAGCCCTGAACAAGGAAAAAGAATTGAACGAGATAAAATCACGCTTCGTCTCGATGGCCTCCCATGAGTTCAGGACCCCCTTGAGCACCGTACTGTCCTCCGCTGCTCTCCTTTCCCGATACATCCTAACGGAAGACCAGGACAAGCGGGATAAGCATATCCGCAAGATCAAGGATTCCGTCAAACATCTGAACGATCTGTTGGGAGATTTTCTTTCCCTGGGCCGCCTCGAAGAAGGACGTATCCAGGCAGAAATGGCCGCTTTCCCCGTGAAGGAATTCCTGGACGAGGTGGTGGAAGAAATGAGGCCGCTCGCCCGGCCGGGTCAAACCATCCATTGCGATTGCGATGGGCAATATGAATTCATCAGCGACAAACGTCTGTTGCGCAACGTCCTGATCAACCTCCTGAGCAATGCCTCCAAATTCTCCTCGGAAGGAGCAGGCATCTGGCTAACGGCACGTCACTCATCGGAGGCCCTGACGATCTCCGTCCGGGATGAAGGCATCGGCATTTCCGACGAAGACCAGCAACACCTCTTCAGCAGCTTTTTCCGGGGCGCGAATGCCCTTAACATCGAAGGCACCGGCCTCGGTCTGCATATCGTAAGAAGGTATGTTGAATTATTGGGTGGTTCCATGAAGCTGGATAGCATTCTGGACAAAGGCACCACCGTGACGATAGAAGTTCCGAAGGGTGTCCTGTCCCAGGGCAACGATCAATGACAGGGCACCGGCTGACCAGGGCCATGCGCCAGCACAGGGCTGATAAAAGGGATGCCCAGATCGAGTCCCCGTAAGATAAGCAGCACACCCATCAACGCCATCAATCCTGGCGTGGCCTTGCGAATAAATGCCCTGGTCCGGGCGTTCGCCAGCCGGCTGGAACCGCTCAACAGCAGCAAGGCAGGTAATGTACCCGCCCCGAAAATGATCATGAACAGGGCGCTTTCCCACACTCGTGAAAAGCTTAACGCTCCCGCAATGGCCAGGTACACCATCCCACAGGGCAGCAATCCATTGGCCATACCCAGGACAAAATACCGCCGCCGGCCCTTTGCCTGCCACAGCCGGAAGATCAGCTTGTTCAGGGGTTCTCGTAATTTTACTATGAATGCCGGTGTCCTATGGTAAGACGACCAGCTCGTCAATAACACGATTACCAGGATCACTGCTCCCAACGCGATAGAAAACGCCTGCTGGAAGCCGGACAAATAAATATGTCTTCCCATCAGGCCAAAAATGGCGCCGAGCGCGCCATACATCGACATACGGCCCCCATGATATAACATCAGCGCCCGAAACCTTGTCATCGCAGACAGCGACGACAAAGGCAGCGAGAGAGCCAGGGGTCCGCACATGCCTACACAGTGGAAACTGCTCACCAACCCCAAAAAAACCGCCGTGGTAAATAATGGCCACATATTCATCGTTTAGAATGGTCACTGGATGGTCAAAGGCTCCTCGACATAATACTGCTCGCCACTACCCTGCCACTGCACCCGGACAATGTAATGCCCCGGCCGGATCTGATCCATGCCGATGTCCTGCCTGCCTTCATCATCTACCCGCAGCACGAAATGCCTGTCCCTGGCGGCATCCGATGGACAATACAGCTGGATACTGCCCGTCAGCTTCATATGTTCCATTTCCCTGGGCATATGAATGGCGAGATGGGTCCCTTCTCTCCGGAGGTCCACCTTCCCCGAAAGCCGCTCGGCCCGCTGCCGGGCATCGATGACCTGCTGATAGCTCAGCTCATCCTTATAATATTCGCTGGCCACGAGGTCCACCGGCGTCTGCATGCAACGAAGGACCATATAGGAGATCATCCCGCCAAAGGCCAGGAATACAAGGATCAGTTTATTTCCCCAATTGAGTCGCATAAATCTTATATTTTAATTGTTCTCCTGGTCCGGTACGGGACCAAGGAAATTGGTTCGTATCTCGTCTATCTTTTTGTCTCCCTCATACAATCCTATGTGCAGGACCGTCTTTCTCGTATGCACCTGGTTCCGTGGCAGGATCACGAAGAAAGTGCCGGCGCCCTCCTCATCTTTTTTTATTGGGATAACCCTACCACCAATGATATCTATCTGACCCGCCAGATTCTCGAGATGCAGCTGCAGGGGCACCTGTCGCATGGTCTTGTTAGCGATCTTGATATTGTAAAGATTGGATACGCTGTCCGCCCCTCTCTCCTGGAAAAGTATACCCGGCGCACGCATGATGGTGGCATCCACATCCTTACGGCTCAGCAGCAGAGCGGAAAGGATCACTACCAGTATGCTGAGGAGTCCCGTATAGAGCTTCATCCGCATGGTATACCGCAAGGGCTCTTTCTCCGTAATGCCATTCTCCGAGGCATACCGTATCAGGTCAAGCGGCCGGCCTGTCTTTTCCATCATATGATTGCACGCATCGATACAGGCCGTACAGCCGACACATTCCATCTGCAATCCATTGCGGATATCGATGCCCGTTGGGCAAACCTTTACGCATTGCAGGCAGTCGATACAGTCCCCCGTACCCTCTGCCACAGCCCCCTTCCGGAACTTAGCCCGCGGCTCCCCTCGCTTGTGGTCATAGGCCACGATCATCGAATTCTTGTCCAGCAGCACGCTCTGCAATCTTCCATAGGGACACACCACCGTGCAGACCTGCTCCCGGAAAAAAGCATACACTCCATAAAAGACGGTGGCGAACACGAGTAGCGACATCAGTCCCGCGATATGCTCCGTCACTGGCTCCGTAATGATCTTCCACAATTCCCGCACACCTATGATATAGGCCAGAAAGGTATTGGCAATGATAAAGGCCAGCAGGTAGAACACCACATGCTTAAGCGTCTTTTTCAGGATCTTGTTCGTCGTCCAGGGGGCGTTTTTCAGCAGCTTCTGCTGAGGCGCATCCCCCTCGATGAGGTACTCCACCTTTCTGAACAGCATTTCCATAAAGATGGTCTGAGGGCATACCCATCCACAGAACAGCCGGCCAAATGCCGCGGTAAAAAGAATGATGAAGATGATGAAGGTCACCATCGTCAGTCCAAAGATGAAGAAGTCCTGGGGCCAGAAGACCTTGCCAAACAGGATGAAGCGAGCCGCCGGGATATTGAAAAGGAATAGTGGCTGCCCATTGACAGAAACAAAGGGCAGTGTGAAGAACAGGATAAAGAACCCCCAGCTGATAAAGGTCCTGGCATTGTACCACTTCCCATGGGGCTTTTGCGCATATATCCATTTCCGGCGCCCTTTTGCATCGACAGTGGCCAGATGATCCCGAAAAGATTGGTCGGTGATGGTTTCCATACAGTAGTTATTTATATACAGTGCCTTGCGGCGCCTTTGCATTGGCCGGATGCGTCCCTTGCAACGATCTTACATAACTTGCCAGCTGTGCGATCTGGGAAGGTGAAAAATCGTCTTTCCAGCTCTTCATCCCTTTGTCTGGCCAGCCATATTTGATGGTCTTGAAAACATCCTGTATGCTGCCCCCATGCAACCAGTATTCATCCGTAAGGTTGGGCCCTACCCCGCCTTCCCCCGCCTTCCCATGACATGCAAAGCAGGTGGTCTCGAATATTTTTTGTCCTGCGGCCAGCTCGTCAGTTCCCGTCAGTTGCTTGACGGTGGTCTCATCCACCGTACTGGCGGCCTTCTTCAGGTATTCCGCTTTGGCGATCTCCGCCTTCTGCACCGAAATAGTATATTCCTCGCCACTGAGCGGAGCCGTATGGCTGACATGATATCTCCATAGATAAACGCAGGCAAATAGTATCGAGCAGTAAAAGCCATACAGCCACCAGGGCGGCAGCCGGTTGTCCAGCTCGCGTATGCCGTCATAATCATGTCCCAGGTCGAGATTGACCTCCTCTTCGATGGGCTTGAGCTTGTTGAACCTGTCCCACCAGGATATACGGGGTTTGCCAGACGCCGCGGCCGCCTCGCCGGCGACAACAGCCTTTGCTTTTTTATGGATGGACAGCACGAGCCGCACATTGTACAGCAGGACCAAAAGAATGATCACTTCCAGAAGGATCACTCCTGAAATGAAGTAAAATGCCGTATCCGACACTCCGTTGATAGCCGTTGCCGTCAGGAAAAGATATGATTTGGACCAGGGGCTGCGTGGCGAAGCCGTAACGGACAAGCCTCCGGCATAGGTTTTCTGATCTTCCGAGGGACTTGCGGAAGCCGGGGGTTTCTCTGAAGGTATCTGCGCCGCCCCCAGCAACACATTCGCCAGCAGCCCGATGGCCAGCGCCAGAATGATGATAATGATGATGGATACGATCACGAACGGGTTGTCGATAGAAGAAGGTTCGGGAGGCCCGGCCGCATAAGCGCCGCTGCTCATAAGGACCAGCACAAGCAGGATGACAGGAACCTTGCCGGCTCCCTTGATCTTATCCAGCGGCAATTGCCGGAGCTCTTCCATCATGCCTTTGTCCGCCCGGATGGCCCAGATGAGCATGACTAAAAAGAAAGATCCGAATATGAGCAGGGATGACAGTCCGTAGACGCTGACACCGCTGATCTTTTCCAGGTAGTGAATGAATTTCATATGCTATAGTAATTTTGTTATGATCAATTTCCCATGACTTTGCTGCCGTCGGCGTCCTTCATCACGGTCTGCTCCTTCGGAGCGGATTTGATATCCTTGCCAAGTCTTTGCAGATAAGCGATCAGGGCCACGATCTCCTTGTTGCTGCCTGTGTGTATCTTATCGCCCTGCAGCGAAGCCCGAATGCTTTTCTCCTGCACGGCCAGGTCCTTATTGGCCTGCTCCATTGCGTATCCGTCCGGGTAGGGAACGCCCAGCTTTCGCATGGCTCGTATCATGGCCTCCGTCCGGCCGGTATCCAGCTCGTTGTCGAACAGCCAGCCATAAGAAGGCATGATGCTACCCGGCGACATGGAGGATGGGTCCATCATGTGATTGTAATGCCAGCTGTCAGGGTACTTCCCCCCTTCTCTCGCCAGGTCGGGACCCGTTCTTTTCGAGCCCCACTGAAAAGGATGATCATACACGAACTCACCGGCTTTGGAATACTCGCCATAACGTGCCACCTCGTCCCTGAAGGGCCGCACCATTTGCGAGTGACACAAGTAGCACCCTTCGCGGATATAGATATCCCTGCCATGCAGCTCCAATGGCGTATAGGGCTTTACGCTTGTAATAGTGGGAATATTGGACTTCACCAGGAAGGTGGGGATCAGCTCGATCATCCCGCCGATGGCAACGGCTATCAGGCTGAAGACGAGCATCTGCATGGGCCGCCGTTCGATCCAGCGATGCCAGTAGGTACGACCATGCGTAGCTATTTTCGCGGGTATCGGAGCCGCTTCGGCCGCCTCATTGGCCACAAAGCTGCCTTTCCTTATCGTCTTGAAAAGATTGTATACCATCAGTACGGCGCCGGTGAGATACAGCGCGCCGCCGATGCTCCGGGTAACATACATGGGGATGATATGAGTCACTGTCTCCAGGAACTGGAATTTAAGCTGGCCCTCTTCCGTAAAGGATTTCCACATCATGCTTTGCGTAAAGCCCGCCCAATACAGGGGAATAGCATATAGAACGATGCCGATGGTCCCGATCCAGAAATGCGTACCCGCCAGCTTCTTGGAATAAAGGCTGGTATTCCACATCCTGGGCACCAGCCAGTACAGAACGCCGAAGGTGAGGAAACCGTTCCATCCCAGCGCACCGATATGCACATGCGCAATGGTCCAGTCCGTGAAATGTGAAATGGTATTTACGCTCTTCAGGCTCAGCAAGGGCCCTTCCAGGGTAGCCATGCCATAACAGGTAATAGCTACTACCAGGAATTTGAGCACAGGTTCCTCCTTGACCTTATCCCAGGCTCCGCGCAAGGTGAACAGCCCGTTGAGCATCCCGCCCCAGCTGGGTGCGATCAGCATCACGGAAAAGACCACCCCAAGGGACTGCGCCCAGTCGGGCAGGGCCGTATACAACAGGTGATGGGGTCCGGCCCAGATATAGATAAAGATCAACGCCCAAAAATGGATGATGGACAGCCGGTAGGAATAGATGGGCCTGTCAGCCGCCTTGGGCAGGAAATAATACATCAATCCCAGGTAAGGCGTCGTGAGGAAGAACGCCACGGCATTATGCCCATACCACCACTGCACCAGCGCATCCTGCACTCCCGCATACACCGGATAGCTTTTCCACATGGATACCGGCAGCTCGATGGAGTTGACGATATGCAGCATGGCCACCGTTACCCAGGTGGCGATATAGAACCAGATGGCAACATAGATATGGCTCTCCCTTCTTTTGATGATGGTGCCGAAAAGATTGATCCCAAATACGATCCATATCGCCGCAATGGCGATATCGAGAGGCCATTCCAGCTCCGCATACTCTTTACCGCTGGTCTTGCCGGCCCAGAGCGTGATGGCGCCGGCCACGATGATCAGCTGCCAGCCCCAAAAATGTATCTTGCTGAGCACATCGCTGAACATCCTCGCCTTGCAAAGACGCTGAAGGGAGTAATATACTCCCATAAAAATGCCATTGCCTACAAAGGCAAAGATGACGGCATTGGTATGTACGGGACGCATGCGTCCGAATGTGGTGGCGGGGATCCCCAGGTTCATGGCGGGATAATACATGGCAATAGCCGCCCAGAGCCCTGCCAGCATACCGACGATGCCCCAGAACATGACGGCATAGCCAAACCATTTGACGGTCTTGTTGTCGTAATAGAATTTTTCAATTTGCATGTGCTCAGTTTTGTTGGTTGGGTGGATCGGGAATTGGTTGATGGTCGTCGAATAAAATGCGTCGCGGAGGCGAGAATCCGTCATCGAACTGGCGATGCTTTACGCTCCAGACAAATGCTCCTAAAAAGAGGGCGGCAACGGAAAGGCTCGCTCCAAGAAGTAGAATGATGGCGCTCATACAAAGGGTTAAGAGATATATTAATAGTGTAAAAGTATTTTTGCGTGAGAGGTTTATGCATGACGCACGTTATTCTCCGGCATGATCTTTCTCATCCGGGGCGGAGCATTGGAGCCGCAGCCTTCTGGCCGTCCAGGTAGCCGATCCGAAGGTGAGCAGCAATATGCTGAGAGAGCTTGCCGGCATGAGTATGGCTGCGATCAATGGTGAAAGGCCGCCACGTACGGCAAAGGATAGCCCGATGACATTATATACGATGGAAAGTATAAAGCTGGCGATAATGATCTTCCCCGCCATCCGGCAATATCGTATGAAAACGGGTAGCCGGTGGATCTGCGCGGCATCGAGGATGGCATGGCTCGCAGGCGTAAAGCTATTCCCTTTCTCCGCCACCGCAATACCCGTATCGCTTTGCCGCAGCGCTCCGGCATCATTGAGCCCGTCTCCCACCATCATTACTTTCTCTCCCCGCCGCTGCAGGTGGCGTATATACGCCTCTTTATTTTCCGGCGACTGATGGAAAAGGAGACGCGCGCCTTCCCCCATCCAGCCTTCCAGCCGGGATCTTTCCCGGTCATTGTCACCGCTGAGCAAGGACAGGCGATAATGCCTCCCCAGCGCATGCATCCATCGGACGATCTTCTCCCTGTAATGGCTCTGGAAAAGAAAATACCCGGGGTATTCGTCATTCACCCGGACATATACACGTGTATCCGGGGTCGTGGCTCCGGATCCGGTGACAAACCTTCGCGATCCTATCATGACATGGATCCCGTCTACCCAGCCTTCCATACCCTTGCCCGGCGTCTCCTTAAAGCCCAATACACGGCAGGGTTCTGCCGTATCTAAATGGCGCGCCAGCGCCCGGCTCAACGGATGTGTGGATTGGGCAGCCAGGATAGCAATGGCCCGCTGCTCGACGGGGTCAAGGGGACGGCCTTTATAGGTCGGCATATGATCACCCGCCAGCGTCAGGGTGCCCGTCTTGTCGAATACGATATGTGTAGTAGAGGCGATATGTTCGATGACCCGGGCATTGCGCAGGTACAATCCATTATTCCCCAGTATCCGCAATATATTCCCATTGGTGAAGGTGCTGGACAGCAGCAATGCACAGGGACAGGCTACGATCAGCACGGCAGTAACGGCATTGGGGATACGCGCGGGTTCGTAGGCCCACCAGTATAGGGCGGCACATACAGCTACGGCCAGCACGATATAGGTGAACTGCCTGCCGAGCACATGTATAAAGGAATGCTCTTCTTTCTTATCTCCCTGTCCGTTCCATAGCTGCGTCAGGTAGCTTTGCGCCACCTCCTTTACTACCAGCACCTCGATGGCTGCTCCGGTCTGTCTTCCTCCCGCATATACCAGCTCGCCCATTTCCTTTGGGACAGGCAGCGATTCACCCGTGACAAAACTATAATCGATCATAGCCTGTCCCCGTGTAAGGATGCCGTCGACCGGGATCAGCTCTCCATGATGGATCACCAGGCTGTCCCCGCATCGTACTTCCGGCAGGGCCCGGGGTATCTCCTTCCCATCCTTCAGGACGGATACGGCGATGGGGAAATAAGACCGGTAATCCCGTTCAAACGACAGCCGCCGGTGAGTCCTGTCCTGCAACAGCCGGCCTGCCAGCATAAAAAAGACGATGCCCGTCATGCTGTCGAAATAGCCGGAGCCCGATCCGGACAGTACCTCGTATACGCTGCGGGCAAAGGTCACCAGGATCGCCAGCACAATGGGTGTGTCGATATTCAAAAATTTGTTCCGGAGTCCGCTCCAGGCATTCCGGTAAAATGGTTGAGCGCTATAAAAGAATACGGGCAGGCTGAGGGCGAGGTTCAGGCCGCGGAAAACAGTCCGGAGATATGGTTCCGCCCCCTCCAGCCCAAAATATTCCGGGAAGCTCAACAGCATGATATTGGCAAAACAAAAACCTGCCACGCCCAGGCGATACATATTATTACGAGGGGTCACGGGCTTAGCCCCGCCCAGGTCACGGAGGCTGATATAAGGTTCATAACCCGCCGCCGCGAGTAATTCAGCCACTTGCCGGATGCTGATTCGATGAGGATCGAAAATGACCGTGGCTTCTTTGACGGCAAAATCTACCCGTGAGGTGATCACACCGGGGTTCAGCCGGTGCAGGTTCTCCAATAAATAAAGACAGGAACTGCAGTGCATCTGCGGCAGGTACCAGCGGGTATGTGTTTCGTGCCCATCCTGGAAGAGGATGAATGGAGCAGCCAGCTTTTCATCATCGAGAAAGGCAAATTTTTCCCGGTGGGAAGGGCTTGTATGCGATACGCCGGGTTTATCATTGAGCCGGTAGTACTCACAAAGCCCGCTACGATCCAGGAGCTGAAAAACCGTTCTGCAGCCCTCGCAACAAAATGTCTTTTCGCCCCATTTGACGGGGTGGACGGTACAGGGGTCGCCGCAATGATCACAGGTGCTCGTTTTTTCAGTGGTCGTTGCCATATCGGACGACAAGGTACCCTCCGGCCCGGTGGCAGGACATGACGGTTATCAATTGGCGGCCTGATCCTGGTCAGAAACGTCCATGACAGTTAATGGCTAATATTACGGCGCTTTTTATCTTTTTAGTATCTTACCATCCAAAATCAGCCATCCATGCGCAAACTGCTCGTTATCGACGACCATGAAGATATCCGGGAAAATATCGCCGAAATATTGTCCCTGGCGGGCTATGAGACTTTTACGGCCGAAAATGGGAAAAAAGGAGTCGAAGCCGCTATTAAAAACGCTCCCGATCTGGTCATATGCGATATCATGATGCCTGAGCTGGACGGCTATGGCGTGCTCCATCTGCTCCGCAAGAACCCCGCCACGGAAAATATTCCCTTCATCTTTCTCACCGCCCGGACGGAAAGAGGCGATTTCCGGAAAGGCATGGAAATGGGCGCCGACGACTATATCACCAAGCCCTTCGATGATATCGAACTGCTCAATGCCATCGAGGTGCGGCTTCGGAAATACGATGTCATGCAAACCAAATACGCACCGGATGAAAAGGGCGTCAGCGATCTGATCAAGGATTTGAACAGTTCCGGCCTCCTGCATATGAAGCTGGACATGTATGAAGCGGAAGATCTGCCCAAAAAAGCCACGCTGTACCAGGAGGGGCGAAGACCCAAGGCATTGTATTACCTGAAAAAGGGAAAGATCAAGGCCTATCGTGTCAACGAGGACGGCAAGGAGTATATTACGAACTTCTTTGCCGGAGGCGACTTCATCGGGTACCTGCCGCTGCTGGAAAGCAAGAACTATGAAGATACGGCCATCGTGCTGGAGGAAGCTGAAATTGTCATGATACCAAGGGACGAATTCCTGGATGGAATATATAATGATATATCCATTGCCACCAAATTTATCCGGCTCATCGCCCAGAACGTCCAGGACAAGGAAGAAAGGCTGCTCAGCCTGGCCTATGGCTCCCTCCGCAAACGGGTGGCCAGGGCATTGGTGGATATTCATAACAAGTTCAGTCCCTCCTCCATGCTGGATATATCCCGGGAAGATATCGCGCAATACGTGGGCACCGCCACCGAGTCGCTGATACGCACGCTCAGCGATTTCAAATCGGAAAAGCTTATAGAAATAAAAGACGGCAAGATCCGCATCAGCGATCTCGGCCGTCTGAACAACCTGCTATATTAAAAGGGTTAAATTTATTTAAAAAGAATCTTAACGAAAACCCTGGTCGATCTCGTATCCATGATCGTTCTGCTGCCGGAGGGTCCAGTGCTGGGTCATCCTTGTCTCGAGCCATAGATTACCGCTTTTGCGGAGCACCTGGGCGGGCAAGCCGAACTGATATTGCAGCAGCACCTCCACTTCATTGATCTTCATGTCATCACTCAGGCCCAGCTCTTCCCAGAGCAGTTTTTGTGCAACGCCCCGGACCATTTCCTCCTCGCCCGGCGAAGCTGAAGGCGCCTCGGGGGAAGCCGCTGGACGGGTCATCCGTCCCTGATCCTTACCTTTCGTGAAATCTATCTTCAAATAAGGGTAGGTCCTTGTAAACTCCTGTTGCACCTCTTTAATAAGAAGCTGCCTGGCTATATTCGAATTCATTATATATGCTCCCATACCAAAGTTATTTCATAGCGCGAGTGAATAGCTGATCTTCGTCGTCCGGCGACATGATTTTCGTCATATCGATTATCAAGGCTCCGCGATCTTCATTACCATCCTGCCCTGGATATCGCCCCTCTTCATTTCATCGAAGATCCCATTGATGGCCTCCAGGCAGGATACATGCACCGTAGCCTTTACCTTTCCCTGGACGGCAAAGTCGATGGCTTCCTGCAGGTCCTGGCGGGTCCCTACGATGGATCCGCGAACGGTCCACCGGTTGAGCACCGTCTCGAAAATGGGAAGGTCGAAGCTGCCGGGAGGCAGCCCATTCAGGGACAGCGTACCCTTCCGCCGCAACGCGGATAGGCCTTGCCGAAAAGCCGTAGGAGATACGGCCGTAACGAGCACTCCATGCATCCCACCGACCTCCTTCTTCAGAAAGGTTCCGGGATCCTGCTGCAGCGCATTCACCGTAAGACTGGCGCCCAGCTCCCTGGCCAGCTGCAGTTTTTCATCATCGATGTCGATGGCTGCCACCCGCAATCCCATGGCCTTTGCATACTGGACAGCCAGATGGCCCAATCCACCGATGCCGGATATGGCCACCCATTGACCGGGCCGGGTCTCCGTCTCCTTCAGCCCCTTGTACACCGTTACCCCCGCACAGATGATGGGCGCCATCTCGATAAAATTGATCCCGAAGGGGAATCTGCCGACATAGCGGGCATCCGCGATCACATACTCCGCATACCCGCCGTCCACACTATATCCTCCATTCTGCTGCTGCTCACAGAGGGTTTCCCAGCCTGTCATACAATATTCACAACATCCGCAGGCGCTGTACAGCCAGGGCACGCCTACCACATCGCCCTCTTTTACATTGATCACTTCGGGGCCTACCGCCGCCACATACCCGATGGCTTCATGCCCCGGCACCAATGGCAGTTTCGGTTTGACAGGCCAGTCGCCGCTGACGGCATGCAGGTCCGTATGACAGACACCGCTGGCAATGACCTTTACCAGGATCTGGTGGGTTTGTGGCTCCTTTACAGGAAGCTCTTCTATTTGCAGGGGCTGTCCAAATGCATGGACTACCGCCGCCCGCATGGTTTTTGGTAACATGTTCAATGATTTATTGTGACTTGAGTCTGTTTATATCTTTGATAAAAGGCTTTTTCCAGCCATTCCCTGTGCGCCGGATGCGCTATTTGGATCAACGCATGCGCCCGTTGCTTCATGTTCTTGCCGAACAGATCTACCTTTCCATACTCGGTGACCACCCAATGCACATGTCCGCGGGTAGTCACTACCCCGGCTCCCTCTTTCAAAAAAGGCACGATCCGGGACACGCCGGTAGAGGTCACGGAAGGCAGTGCAATGATGGGCAGCCCATTGTCCGAAAGCGAGGCGCCACGGATAAAGTCCATCTGTCCGCCTATCCCCGAATACTGATAAGTCCCCATGGAGTCCGCGCATACCTGGCCTGTGAGGTCGATCTCGATGGCGCTGTTGATAGCCGTGGCCTTGGGGTTCTGTCTGATCACGCTGGTATCGTTGACATACCCGATGTCCATGACCCGTATCTCCGGATTGTCATCGACGAAATCAAAAAGTTTCCGCGTGCCGTTGATAAAGCTGGTGACCGTATGACCCTGGTTCAGCTTTTTCCGTCTGTTGTTGATCACGCCGCTCTCGATCAGGGGGATCACTCCATCCGACATCATTTCCGTGTGAAGACCCAGGTCTTTATGACCGGCAAGGTTCTTTAGCACCTGGTCGGGGATACTTCCGATGCCCAGCTGCAATGTGGCCCCGTTCTCGATCATGGAAGCGATATGTTCCCCGATCCTTTCCACGATGATATTCGACTTGCCGGAATAATCCGTCTCGGGCAGCTCGGCCTCCTGCCACACCAATGCGTCGATGTCCCGTATGTGGAGGAATCCATCCCCATGCGTACGGGGCATGCGGGGATTCACCTGTGCGATCACATGCCTTGCCACATCCACTGCCGCGCGGGCTATGTCCACGGAAGTGCCCAGCGAACAATAACCATGCTGGTCCGGCGGTGACACCTGGATCAATGCCACATCGATGGGTAGGATATTCCGCTGGAATAGCTGCGGGATCTGGCTTAGGAAGATCGGCACGTAATCCCCTTCCAGGCTGTTGACCACATTACGGGTGCAGGCCGATACGAAAAGTGAATTGTAAAAGAAGCTGTCCCTGTAGAGAGGATTGTCGAAATCCAGGTCGCCCAGAGTGGTGATGCTGACAAGCTCTACGTGATGGATCTCGTTGTATCTGTCCTGAAGCGCTTTTACCAGGCAGACAGGCGTCGCGGCGCTGCCGTGTATAAAGACCCTGTCTCCTGTCCGCACCTGGCGGATAGCTTCTTCGGCAGAAATATATTTGTCTTTTGACATTTTGTGTATGGTTGGTGGTTAATTTATTTGGTGCAGGCGTAGTCTGAATTGCACATCCAGCTGGTCGTTGACCCTTACAAGGCCGCCCATCTTCCGGGGCGCCGTCAGGCTAAAATCGGAGAAGCCAAAAGCGCGGACGCCGATGAGCTCCAGGTCACCGTCGCCAAGTCTGCAAGAGGTGTAACAGATCTCGAACTTTCTGCTAACACCGGCCAGGCCTACTTCTACCCAGCCCTTGACGGATCCGTTCTCCGGGGCGCCCGTTGGCAGCTTTTCCAAACTGAGAAAACTGATGATCAGCTGAGGATATTGTTGATATTTCAGGGTGTGTTTGAATTCAGATGTCATGATCCTGTTGCGGCAGTCGAAATCTTTTATATCAATGCGTAGCAATCCTTGTAAGGAAATACCCGTCTCTTTGACTCCGCCGGCCTCTTTCACCGTCATCAGGGTATCGGGTCCTGTATATTCAGTCACCTGGCAGCAGAATTTGTTGATATTGGTGCTTCCGGCGATGCTCAGTGTGCTTGTCTTTTCCACTATCCATTTGATCCTTTCCGGATGAGTAGCCCCGGAGGGGGTTGGTCCGTACGCCACAAAAGAGACATACAGACCAACGAGAAATATGGATTTAACGGGTAGCATAGCAGGACTTTTATAGGGTTGATCATTAGAATCCGATAGTAGCAGCGATCACATATCCGTTGAATTTACCTCCATTGCGGTAGTCGCCGATGGGGAAGTCGCGATAGTTCTGGGTGACATATTCGCCTTTGAGCAATATGTTCTTTGTCAGGAACCATCCGCCGGCCAATGCTACGCGGTCTATGGTCACCGGAGCGCTGATACCCTTCAGCTCGGACAGCACGTTGTTGTACCGTACACCGATAAAGAGATTCTCGGTCTTGCCAAACCTGTAAATACCATCCACGGCATATTGTGTGAACTGACGATTGGATACTTCCGTGCTGGTACGGCCCTGTGCATGTTCCAGCGTTCCGAAGAATTCAAAGCCGGCCAGTTTCGCAAAACCATTTACCATAAAGGCATCCACTTTGTAGCCAAAGCCGGGGTTCAGCCTGCCGGAGAAACCATCGCCTTCATAGGCGCTCTCGCCACTGGCAGGTACTGTATAGGGTTTTTCCATCACCATCCAATAGTTGGATCCGGCACGGTCGCCAAAATACAGGTCATTGGAAGGAGAGCTGTTGATATGATAGTAGCTGCCGGTAAGACGCAGACGAACGAGGTCGCTCACCTGTTTGTCAAAGCCGATCTTACCATAGATGGCAGGGTTCTTGCGGATCGTTCCGTTCTGGGTGGTAGAGGTAGTGGAGTCGATGCTGCCTTTCACCATACCGTTGGACAGGCCGACCATGCCGAGGAACCCATTCCGTTGATAATATACTTCGCCGCCTATCTCCGTACCAAAGGCATCCACTATGTAACTTTCGATAAATGGATTATAGATAGCCTGTCCCCCATCTGTACGGCGATAGTGCGCATCGCCATAGTTGACTTCATAGTGACCGATCTTGATGGTCGTATATTTCATCAGATCATCCCAGAACTGGCCTTTGAACGGCAGTTTGTCGAATTGCAGGTAACCGCCCTTTACCCATGCCTCGTTGTGGTGACGGGTGGAAAGATACACGGTGACATTCAGGTGGATACCGTCAGCCAGCAATACATCGGTGTACAGATTGGCCATGGCGGTGTTGAACCCGGGAGAGATGCCATACAGTCCATTACCTTTCCCTGATCCCAGGCTGTTCTGGTCCTTCAGGCTTTGGAATTCCTGTGTGAATCCTGCGCCCAACCGTAGCGTCGGGGCGGTGAAGGCGGAGGTATCGTTCTTGGAAGTTTCGAAGACATTGATACCTGTCTTATCATATGTCCGCATGTAAGGTATCTTTCCCTGCAGCGTCTGGGCCGATACGCTCCCTGACAGAAGCAGGGCGGTTGCGAGAACATAGAAAGCAATTTGTTTTGAGAAATACTGGTTCATATAATTTGTTTTAAAAAGTTTTGTAATGGTTGTTAAAGGTGTTTATGATCTTTTTAAGGTAAGGTTGAATGCCAGCGTGATATCATTACCCGTCTTGATGGCGCCCATCATAAAGGTGGGCGGCTGCATATTGAAATCCTTCATGCTGATGGTCCGGGTCCCGGACACGGTCAGCGTATTATCGCTATTCGCCTTTACCGTAGCGATCAGCTCCTGGTCGCGGGTAGTCCCTGCGATGGTGAGCCTGCCCTGGCATTTCACGGTGGCGATCCCTCCTGCTCCGGGAGTGACGACGGCCGATGTCATTACATAGGAAATGGCTGGGTTCTTTTCTGTCTTCAGCGCTTTGTAAGCGTTATTGTCCATGGAGCTGTGTTCGCTTTTCAGCGCAACGGCAGCCGTGGAGAAGGACATTGCCGTCAGGCCGCTGATATTCGCCCCATTGAGCGTGAAGGTTGCCTTGCATTCTCCATTGGCAGACTTCATATCCCAATTATGCAGAGTGGAAGTGCCGCTGACGACCAGGCTTATGTTCGAGCCTGTATAGTTGGTTTGTGCCGATGACGCCATGGTACGCAACAGCAGCAGTACCGATAGCAGAGCCGTTGCAAAGAGCAGCTTGGCGTTGGCTGGTGTGATCTTGTTCATGATTGAAAACTTTTAATGTGATGTGATTGTTCGCGTTTGGTGATGTAAAAGTAGTCCGGCGAAAATGCCGCGATCATGACGCTGATCAAGAAGAAAGATGATCTTAAGGGAGTAGGGTCCACTGATCTCCGTCATTTGGACGACTAACACAGATCATGTTCCACCTCTGCGGGAGCAGCTACCTTTATAAAAAGAATATCATCATGAAAGCATTAGTATTCAAAGGTCCCGGGCAAAAATCCTGGGAGGAAGCGCCGAAGCCGGTGCTGCAGCACCCCACCGATGCCATTATAAAGATGCTAAAGACCACCATCTGTGGAACAGACCTGCACATTATGAAGGGGGATGTGCCCGAAGTTACCCCCGGGCGCATCCTGGGTCATGAAGGGGTCGGCATCGTCGAAGAAGTGGGCAGCGCCGTCAGCAATTTCAAGCCGGGCGATCATGTATTGATCTCCTGCATCACCTCCTGCGGCAAATGCGATTATTGTAAGAAGGGGATGTATTCCCATTGCGCCAACGGCGGATGGATACTGGGGCATCTCATCGATGGGACGCAGGCGGAATATGTGCGGACGCCCTATGCAGACACCAGTCTCTATAAAATTCCCCAGGGAATGGATGAAGAAGCCCTGGTCATGTTGAGCGATATTCTTCCCACCGGATTTGAATGCGGTGTATTGAACGGGAAGGTCAGTCCCGGGGATACCATTGCGATCATCGGAGCGGGCCCTGTAGGGCTGGCGGCGTTGCTGACCGCGCAATTCTATACGCCTGGCCAGATCATCATGATCGACCTCGATGACAACCGGCTGGAGGTCGCCCGGCGGTTTGGAGCGACGCATACCATCAACAGCGCGCGTGAGATGGTACTGGATAAAATAAAGGAACTCACGGTGGATAGAGGTGTGGACTGTGCCATCGAGGCCGTTGGCATCCCCGCGACATTCGAGCTATGTCAATCGATCGTTGCTCCCGGCGGCCATATCGCCAACATTGGCGTGCATGGAAAAAGCGTAAACCTCCACCTGGAGACGCTGTGGGCGCAGAACATAACCATCACCACCCGGCTGGTCGACACAGTAACCACACCGATGCTGTTCAAAACTGTTGCGGCGGGGAAATTAGACCCTTTGGCCCTGATCACTCACCGGTTCAAACTATCCGAGATCGTCCGGGCGTATGAAGTATTCGGGCATGCCGATAAAGAAAAGGCGTTGAAGGTGATCTTAACAGGTGAATGATCGGGTATCAGCCCTTCATCCTTCCGTCTACGTTTATTACCAGCGTGTCGAAGCATATTCCAGGATTTCGCCTCAATCTTTGACGTAGGAAGAATATCCTTCGATGTACGCCTTTATATCACCTTCAGGCTGCTGAGCCCAGTCCTCCAGTATCTCGCTATCAATGGGAGCAAAGATCCCTTTTTCTCCTTGCTCTTCGGGTAATTCTTTCACGGGCACAAGATTAAAATGATCGAGCTCGATAAAATCAGTTTTTCTGTCTGGGGTATAACTCTTTATAAGAATGTACAGGTATCCATGCTCTTTCAGCCTTTGCAATCTTTCTTTTGTCAATGTGCTGGCGGTATCAGGCTTTCGCATATTGTTTCACATTTAACGCATGATGATCATAAAAATACTTGACCCGGCTGAACGCGCCGGTGACGTTTATCACTGAAAAAAGTGAATTAAATCAATTTTAAAATAATAGCTTTGTGACAAATGAGCATCCAGGGTATTTTTCCAATAGAAAAATGGGATTTCAACAGTCAATCGATCCTTTCGGGGCTGCCTGAACCGGATTTGCAGCTGCTAATTGCGGGGCGGCCCGGACAGGTGTATAAGAAAGGAGAAATACTTTTCAAGGAAGATGGCTATGCTTCCGGCATTTATTATCTACGCAGCGGAAAAGCCAAAAAGTACAAGGTGACAGGGGACGGGCGCGAGCACATTATCTACGTTGCCAATTCAGGGGAGTTATTGGGCTTCCATGCGATCCTGGCGGGCAATAACTATCCGGACTCGGCAGCTGTCATAGAGGACAGCCATGTAATATTCATCCCAAAAGAAGATTTTCTCGGAGCCATCCGTCAGTCGGATGAGCTAAACAGACGGCTATTGAAAACACTGAGCCATGAATTCATCGTGCTGACGAATAGCCTCGCGCTATATGCTCAAAAGCCGGTGCGTGAACGTCTGGCGCTGCAACTGGTGCTGGTTCGGGAAAAATATAAAGAAGATTTTGAGCCCGGGGAATCCGTCGAGATCAATATGAGCCGGGAAGACTTAGCTAATCTCGTGGGTACAGCCAGGGAAAACGTAGTGCGCATACTCACTGAATTTAAGAACGAAGGGATCCTGGAAACGCATGGACGTAAGATCATCGTGCTGGATATAAAAAAACTTGTCAAAGCAGCCAATTACGGATAGGACAAGGAAATTTTGCAGAAAAAAATTTGGGTAACACATCCTTTAATCGTAATATTGCAATGAAACAATAAATGCATGGGCCTGACCAAATCAGAAATATTCACCGACAAGCAGAACAAACTGGCCGGCATGATGAAGGCTCTCGCCCACCCCGCCCGCATCGCGATCATTCAGCACCTGATAAAGACCAATGCCTGTATCTGTGGCGACCTGGTGGATGAACTGGGGCTGGCGCAACCCACCATCTCCCAACATCTGAAGGAACTAAAGAATGCCGGTCTTATCCAGGGCACCATCGAAGGCACGAGCATCTGCTATTGCATCGAACCCAAGACCTGGGCAAGCTTCCAAAAGGAGATCGGCGCCCTGTTTGCCGCGTATAAAGGCGGGGATGCCTGCTGCGGATAGTTTTTTTTGAATCTATCAATCGTAATATCGCAATATTAAAATAGACCAAAATGCCCGACAACAAACACAAAGTGCTCTTCGTCTGTATCCACAATTCCGCCCGCAGCCAGATGGCGGAGGCTTTTTTGCGACTCCATGGTGGGGCCGCCTTTGAAACCGAAAGCGCCGGTCTGGAACCGGGAAAGCTAAATCCGAATGTCGTGGCAGTGATGCAGGAAATAGGTATCGACCTCAGTGGCAAGCCCACCCAGGCCGTCAATGATCTTTATCAGCAAGGGAAACAATACGATGCCGTCATCACCGTCTGCGATAAGGAAGCCGCCGAACGCTGCCCCATATTCCCTGGCCGGGTCAAACGCATAGCCTGGTCGTTCAAAGATCCTTCCAGCTTTAAAGGAGCCCGGGAAGAGATCCTGGAACATACCCGTACGGTGAGGGATGAGATAGAGACCGCTATAAAGGATTTTATCAGGAGATCACAAGCCCCATCCTTCTGGGCCGAATAAACTATATACCATGACAACAAATCAACAGCTCAAAGACATCGTCCGTCAAAAGTACAGTGAGATCGCCTTGCAGGACAAGGCGACCAACCAATCCTCCTGTTGCGGTTCCGGCTGCTGTTCCACCGAGGTGTACAATATCATGAGCGACGACTACAGCCATCTGGAGGGCTACGATCCCAATGCCGATCTGGGCCTGGGTTGTGGATTACCCACCCAATTCGCTAAGATCAGGAAAGGTGATACGGTGATCGATCTGGGTTCCGGCGCCGGTAACGATTGTTTTATAGCACGGGCAGAGACGGGCGAGACAGGAAAGGTCATCGGCATCGACTTCACACCGGCCATGATCGAAAAGGCCCGGGCCAACGCCGAACAGTTAGGATATGACAATGTCGAGTTCCGGCAGGGTGATATCGAGGACATGCCCCTCACCAGCAACAAGGCGGATGTTGTAGTCAGCAATTGCGTGCTGAACCTGGTGCCCAACAAGCACAAAGTATTCAACGAAATAGCCAGGGCGCTAAAACCCGGCGGTCATTTTTCCATCTCCGACATCGTATTGAATGGACATCTTCCGGATAAATGGAAGGAAGTGGCTGAACTCTATGCAGGCTGCATCTCAGGAGCCATACAAAAGGTCGAATACCTGTCCATCATCGAAGAGGCCGGTTTTGTCAACATACAGATACAAAAGGAAAAGAAGATCATATTGCCGGACGATATTCTCGGACAATACCTGACGGCGGAAGAGATAGCAGCCTACAAGGCCGATGACAGCTGTATTGAAAGTATTACAGTATACGGGGAAAAGGCGGGCGTTATATCCGCAACGATTGGCCAATGAAAAAGAAATGCGTAGCCGAATTCATCGGCACATTCGCACTGGTATTTTGCGGTACAGGGGCCATTGTCATAGATCAGGAAACACATGGGGCCGTTACGCATGTCGGCATTGCTATGACCTTTGGACTGATAGTGATGTGCATGATCTATGCCCTGGGCAATATATCCGGAGCCCATCTGAATCCGGCTGTCAGCCTGGCCTTCGCCGTTGCCAAAAAATTTCCCTCGCAACAGCTGCTACCCTATATCGCCAGCCAGCTGACAGGCGCGGTATCCGCGAGTCTGTTACTAAAGCTTTTATTCCCGGCCAATACGCTGTTAGGCGCTACCCTTCCTGCCGGAAGCGCCGCCCAATCATTCATCCTGGAGTGCTTATTGACCTTTTTTCTGATGCTGGTCATTATAAACGTAGCCACCGGCAGCAAAGAACAGGGCATGTTTGCAGGACTGGCCATCGGGTCCGTGGTATCGCTGGAAGCCATGTTCGCAGGCCCCATTTGCGGCGCTTCCATGAACCCCGCCCGCTCCTTTGCGCCCGCCATCGTTTCGGGCCATCTTGAAAACCTGTGGGTATACGTCGTTGGCACACCGATCGGTGCTGCCGGCGCCATCCCTGTTTGGAAGTATTTCACCAAATAAGGAATATTATTTGACCTTAAAACGCACACCCATATATAGCATCCGGCCAAAAGTAGGACCCCAGACAATCGATGCGTCAAAATATTGACTAAAGGGATTGGCGGCATCGACGATCGGTTGCTTTTGATAATAATTGTTCAGGTCTTCGGCGCCTATATACGCATCCCATGAATGAAAGCTTTTGCTTACCTGTACATTCATGATCGCATAAGAAGGGCTGTACGACGTCCATTGGAATTCTTTTGGATTGTCCCCTGAATAAGGAAGTCTTTTTTGGCCGACGAACTGTACGGTATAATCGAACTTCCATTTGTCAGGCGCCTCATAATGTACGCTTGCAAATGCCCTTTGCCTGGCAACCAATGGCCGTTCCAGCAAGTTGCCATGGTAGGTTGTTTTGACGTCAAAAAGCCGATAGGCCAGCCTTATCTCCAGCTGTTTAAGAAGGCTGTAGTTCACTTCAGCCTGGAAGCTGTTGGAAAATGACCTACCCTGCAGGTTATAAATATAGAGCGCGGATGCGCTTTGATCCGCATCGACTACCACCTGGCTGTTAAAATCAGTTCTGAAAAAGTCTGTCGTTATATTCCCATCCCTGTCGAATAGCCTGAATTTCTGGTCAATGCTGATCCCTTCATTCCAGGCAATCTCCGGCTGTAAACCATAAGCTCCCGTTGAAATTCCACTGACGACATGAACGGACCTGCTGCTGATAAACCATCCGATATTCTCGGCAAATATATTGGCTGTACGCTGTCCCCGGCCGCCACTAAGCCGTATCGTCGTGGTTTTAAAAGGTTGATATCGCATATTTAACCTTGGCGTGAGCCGGCTGCCAAAAAGGTTGTTATGATCTGCCCGTACGCCCGCCACCATATTGAAGCTGGGCGCAACCTCCCAGGTATACTCAAAAAAAGCGCCCGGAACGGCTTCCTTTCTTTTATAGCCTGTGGCATTGAACATTTCGTCATAGTGATCGTACTGCAGGCTAAGCCCCGTTCTGAACTTATGATTGGTATTGCCGATGATGGACTGGTAGATAAGATTCGCATATACATCCTGCTGCTTTGCATCATAAGCCGTCAGGCCAAAATAGTCCTTTTGCAGATGGCTGAATGTCGAGAGCTGAAGCCCAACGCTCTTATACTTTTTCCCGGGAAAGACATACCCTATTTTGCCAAAAGCCTCATACCGTTGCGTGCTTAGCCCAATCCCGTATGACCGGGTGGTAAATTTATCCACTGACGGGTTAAAGCCTACCTGGCCCCCTGTGCGACTGTCCGATATCGCCCGCACACCGAACTGAGCCATTAAGCCCCTGGGGTCCGCATATTGCCATCTGTTTTGTACATTGAGCTGATTGCCTGTCGGCAGGTCTCTGAATCCATCTTTATTTTGATCCATACTCTTATTGGCCAAAAAATCATCATGCAGCAACAACCCCGTGCTCCACCTGTTATTTATCTTTTTCGACAGGTTGATATTAAGATCTGTTTTTCCAACCTCATTTACATAGGCATTGAAAAAAAGGCTTTCGGCCGTCTGCGGCTTCTTTTCTTCGATATTGATCTGACCCGCAATACTTTCAAATCCATTGGCTACAGACCCCGTTCCCTTTGTCAGCTGTATACTTTCGATCCATGGTCCCGGAATAAGGCCAAGCCCGTTTGAAGTGGCGATACCTCTTGGCCCCGGCATGTTTTCCACTGTCAGCTGCGTGTACGTTCCGGAGAGGCCAAGCATCTGTATCTGTTTTGTACCCGTTACGGCATCGTTGTACGACACATCCACCGAAGGATTGGTCTCGAAGCTCTCGCTTAAATTGCAGCAGGCTGCTTTGAACAGCTCTATTTCACCAATGACCTGTGTGCGCACCGGCGTCAATGAAGATGCATAGTATGATCGGTTGCGCGCATACACCGTTACATCTTTAAGCTGACCGCCCGAAGCAAGGATGATCTTGAGTTGCGTCTCATCGGCAACGACCACCGTGTCCGGTGTATATCCTGTATAGGAGATCACCAGCCTGTTACTTTTTTCATCCTGTGGTATGACAAAAAAACCGCTGCTGTCGGTGAAAACCCCGCCTTTGCTGCTAAACCAGTAAACCGAGGCATTGGCCAATGGTGCAAATGTCCCTTTGCTGTCCGTCGACATGACCACACCCTTTACAACAGGATCGTGTCCTTCCACCGGAGCATTGTTCCGATAAAAGCAGCATGACGGCAGACTGTTATAAGACTCATCAGTGGCTCTCCTGGATTTCGTATCATGCCCGGCCTGTACGATCCTTTGCTGTATCTTATCGAGAGAGGTTTTCGAGGGGTCGTATACAAGGGATAATAATTTCGACTCGATGTCCCAGTTGGCCGAAACGACCCCTTTCCCCTTCGCGGCCGTTTCAATACGGTGTTTGCATTGATCGCAGTTACCATACACTGTAATGACAGTGGAGGTATCCTTTGCATGGGACTGTGCGTTGGTAGTATGGACAATAGCCAACCATACGAAAAGAAGTATATAATAGTGTTTCATATGTTTATTGTAAGAGATGAAAAACATAAAAGCCCGACGGGGCGTCAGGCGGCAATAAACAATATGAGATCAGATACGAAAATTACAATTGCGCAAAAACACGGGAACTTCATTCGTAAGAGGAGGCCCATTGATAGCGGGTTGTCCGACAATAAGAGAATTGACAAAAGGAGCTTGCCATAAACTATAGGAAGGGGTAACGGCCGCCGGCAGCAGCTTTATTAGCTCAGGGGAGCCTTGACCGGGCTTTTGATCCTTGTCATTCTTGATCTGCTTATGTTCGTCATGGCAACATCCTTTCATAGCAACCATACACCCTTCTCCGGCCGGCTGTTTTGGCATTCCACAGGATATGCAATCCTTGTTATCGGTATCCATCAATCCCCAGGCGACCAGCTTACCCATGCAATAATGCAGATGGATGGTAGCCCCCATGGAAGTGGACAGATAAATGATCGCTAATATGGTCGCCAGGGTCTTTTTCATCGATGTCTGCTACAAAGATAATTCAATTTCCCGACCTACAAAGCATCCAGCATCTCCGCTATGGCTTGTACCAATCCGCGCTCCGGCAATTTTCCCGTATATCCTTCCGGCGTCAGGGCCCTGTAGTCGCCGGCATCATCCCTTTCAAACACCAGCTCCACTCCTTCCACCAGCACAAAAAAACGATGCCCGTATTGCCACACCTGTACCCTCGCCTCAAACTCCCGTTCGATGCCCTGGTACTCCACCGGGATATGTACGACTTGTTCCATAGGGCGAATTTAGTACATAATGGTTTTTCATCGTATCTTATGCCCGGTTAAACCTTCCGCCATGCGTTTTATTCTCCATATACTGCTGCTCTGTATCCTGACAGCCACCACCTACGGACAGGACGATCCTCCTCCCGCGGTCAGTATCGGCGATCCGGCCCCGGCGCTTCGGGTCCGTGCATGGTTAAAGGGCGCCCCTATCCAGCAATTTGAAAAAGGCAGAGTATATGTCCTGGAATTCTGGGCCACCTGGTGTGCGCCTTGCAGAGCCGCTATGCCTCATCTCTCCGAGCTGGCCCGTGCGTATAATGGTAAGGCCACCTTTGTAGGCATCGATATTTATGAAGAGAAAACGATGTCGCTGGAAAAAATAAAGCATTTTGTGGACAGCATAGGGTCCCGGATGGATTATAATGCAGCGGCGGATGACAGCAATTTTATGGCGGCGGAATGGCTCGACTCCACCAGGGAAAAGGGTATCCCCAAAACTTTCGTGGTGAATGCGGACGGCAGACTGGCCTGGATCGGGCATCCCAAAGACCTTGAACCCATCCTGCCCCAAATAGTAAATAACAAATGGGATATACAGGCGGCATTGGCTCAAAAGAATTTACAACGGCGCCTGGACTTCGAAGATGAGGATGACAATTTTGAATTGGCCGTATTCAAACCTAACTCCGCCCGGCCAAATGCTCCGGACCGTCCTGACTCGATGCTGCTGGCCATCGCCAAATTCGTTGAAAAAGAGCCTGGCCTGAAATACGCCCCCTCCATGGCCTACAATACCTTTACCGCCTTGCTTAAGACGGACACGAACAGAGCCTATACCTATGCGAAAGAGGTAATGGCGTCCTCCTATTTTGGAGAACCCTCCGTTCAAAGCATTATCTGGCCCATCGAGGTCAACGCTGATAAGCTGACCATTCCGGCAATGATCTACCGCCTGGGCGCCGAAGCCTACCAGGTGTACATCGGCCAATTCCCCTATCCGGAGCTCGTCAACATTCCCAACATGTACCACCACATCGCGGACTTCTATTGGCGGGCCGGTGACAGATCAAAAGCCATAGAAGCAGAGGAAAAGGCGATCGACACGTTGAAAAAAAGAAAGGGTTCCGCAAAGGACCTGACTGCGTATGAGAGCCAGCTGAGGCAATATCGGGATAGGTAAGATCGATCATTCCTCACTGCTCCCCTTCGTCGCCTCCGACAATAAATAATATGCCCCTCTGGTTACGATCCGTGCGCCCTTCGGTAATTCCGACAACGGCACGATCTCCGTATAGCCCAGGTCCGAAGCGCCCGTCCGTACCGCTACCTGCCGATATGTCCGCGGCGCCGTCTCGAGATAGATAAAGTGATCGTCCCCGCTGCTGACCACCGCGGCGTCCGGCAAGGCCAATGCCTGGTATTTGTCCACCTGGATACGCGCTTCGACATACATCCCCGGCAGCAATGTCTCCGTCTTCTCGCCAATCTTTGCATGGGCGATGATGGCCTGCTGATTATCCTGGAAAGCCTTGTCCAGGCTATAGATCGACGCGGGATGATCATGCAGCGGATCATTCGCATCCGTGAACAGCACCTTTTGCCCCACCGCCAGCTTATGTACATCCTTCTCGAATACCGTCAGGTCGAGGTGCAGCGCCCTGTTGTCCACAATATCGAACAACGCCGCATTGGCGTCGACATACTTACCCATCGTCACATTTACATGATGGATATACCCTTCGATGGGGGCTACAATGCCGATGTCGCTGCGCACTGCTTCCGGCGTCAATCCGTCCGCCCGGATGCCAACTCCTTGCAGGCGGGTACGGATACCTGTCTGGCGCGCCCGTGCCACGCCCAGTTCGTTCTCCACCTGCTGCAATGTTTTTTCTGAATTGATACTATCCGCCCGCAGGCTTTTCTGGCGGGCATACTCCGCCTCCAGATAGCGTAGCTGCGATTTGTTCTCCAGGTAGTCCTGCTGCCATTGCACTACCTCGTTGTTCTGCAGGGTCGCGAGCAGCTGCCCGGTCCGCACGAAGTCCCCGTCCTTTACCCGGATGCTCTTTACAATACCTCCTACCAGGTTGCTTACCTGCGCCTGGTTCTGCGGAGGCAGCACCAGCTTCCCGTTTACCTTCAGCGATGTGCGTAGGTTGCGCTGCTCCAAACCGCCCATCTGCAGATCGATGGCTTTTATCTGTGCCTCCGTCAGCTTGATCTCCACGGGTGCGGATAGCGCCGGCTTTGTCACGGCAGCGCTGTCCTTTTTCTCGTCCTGCTTCTTTTCTCCACCGCCACAGGCAGTCAGCCCCAAAAAGACCAGTCCATATATGCTATAGTGTAATTTCATGTTCGTATCGATTTATCGGTTATCAAAATATTCGATCTGGATCACCGCCTGATTATATTCGTTCACCGTCCGCAGGTAACCCTCGCGGATGGTTGTGGCTTCTTTGATGTTCTGTACGTACTCCACATACCCGATATTCCCCGCACGGTACCCCTTCGCCGCCGCCGACAGGATCAGGGCGGCATAACGCAGCCCCTCCTGGCGGTAATAGTCCAGCTGACCTGCTGCGCGGGTATATTGCTCCCACCATTGGCGATATGTCGCCGTCAGCTCAAGCCCCGTCCTCTCTACGCCTGTCTCGGCAATCTGCTTTCCGATCGCCGCCGCCTTCACCCGCGATTTGACCCCATAATTGAACAAAGGGATATTGGCGCCCACCGACACCATATTGTAAGGGCTGATCCGGTCGAGACTTTGCGTGGCCGCACCGATAGAGAATGAGGGCAGCCCCCTCGCCTTCTCCACCCGGATATTGGCGGCATTTACATCCACCTGTTGGCGTGCATATCGTAACAAAGGATGATCTCCCGGCAGCATCGAATCCGAGGCGTCCAGCGAAGGCAAGGGCTCGAAGGGATCCGGCCGTCCCAGGCTATCCGTTCCCGGCACCCATTGCCGCAGCTCCGCCGCATAGGCTGCGATATCCGCACGCGCCTGGCGCAATTGAAGCTGTACTTCCGCGCCCTGCGTCCGGGCATTGGTCTTTTCCAGAACCCCCGTCTCTCCGGCGGCAAACCGCTTATCGGCCACCTGCTGGAAATCCCGCCACGCGCTATCCAACGACAGCAACAGTTCGTAACGCCGCCATGCATACGACCAACTGGTATAGGCCGACCGGACATTGCGTGTCAGTTCCGCACGGGTCACCGCCCGCGCCGCCTCCGCCACTTTTACGTTCTGCTGTAACAATCCCCGCTCCGCCTTGTATACACCCGGCAGCTTGAAGGATTGCGACACCCCGATATTGTAATCGAAATCGCTGCTATTGATCTGGCCAAAGGTGCTGTTGATGCTCAATGGGTCGAACACCGTCGCTGTCCCCAGGAGCGCCTGCTGCTGACGGACTAACTGATCTCCCTGCCGGATCATGGGATGACGGGCGTAGGCGCGCGCTAATGCGGAATCCAGCGTAATGGGCACGGTTTGCGCCGAAGCCCTCCCGATACCTACCAATACCAACAACCCTATCAACGTCACCATCGGTTTCATCCGCCGCCTCACATAGACAAAGCTATACAACACGGGCAGCACCAGCAGCGTCAACAAAGTGGACGATACTAACCCGCCGATCACCACAGTCGCCAGCGGCTTTTGTACCTCCGCTCCCGCGCTCGTGCTGAACGCCATCGGGAAAAAGCCCAGCGAAGCCACCGAAGCCGTCGCCAATACGGGCCGCAGCCTGGCCAGGCTCCCTTTGATGATCCGTACCATTCCATCTGTCTCGCCTTCGTCCCGCAGCCGGTTGTAATAGCTGATCAACACGATCCCATTCAGCACCGCTACGCCAAAGAGCGCGATAAAGCCGATGCCCGCCGAGATGCTAAAAGGCATTCCCCGCAGCCAAAGCGCTACCACGCCACCTACTGCCGCCAGCGGGATCGCCGAAAAAATGATCAGCGCCTCCTTCATCGACCGGAAGGTCACGAAGAGCAGGAAGAAGATCAGCAGCAATGCCACCGGTACGGCCACGGTCAACCGCCTGCTTGCCTCCTGCAGATGTTCGAACTGTCCCCCATAGGTAATATAATAGCCTTCGGGCAAGGACAGCTTTGCCCCTAGCAATCCGCGTATATCATTTACCACACCTTCCACGTCACGCCCCCGTACATTGGCCTCGATGACGATGCGCCGCTCCGCGTCTTCCCGGCTGATCTGCGCCGGGCTGGTCGTAAATCCCACTTCGGCGATCTCGCTCAACGGGATCTGTTTGCCCGATGGCGTCGGGATCAGCAGGCTCCGCAATTGGGCAGGGTCCGTATTGGAATCCTTTGGGATACGTACTACCAGGTCAAAGCGCCGCTCGCCTTCATATATCGTTCCCGCATATCCGCCCGCATAGGCCGTATTCAGTATCGCATTCACATCACCGATGGCCAGCCCATACTGCGCGATCTTTTCCCGGCGATATTTCACCAATAATTGGGGCAGGCCTGCTGTCTGTTCCACCTTTACATCCGTCAATCCTTTAATCCCTTTGATCAACTTCGCTGCCTGGTTCGCTTTCGAGAACAGGATGGAAAGGTCGCTCCCAAACAGCTTGATCGCTATATCGCTCTTTACACCCGCTACCAGCTCATTGAAACGCATTTGTATCGGTTGCTCGAAGGATAGGTTCACACCGGGTATCGCCTCCATTTGCTCTTTCATCTTCCCTGCCAGCTCGTCCTTATCACGAGCCGTCACCCAATCTTTCCTGTCCTTCATCACGATGATTATATCCCCGCTTTCGACCGGCATCGGGTCTGTAGGGACCTCGCTCGTTCCGATCTTGCTTACCACTTCTTTCACTTCCGGAAAGCCCAGTGCGATCTTTTCCAACTGTGTCGCCACATGCACGGACTGCGGCAGACTGCTGCCCTGGCGGATGGTGAAGTTCGTCGCAAAATCCCCCTCGTCCAGCTCGGGGATAAATTCCCCTCCCATCGTACGGAAAAGCAACAATGCACCCACCAGCAGTCCAACGGCTACCGTCACCACCACCACCCGGCTACGGAGGGCCCATTGCAGCACGGGCCGGTAACGGCGTTCCATCCAGACCATCGCCTTATCCGTCAGCGTATCCTTCGATCTTATTTTCCGGCTTAGGAACAGGCTGCTCATAAGAGGTACATAGGTCACTGATAACAACAGCGCCCCGATGATCGCAAAACTGACCGTCTCGGCCATCGGCTTGAACATCTTCCCCTCGATGCCGCTCAAGGCAAAAATGGGAACATAGACGATCAGGATGATCACCTGTCCAAAGGCAGCGCTCTTCATGATCCGGCTGCTGCCTTCTATTACTTCCCCATCCATCTGTTCACGCGTCAGCGTTGTCCCACGGAAGTCCGCGTGGAAGCGGTGTAGCAGGCTCTCTACGATGATCACCGCTCCGTCTACGATCAGTCCGAAATCCAGCGCGCCCATACTCATCAGGTTGGCGCTCACCCCGAACAGGTTCATCATACACACTGCGAAAAGCATCGCCAGCGGGATCACGCTCGCTACGATCAGCCCTGCCCGAAAATTGCCCAGGAACAGCACCAGCACGAAAACGACGATCAGCGCCCCTTCCAGCAGATTACGACTCACTGTGGCGATCGTACGGTCGATGAGCCTGGTCCGGTCTATAAATACCTCGATGGATACCCCTTCCGGCAGGCTTTTTTCGATGGCCGCCATCCGCTCCTTCACCCGGTGGATCACCTGCACCGCGTTCTCCCCCTTCTGCATCAACACTACGGCGCCCACTGTCTCGCCCTGGCCGTTGCGCGTCATCGCTCCATACCGGGGCGCAAAACCAAACCCCACGGTCCCGATATCCTTAACCAGCACTGGAATACCCCCCGTGTTCCGTACCACGATATTGCCGATGTCCGACAGGTCCGTGATCATACCTTCACCCCGGATGAAATAGATATTCGGCCCCTTGTCGATATAACCGCCGCCTGTATTGGCATTGTTGCGCTGTAAAGCCGCAAATACCTCCGTCAGCGTCAGGTTCATAGCCGCCAGCCTGTCGGGCCGTACGCTCACCTCATACTGCTTCAGCTTTCCGCCGAAGCTGCTCACATCCACCACCCCCGCCGTTCCCAACAGCTGCCGCTTCACGATCCAGTCCTGGATGGTACGCAACTCCATTGAGTTGTATTTGTCCTCGTATCCCTTCTTCGGCGTCAGAACATATTGAAATATCTCACCCAACCCCGTCGTCGGAGGCGCCATATCGGGCACGCCGTACTCACGCGGTATCTTCTCCCCGGCGGCCTTCAACTTCTCGGCCACCCATTGCCGGATCGTCGTCACCGGCATATTATCCTTAAAAACGATAGTGATCACCGACAAGCCGCTACGACTGATACTTCGCAGCTCTGTCAGTCCCTGTAACGATTTAAACTCCATCTCCAGTGGCGTCGTCACAAACTGCTCCACCTCCTGCGTCGCCAGTGAAGGACTGTTAGTGATCACCTGTACCTGGTTGTTGGTTACATCCGGCAACGCATCCACGCTCAGCCGGGAAAAAGAATAAAGGCCGGCCGCTACAAATAACAGTAGCAGCAGACCGGTCACCGGCTTATTACGCACGGACAACCGTATGATCTTTGAAATCATCGATAAATGGATAGGTTAAAAATACCCGATGGCATCGGACACACCGACGCCTCACAGGGAACCATGATCAAAGGGATCTAGCCTATCCGTGGAGGTTGCCACACCGCAGAACGATCTGCATGATAGTAGGGCGTTATATAGACGGGAAATTTCCTGGCGATGGGAGCCGAAACTATTTCTTCCACCACCGGCGTGTAGACTACAGGGGAAACCGATGCACAGCAGGAACAGGTACACAAGGGGGAACAATCATCATCGGACTGTCCATCGGTGGGCGCAGCAGCCAGTAACTGCGGGGTCCGGGCCTTGCCCATTCCCAGCGCCTTGTGATCCCGGCAGGGCGCCAGGATCATCACCAGCATCAGCAAATTCAATATGAAGGCAGACAGCCGCATTGGTGCAAAGATAAAAACCTTCTTCGAAAGCATACCATTTTTTACTGACACGCCGTTGCAAAGAGTTTAAAACGCCCAGGCTCGGACAACAATTCCAAAGAATGGAAGGCCCTCGGCATGGTCAATGACCTGAAAGGCTCCTGTCCCGAAGGGCTTATGGGTATTACCGCCGACAGGAACGACAATTTTTATGCTGTTCCTCCCATGCCTTCTGAATGCTACGATCAGTAGGAGCGATCGTTATTTTACAAACATACCCTATTTTTATGCTCATGACGAAAAAAGAATGGTTTCACCGCCTGCTGCCCCACGCCCTGGCCGTATCGATCTTTCTGCTGGCAGCTTTCGCCTACTGCCGGCCGGCCTTTAACCACCAGGTGCTTGTACAAGAGGATATCACCCAATGGAAAGCCATGGCCCAAAGCTCCTTCGTCTACAAAGCCCAACATGGCCATTTCCCCCTCTGGACCGAAAGCATGTTCGGCGGCATGCCTGCCTACCTCATCGCCATGGAGGCCCATACCTTCTCCCCGCACAGCATCGTCTACGATATCCTCACCCTCCACCTGCCCGCGCCGGCCAATTTCTTTTTCCTGGCCTGTATCTGTCTATACTTCCTTACCCAGGTGCTCCGGGTACATCCATATATCGGCATCGTCACCGGCCTGGCCTATGCCTACGCCACTTACAACCCCGTCATCATCTCTGTTGGCCATGAAACAAAAATGCAGGCCATCGCCATGCTCCCCGCCTTTATCGCCGGGCTGATGCTCCTCTACGACAAACGGTACGCCTGGGGCGCCACGATGACAGTCCTCGGCACGGCCCTCGTCGTCTCCGCCAACCACATGCAGATCTTTTATTACGGATTGATCATCGCGGCAGTCATGACCATCGGCTACGCCCTCCGCTGGATCATGCAAAAAGACTGGCGGCATCTCCTCATCGCCCTGCCCCTTGCAGCAGGCTGCTGGGTGATCGGCATCCTATCCAACGCAGTCTCCATTTTCACCACCAACGACCTGAGCAAAGCCACCATCCGGGGCGGCAGTGAGCTCGCCGATGATCCCTCCGCCCAAAAAGGGCTTAGCACCGACTATGCCTTTAGCTATAGCCTCTATCCCAACGAATCCTTTGTCCTGATGGTGCCCAAAATATACGGCGGCAGCTCGGGGCAGGAGCTTTCCGAAGACAAATCGAAAGCTGTCGCCGCCCTTCACCAGCTGCCCCAGGCGACGGCTGCACAGATACAACAAAATGATCTCCTCACCTGGTATTGGGGCGGCATCGGCAACACGGCAGGCCCCGCCTATGCGGGAGCCGTCATCTGCTTCTTCGCGCTGATAGGCATGTTCATCCTCGACAACAAACACAAATGGTGGATAGCCGCCACCTGTATCCTGGCCCTTCTCATGAGCTGGGGTGGCTATCTCCCGGGATTCAACGGGCTCCTGCTGAAATACCTGCCCCTATACAACAAGTTCCGCGCGCCCAGCGTCATCCTGGTCGTGCCGGTTTTCCTGCTGACAGTTTTGGCCGCTCTCACCCTGCATCGCATACTGACGGAACCACGCATCATCGTTAAAAAATATGGACAGGGACTCCTGCTGACGGCAGCGATCTTCATCGTACTCCTGGCGTTCTATTTCCGCCTCGACTACACCACCTGGTACGACCGGCATTTCCTGCAACAGACGGACGATCAGGCCAAACCTTTTTTCGCCGCACTCCGTGAAGACAGACGCAGCCTCTTCCTCCACTCCCTGCTTCGCAGCTTTCTCTTTATCGCGGCAGCGGCAGCCCTGGCAGCGCTGTATATGCGAGGAAAAATAAGATCATGGCTCCTGCTGGCCACTATCGGCGTTCTCGCCTACATCGACATTATGGGCATCGACCTGCAATATCTCAACAGCTCCAACTATAAGCCCAAAACAACTTCTCCCGGCGATCAGGTCGCTAGCGCCACAGACAGCCTTATTCTAAAGGACACGGGCTACTATCGTGTATTCGATCTGCGCTATGGTCCCGAATATACCCTCACCTATGGAGCCGCCACGGCCTGGTTCCACCGCACCATCGGGGGTTACAATGCCGCCAAGCTCAGCATCTACCAGGACCTCATCTCGCATCAATTGGAGAAATATCCGAATTGCCGGCCTGTGATCGATATGCTCAATACCCGCTACCTGATACAACGAGGTCCCAATGGAGACACCGTAGTCCGTAATGAAGGCGCCCTCGGACCAGCCTGGTTTGTACGCGGCATCGTATATGCCCCCGGTGCGAAGGCGGTCATGGAAGGATTGACTACCCTGAATGTAAAAGATTCTGCTATCCTCTTTGCGGCAGACAGCGTGCAGGCAGGGCAAATCATCAACGCCGGGACGGCAGGCGCCGACTCCATCCGCCTCACCCTCAACAACAACGACGAGATGGTCTATGAATCCTCCACCGCCGCACGGCGTTTTGCCGTATTCAGCGAGGTTTACTATCGCAATGGATGGAAAGCCTATATCGACGGCAAAGAAGCCCCCATCTTCCGCACCAACTATGTGCTGCGGGGGGTCTCTATCCCGCAAGGCCGCCACACCATCCGTTTCGACTTCCACCCCCGCTCCTTCTACCTGGGCGGGATCGTCCAAAACATTGCAGGTATACTGACATTAATTATCATTTTATTAGCACTGCGATGGCGGCGGCGTACTGGTCTGAAAATTGTAGTAGCACCCGCATGAAGAGGCGGCATGGGGGACGTGATTATGTACCCGCTAAATAAGGGCGGCAATACCTACCTTTGTGCCGATGAAAGCTATTCTGATCACACGTACAGGTGGACCCGAAGTTTTGGATATACAGCAATTGCCCGCCCCTGTGCCCGGCCCGAAGGAAGTATTGATAAGGGTGACGGCGGCAGGGCTCAATCGTAGCGATATTTATTCCCGTACCTCATCCTCTTACGGCAGCAAGGACAACCTGGCCATCCCCGGCCTGGAAGTTTCCGGATATATAGAAGCCTGCGGCCCCGAAGTCACCCGCTGGAAAAAAGGCGACCCCGTCTGCGCCCTGGTGACAGGCGGAGGATACGCCGAATATGTCACCGCTCCCGAAGGCCAGTGTCTCCCCGTGCCCAATGGGATCAGCATGGAAGAAGCCGCCGCCCTTCCCGAGACGGTCTTTACGGTCTGGTCGAATGTATTTCAAACGGGCAGGCTGCAGCCCGGAGAAACTCTGCTCGTACATGGAGGCAGCAGCGGCATCGGCGTCACCGCCATACAGATGGCCACCGCCCTGGGCTCCCCCGTATATGCGACGGCCGGCACCAATGATAAATGCCGCTGGTGCGAGACCCTGGGCGCCGCCCGTTGTATCAACTACAAGCTGGCCGACTTCGAGGCGGAGCTGAAGAACATAGGCATGGACGTGATACTGGATATGACGGGAGGAGATTTTACCGCGAAGAACGTACGGCTGCTGAAAGAGGGAGGCAGGATGGTATTCATCAACGCCATGCGCGGCAAGAGCGGGATGATCGATATAGGCGAGATCATGCGCAAACGGCTCGTGCTGACAGGCAGCATGCTCAAACCCAGGGACACCGCTTTTAAATCGGCCCTGGCGGCGGAGGTGGAACAGCATGTCTGGCCCCTGGTGGCAAAAGGTCTCATACGGCCTTTTATCTATAAAGTATTCCCCCTGAAAGAAGCCGCCGCGGCACAAGCGCTCATGGAGAGCAACGAGCATGTAGGCAAGCTACTCTTGAGAGTGGACCAGGCGGGTGGCCGGAAAGACCTCGCGCTTAGCGCGCCGGCGCAGCCGCAATCTTAAACTCCGGCGCATGATGCACAGGGAAGTTCACGGAGCTGGCGATAAAACAAAATTTATTGGCTTCGTGATGCAATGCACGCGCACGCTCTACACGGTCGGGATTGGTAATGGTGATCACGGGACGAAGGGTCACTTCCTTGAAATACCCGCTCCCATCCGCCTTTTCCAGCATGATCCCTTCCGCCCGATCCTGGTAATCGACGACAACGATATCATTCACCGAACACAAATGCAGATACCATAGCATATGACAGGAAGACAAGGATGCCACCAGCAGCTCCTCCGGATTGTACCGTGCGGGATTCCCCCGGAAAGAAGGATCGGAAGATCCCGGCAGGTCCGGCTTGCCGGCCACGGAAAAGATATGGTCCCTGTCAAAGGCCCTGTAATTGGCCGTCCCCTCCCCTCTATTGCCGGTCCAGTTGAGAGTGATAGCGTAATGATGTGCTTTTTCCATGGTTCAAAGGTACGGCAATACCCTGTTCGATCCTATACACCCTGTCGCTGATCTCCGTGAGGGAATCTTTATGAGAAATGATCAGGATCCCGGCTTCGCTCCTGTATTTCTCCAACACGCCAATGACAAACTGCTCCGTATGCGCATCCATGGCGGCTGTCGGCTCATCCAACAACAACAGCTGGGGACGGGCATATAAACAACGGGCCAGAGCCAGCAGCTGCTTCTGTCCCCCCGAAAGCCCTACGCCTCCTTCCCCCAGCAATGTCGCATAGGACTGGGGGAAATTCTCGAAATACTTGTCGAAACCATATTCATGACAGAACCTTTTAACTTTGATGATATTGTCCGTGTCGGGATCGAGACAGATATTGGCGAGCAGCGTGCCGCTGAACACCGCTATTTCCTGCGGCACCACCCCGATGACCTTTCGCCAGGCCACGATGTCCAAACTATCCAGCTCCCGGTCATTCACCAGTAACGGACCGCCTTCATACGGATAGAATTTTTGCAGCACCTGCAGCAGCGTGCTCTTGCCCTGGCCGCTTTCTCCCGCCAGACTGACGATCTCGCCTTTTTTCAGTTCCAGCGAAATATCCTTTAGCAAGAGCCGCTTGCCAGGCCACCGGAATCCCACATGCCGGATAGAAAGCCGCTCGAAGGACGGCAGCGAAGGAACCTCCGGTTCCCCCGCGGATGCATGCTCCGGATCGAGAATGGTGAACTCATACATCCTGTCGAGGGCCACCGCGGCTTCCTGCACCTGCAGATTGGTCAACGCCACCAGTATGATCGTTTGCATCAGCATGCCTGCCAGTTGCAGCACGGCGATCATCTGGCCTGTATGTAAAGAGCCTTGCCAGACTGCCATGGCAGCCCAGCCGATAATGGTCAGCAGAAAAAGAGCCGTGCTGACCTCCAATAGAACATTGAATCGTATCCTGATCTTTCCAAGTTGCATTACCGAAGTTTGTAAGGATAAAAAAAAGTTCGCGGCAATGCCGGTAAAAAGCGACTCCCTGTTCATTACCTTCACCGTATGTATCCCGCGGATAGTGTCCACATAATTGCTTTCGTTATGCGCATGAGCCAGCATCACCGAACGCTGCCCCAGGACAATATCTTTCTCGAAATATTTGACGATGCCATAGATGACAGGCGCCATCACCAGACAGAAAAGAGCAATCGGCCAGGAATAATAGAAGAGAAACCCCAGCGTCGTGAGCAGCATCAGCACCTGGATGCTCATCTCGCCTAATATATAAGCCACCGCCTGCTGGATCCGTTGCGTATCGTTGAGACGCGCTATGAGATCCCCCGTCTTACGATGGTCGAAAAAGGATTTGGATAAAAAAAGGATACTTCGAAAGAATCCACCGGTGATACGGATGTTGAAGGCATATCCCTGTCGGATCAACAGATGCTGACGCAGATAGGAAAAAAGGCTCTTCATGACCAGCAGCATCCCTACCAGCGCCACGCCGATAAAAAGCCCTTTCCTGTCGCCCGCCGGAAGTATCTTATCCACCAGCCGCTGGGAAAAGACGGCCGTGGAAAGGTTCAGGACAGCACAGATGACGCCAAGGCCAAGGGCCGCATAGAGGAAGGGCATATCCTCCTTCAAGGTGAGCCATAGCCAGCGAAGCTTTCTCTTCCGGTGGTCCTGCCATTGGGAAAGCCTTTCACCGGGCTCCAATAACAGTAAGGTATAGCCAGTCCAGATCTTTTCCAGTTCGTCACGCTGAAGATGTAAAAGACCCCTGGCCGGATCGCCGATGAGATAGCCCGCCTCCTCCCTACGGTAAAATACGACATAGTGAAGTCCCACGCCCTCTATGGTCACATGCAGGATACAGGGGTGCGCTACTTCCTCGAGATCGTCTGTCGAGCTGGCCCTCGCTCCCTCCGCCTTGAACCCCGCCTGACCGGCAGCCTGGTGCAGCCCCAGCAGCGTCGCACCTTGTACACCGGTACCACTCCACTCACGCAGCTTTTCCATCGATATGTCGGCGTTGTAAAAGGCGAGGATATTGCGGAGACAAGCGACCCCGCAGTCTTGTTGATCATGCTGCAGCCGGAAGCCGGGATGTTCCTTTTTTTTCATAACGTACGGATTAACTGTTGCTGAAAACATAAAAGGCAAAGAGGATCATACAGCACACAAGACCTGCGCCATAGCTGCCCAACGTCAGCAAACACGCTTTTTTTAAGGTACATTGGAGATAGTAACGGATGCCGGCAGCCAATAGAAAGAAATAGGCCACCTGAAAAAGATCAAGTGTCTGCAGCGGGTAGGATAGCCAGGCGGGGATGGACGAGGGGTTTGCCAGGCTATACAAAGACAAGGGTGAGAAGGTCTCGAATTGACCCAGACTTTCGATATTCTTAGAAAATGCGAGGAGCAGCAACTTCAACAGGACACCCGCTGCAAACGCTGATTCAGCAAAGAGTACGATTGTAAAAACGGTGCGAAAAGACAATTTTTGGGAGGTAAGCAACAGGCCGGTGATCAAACAAAAGGTCACCAATGTCATCCTGATCAACAGACCCACAGGGACCATGATATAGCCAAGGAACGCCATCCTGTGTTGCAAATCCAGAAAAGCGGCCAGTTTGTCTTCATTCACCCGGCCTCCCAGGGAAGAATAATATATCTGGTCGGTGAGTACCTGAGTCTGAAGATACCAGTTGAAAAAAAGGTAGATGATGCATAGTCCGGCGAAGACAGCCCATCTGTTGATGGAATAGAAAGAATCACTGTCGGGGACGCCGGGCCTTTGCCCTGTTGCTGCCAAGTCGGTCATAGGAAATGATTTAAAGCAGGATGGCATTGACCATCCTGCTCATGTAGAAATTACAGCCCTAAAGGAAGGCTGGGTAAAGCGGGCAGCTCGAGATTGTAAGAGATACCCAGACCAAGCCCTAAGCCGGCCCCGAGGAGAGAACCAAGGCCCATTGTAGACAATAAACCGGTGAGGGGAATGTTGATGTTGAGATTTCCAACAATACCACCCTGGATGTTTTCCATGGTGGAAAAGTCTAAACTTTTCATTCTTTTTGTTTTTTCAGGAGCACCGCAAAATCGCAGTGTACCGTAAAATTGCGAAGGGGGTATTGCATATCCTATCCGGTATACGGATAGTTTATTCCACGACAGGATAATTTATCCAATTTTTACATATGCGGCCTGCAGGGGTATACCTTTACCAAATAACTGTATTTTCCGAAATCCAAAAAGCCCCTTTTTACGTATAATATTTATGCCCTCATAAGGTCTGATTATTAGCAAACGATCGCCAGGTCCCTGTTAAAGCATCCTTGTTGTATGATTCATTCATCCAACTAATCTTACGCATCCTTATGACCGGACAAAAGCTGAGACTATTGAGAGAGTTCCGCAATTATTCACAGGAGTACATCGCCGAAAAGCTAGGTATCACGCAACATGCCTATTCCCGCCTGGAGAACAATCAAACGAAATTGACGGCGGAGAGATTGGAAAGACTGGCGGCCATCCTGAACATCCCTCCCCTGGAGCTGCTCTCCGACAAAGAACCCGTCATACATTTCTCCGATCCGCCCTCCCCTTCCGTCTCCGGTCCGGCTAAAGAAGATCATTGGAAGGAATTTATCGAAAATACCCGCCATCTGTACGGACAGGTCATCGTCGGCAAAGATGAAAAGATCGCTTTCCTGGAAAACGAGATCAAAGCCCTGCACAAAGAAAGGGACAGGATCATTCACCTCATGGAAAAATTGACGCAAAGTATTCCTAGCTTTATGGCATGAATAGACTTTCATGCCTGTTGCTATTGCTGTTCCCGCTGTCGCTCTTCGCTCAAACCTTTACTGTTATTCCCCTGGGGGTAAAAGGCGGCCTGGACGAAAGCAACCTTTCCTCCTATATGATAGCTCCGAAAGGGAGCAGCGATTATGTATGCCTGGATGCGGGGACCCTGTACACCGGATTACAACGGGCCGTGTCAGCGGGCGTGCTGCATGCCTCCGTCGGTAAGGTACTGCGGCAGCAGATAAAAGGATATCTCATCTCCCACCCCCACCTGGACCACCTGGCAGGATTGATCATCAATTCTCCCGACGACACCGTCAAGACCATCTATGGAATGCCCTATACCATAAAAGTGCTGGAAGAAAAATATTTCACCTGGGCGGCCTGGGCCAATTTCGGGGACTCTGGAGAAACCCCCGTGCTAAAAAAATATCATTACGCCACCATGGAGGCAGGCAGGGAGATCCCGTTGACAGGCACTACGATGACGGTCGCTGCCTATCCGCTCAGCCATGGCGAGCCGTATCAAAGCACCGCCTTTTTGGTACATAACGGAGGAGCTTATTTACTTTATCTGGGAGACACCGGCGCAGACACGATAGAGCAGGCAGGTAAGCTGGCGGCCCTGTGGCAGATAGCAGGTCCACTGATCGCGGCGGGTAAGTTAAAGGCCGTCTTTATAGAAACTTCTTTTCCCAATTCTCAACCCGAAAAGACGCTCTTCGGACATCTTACCCCCCGTCTGTTGATGGTAGAATTGAACAGGCTGGCCGGAGTGGCCGGGGCAAAAGCATTGTATAATTTCCCCATCGTCATTACTCATCGCAAACCTTCGGGGAATCAGGAGGCCGTTATAAAGCAGGAACTGGAAGCCGATAATCCGCTCCATGTAAAGCTTATTTTCCCCGATCAGGGAAAGCGTTATTCCTTTTAGGGCCGCTGCCCTCCTCTTCATCCCGCGGGTTCTCCGTACCGTCAAAAGCGCTCGCCGACCCGTTATGGGTTATATTTTCCTTTTTGGATGGATGATGCGGGAATCCGGGAAAGTCCTGATCGATGCGCTCGTCATTGCTTTGCTGCACCTGCTCTTTTTTCTGGATGGGACGGGTGTTCTTCTTCATATGATGGTGTTTTAAGACAGTGCCTGCAAATCCCGCACCATCGGCGCCTATTTGAAATCCACGTACATATCCTGGAAATTCAGGATCATCTCTTCGAATTGGGTCATGATGTCCTGCCCCAGATTGCCGTAGAATTTTTCGTTCAGGTTGGGGATAGGGTCCTTATGCACCGACACCTCTTTCAGCGTGGCTGTCTTGTTGCCTATCCGGATGGCAAAGTTCTCCACCGTATACACCTCCTTTTCGACGACGCCCCCTGCCCCTCCTAATTTGATGGTGGAGGCTTTCCCGCGACGCATGATCTCTTCCTTATGCCGGCGGAAATAATTGTCGAAGATATCCGATGTAGTAGCTCCCGTATCGAATTTGAAACCCAGCGTGTCCCCATCCGCAATGGCGTTTATCACGGGGTCGAGTCCATCCAATGCCATATTGTGCAGAGAGGAAGGATGCGGTTCCGCCGGTATGGTCATCGTTCCGTTCCGATGGATATGGATCTCCCGCCACTGGGCAATGACAGGATAGCCGATGATAATGGGCAGGGAAAGATCGATGGGCGCAATATACAGCACCTCGTCCGGCATCACCTGGAACACGATATGTTTCATCAGGATATTGTTGATGCGAAGACTGTCGGCGATCCCCAGCGTACACTTGAAACGCTGCCCGGTAATGCCCGAGCCCTCGTCATAGGAGACATTCAGCATCCGTACACCCAGTTTCTTCGCATAGGTGGTCGAAATGCTGGATATATTCGCCCGGGTGTCGAAGATAGCGAGATAGCTGCTGTCGCCGCTCTTCACCGGTATCTCCATCAATCCCACCTTGTTCTTTGTCCAGGGTATGGTCTGATCCCCCGAAATAATGGTTTCCTGCGGAGACTCTTTGGCCAGGGCATTGGTGATGATGGCCGTATTTTTCACATCCGCATACGTCGCGCTGTCCATGGCATGCTGGTAATGCTGTATGATATCGTTGTCAGCCCTGGCCGCCAGCCCGTATTGATAGGTCTTGAAATAATTATCCTCCTCCAACAACAGCAGCCGGCCCTTCATGGAGTCGGACAGGTCATCCCTGTAGTCGCTCAGCAAATTCTCAATTTTATTGATCGACCCCCGATTCAGATTAAAGACATTATCGAGACAGGCAGAGAAATAACGGTCCTTCAAGCCATCGATATTTATCTTATTTTGCTCCATTTTATCCCTCAACCTGAAATATTCCTTCTGATCCAACAGCGATTGGAACTCTTTTTCCAGCAAAGGAGCCGAAGGATTATGACAGGAAAAGCAAAAAAGCAGCAAAAACAGTGGATAAATCTTTTTCATAATATGACTTCAGGGTTAAAATATGATAAGAAAAGGCGAAATTACGGGCAACTCCGGTGTTAAATTAGTCGTTTTTTAGCGGAGACTAAACCACCTGGGGCCCGAAACTGTTAAAGTTCAAACAACGTGATCATGTCAGAGAGAAAAATAACCTCCACCAACTATCGCAACCAGGCCTATCTCGAGGAAAAATGTTCCCTTAATGAGCTGCTCGATCTTGTAAGCAAGAGATGGTTCACTGACGTATTGTTTTGTATCGAGGAAGGCAACAATCGTTTCAAGCTGATAAAGGACGATCTGAAATATATCAGCGATACTATTCTGTCCGATAGATTGAAACTCCTCGAAAAATACGGATTGATCACAAGGACGGACTACGACGAGATCCCTCCAAAAGTTGAATACGCCCTCACGGACAAAGGGTCGGAACTGTCGGATCTGCTGGACCTCATGTGCCATTTCAGCGAGACCATCATCCCTATACCCTCAAAAACACTTTCTTCTTATACAGAAAATACAGTAACGCCCATTTGACGGCCAGGAAGCAGAGCACCCAGGTAAACGCATTCCAGGGCTCGCCCACCAGCTGATTCAACCACATGAAAAAACCATCTGTGGCATATTTCCAGTTGATGAACCGGCTGGACATATAGATCAATATGGAGTTCATGCCTATCACAGAAAAGAAAAAGGCCCATTTCCTATGTCCTGATACATCGATGATGTAATAGAACAAAGCGAGGAACAGCAGGCTAAGCCCCCCCACCAAAAGTACAAAGCTGCTTGTCCAAAGGTTCTTGTTGATGGGAAATACGATGTTCCACAAAAGGGAGACGGCTATGCAAACGGCTCCGGCAATGGTCATGCGTATCGTCTTGGCCGTAGGCGACAGTGGGCTGTTCCTGAGCAATTGACCCGTCAGTATCCCCAGCAATCCCGTTCCAATGGCGGGTATGGTCGATACCAGCCCTTCGGGATCGTGGATGACCAGGTAAAGGTGACCGGGTATGATAC
>DASZXP010000230.1:0-11944 GCA_035545935.1 Puia sp. | reverse complement strand
CCCCGGCGGCACCCATCAGTTCCCCGAAGATGACCCGGCTACGTTCAATTCGACAGTAACGCAATTTTTCACCGGCGCCGAAAAATAGACATGCCCATAAACACTACCCTCCATACCGCCCGCACCACGCTTACCCTTCTCACAGAGGCCGACCTGCCCGCCATGGAAGCGCTCGCCCGTGAACCCGATACCTTCAAATACATAAAAAAGCTGCGTGTCATGACCCCGGAGCAATACACCCGGTTCCTCTACACCAAGCTGGAACAGATCCTCACCGGCGCCGGTTACCACTGGGCCGTCTGGCTGCACGCCGACAGCTCCTCCGGTCCTGCCACAGTCTCTCCCGATCCGACCCAGGCTTCGTCCACTCACTTCATCGGCGCCGTCAATCTCAACCCCATCAAAGGCCCCGGCGCCCCCGCTGACCCCGCCAGTCCGGCCCGTCTACAGATAGGCTGCCAGCTGAAACGAGACTATTGGGGCCAGGGCTTTGCCTCCGAACTCACCACCCGCCTCCTGCACTTCGCTATCCATGAACTAAAGCTCCCCGCCGTATACGGCGTCTTCGAACAGGACAACTACATCTCCCGACGCCTACTTGAAAAACTGGGATTTGTATTTGAAAAAAGCTTTCAGGAGCAGGAGCTGATAATAGAGGTCCATGCATACATTTCTCCTCTGGCCGGCTCGCATCAGTTAAACTTATAAACGCTTAGAGTAAAGATGGTGATAAAGAGCAGCAGCTGAAAAAGATGTATCACCCTCAACCGCCCCTTCAACGCCAGGGCGCCCTGTCCCACACCCGCCAGGGCCGTACCCTGCCCTCTGCCAGTCCCCGCCAATTCTTCCTCCACTTTCTTGCGAAGACTCCTGGCCGTGCGGCCCCCGATCACCGCCCCATTGAGGATCACCAGCACCAGTATCCCCATCTTCACCCGGAACCAGCGCTGCTCCGCAAAGGCGCCATGTGACAACGCTACCATGCCCACCCCGCTGATCAGCAGCAGTATAAACCCACCCGCGAAAAGAAATCTGAAATTCGCCAGCACGGGCAAAATAGCAGCCGCCCTCGCCTTATCCCGAGGATATTGCTTCCAGAACTGCGTATAACAAAAGAAATCCACCAGCGCTGCACCGGCCATCGTCGACACGCCGATGATATGGAGTACGAGGTAAAAGAAAAGATTCATATTCGATGTATTTACTTCAAAAATACACCGGAAGTGTAATATAATTACGTTTACGAAGTAATTTTATTAAAATTAATTTATTTTCGAAACAATGTCACGAAAGCGCTGGTTCATTTGTCTTATGGCGCCATCGGCCGTCCCCGATCAGCCTCCCTATCAACGGGCCGCCCCGCCGCATATATCTCTTCAAAGCTATCCCCCCTATGCTCCTGCCACAACGCCGCGAACTTTATCTCTACATTCTTTAACAGCTGCGTACACAGCCGCACATCCTCCTCACTCATCTCCCCCAACATCATACCCGCGCATTTCATCATCCGCTCCGCGCACTTCTCGATCGCCTTCTCACCCGCCGTCGTCAGGCTCACCCGCTTGGACCGCTTATCCTCCTTATCCTCATGCTCCTTTACAAACCCTTTATTCCGCAGCCTGTTCAACATATCCGTACCGCTGCTGAGCTCGAAAATATTGGCATAGATGATCTCCGTCTTGCGCGGACTCCCCAGCCTTCTCACCGTCTGCAGCATACCGAACTCCTCCAATTGGTCCACGCCCGTCCCTTCCAGCGCCTTCGCGGCAAAGGTCGAATTCAGCTTGCTGATCCTCCCCATGAGCTTTAACAACAGCCCGTTGGTATTCCAGGGTATATCGCCTCCTTCCAGGGGGATATGCTTGTCCTTTTCCCGTTGGGAGATAAGATAATGCCGGCAGAAATCTCCAATATCTGCACCCGGATGACGCTCTTCAAAGGCGCCCCATTCCGTTACCAGCTCGACCGTCTTGTTCATGAGAAAGTATTTCAGTTTCGAAGCGAAACTACAGAAATTTCTTCGGTCACCTCAATTGGCTTGTGTCTACCCGCGTAGGCGTATCCGTCCCTGCGATGATCGTCCGGGCGCTTATCGCTATCGACTTGATGATCTCCGCCATGTTCTTCATATCCAGCGTGCCGATCTCATCTCCTTGCTTATGATAGAATTTCTCATCATTCATCTTGGCCGTGGAAATAGTATGAGCCGGAACGCCCTGCTTCGCCAGGGTCGCATTATCGCTGCGATAGAACAAGCTTTGTTCCGGATATGGGTCCGGGTAGAAAGTGAACTGGCTGCCTGCAAGGTTCTTCTCCAGGATCTTCCCCATATCCGTCCGCTCATACCCTGTGATAAAGGCGGAATTGGTTCCCCATTTGCTCTCCGTACCGATCATTTCGATATTGAACATCGCCATCACTTTGGCGGGATCAAACTGTTCTGAAAAATATTGCGAGCCGAATTCACCGATCTCCTCTGCCGTGAAGGTTGCAAAGACCAATGTCCTTTCGTTGTTGTGCAGCTTACCAAAATATTTGGCCAGGATCATGACAGCCGTGCTGCCGCTGGCATCGTCATTCGCGCCGTTGAAGATCGAGTCGCCTTTTTCATCCGGCTGACCTACACCCAGATGATCATAATGCCCCGAGAAGATGACATACTCATCCTTCTTGCTTTTCCCCGGCAGGACACCCACCACATTGGCCAGCTTGCGTTCGCTGATCTGCTGATCTATCGTGATGGAGTATTTTGAAGGGTTCGCCCCCGTGAGGATCATTACCACGCTACGGGATGCTTTGAATTGTCCATTCGCAAAACCGCTCAATCGTGGGAAATTTTTTCGAAAGCTCGTATCCACCAGCACCAGGTAGCTTTTTTTACCCTGGAAAATATACTTCCCGATATTCCTGAAATTATCACCCGCCTTGATAAAGACCTTTTCAAAACCGCTGTTCTCATCTACCACCAGATGCGATGAAGAGGATAACACCGCGATGGAGCCCTCCGGCAGATCCACACCATCCAAACTGCCCTTAGCCGACACCAATTGCGCATTCATCATCGAAAAGGGCTGCAGATAGCTCGGTCCCCCATCCAGGGTCTTCAACCCCGCCGCCTTGAACTGTGTTTCGATAAAGGCCGCCGCCCGCTCTATGTCCGGCGTAAAGGTCGCTCTGCCACGCATGGCATCCGAGGAAAGGACCTTCTCGATATCTTCCACCGACTTGGGATTGATTATAGCATCGATGTTCTGGGCAGATAAGCCAGTACAGAAGCAGAGGATAAGGCAGGTGAGCAGTATCTTCATATGTAGTTTTATAAACTCATCATTTCTTTGAACTTCACCGTCTGGCGGCGGCTGACCTCTATCTTCTCGCCACCCTTCATCTCCAGCAGCAGTCCTCCGTTGAAATACGGTTCGATCTTTTCTATGAGCCGCAGGTTGACAATATGCTTGCGGTTGGCGCGGAAAAAAACCTTTTCATCCAGCCTTTCTTCCAGCGCGTTCAGCGATTTTAAGATCAATGGCTTGTTGGCACCAAAATAGACCTTGGCATAGTTACCCACGCTCTCGAACAGCCGAATATCCGACAGCTTCACAAACCAGCAGCGTTCGCCGTCCTTGACAAATACCTGGTCATGCTCGCCCAGTATACTGCGATTGACGGAGATGGGGTGATCCGAAATGGGTTCTTTATCTTCTTCCAGCTGGAGTTTCTGCAACGCATCCGCCAGCCTTTTTGGCTCGACAGGCTTTAACAGATAATCGAGCGCATTCACCTCAAAGGCTTTTAACGCATACTCGTCATAGGCAGTAGTGAAAATGACGTTGGGCGCCCTTTCCAGCTCCGACAGCATATCGAACCCGGTTTTCCCCGGCATCTGTATATCGAGAAAGATCAGGTCAGGATTCAGCGAGTCTATCTTTTCCACACCCTCGCTGGCATTGGCCGCCTCGGCAATAACCTCGATCTCGGGGAAATCCATTAACAGCTTTTTCAACTCATTCCTGGCAAGACGTTCGTCGTCGATGATAATAGCTCTGATCATAAAGTTGGCCCTTCGGCGTTTTCCAAATTTACGCCTCCGGCCGACATCGCTGATGATGGGCCTTTGGCCGACGGACCCGTGGTCCGTCCTGTAGTAGTTTAGTCTATTTCCCCTGGTCTATCGGGATCAGCACCCGGGCTTCCACTGTATTCCCATCCACCTCCCGGATGTCGAAGTTAGCTTTTTGTCCGAATAAGATCTGCAGCCTGTTCTTCGTGCTGGCCAGACCAAAACCATCCCCATTCCGGGCCCCATTGAGATAGCCCGTATTCTGTATCACCAGCTCGTGGTAGTTGTTCGAGAAATCCGATACGATCTTTACCTTACCGCCACCTACCTGCTTGCTGATGCCATGCTTGATCGCATTCTCCACAAGGGTCTGCAGCATCATAGGAGGGATAGGCTGATCCAGCGTGTCTTCATCGATGGCATATTCGATCTGCAGCCTGTCTTCAAATCGGATGTGCTCCAATGCCAGATAATCCTTTACGATATTCAGCTCCTTCTCGAAGGTCACAGTCTCCAGCTTCTCCGCCTGCATGCTGCTGCGAAGTATATTGCTCAGCTCCGTAATGGCTGTACGCGCACGCGCCGGATTTTCATCCACCAGGGCCCGGATACTGTTGAGGGCGTTGAAAATGAAATGAGGGTTGATATGGGACTTGATCGTCTTGAGCTCCAGCTCTTTTACAAGGGCCTCCAGCTTCAGGGTATCCAGCTGCTGCTTACGGCTCTTTTCGATGTAGTGATAAAAGTAGTAGATCAGGGTCCAGGGAATGATCAGGAGGCCGTTGTCAAACGTCGTCGCCAGCAGACGGGGGATAAAGTCCATCTTCTGCCGGGTCATGGACAGTCCCAGGGAATCCACCACCGCTATACGGATGACGCTGTCGATCAGACAGGTCAGCAATACCCCCATCAGCAGCTTCGGCAGGGCCTTTTCCACCGGCAGCATCAGCCAGCCCGATCTGCGGATCACTTCCCGGAACACGTGGGTGGTCAAGATCCCCGTGATAACTACAACTGCCAGGAACTCAATTAATTTCGCGGTAATTTTTTGCTCGAATGTGGACGAGAAAAGCACCATGACCAAACCCAAAAACCCCCAGCCACTGATCTGGCACAACCAATAATATCTGCTTGCATTTTTAGGCATATGGCCAAATCTACTCCTTTTCCCCCGCTGGTTTACCCTTAAATTGTACTAATGGCCAAATTAAATAGGCCATCGGTTCAGCATACTACACAAAAAAGGAGCTCGCCCGCCCACCCGCTCCCAAAGGGTTTTTACCCAGGCCCATCATAAGACCCGTTGCTCCCGGGGGATACATTTCCCAATAGCCCCTGGGAGCAACCAAAATAAAGGCGTACTTTTATAGGATCAAAGACTCCGAAATGGAAATTACCCCCGGACCACTGTTAAAAACGATCAACTCCCCCGCCGACCTCAAAAAGCTCAGCAGGGACCAGTTACAGAAGGTCAGTGACGAGCTTCGTCAATACATCATCGACACCGTCAGCGTTCATGGAGGCCATTTTGCAGCCAGCCTGGGCGTTGTCGAGCTATCCGTAGCCCTCCACTACGTCTTCAACACCCCCTACGATCAGCTCGTATGGGACGTAGGACACCAGGCCTATGGACATAAGATCCTCACAGGCCGCCGGGATAATTTCAGCACCAACAGAAAATATAATGGACTGAGCGGCTTTCCACGACGCTCTGAAAGTCAATACGATACATTTGGAGTAGGCCACTCATCCACCTCTATCAGCGCCGCCCTTGGCATGGCCATGGCAGCCAAATACAAAGGGGAGACGGATCGTAAGGCCGTGGCTATCATCGGCGACGGCGCCATGACCGCCGGCCTCGCCTTCGAAGGCATGAACCATGCCGGCGTGGCCGACACCGACCTGCTCATCATCCTGAACGACAACTGTATGAGCATCGACGCCAACGTTGGCGCCCTGAAGGAATATCTCACCGATATTTCCACCTCCCAGACCTATAACAAGCTAAAGGACGATATTTGGAAGGCCCTCGGCAAGCTGCCCATCGGCAGCCACTTCAGCCGGGAGATAGCCAGCAAGATCGAACACAGCATCAAAGGCTTTATCAGCCGCAGCAGCAATCTGTTCGAATCCCTCAACCTCCGCTATTTTGGACCCATCGATGGACACAATATCACCAAGCTCGTCGACACCCTCAACGACCTGAAGAATATCCCCGGTCCCAAGCTCCTTCATATCATGACCGTAAAAGGGAAAGGCTATGCCCTGGCCGAAAAAGATCAGACCAAATGGCACGCTCCCGGACTCTTCGACAAGATCACGGGAGAGATCTATAAAAAGCATTACGAGACCCCACAGCCGCCGAAATACCAGGATGTCTTTGGACATACTATCATCGAGCTGGCCGAGATGAATAAAAAGATCTTTGGCATTACTCCCGCCATGCCCAGCGGCTCTTCCCTGAAATTCATGATGGAGAAGATGCCCGACAGGGCCTTTGACGTAGGCATATGCGAACAGCATGCCGTCACCCTGTCCGCCGGTATGGCCACCCAGGGCATGCGCGTATTCTGCAACATCTACTCTTCCTTTATGCAGCGCGCCTATGACCAGGTGATACACGACGTAGCCATCCAAAACCTGCCCGTCGTATTCTGTCTCGATCGCGCCGGTCTCGTGGGAGAAGATGGCCCTACCCATCACGGCGCCTATGATATCCCTTTCATGCGCTGTGTCCCCAATATGATCGTCAGCGCACCCATGAACGAAAGCGAACTTCGCAATCTTTTATACACCGCCCAGCTGGACGGCAACCAACACCCCTTTGTCATCCGGTACCCTCGCGGAGAAGGCGTCATGCCGCAATGGAGGACGCCCTTCCAGGAGATACCCATCGGCAAGGGCCGCAAGATCAAGGATGGTGAAGGCATCGCTATTTTGTCCCTGGGTCATCCCGGCAACTTCGCCACCAACGCCATCCGTGAACTAAAGATGGACGGGCTCAACCCCGCCCATTACGACATGCGCTTTGCCAAACCCCTGGATGAGGAACTGCTCCGGGATATATTCTCGAAATACGACAAGATCCTCACCGTCGAGGATGGTACTATCGTAGGAGGCTTTGGCTCCGCCATACTGGAATTCCAGGCGGCCCATGGTTACAAGGCCAACGTCCGGGTGCTCGGTATACCTGACCACATCGTCGAACACGGAACGTTGAAGGAGCTGCAGCATGAATGTGGCTATGATGCCCCAGCCATTGCCTCCGCCGTACGCGATATGATGAAGGATAAGATCAACGTCAATATGATGCTGCAATAGCCGGCCCCCTTCTCCTGTCTGCTTACTCCTGTCCCAGGACTATCAAAAAATTCCGGTATGCGGGTCGGTATGCTTATTCACTTTCTTGTCTGTGTCCATAGTCTGTATGCGCAGCAATACTTCTTTTCCCGCTATACCCCCAAGAACGGTCTCGTCAACAACAGGGCCCGCTCCATCTACCAGGACAGCAAGGGACGTCTTTATATCTGCACCTATGGAGGTCTCAGCGTCTACGACGGCTCCCGCTTCACCAACTATACGACGGAAGATGGACTCGTCACCAGTCTCGTCAACGAGATAGTAGAGATGGGAGACGACTCTTTATGGGTCATTCCCAACGGACACGATCTGCACTGCCTTGTACACGGCCTCTTCCGGAATGTACAGATGGCCGATCACTTCTACCCCGTCATCAACCATATCATACACGGCAGCAATGGAGATTATTACGGGCTTTGTGACGAAGGCCTTTACCGGCTGAACAAGGAACACACGCCCGGCCATCCGTCCGCCCGGCTGCGCTGGTCAAGGATCATCCTCCCCGACAGTACAGGGACAGATATAGGACGAAATATCCTGGAGGGCGTCGAATGGCACAGGCAATTATTCCTCATCTGTCAACCCTTCCCTTTCACCCGCTCGGCGCTCCCCTCCCTCATCATTTACAACCTCGATACACGCAAATGCATCGTCGCCGGGAATACCCGTCTTTATACCTTCGCCGCCCATGCTCCCAATGGCGATCTTCTGCTGGCTACCAGTGAGGGCGTCCGAAAGATAGACGAGGCCGCGTTGTCGCACAACATACTTCACCTGCAGTCCCCATCCCCTCCTTACGAAGAGGCCGGCAACATCGGCAGCGGCTACCTGTATTTCGATAAGGATGCCGGTCTTTGGCTCGTGCCGGCGCACAAGGTCATACGAATAGGTAAGGACGGCAGCCGGCAGGAATTCAGCGAAGCAAGCGGCCTCCCCGCCGGAGAGACCAACGCCGTCCTGCAGGACAAGGAGAACAATATATGGCTCACCAACGAACAGAATGGGATCGTCAAGCTCGTCAGTCCGCACGTCCAATTCTATTCCCAGCCCCAGCCCGGCTTCACTGTCACCGATATCTCCGCCAGGAGCGGCAGCGACTCCGTATGGTTCTATGATGCCAATAGAAGGACCTTGCTGTTGCAGACAGGTAATATAAAAAAGACCTTCCAGGGAGTAGGCACGCTGCCGCTGGCGGGTCATATCCTCATCGCACGGAAGGCCTACCTCATCGGCTCAAAGGACATCTATACGATACGCTTCCTCCCCGGACAGCAATTCCAGGTCTCTCCTTTTTTTCACGACACCACCGTCATGGATGGGAACGGATATTTTACGCCGGATGGGAATGTCATGATCGCTTCTACCAAACTCACCTATCTCATCAATGGGAGGATAGAGCAATACCCTGTCTCCAGCTATGTCGATCAGGCCGCCATCGACGGGGACCATCGCCTCTGGACCATCACACGAGGCAACGAGCTGTCCGTTTATACGATCGATGACTCCGGAAAAGGCCCGTCACTGCAGCTGCTAAAAAAATTCAACGATCGATTGCCGGGCATCAGCCCCCGGTCGCTCGCCGTGGATGGCGAGGGACATGTATGGATCGGCAGCAGGGACCATGGCTTGTTCTGTCTCTTCTTTAACGATCTGACGCCGGTGTCTTACAAACAGATCACCATCGCCGATGGACTGTCCGAGAACTTTGTCAACTATCTTCATTGCGACGCCGACAATACCATCTGGGCCTGTACACCCACCGGACTCAATAAGATCAGGCTCAGGGCCGGGCATTTCAGTATCGAGGATGTCGCCCCCAGCAACGACACCTACCAGCACATCGATAAGGTATTGTCTTCCGCCGGAGGGGTGCACTGGGCATTGACAAGGGAAGGATTTATGAAGATCGATACCTCCGATGACAGCAAAGGCGGCTACTGGCCCCAAATTCTTTTTTCCAGGGTGTTGGTAGGGGATAATCCCATTTCCAACCCTCCCGGAACGACACTCTTCCTTCCATACGATCGCAATACCCTGTCCTTCTTCATTGGGACGCCTGCTTTTACGGACGAAGGCCGCACCCGCTACACCTGGCTATTGGAGGGCAGCCGTGATCCCCAATGGAGCGCTCCTTCCATACAGTCCGCCATCAATTTCGTCAACCTGCCTCCCGGGAGATATACCTTGCGGGTGCGTGCTCAATTCCTCACCGGACGCTACCCTGAACAGACTGCCTCTTATACGTTCTTTATCCACCCTCCCTGGTGGCAGACCTGGTGGTTCCGCGCCGCGCTGGCGTTCGTCCTGACGGCTATCATTGCGCTGGCTGTCAGAAGCTATATCCGCCGCCGGCTGGAGATCCAGCGTATCGCACTGGAGAAGAAACAGGCCATCGAAAAAGAGCGGACAAGGATCGCCACCGACATGCACGACGACCTTGGCGCCGGCCTCTCCCGGATAAAATTCCTCAGCGAGACCATCGGTATAAAGAAACAGCAGCAGCTCCCCATCGAAGAGGAGATCACCAGCATCCGGGAATATTCCCATGAAATGATCGATAAAATGGGAGAGATCGTATGGGCGCTGAATGAGAAGAACGACTCCCTCAGCGATCTGCTGTCCTACACCCGGAGCTATGCCGTGGAATACCTGTTACAGGCAGGCATACGCTGCACCGTGGAGACCCCCGATAATTTCCCCGCCCTCTTTGTCAGCGGGGAGTTCCGTAGGAACATCTTTCTCACCATAAAGGAAACCCTTCATAATATCGTCAAACATTCGCAGGCCGGATGCGTAAGGTTTTCCATGGACACGGATCGCGAGCTGATCATTATTATCCAGGACGACGGCATAGGCTTCGACAGAGGGCAGATCCGTCCTTTTAGCAATGGCCTTGCCAATATGCAACGGCGGATCCGGGACATTGGCGGCCGTCTGCTGATCCATCCCGGGGGCGATGGCCGCACCGGCAGGGGCACCCTGGTAAAGATCATCGCGCCTTTATAGGCTTGTCGTATCCACTCTGGTCAACGAACCTCCGCCCCCTGTAACTTTTGTCCTATTGCAGAGACCCCCGGCCCGTAGTATCTTCAAATCCGTAAAATGCCTATCTCATTAGCTATAGTAGAGGACCTCGACGAGGTACGCGAAGGACTGAGGAACTTCTTGGCGCTGAGCCAGGAATTCACCGTACTGGACACTTTCCGTACGGCGGAAGACGCCATGAAAGCCATCCCCACCCTTCACCCCGACATCGTGATCATGGACATCAACCTCCCCGGTATGAATGGCATCGAATGCATCCGGCAGATGCGCTTGTTCGACGAACGGATCCAGTTCATGATGTTCACCGTATACGAGAATGACGAGAAGGTTTTCGAAGCCCTTAAAGCTGGCGCTTCCGGCTATCTTTTAAAGAACACCGGCCTCGTCCACATCCTCGAGTCGTTGAAAGAGCTTTACCAGGGCGGGTCGCCCATGAGCGCCAACATTGCCCGCAAGCTCGTCGACACCTTCCGCAAACAGCCCGCCGGCAACAAGCTCCCTCCTTCCGATATATTGTCCCCCCGGGAGAACGAGGTCCTAAACCTCCTCGCCAAAGGTCTTCTATACAAGGAGATCGCCGAACAGCTGCATATCTCCACCGCCACCGTGCGCCAGCACATCCATCGCATCTACGAAAAGCTGCACGTGCAGAATAGGACCGAGGCTATCAACAAGGCGTATAATAAATAACCACTTACCCCTACTACTTTTGTTCTATTGACGTCCGGGTCGTTTTTTTATAGCTTGGTAAGAAAAAAAATGCAACCCCATGTCCCCGTCACACAAAGGCTCATAGGCGTCCTGCTCATCCTGCTCCCCATCACCCTGTCCGCGCAACAACCCGGGCAGCCCGATCAGCCCACCCAGCCAGCTCCAAAAAAAGAGCATCATTCCATCGGCATTGGCATCAAGGCCGGACTGAATTTCGCTAACGTCACCAACGCATCGGCTATCAACAGCAGCACCCGGGCAGGCTACCACGCCGGCGTCTTCTATTCCACCGACCCCAAACGCATACTCGGATCACACACCGAGCTCCTCTACTCCAGACATGGATTTAATTATAAGAACGACTCCGTCAATGGCTCCGTCAATCTCGACTATCTCATGTTCACGCAGATGATGGCCATCAACATCACAAAATATTTCCAGATCCAGCTGGGAGGGACAACATCCTACCTCCTCAATGTCAAGACGGACAGCAGCCAATACAGCACCGGCAACGCCAGCGCCGACAAGCTCCTGAGCTATTACAATCGATTTGACTACGGTTTCGCGGTGGGCGTGGAGATCCATCCCATAGCAGGACTGCTCATCGGCGCGAGGTATTGTCTCAGCTTTGCCAATCTTTACAAAACATCTTCCTTCACCAGCGGCGGCATGCCTTCCATTACGCCCAATGTCAACTTCAAGAATAATGTCGTGCAGCTCTCCCTGGGCTATAGATTCTAAATTTTTTAAAACCACAAACGTTTTAGA
>DASZXP010000229.1:0-17151 GCA_035545935.1 Puia sp. | reverse complement strand
TCTTATATAATCCAATATCAGCCATTGCGGAAATTTGGTGCTGCCATCCGGCGCTCCCGGCAGATTTCCTCCCACCGCCAGGTTAACGATGAAATAGAAGGATTCGTTGAAAGGCCAGGTGGCCGTTCCAACATCCGCACTGGTCACGGTGGAGTATAGGGTATTATCCACGTACCATCTGATCGTATCCTGTTCCCACTCGAGAGAGAATACATGGAACTGGTCGTTGAATGTACCGCTGGACAGGGAATAATTCCGGCTGATGAAGGTGCTGTTGGGCCCGGGGCCAAAATGAGCCGTACCCAGGATTTTGGAGGGCGCGCTGCCGATGGCTTCCATCATATCTATCTCGCCGCTGGTGGGCCAACCCCCGTATACATTGTCCTGGGGCAGCAGCCATAAGGCGGGCCATAATCCCTTTGTAGTGGGCAGGATGGCGCGTATATCGATCCTCCCGAACTTGAATGTCTTCTTACCCTGGGTCTTGATGCGGGAAGAAGTGTAGCTCTTGCCCCCAACGGACTCGGCCCTCGCTTCGATCATCATTTTGCCATCCTGGAACCGGATATTGCTGGGAGGCGCTGTATAGTATTCCAGCTCGTTGTTCCCCCAGCCGCAAAGACCAGGGCAGCCGTCGCCGGTCTCATAGGACCAGACGCTCGCATCGAGGGAGGCGCCGTTAAACTCATCGCTCCATGCCAGGGTATAACCAGGATAGGAGGTAGGTGCGTCATAGCCCGTATTGTTGAAGCTGACCCTGGAACTGTCATTCGGAGGCGTGTTGTTACCGGAACCTTTGCTGCTTTTGCCACAGGCGGTCATCGTACAAAAAAGTAGGGGGATCAGGTAAAGGCAATATGCTTTGTTCATGTTGGAAACCAAGTTATTCATTTTTCCGAACTCCCGGGGACCGCCGGTCCAATTTCCTGAAGATTTCGTTATTTTAGTCGCAAACATGCTGTTATGAAATTCCTTATCTTCTCCTTCTGCATCCTGTCCGGGCTGACGTCATGGGCCCAGACGGCCTCCGATGACATCGCACTCGTAAAAAAGCTCAACGAAGACTGGATCCATTCCTATCCCGGAAAGGATACGGCCACCATGAGCAGGATCTTCGCGGACGACCTGATCATGATCACACCCAATGGGTCCAGGATAGGCAAACAGGACATCCTGAACAATGTATCGTCCCCCAGCCAGCAGGTGAAGACTGCCAGGGTCGACAAGGCCGAAGTAAAGCTGGTGGGCAATACGGCCCTGATATTCGCCGAGGCCAGCTTTGTCACGATAGACAATTCCAGCGGGAAAGAGATGACGGGACGTACCAGCTACCTGGATATTTATGAAAAGCGTCATGGGAAATGGGTGGCGATCGCGGCTCATGTAACATATTTGGGACAATAGGTAATTCAGTCTATGCCCGATCGGAAGAAGAGGCCATCGCCTGTTATGAGAAATGGACAAGGGAGAAGCGCTAAAACTTCTTATTTTTAGAAAAAGATTACGATGCGAACCAGCTTGCTTTTTCTATTCCTTCTGTCGTCCCCTTCCTTATTTTCCCAGCGGGCTGTCGAGGTCAGCTATACCCAGGACAGCAAGGGTAATCTTTCCTTTTCCTGTACGAACCACGCTTTTTGCACCTATATCGTTTCGGTAGAGTTCACCACCTTTCAGAATGCCAGGGCGGATCATACGCTGCCCTATGTGGCGGAGGTAAAGCCGGGCGTCAACAAGCTATTTACCGTCAGCCCTGTAAAACCTTCGGACGACATACAGGTACGATACAAGACGAGCTTTCGAAAGGGCTGTTTCGAGCCAAAGATCGACACGGGCTTCGTCTATCTGTTGCCCATCGCACCCGGAAAGGAGACCCAGGTATACGAGATCAACAAGACGCCTGGCGAAGGCGGACGGGATAGCGGATTTGCCGTTCGGCTGCGGATGAAGCAGGGCGATACGATCTACGCCGCCAGGAGGGGTATTGTAACGGCGGTGTATACCGGCAGCTCGGAGAACGATGCGGGCGCCACCGCCACGGACAGCTGGAATTATGTAGAGATCGTCCATGGAGATTGCACCTTCGCGCAATATGGCGTATTCAAAAAGGACGGCGCTTTTGTCCACCCCGGACAGCCGGTGGAAGCCGGGACGCCGCTGGGCCTTGTGGGAGGCGATAAGTTCGGAAGGGGTTCCGATGTACGATTCAACGTCAGCTATTTCATCGACAACGGACATCCCATACAGCTGCCTTTAGTATTCTGGACGAGGAGGAACGGCAAGGGCCGGCTGAAACACGGAGGCGCCTATACGAGCGAACACCCCAAAACGCTGATCACGCAGGAGCTGCCCAGGGCGCCTGCTAAAAAAGCTCCGGCCAGGAAGAAGAGCTGACGGCTTCACGCGTATAATTGATCCATATTTCCGCAGCCAGCAGCTGTAGGGTAAACCCGATCCAGAAGGCCGTTCCAAAGAACGTCTGCGGCGGCAATCCGGAGAAAACAAAGAAGAGCGCGACGATGGGACGAATGGTGCCCACCGCCAGCCCGATAGCAAAAGCCCGGATCATCCACTCCCGGTGCAGCGCTACCTGTCTATGCATAATATACCACCATGCCTTGCTCAGAGACGCCAGGAACAGGATGGCGAACAGGGTGGTGGCGGCCGCCTCGTTGAGCCCGCCGACTGGGTGAAGGACAAAGGGCATATACAGTGCTGAAAGACCTATTATGTAGGCCGCAATGATATAGATCCTGCCGCTGAGCCGGTGAAACTTTATATACCGGCGACGGACACCGGGCATGAACTGCAGCGGTCCCAGGATCATAAAGAGCGCCCCCGGCAGTATATGAATTAACGTAATGATAGGATGGCGGCTAAACCCATCGTCAAAAGCAGGCGCGTTTTTTGCCATACCCGGAGGATTGAAGGAACCCATCACCCCGGCCAGGACCAGGGTCCTGCGGACCGCCATGGCAAGGCCGATAAAGGCCGGGAGGAATAAGAGGATGTGTAGCAACCGGCGAACCCTATTTAGCGTTTGTGTTCTATACATATCCTAAAGTTCTATCGGAGGTCCGGCAACGCAGAGGAAGAGTCGACGATAGGGTGATATGGATAGACGAGGCTCCCTGATCAATAGTTAATTTGCAATATAAATACCCAAGGATGACAGACAGAAGACAGTTCATCAAACGCACCCTACTTCCCGCAGGCGCCCTTTGCCTCCCTTCCGTCCTCGCCGCCCGTACCCTGTCTGTGGAGACATCCCGCATGGCTGAGCATCCATTGAGCGCCCGGCTGAAGACACTCACCCGCAATACCACCTGGACGCTGATCACGGGTATCAAGGTCGGTTTTAAGACCTTTCATTGCCAGGGGATGGTGAGGATCGGAGATGAATTCTGGGTTTCTTCCGTCGAGATCGGAATGACCCCCGATGGCCAGGTGGACCGCACCACGGGCAAGGGGCATTTGTTCCGGATCAGCAGCGCGGGCCGTAAACTGGATGATATCGCAATAGGAGAAGGAAGCATCTATCACCCCAGCGGCATCGACTTCGATGGCGAACATATCTGGATCGCAGCGGCCGAATATCGCCCGGACAGCCAGGCCATCATTTACTGCTTCGACCCCTCCAAAAAGGAATTGAAAGAAGTGTTCCGCTGGCAGGACCATATCGGCGGCATTGCGCGGAATAAGGATACGAATACCTTACATGGCATCAGCTGGGGCTCCCGGAGATTTTATAAATGGCAGCTGGACGAGAACGGGAATGTCCGTCAACCCCTCGCCGCGCCCAACGATGCCGCGATGCTCAATCACTCTTTCTACATCGACTACCAGGACAATCAATGTCTGGGAGGCCGGGAAATGCTGTATACGGGACTTTCGACCTATAGAAGACCGAATGGTCAGCCGATGGCGCTGGGAGGATTGGAGATCGTGGACCTGGAAAAAGGACTGCCCGTGCACCAGGTGCCTGTTCAGCTGTGGTCACCGGCCACCGGAGCTGTCATGACACAGAACCCAAGCTTTTTCGAGCTGATGCCGGACGATAGGATCCGCGCTTATTTTATGCCGGACGACAATGACTCCACCATATACGTGTACGAAGCCTAAACCTACTTCCCAAACTTCCTCGCGGCCCTGAGCACGCTGTCCTGGTTATTTATGAACGTTTTGGGGTAGCGTACTTCGGGCTTTGTCAGCTGATCCAACAACGCTATCTCATCCTCTGTCAGCGTAAGATCCGCCGCGGCCAAATTATCATCCATCTGGGCGATGCGGGAGGCGCCGATGATCACGGTGGATACTACCGGCCTGGTAAGCAGCCACGCGATGGCTACGGCAATGGGCGAGGTCTGATGGGCGCGGGCAATATCCTTTACCTTGTCGACCACATCGTATGCCTTTTCCCTGTCGAAGAGACCCAGATCGAAAGTATTGAGACGGCTGTCCGCCGGGGCAGGGTTCTCGCGGGTATACTTGCCTGTTAAAAAACCGCTGCTCAGGGGACTCCAGACCATCATACCCAGCCCGTGATAAAGGCTCATGGGGACGAACTCCTGCTCCACCTCCCTGTTCAATAACGAATAATGCATTTGGGAGGCCACCAGCGGATGATAGCCGAGCGCTTTCTGCAACTGTACGAGCGTGGCGGTCTTCCATGCCTGAAAATTGGAAAGGCCGACATACCGGACTTTCCCGCTCTGCACCAGCATCTCCAGCGCGCGGGCCATTTCGTCTATCGGGGTCAGCGGATCGTCGTTATGCAGGAGCAGCACATCTATATAGTCGGTGCCCAGACGTACGAGGCTTTCATTCGTGGACTCCACCAGGTTTTTCAGGTTGACGCCTGCGCGAAAGGGCTGGTCGAGATGACGGAATGACACTTTTGTGGCGATGAGATTATCCTTTCTTTTTGTCCCCAGCGCTTTTCCCAGGATGCTCTCCGACTGCCCTTTTGAATAGGATACGGCTGTATCAAAAAAGTTGATACCCCTGTCTATGGCTTTGGCGATCATTTCGTTGGCTTCCTGTTGCCCCACGGTGTACTTGAACCCGTAATAATCTCCCGAGCCAAAGGTCATGGCTCCAAATGCGAGCTCGGATACGATAAGGCCCGAGTGGCCCAGCTGATAATAGTTCATGGTAAGGAATTTGCTGCAATGCTTAATAATAACTAAATCGATCAAAATGTTCAGCTTCGAAAAAACATTTAGCAGCTTCTCCGTGGACGACCTGTCGAAAGCGAAGGATTTCTACCGGAAGACATTGAACCTCGATGTAAAAGAGACGCCGGAAGGACTGGCGTTAAACCTGTCCGGAGGCAATGCGGTATTCATATACCCCAAGCCGAACCATACTCCCGCAAGCTTTACGGTCCTGAACTTCCAGGTAAAGGACATCGAGGCAACGGTGGACGAGCTTACCGCCGCAGGCGTAAAATTCGAGCACTATGACGGCGAGCTCCAAACGGACAAAAAAGGTATCATGCACGGAGACGGGGACGGAAAAGGCCCCGAAGCGATAGCCTGGTTCAAGGACCCCGCGGGCAATTTTATCTCCGTGATCGAAGACCACGGTAAGAATTGGCGGTCAGATATACCGTAACCATTTGTTCCCCGGATGGGATGCTTTGTATTGCGCATACCAGCGGCAAAGGAAATACAGGATGACCAGGTCCACCACGTATACGAGGTATAGCAGGGTCAGGCTCCATCGATGCTCTTCCGGGACGGAAGTAAAAGGGGCGGTGGCATACCAGTCGGAATGGACGTTCCCTTCCCGGATGAGGTTGACGAGCAGCGCGCTCTGATGGATCAGGGGAATATGCAGCAGGTAGTAGAACATCGGTACGCGCCCAAAGATGATAAGCACGCCGGCGAACCAGCCTTTTACTCTTTCCGCAAAAGGGACCAGGGCGATCAATGGTCCCAGGGTCATCAGCAGGAAAAGGATGGAAGGCGGGTATTTATTTTGCCGGAGCAGCCGGACGATAAAGGGCGGCGCGTCGGGCGGCGCGGGGTTCTTCAACAAGATCACCGTTCCTGCAACGATAAATGCAACGATGGCCGACAGGCCGAGCCATAGACAGACCTTTTTCTTTCGGGCGGGATTCATTTGCAGGATAATGCCGAAACCATAGCCGGCCGCCATGACACCGATCCAGGGCACGAGCACATATAATATCGCCATGCCCATGGGAGCATCCAGCTCCGCATATGGATATATAAATTCCCACCAGCGGGCAGCCACGCCCTGCAGTCCCAATGCATGAGGAACGGTGTTGAATAGCTGCTGACCGAAGATGATAAACAAGCCGATGACGCCTACTGCCAGGGGCCGCAGCCAGACAAGCGCCGATAGGATGACCATACACCAGCCCAGCATCCAGATCACGCCGGCCAGCACAAATTTGCTGTAATCTAAATTGTAGGTCCAGCAAAAACGGATAAGGGTCAGCTCCAGCAGCACCAGCAGCAAGCCTCTTGTTAGAAGGAAGCCCGCCAGTTTGGCTTTGCTCCCTATTCTGAACCCGTATAGATAAGCGCTGACACCGGTGAGAAAGGCAAACCCGGGGGCGCAGAAATTAGTGACCCATCGGGTAAAGAATACACCGGCGGCTACGCCGCCGGCCGGGACACCAGAGTACACACGAACATGATCGATGGCCATCAGGACCATGATGGCGCCACGCAGCAGATCGATGGACTGCCATCTCTCCGTGCGGGGAAGGATCGGGTTGCTGTTGGATATATTCATCAAAGATCATTGGAGAGCGTTCTTTATTTCACCCGCGGCATAGCGCAGGGCTGACTGTACGGCGGGGACGGCGGACAGCGGGTTGAGCAGACCATAGTCATGGACCATGCCATCGATGCGGACCAGCGTGGTGGGCACACCGGCTTCGTCCAGCCGCCGGGCATAGGCTTCGCCTTCATCACGCAGCACATCGTTCTCGGCTACCTGTACGAGCGCGGGAGGAAGACCTTTCAGCTCGTCGAGACTGGCTTTCAACGGGGAAGCATAGATCTCGTTCCTGGCGTCGGCGTCCGTCGTATAATTATCCCAGAACCAGATCATCATATTCCGGGTAAGGAAGCGCTGGGTAGCATAAAGATGATAGGAGAGGGTATCGAAATTCGCATTGGTCACGGGCCAGAATAATACCTGCAGCTTGATCTCGGGGCCTTTTTTATCTTTTGCCATCAGGGCGATCGCGGCCGTCATATTACCACCCACGCTGTTGCCGGCGATGGCCAGGCGGGAGCTGTCGACATCGATCTCGGCGCCGTTGGCTGCCACCCATTTTGTAGCGGCATAGGCTTCGTTGATGGCGGTGGGATACTGCGCCTCGGGGGAGCGGGTGTATTCGACAAATACGGCTGCCGCGCCTGAATGGACTACGAGATCCCGCACCAAACGTTTGTGGGTGGGGAAATCGCCCAGTACCCAGCCTCCTCCATGGAAGAACATAAATACGGGCAGCGTCTCCGTCACGCCGGCAGGTTTGACGATATAAAGCTTGACATCCAGTCCATCCTGGTGGATGTCCTTTTCAGTGACATCGATGCCGGACAGGTCTACTTCCATGGCCTGCGCACCTTCCAGGACCCCGCGGGCTTCCGTGGGCGTCATGGTTTCCATGGGTTTGCCATCGCCGCTGTTGAGGGCTTTTAAAAATGCTTTTGTATGGCTTTCTATCGAGGGGTCGGATGCATAATCGAGAGGTGTGATTGTCGAAATGTCCTTGTCGAGGCCGACGATAGGTTCGGCAGTGGTAATGTTTGCCATAGTTGTAAAATTTTTTTGTTAGGAAGGACAAGGAAGGTACGACAATTGCCTTGATCCAATTTAAACAAATCGTGAATAATCATGTATTATTCGAGGTATCTGGCTGGTCGTTGCGCGTATAGGAGAGCGCCCCCGTCGGACATTTGTTCACCTGGTCGATGATGGTGTTCGTATCGGCGCCCTGCATATTGATCCAGGGATGCGTTTTCAGGTCGAACACCTGTGGCAACTGGGTAACACAACGGCCGGAATGATGACAGATCTCGGGCTTCCAGTGTACGGTGATCTCGCCATTGGTGTATTTCATGTCTTTCTCTACAGGCTCGTCATGGTATACGAAGCTGCGTATCTTGATCTCGCCTTCCAGCATTTTGGAGACGGGGCAGTGCTCGGCTATTTCCAGCAGCCTGTTCTTTTTTTCCAGGTCCACCGGTATGAGGCCGGGGAAGGAGACCTCCTTATCGATGATAGTGGTGAGCTTTTCATTCTGGACGGTCTGGAAAAGATTGGCTTTTACACTGATGACGGGGATATCCCATCCCTTACGGTCGATGTACATCCGTAAGGTCACCAGGGTACAGCTGATCAGGGATGAGAGGAACAGGGTATTGGGGTCGGGCCCCGTGTCCTTGCCGCCTGTCTTGTCCGGCTCGTCCGCTATAAAGGTCCCATTCCTCCACTCGATGGTGCATTGATATTTCTCGGCGCCGATGACGCCGGCAACAGGTTTTTCGAATTTGTAGTGCATGGGGCGCAATTTAATAAGACAAAGTACCAAAAATTCCCTTATTGTAATCTGCAATGGCCTGCTCCACCTCTTCCTGCGTATTCATCACGAAGTTATCCTTCGCGGCCACGGGTTCGTTAATGGGCGCGGCTGACAGGAACAGGATCTGCGCATCCTCTTCCGCGGTGAGGATGATCTCTTCACCCGGCTGCTCGAAGACCACCAGGTTATGAAGGGCGATGCTCTCCTGGTTGATGCATACCCTGCCTTTGATCACATACAGCAGGGTCCAATAGCCGGGAGCAGCCGTAAATTGTACTCTCTTTCCCTGACCGATGACGCCGGAGATCATAACAACGGGGGTAAAACTTCTCAAGGGACCTGTGACGCCGTCGTATTCGCCGCTGGCCAGACGCAGATCGACACCTTCCTGCTGCAACACCCGGGGCTGGCCGCCCCGGGTGGCCGACTGATAAAAAGGTTCATCCCATTTATGCGTCTTTGGCACATTGATCCACAATTGGACCAGCTCCTGTACGCCCCCCGACTGCAACAGCTCTTTGGTAGGGCCTTCGCTGTGCAGGATCCCCTTGCCGGCAAACATCCACTGAACATCGCCTGCCTTTATCCGGGCATCGTGCCCGGCGCTGTCCTTATGGTATCCCTCGCCCTGCAGCATAAAGGTCACGGGTGCGAAACCCCTGTGCGGATGAGGATGGATACGGAACGCCGAACCCGCCGGAATGGTCTCCGGCTTTATATGATGCAGCACGATAAAAGGATTGGCAAAACGGAAATCCTTGTGGGGCAGGGGCTGTAAGACCGTCTCTTCGGGCGTGATGGCTTTTTCCCTGCCGGCCAGAATATGGGTTATCGCTTTTTTCATAAAAAACAATTTAGACCAACGTGCCGAATTTGCCGCGTTGAAAATCATGGATGGCCTGGTAAATCTCTTCCTGTGTATTCATTACAAAAGGACCATAGCTGACGATGGGCTCGTCGATGGGTTCCCCGCTCAGCACCAGTAACACGCTGTTTTCCGATGCCCGGATCGTGATGTCCTCGCCTTCGTTTTTGAATAAGACAAAACTGTGCTGCGGAGCCGTCCTGTCATTCACCGTTATACTGCCCTCCACGACCAGCAGGGCCGTATTATGGCTGACGGGTATCGGGAAGCTGACCTCGCCATCTTTGTCCAATCGTATATCGAAAAGGTTGACAGGGGTATAGGTTTCGGCCGGTCCCTTTACTGTATCGGGCTGCCCGGCGGCGATGAGCTGTCCCGCGATGACATTAGCGACGCCATGCGGTAATTCCAGCTTGCCCATTTTATCCGCTGTCAGGGCCTGGTAATGGGCCGGGACGGATTTATCCTTTTTGGGAAGATTGATCCAAAGCTGTACCATTTCAAAGGGGCCGCCTTTTTGAGAGTACTCCTTTTCATGGTATTCCTTGTGAAGGATCCCGTTGCCGGCCGTCATCCATTGTACGTCACCGGGATGGATCACCCCGCTGCTGCCCGCGCTGTCATGGTGGGCCACGCTGCCTTTATAGGCAACCGTCACCGTCTCGAAACCCTTGTGCGGATGCACATCCACTCCTCTTTCACGGACGGAAGGGGTAAAGTTGTGCTCGGCCGCAAAGTCCAGCATGAGGAAAGGACTGATCCTGCGCTGTGGAACGCCGCCGGGGATAAAATTGAAAACCCTGAATCCATCGCCTACCATATTCGGGTGGGAGGGACGGGGTATGATTGCCTCTATTTGTTTGTTCATAATTTATTAACTCCTTTAGGCAAAGGTATATCCGCCGGACAGGGTAGACCAATAATGTAGGTTAAGCGGGAGACTTAAGGTAGATTAAGAAGCAGGCTTGCTGCCCAGCATCTTGCTGAGAAATTCGGGGGTCACCCCGATATAAGCCGCCACCTGCTTTTGAGGCAGGCATTCTATCAGCGAAGGGTACAGACGACAGAAATTATTGTACCTGTCGATGGCCGGGAGGCTTAGATTATCGATGAGCCGCTGCTGATAGGTGGCAAGCGCATTTTCCGCCAGGATACGGAAAAAACGTTCGAAGGCAGGGACCTTTTCAAAGAGGCTATCCAGGCGTTTCTTTTCCAGGAGCAGGACCTCGCTGTCTTCCAGGGCGTCGATATAGAGATGGCCGGGCTGCTGGGTAATATAGCTCTTCATGTCCCCGACCCACCAGCCGGGTGGGGCAAACTGCAGGATATGTTCGAACCCATTCTTATCGATGGAATACATACGGAGAAGCCCGCTGGTCACAAAGACGGCTGCCCGGGTGATATCGCCTTCCTGCTGGTAGAAGCTTTTACGCCGCAGCTTTTTGGATTGCAAAAGGGACAGGAAATAAACTTTGTCCTCCTCGCCGAGCTGTATATGTTTCGCGATATGCTGTAGCAATAACCCGTATTCCATGAGGCAATAAAGTTACTGAATCAAAGCAATTCATGGATGTGTACCTGGATGTTGTGCGCTATCTTCCCCGTGGGCAGATCATTGGGGTCATTTCCAAAGGGATCTTCTATTTCTTCGGCTACGAGCTCCAGGCTGGCTATGACATAGAAAACAAAGCCCGTTACGGGCACTATCAGATAGCCCATGCTAAAGACATAGCCCAGCGGGAGGGACAGGACATAAAAGAAGATGAATTTCTTTATAAACACCGCATAAGAAAAAGGAATGGGCGTATTCTTGATCCTTTCGCAGGCCCCGCATATATCCGTAAAGGATTGCAGCTCCGCGTTGAGGATGATAAGCTGGTCGCCGCTGATACGGCCTGCGCGATGGAGCTCCATTACCCGGTGCAGCATCATGCGGGCCACCTGGTTGGGAACATGTTTTTGATGATCGATCTGATCGGCCAGAACAGGGTTATTGTCGAACAGCTCTATACGGGTGGTGTTATTGCGCAGGTGGTCCCTCAGCGCGGCGGCATAGACGGGGATGGTATTGCGGAAGAAGCTGCAATTCTCTTCATCTTCACCCAATATGGCCGACAGCTTGATGGCAAGGTTGCGGCTGTTGTTGACAAGGGAGCCCCATAGTTTACGGCCTTCCCACCAGCGGTCATAGGCTGTATTGGTCCGGAACACCAGCAGGAGGGAAATGACAAAACCCAGGAGGCTGTGCAGGATGGAGATATTCCGCAGATGGCTGGTCTCCGCGAGGCGGAAAACGTTGGCTTCCAGCCAGGCGATCAGCCAGGCATAGGCGCCAAAAGCCATTATCAGCCAAAGCAGTTTCCGGAAGGTGTCGGCTTTATGAAAAAGGAAGATAAAGTTGACCCATTTTTTGGGGTTATAGCTGATCATGCATAGAATTTGGAGTGTAAAGGTAAATATTGTTATCTTAGTGATCTCCGAAAAAAAGACTTCTGCTTTTCATCCTCTAATGACGCTGTACGCGGCCTTCTATTTATTTAATTTTTAAAATCGAAGATCATGAACATTCCTACAGAACAGGTCGGGAGCATCCCCCGTCCGGTGGAGCTGATACTGGGCATGCAGGCGCATGCAGCCGACCAGCTGGATGACAAGGGACTGCAACAGCTATTCGATGCAGCGCTTACAGAGACCATCGGCCGTCTCGAAGCCACGGGCTCTCCTGTCATCACGGATGGGGAGCAGACGAAACCCAGCTTTGCTACTTATCCTATCGCAGGCATGAAAGCGTTGTCGCCGGATGGAGTGATCATTCCCTTTGCGGACGGCCATACCCGGCAGCTGCCAAAGATCAATGCGGGCCCTTTCCGCTACCAGACCTATGCGGAGGAATACCTGAGCAAGGCAAGAACGCTGACGAAGCTGCCCGTGAAGCAGGCGGTGATCTCGGCCTCGGCCCTCAGCCTGCTATATCCTGCTGAAGGTATCGAAGGCTATTCTCATGCACAGTTCATCAGCGACCTGCTCGATCAGGCGACATCCGATATAAGAAGATGTCTCGATGCAGGCGCCTATAATGTACAGATAGATTTTACCGAAGCCCGGTTGTCCCTGAAGCTGGACCCCAGCGGCGGATTGCTGCAATCCTTTATCGACCTGAACAACCAGGTGCTCGACCGGTTTACGGAGGAGGAGCGTCAGCGCATCGGCGTCCATTCCTGCCCAGGAGGAGATCATGATTCCACGCATAGCGCCGATGTGGAGTATTCCCGGCTGCTGCCCTTGCTGTTCCAGCTGAAAGCCAGGAATTTCTATCTCGAATATGCGGGTGAGAAAAATAAACGGCCCGTACTGCAATCCATCGCCGACAATCTAAAGGCCGGGCAACGCGTGTTCCTGGGCGTCACCGATGTCCTTAGCCCCCGGGTGGAGACCCCCGGGGAGATCCGCGACCTCATCCTGGATGCCGCCGGGATCATTCCCATCGAGCAGCTGGGTACGACGGACGATTGTGGATTCTCCCCCTTTGCGGATGATATTTCCACGGCCCGGGAGATAGCCTTTGAAAAGATCAGGGCCCGTATCGAGGGCACAAAGCTGGCGGCAGCGGCGCTGTCCAGGACCTCGACCTATGTGTGATATAACCTTCGGAATAGGTTAAAAGGCTAATAATGAATGGATAACAATGCCCTTGCCAATGCAGGGTAAAAGCCGTATTTTGTGTGGGTTGTCCAATATGTTATGAAAGCCTGCGCAACCATAGTCTGGCTATTGACCCTTATTATTCCCATCTGCCGTACTTCCCGGGGCCAGTCGGTATCGGGTGTTATAAACACGTATTATCAGGTGACTGGCGTCAACACAGCGTCCAACACATTGACGGTGAGCGATGCCTCCGGGCTCAGCGTAGGACAGCGCGTGCTTATTTACCAGGCCAAGGGAGCGACCTATAATACCAATAATGCCGCCACTTTCGGGGACATCTCCGCAGCGAATGCAGCGGGAGCCTATGAGTTCAACACCATTTGTACGATCAATAGCAATGACGTGCTGCTGCGCGATCAGTTTGTCAATACCTATAACGCCACCGGTCAGGTGCAGCTGGTCACCCTTCCTTCTTATTCCTCCGTCACCATCGGCGGGACCGTGACCGCCCCATTCTGGGACCCTGCAACGGGCACGGGAGGGATCGTAGCGCTGGAAGCATCCGGCACGATCACCTTGAGCGCGGACATCGATGTCAGCGGCCGGGGATTTCAGGGAGGAGCTTTGGTGAACTGGCCGCTCCCGACCTATGATTGCAGTGTTTTGGATAACTATAATGCCTATTATTATCCTTTTCAAACCTCCGGGAATTTCACCGGGGGCAAGAAGGGGGAAGGCATCGGCCCCTATACCACCGGGAAGGAGTATGGGCGTGGGAAAATGACCAATGGCGGCGGTGGAGGTAACAATGCGAATTCAGGAGGCGGTGGTGGGGGTAATTATGGCGCCGGCGGACTCGGGGGCCAGCGGGCCGGGGTGACAGGCTTTAATTGCATAGCAGTCAATCCGGGGATCGGCGGTCTCAGCCTGTCCCTTTATGGATATACCACAGGGGACAATCGAATATTTTTTGGCGGCGGCGGTGGCGAAGGACATGAGAACAATTATGCAGGCACATCCGGTGGTAATGGCGGAGGGATCATCATCCTGTCCGCCTCGACGATCGCCGGGTTGGGTGGCCGGCTTCTTGCCGACGGGGCGATAGGTGTCAACCCCAATCCCCTCTACGTGGTGGACTCTACACAGGCGGAAGGGGATGGCGGAGGAGGCGGCGGTGCGGGAGGATCGATCATATTGAATGCATCGGCAGTGACGGGTTCCGTTACGGCGTCCGCCAACGGCGCGAAAGGCTCCAATTCCAGCAACCGTGTCAATGACTGTCTCGGTCCGGGCGGTGGCGGCGGTGGTGGAGCCATATGGGCTGCCGGAGCCAGCTTCCCCGCAACTGTTACGGCCACCGTTACCGGAGGCGCCAATGGTATCGTCAGTCTGGGTAATAGCAAGCCGGCTTGCCGGGGAGCGTCCAATGGGGCGACAGCAGGCGCTGCGGGCGTTACAAAATCCGGCTATACAGCTCCTTCCTCCATCGGCACCACCTGTACGGTATTAGCCCTTGCCGATATAAAATATTTCAAAGCCAACCTTTCGGGTTCGGATGTCCTATTGAGCTGGGAGCTTTCGTCCCCGGATATAAGCGCCGACATCCGAACTTTCATCGTCCAGCGGAGTTCCGATGCCGCCCGTTTTACGCCCATCGCTACCTTGTCTGCTGTGAAGGATTCGACCCTGTACCGGTACACCGATGCGGGCAATGTTGAAGGTACATTGTACTACCGGCTGGCCTGGCAAAATAATAACGGCAGCCTGTCTTACTCCCGCATCGTCACCGTAAGCACGGGACCCGCGCCCGCCAACTTCTCTTTCCGTCTGCAACCCAATCCGGCGCTACAACATATGACCCTCACCGTATTCTCCACGGAGGAAGAGAATGCCGCTGTCGCGATCTCCAGCGCGCAGGGACAATTGATCCAGTCCTTCCGCATCCAGCTCCATACGGGTACGAATGCTATCCCCGTGGACCTGCGGACACTGGCGCCCGCCACCTATTTCCTTATCGTCGAAGAGGGCGGGAAAAGAATGGTAAAACCATTTATCAAGAAAGGGGAGTAAGACGTTGTCTAAAACTGAAAATGGAAGCTCCCGAAGATCCCGAATGGGTCGATGGAATTCTTGTTGTTCAGCACGACGACCTTTTGCGGAGGAGCAAAACGCCATACCAGGTCCACTCTGAAATAGCGGAAGATATTGTCCAGACCCGTGCCCGCCTCTACATAACCATTGCCCCGCAGGCTCCGGAGCCGGTAGTTCGGGAAATCCTGCAGGTTCAGCGCCTTGTCGCTCGCGGACAGATCACCCCACACCGCCTTTACATTCCAGAACTGACGCAGCGAGGTCTTCCGCAGAAAAGGAAGGAGATTGAGCAGCTTCTTCTCGAAATTGTGCTCGATGGAAAACCCCGCATAGCGATCACTGATATATTCAAATCGGTTCATCAGGTTGAACGAATTCTTATTATAGTAATATATTTCATTACCCGGATGGATCTCCAGGAGCATGAAGGGGAGGGGGTCGCCAAAGATCCTTCCCCCATACACCCGGTAGTCCACCTTGCCCCAGCGGGGGATGCGGACGCTCTGCGCCAGGGACAGATTCAGCTTTTGATAACGATACCCGTTCCCCAGGAAATCCGGGATCCCCGCATACATACCCGCCTCTATCACGGGGTTCTCCCCATTGATGCGGAACTCTCTTCGCTTCGTGCGGATGACCTTGGCGCCGGGCGAATAACGGAGCTTGACGCCGACCTCGCTGCTGACGATGGTATGCGCTTCATTGACGGACAGCATTTCTTTGGGCGGGAGGGGCGCGTACGAGGTATAGTCCGTACGGGAGAAGGACAGACGTGCGGAGAAGATATTTCCCCATTCCTTTTGGACCCAGACCTTCGTCTCTTTTTCCAGCAGGAATTTTTGCCGTATGCCCGGCCGGCGGATCAACTGGCTGAACAGGTTGTCCGTCGTGATATCCTCGTCGTTGTTCCGGGTGCGGCCGTTGTCCAGGTCCTGGGTATAGGAGGCGTGAACGCTGTAACCCTGTCCGCCGGGGAATTTATACGTAAACTCGCCTTTGCCCTTCAGGGCCTTGTCCCGAAAGCCATAGGCAAGGTAGCCGTGGAGCCAGAGCTGTTCGCTGAAAAGCTTGGTAGTGGCGACGTCAAACCGCAGCCTGACCCGCTCCAGCTGATTGCCGCTGATCCATTTGAACCAGGGGCCTATTTCTATTTTACCCAATTGCTTGCGTCCATCCACGATAAAGGTGGCGACGTCCACATATTTTTTAAAGAGAGGCATCTTCTGCAGCGTGTCGATCATCTTATAGACATGCTCCTCGTTGATGCTTAACGGCTCGGCCCTATGCGCCCGCCAGTAGGTCGTATCCTTATCCTGTGCGCCTTCCCGGATGACCACCTTCTCGTCGCGTACATTTTTATCGAGCGCCTGTTCGATAAAGGGCTCATTCATCCGGATATTGTTATACAGGCTTGTTTTCCGGGCTATAAAGGCCAATTTGTCTTTTTTGAGGGGAGACAGCTCCGCCACGAACTTGTCCTTCGTAAAGACCCAGGAGCTGTCGCCACGCCGCGTGAATTGTTGGATGATGCTCAGCCGCTGGACAAAATTGATGCTGGCGGTGGAAGACATGTTCAGGGTGATCTTCTGTATACCCCAGCTGGTCTGATGTACCCAGCAGTCGCCGGAAAAACTGTTCTCTCCCTCTCTTTTGGGGGTAAACAGCAAATGGAGATACCTCTCCCCCCCGATATATTGCGTATCGGCCCCCCTGTAGTTATAGTATTGATCGCCCACCGAGCTCAGGGGGCTGATAAACTCCTTGCCGAAAAGGGTCATGTAGTTGTCATAGGAATTGATACGCTGGTTGAGCCCGCCCATATACTGAAGGATGGATTCATTCTTCACCCCATTGGTCTTGATGGCCTTGATCTCTTCCCTTTCCCGGAAGGGATGGGTAGCGAAATAGCAATCGGAGATGCTTTCGGTGATAAAGACGGGCAAAAAAGGCTTATCTTCCGACAGGCTGTCGATGTTGTCGAGTA
>DASZXP010000228.1:0-35953 GCA_035545935.1 Puia sp. | reverse complement strand
GATCCTGTGACGGACTATGCATTACTCGCGCTCCCCGTCCATCTGCGCAACGACGCAACTGTTTATTTGCTGGACCCGCAAAAAGGGTATTACGTGGGTCATCAGGGATCAAATGGGTATATCTGCTTTATTGCACGAACGGAATGGGAATGGAGCGAGTTCAGGAATGACCTTTGTACACCCATCAGCTATGATGCTGAAGGCGCCCGATCGATCTTTCCCGTATACATGGATGTGGCGGCCATGCGTGCGTCCGGGAAATACCAGGCCACTCAGATAAGGGATTCGATCATACACAGGGAGCGGCCGCCCAGAAATAGTTGGTTCAAAACAGACAGTGATTGTATCGTAACCGGACAGGTGGGTTGTAGTTTTCGTTTTATCTGGTTGATTGCCACGATTTAATGGGAAGGCATATCATTTGTGGCGAAAAGACTATGCTAAAAAACTATCTGCGCGTAGCGTTCCGCAATTTGTGGCGGCACCGGGGGTTCTCCTTATTGAATATTCTGGGCCTCACTATCGGGATGTCCGCCTGTTTCCTGATCTTCCTTTACGTGAAGTTCGAGCTGAGCTATGACGATTTTCATGCCAAGGGTAATCGGATCTACCGTGTGGTGACGGATATCGTCAATCCATCGGAAACGCTGCATTTCAGCGTGGCAGCTCCGGCCATGCCCGTGGCGGCCAAACGGGATTTCCCGGAGATCGAGAAGCAGGTGCGGTTCGACCCGGCGAATATCCTGGTCCGGCGGGGAACCGATATCAAGATCCAGGAAGATAAGGCCGCTTTTGCCGACTCGACGTTCTTCGAGATCTTCGATTTTCCGTTGCTGAAAGGCGATCCGGTGACCGCGCTCCGCGAACCGTACAGCATCGTTCTGTCCGAGACGGCGGCAAAAAAATATTTTGGGTCCGCCGATCCAATGGGGCAGCAGCTGCTCCTGACAGGAGACAGCCATCCGGGAAAGGTTACGGGCGTCATGAAGGATATGCCGGAGAACACGGAATTGAAGGCGGAGATGCTGGTGGCGATGTATCGCGGCGCGGCCGACTCGTCCCGGGATCAGAATTGGGGTGGATTTGGCGACTTTTCCTATTTCCTGCTGAAGCCCGGCGCCAATGCGAAAACACTGCAACAGAAATTCCCCGCCTTTCTCGTAAAGCATATCGAGCGAATGATGAAGGAGAACAATCAAACCTACACGTATATCCTCGAGCCGTTGAAGGACGTCTATCTCAAATCGGACAGGGGCGGCACGGCGCGCGGCAGCATGACCAACGTCTATGTCTTTAGTATCGTAGGGGTGTTTATCCTGCTGATAGCCGGGATCAATTTCATCAACCTGACGACGGCAAGATCTACGGAACGGGCCAGGGAGGTCGGGATCCGCAAAGTGATAGGGGCCGAGCGACGGCAGCTGACCGGTCAGTTCCTGGGGGAATCGGTCATTTTGTGTCTGATCGCCTTTGTACTCTCGGTGGGCCTGTGCGCGGCGTTGCTGCCCAGCTTCAATTTCCTCGCAGGCAAGACGATCAGCACCGGCATCTACGATCACCCAAGCTATGTATTCTCTTTGCTGGGGATCGGCATCGGTATCGGGCTGCTGGCAGGGATCTATCCCGCACTCGTACTCTCCGCCTTTCAGCCGATCATTGTGCTAAAAGGGCGTTTTGCCACCGGAGCACGGGGGCTGTTGCTGAGAAAGAGCCTGGTGATCACGCAGTTCACCATTTCGATCGGGCTCATCGTGGCTACGCTCCTGGTGGGGTATCAGCTCAATTATATGCGAAGCCAGGAGCTGGGATTCAATAAGGACCAGGAGCTGGTGCTGGATACGCATGGAGATGATCATCGGGATGCGCTGAAAGAGGATCTCCGGCGGGTGGCCGGCGTACAGTCCGTGGCGATGTCTTCCAACACGCCGGGAAGCGGCGCCATGAATGCCTATTCGATCATTCAGAATCATAAAGGGGAAATGCAGGTATGCAGTCCCGATCTCTTCTTTGTCGACTTCGACTATATCCCGCAATATCAATTAAAGCTGCTGGCGGGGCGCGCTTTCTCGAGGGCGTTCGGTTCGGATACCACGCAGGCGATGATCCTGAATGAAGCGGGGGTCAAGATGCTGGGTTATCACAGCCCTCAGGATGCCATCGGCAAGGATTTCTCCCAGTGGGGACGGAAAGGCAAGATCATCGGAGTGGTGAAGGATTTCCACTACTCCAGCCTGCAAGAGGTGATACGACCGCTGTCGCTGCGGATCGAACCGGAAGGTTGTAGTCTGATATCCGTAAAGGTCAGCTCGTCCAATCTCAAGAAAACGATCGCGGAGATAGAAACATCGTGGCGCCGGATGATACCCAACCGGCCATTCAGCTATTTCTTCGTCGACGAGATGTTCGACCGGCAATATCGCGCGGAAGACCGGTTTGGAAAGCTGTTCCTGTATTTTTCGGCGCTGGCGATCTTTATTTCCTGCCTGGGGCTACTCGGACTGGCTTCTTACAGCACCCTGCAGCGGACCAAGGAGATCGGCGTACGGAAGGTGCTGGGCGCGAGCGTGGGTGGGATCGTGGGGCTGCTGTCGAGGGATTTCCTCTGGCTGGTAGGGATCGCTTTTTTAGTGGCGACACCGGCGTCTTTCTTCCTGATGAAGGGCTGGCTGGATGGGTTCTACTACCGGGTGAGCATCTATTCGGCCTGGTGGATCTTTGTCCTGGCAGGGTTGGGGGCTTTTGCCATCGCCCTGTTCACGATCAGCTTCCAGGCGGTGAAGGCGGCCACGACCAATCCGGTGAAGAGCCTGCGTTCGGAATGACCGCAGTAATGGCCAGGAAAACGACTTGATGATAAAGGAAAGGGTATGGCATAGTTTTTTAAGCGCTGCATGGAAAACTAATGACCATGAAACATCACAAACATCCATCAGATAAAGACAATCAAAAAATGGGGCAACCCGACCCGGAGACTTTAGGTAAGACCGATCCGCAGGAACATATGGAGGGACCGGTATCTTCCGCCATGCAAAAAGTGAAAGAGAAGGCAGAGGAGAGTGGGGGTGAAGCCGGGGATGATAGTCATGGCAAAGACAGAATAGGGAAAAGACATGATTGACCGGCGGCGGTGTAAGAGGAGGGGGTAAAATGGACATTGCGGTGGGTTGATCCGGACAAGGGGATGTGCTAATTTTGTCGAAAACCATCGGGATGAAGCATCTTACCATTCTGGTCCCTGACGGACAAAGCGATCTGAGCACCATCGCCAGCATCATCGGCGCATATGAAATATTCGAGCGGGCGAACAGGTACAGGCGTGACAATGGCAGCAAGGAAGCATTCAAGATCGAGCTGGCAGGCATCTCCGCCAAAACGCTGTCGAATGACGGCGTGGTCATGCTGAAACCACAGACCCATATTTCGGCCATCGGCAGGACCCATCTTATCATCGTCCCTCCCACGCTGATCCGCAGCTATGAAAAAGCCGGGAAGGGAAATAAGCAGCTGATCGACTGGATCGCGCAGCGGTATAAGGCGGGCGCGGAGATCGCGAGCATTTGTACGGGAGCTTTTATCCTGGCCTCGGCGGGGCTGCTGGAAGGGAAGGACTGCTCCACGCATTGGGCGTCGGCGACGACCTTCCGAAGAATATTTCCCAACGTGCGGCTACGGCCCGAGAAGCTGATCACGGATGAGAATGGGATCTATACGAACGGGGGCGGCTATTCTTTTCTTAACCTGGTGATCTACCTGGTCGAGAAATATTTCGACAGGGAGACGGCCATCTTCTGTTCGAAGATCTTTCAGATCGAAATGGACAGGCAAAGCCAGTCGGCCTTTACCATATTCACGGGGCAAAAATCGCATGGCGATGAAATGGTAAAAAAAGCCCAGGCCTATATCGAGGCCAATCTGCATGAAAAGATCTCCGTAGAGCATCTGTCGACCCTGTTCTCCGTGGGCAGAAGAAATTTCGACCGGCGATTTATCAAGGCGACGGGCAATACCCCGCTGGAATATTCACAGAGAGTAAAGATAGAATGCGCGAAAAAAACGTTCGAGACCTGCCGCAAGACGATCAACGAAGTGATGTATGAGGTGGGATACTCGGATGTAAAGGCATTCCGCGAGGTATTCAAAAAAATAACGGGCATGTCACCCCTGGAGTACCGGAGCAGGTACAATAAGGAAGCCGTTGCGTGAGGGCCCCGGCCAGGGGAGTACGGATGCTTTTACTGGTCCAGCGCTTTTAGCCTGAATGCATTGACCTCGGCGCGATGATGTTCGTGTTTCATGATGTCTTCGATGCGCTGTACGATATCCGGATGCTGATCGGCAAGATCCTTTTCTTCCCGTATGTCGTTATCGAGGTCGAACAGCCTGATCTTCATATTGCCTTCTTTTATATCGAGGCGGATGCCTTTCCAGCGGCCCAACCGGACGGCCTGCTGTCCATTGAAGTCGGCCAATTCCCAATACAGGTAGTCGCGTTGCCGTTGGGACGCGGGGTTTCCCAGCAAGGTGGGCAGATAGCTGATCCCATCCACACCGGCGGGGGTCTTTATGTTGGTGAGCTGACAAAGGGTGGGCAGGAGGTCCCAGAAGCTGACGATGAAGTCTGTTTTGACACCCTGTTTTATTCGTCCCTTCCATGAGGCGATAAAGGGTTCCCGTATGCCACCTTCGTACAGATAGCCTTTCCCTCTGCCGTGCCCGGCATCGAGGATGCCTCCGCTATTGAACCATGCACAGTCGGCGCCTCCCTCATTGGAAGGTCCGTTGTCGCTGGCGAACATGATGATGGTATTATCGTACAGGCCCCATCTTTTCAATTCAGCGACGATCTGTCCTACCTGTTCGTCGAGGAGGCTGATCATGGCGGCCCTGGTAGCCCGCGGATACTGGCATGGTACATAAGATCCGCCCAAAAAGGGTTTTTCTTCTCCAAATTTCTTATGATAATACTCCACCCAACGGGCGGGCGCCTGCATGGAAGCATGGGGCAGGGGACTTGGATAGTACAGGAAAAAGGGGCGGGCTTTGTTCTTATCTATAAAGTTGATGGCGGCCCGGATCATGAGGTCGGGTGAATATTCGTATTGATCGCGCGGGGCATAGTTCGCGGGATCGGAGGGGTCGGCATCGGCGGCCAGCTTGTAGTTGGGGTCGATGAGCTTATTGTCGAGATAGACCCGTAGCGTGTTTTCCCACAGGTGGCCGGGATAATACTGATGGTCCTGCCGCTGACAGAGCGAGCCATAGAAATAATCGAATCCCTGGTTGTTGGGGATACCTGTGGTCATGGGGCCGCCCAGCCCCCACTTGCCGACCATGGCGGTGGTATAGCCTGCCTGCTTTAGCAATTTGGCCAGCGTGATGGTGGAGTCGGGAATGGGGAGCTGTCCTTCGAGGGCGGGGTTGGCTTCCATGGCTTTGAAGTTCCAGATATCTCCGCGCTCGGCCCATTCGCCATTGCCGCGTATATAGGCTTTGCCGCCGTCACGGCCCGTCATGAGCGCGCAGCGGGAGGGGGCGCATAGCGGTTCGGCATAATGTTGCGTGAAGAGCATGCCTTCTTTTGCCAGTCGGTCGATATTGGGTGTTTCGGTGTGCTGCTGGCCATAGCATCCAAGGTCTCCATAGCCGAGGTCATCGGCCAGGATGTATACGATGTTGGGGCGGGTAGTTTTTTTGACAGGGAGCGCCTGAGCCAGGCATACGAATGGTACAAGGCCAGGTAAAATGCAGCGAATGATCTTTGACAGCGTCATGCGATAATAAATTACTGTGGTGAAAAAATACGCCTTATAGATGGTAGAAAAGCTGCGACCTGGTACTAGTAAACAGCGATGGTCTGACCGGTAGGCGATGCGGGATGTTCCGCATCTTTTTGTTTCTTTGCGGATATTAAGGTAATGCTTAATTTTATTACCAAGCAAATTTATTTTGAGCCGAGCGATAAAGCCATATGAAACTTACTGCGATGAGGAGTTGCTGGCATCGATATGCAGCAGTGATGAAACGGCCTTCTCTGTCTTATACAATCGATATTGGGATAAGATCTTTTATATTGCCGCGGGGAGACTGAACGACCAGGCGCTTGCGGAGGACATCGTACAGGATGTATTTACGGATATCTGGAGGCGTCGCGATAACCTGGACGTGAAAGGGAATGTGGGCGCTTACCTGGCGGTGGCGGTGAAATACAGGGTCATCAACATGCAGGCGCGGATACAGCGGGCCGAAAGATACAAGAAGGATATGCTGACTGGTGAAAATAATGATAGCCAGGATCTTGCGGGTGAGCTGGGGTTCAGGGAACTACAGCAAGAATTGGAAAAGCATATCACGCTGCTGCCGGAAAAAGCAAAGCTTGCTTTTACACTCAGCCGGGAGTCGGGGCTTGCCCACAAAGAAATAGCCCGGGTCATGAATATCTCCGAGAAGGCGGTGGAGCGGAATATCGCACGCGCCATTCAATCGATACGGTCTGCTGTCAAGAACTTCACGCATCTTTTTTTCTGATGTTTTAGGGGGAGGGGGATTTCTGATGTTTTTGGCGGAAGGAAGCCCCTGATCTTTTTTGGGAATGGATATTTCTACATTTTTTTTTGAGGTGGAGGGGGGGATTTGTTCCCCTCGATTGACATATTGTGTACAGGAGCTGATCAACCACCGGATCCTGTGTTCCTGAATGGACAATAAACAAAAGAGATATAACGAATTAGCCGAAAAATGGCTGAATGGCGCCCTTTCTCCGGAAGAGGAGAAGGAGTACAACGACTGGTATGATGCGGACCGGGGTGAGATCGAGGTGGATCCGTCGGTGGCTGCGTCTTCCGGGCAGCTGAGGGATCGGATCTTTGAAAGAGTCAAAAGCGCTGCGGGGGTGGAGGACGGTTCCTTTTCGTCACGAAAAAGGGTCGTCTATTGGAGGGCGGCCGCGGCAGCGGCCGTTGTGCTGGTGCTGGTGTCGGCGATGTATTTCCTGCGCGGCCGCGTTAGCGGCGGGCATGTCGATCCGCCGGTGGCTGTCAATGCAGCGGCCAGGCACGATGTCCTGCCGGGCAAGAACAAGGCTATCCTTACCTTGTCCAATGGAAAGCAGATCGTGCTGAATGATTCATCCTCCGGGCTTTTGGCTGCGGAAGGCGGAGCACAGGTGGTCAAATCGACGGATGGGGGGATCGCCTATCAAAAAGCGGGTGAAGCGCCATCGATGCCAGCGTTGAACACGATGACCATTCCTCCCGGAGGAGAATATCAGCTGAGCCTTCCGGATGGGAGCAAAGTGTGGCTGAATGCGGCGTCATCCATCACTTTCCCAACGTCTTTTACAGGCAGGGAAAGAAAGGTAGCCATAACAGGGGAAGCCTATTTTGAGGTAACGGCCAATGCAGCGCATCCCTTTATCGTATCGGTGAATGGAGTGGATGTTACGGTGCTGGGGACACATTTCAATATCAATGCCTACCAGGATGAGGGATCGATCAGGACGACTCTGCTGGAAGGGAGCGTGCGGGTGACGAATACACAAAATGGGCAGGCAAAGGTGATCGTTCCGGGTCAGCAATCCGAGCTGGACCGCCCGGGTCATATGAATGTCCGGGAGGTGAATACGGATGAGGTCGTAGCCTGGAAGAACGGGTTGTTCCAATTCAACAAAACGGATGTTTACACGATGATGCGACAGATCAGCCGGTGGTACAATATAGAAGTGACATTCCAGGGCGCCCCCACGAAGGAAGAATTTTCGGGGACCATCCCCAGGAATCTTACGCTATCGGAACTGCTGACGGTGCTAAAGACCGTCAAGGTGAAGTTTGTAATGGAGGGCAATAAACTAACGGTGATGTCATCATAATTCCTTTTAAACGCCAAAACAAAGCTGCCAATGAATACATGAAACAATCTCCCTGAAAAGGGACCTGCCTATATTGCAAAAATCCCGGTGTTGGTACCACCGGGAAGCGTGTAAAGGTCTCCGAGTAAGAATCGCTTCACGTCTTATTCTTTTCAACCTAAACAAATCAAATGTATGCAATTTATTCATGCAAACCATGAATTGCGCCCTAACGAAAGGAAAACACTCTCTTCCCTAAAATGGCTTCTGATGGTTAAGATCACTGCTATACTGCTTATTGCTGCCGTTGTTCAGGCGAAAGCGGGTATTGGTCAAAATGTCACGGTCAGAGCGGACAATGCTAAGATCATCCAGGTCTTCAACCAGATACAAAAGCAATCGGGCTATTACTTCTTCTATAGCGAAAGCATTCTCAAGAGCGCGAAGCCTGTTACGATGAATGTGAGGAACCTGCCGCTCAAAGAAGCGTTGGACAAGTGCTTTACGGATCAGCCTTTTACCTATGCCATCGTGAACAAAATGATCGTGGTGAAGGAAAAGGAAGCGGTGCCGGCGGGCTCGAACCTTTCGGATATGCTGCCGCCGCCTGTGCGGATCAGGGGTCGTGTCGTCGACTCGGCGGGTAATCCTATTTCCGGTGTTTCGGTGCTGATCAAGGGAACCCGCTTCGGGGTGTCGACAAAAGAGGATGGGAGCTTCTCCCTGGAATCGGCAACGTCTTCGGGAAGACTGGTAATCTCCTATGTCGGGTATGCAACGAAAGAAGTGGAGTACTCGGGCAATACGGAGCTGACGATCACATTGGCATCGAAAGAAAACCGGGAAGAGGAGTTTATCATCGTGGGCTATGGTTCGCAGAAAAAGGCCACGCTGACGGGGTCGGTGTCTACGGTGAAAATGGACGATGTATTGAAAGACCGTCCGGTCACCAGCACTTCCCAGGCCTTACAAGGCGCGATACCCGGTTTGCAGATCACCTATGGTTCAGGGCAGCCGGGCACGTCCACGAGCATCAATATACGTGGATATACTTCCATCAACGGGGGCGGCAATCCCCTGGTGGTAGTGGACAACGTGCCGATGGATATCGACGATGTGAACCCGAACGATATAGCGGATGTGTCGGTGCTGAAAGATGCATCGGCTTCGGCCATTTATGGAGGCCGGGCCGCCTTTGGCGTCATCCTTATCACCACCAAGAAAGGAGGAAGGAACCAGCCGGTGCGTTTCGACTATTCCAATAATTTCGCGTTGACGCGGCCAAGCACGCTGCCTAAAAAAGCTTCTCCGCTGCAGTTTGTCAATGCGCTGAATGATTTCGGCACGACGACGTATTGGTCCGGGCAGGATGTGAAGACCTGGCTGACGCAATTAACGAACTATCAAAAGGACCCTTCACAGTTCCCGGACGGATCGACTACGGTGAACAGCATCCGGTATCCGCTGGCGCAGACGGATATCTACGGCACCTTCTTCGAGCGCGGGTTTGAACAAATACATAATTTCTCTTTTAGCGGTGGTTCCGAAAAGACGAATTATCGTACTTCCATGGCCTATACGGATCAGGACGGGATCGTAGTCTCCGATAACGACAGCTACAAACGATACAATTTCAATTCCTATATCAGCTCCGCGCTGACAAAAAATCTGACGGCCAGCGTCAATGTCTTTTATAATAACGAGAACCAAAAGACGCCGCTGAACTACAGCTCCCTGTTCTATAACGCCATCACTTTTGGACCTTTTTCCGCCACGGATCAGGGTACCTTGCCGAGCACGGGCGAGAAGCTGCCTTATAGCAGCCCCAATAACCTCGTGAGCATCGAGGTCCCGCAACAGAACCATACGAACAACCTGCGTCTGTTCGGAAAGCTGGATTTTACGCCTGTGAAAAACCTGAAGATATCTGGCGAATATACCTATACGCAAACGGATTTCTCGCGGGTGGAGATACGGAATACAAACCGGTATGTCAACCCCATGACCTTCCAGCTGGACGTACCGAACCCTACCTCCTCTTATTATAAATACGCATCGGCGACGAATGTGAGCGCCCTGAACGTGTATGCGAGCTATACTTTCAACATCGCGAACGCCCATAATTTCACGCTATTGGCGGGTACGAACCAGGAGGAAAGCAAAGAAAGCGGGTTCTCCGCCAACCGGCTGAACCTGATCAGCTCCACGGTGCCTTCTCTCTCCACTTCCACGGGAACATCCAGCGTGGATGACGACTTTGGCGAGTATGCGTTGTCGGGGTATTTCTATCGATTCAATTACGCTTATAAGAGACGTTATCTGCTGGAGGCGACCGGCAGGTACGATGGGTCTTCGAGGTTCCCCAAAGGCGATCGTTTCGGCTTTTTCCCGGGCGTATCGGTTGGCTGGGTGCTGACGGAGGAGCCATTTCTGAAGTCGTTGAAGAAGGCATTTTCGCAGCTGAAGCTACGAGGTTCCTACGGAGAGATCGGCAACCAGGTGACCTATCTGTCGGGGACTACCACACAGGACTATTATCCGGCGGCGCCGGGGCTTGGGGCCATCAATGCGGGCTGGATCGATCCTTCCACCAATATCGTTTATACTACCCTGGCTTCGCCGCGGCTGGTGAGCTCTTCGTTTACCTGGGAGCATATCCGCACCTACAATATAGGTATGGATGTCTCGCTGCTGGGGAACAGGCTGTCGGGCAATTTCGATGTGTACCGGGAAGAGACGCTGGGGATGCTGGTGAACGGGTCTTCGCTGCCGGCCATCCTGGGCACTACGCCTCCGAAACAAAACAGGGCCAATCTACGGGTGGATGGATGGGATATGAGCTTTATGTGGAAGGATAATATAGGGAACGACTTCCATTATTCCATCGGATTCAACGTGACGGGAAGACAGGCGGCGCTGATCACGAAGTACAACAACCCGAGCAAGCTGCTGAGCGACTATTATGAAGGGATGCATATGAACGATATATGGGGGTATACGACCTATGGCTATTATAAGGCTACGGATTTTGTGGCGGGGGCTTTGGACAATAACCAGATGAATACCCGATCGGTGACGGCGAACCGTGGATTGACGCCGGGTATCGCGGGTTTCCAGGGGGTGTATCAGAACCCGGGCGATATACGATTTGTGGACAGGAATGGAGATTCGGTGATCAACGCGGGGGCCAATACGGTGTCGAATCCGGGGGATATGTCGATCATCGGCAACAGCACGCGGCGTCTGCAGTATGGTATTACGGGGTCCATCTCGTACAAGGATCTCGATGTTTCCTTTTTTATACAGGGCATCGGCAACAGGGATGTATGGATCAGCAACGAGGTGTACTGGCCGTACCTGGATCAATTTTCGGGGATCTTTACGCACGAGCTGAATTACTGGACGGTGAATAATCCCAACGGATTTTATCCGAGGATGTATGCCAATGCATCGGGGAACACGGGCACCAGCAGGAACATCCAAACGAAGTATCTATCCAATGGCGCGTATATACGGCTGAAGAGCGTTGCGGCGGGGTATACCTATACTTCAGGATGGATGAGGAACCTTCACATAAACAGGATGCGTGTCTTCTTCTCGGGGGAGAACCTGCTCACGAAGGATCATCTGCCGGCGGGGCTCGATCCGGAAGCTACGGACCTGGGTACGGGAGGGATCTATCCTTTCCTGAAGAAATACAGTTTTGGCGTCAATATCAATTTTTAACTGTACAATATTCAATTGTACATCCAATCAGCAGCTACATGAAATCGACTATACAGTTTATATCAATCTTCGTTTTTCTGGCCGGCCTTTGGGGTTGTCAAAAGGACCTGCAGCCGAAGGATCAATTGGTGACGAGCACTACGTTCGTGAACTATGATGGATTCAAGACCTATGCCTGGAAGTTCTATTCCGTATTCCCCGGATATAACGGGGATGCGCCGAACAGCGAGTTCAACGGAGATCTTTTCTTAAACGCCAACCCCAACGGGCAATCGGGGTGGGTAGCGCAGACGATGATCATTCCTTCTTCGGACGCTTTTTATACGGGGGCTTATACCAATATCCGGGATATCAATATCATGCTGGACAATATCGACAATTCGGCGCTGAGCGATGTGGACAAGGCGCACTGGCGGAGCGTGGGGTATTTCTTCCGGGCCTTCAATTATGCGAACCTTGTGAACCGGTTTGGCGACGTACAATATACGGATCATGCGTTGACGGATAAGGATACCGCTTTGTATGCTCCCCGGCAGCCGCGGGATGTCGTGACGAAGCATATACTGGATGATCTGAGCTTTGCGGAGCAAAATATCAAGGTCGCGGGGGATGGGGCCAATACCATCAACCAGGCGGTGGTGCAGGCTTTTATTTCGCGATTTGGTCTGCGGGAGGGTACCTGGCGTAAATACCATGGGTTGAGCGATGCGAATACCTATCTGCAGGCCAGCGCGACGGCATCGGAGAAGCTGATGGCTTCCAATCCGACGCTGAGCCCCAGCTACGACGACGACTTCAACAGCGAATCATTGGCGGGGGTGCCGGGGATCATCCTGTACAAACAGTATGTAACGAACCAGATAACTCATTCCTTATCGACTTCGGGTCGTAATTCATCGGGCCGGTGGGACCTGACGAAAAAGGCGATGGATATGTACCTGCTGCAGGATGGACAGACGCGGTACACGAGCCCGTTGTTCACCACCGATCAAACACCGAACGACGAGTTCATGAACAGGGACCTGCGGCTATATTTTACGGTGCCTCCTCCCTATATAGTAAATACGACGCCGCCGAGCAGCGTCTTTACCTATACGGGCGTGCCGGAGGACACGATGTATTTTGGGCTGATGAACCGTATCTCCAACAGCTCGCGCAAGGCGTTGCCAACCATCAACTGGAATGGGTTCGTGGTCCGGCAGGAGCCGCATTTCGTAGATTATCCCAACGGTCAGCCATACTGTGTAACCTACACGGGATACCGATTCTATAAATACGTAAATCATTATGTGCTGAATGTGCAGGGGGCGGATATCAACGATTGCCCGGTGTTCCGTATGGGGGAGGTGCTGGTGAATTATGCGGAGGCGAAGTTCGAGCTGGGGCAGTTCACACAGGATGTGGCGGATGCGACGGTGAATAAGACGCGGGTCAGGGGAGGCGTGACCAGGCTGGACCTGGGCAATATCCCGGATGATCCCACCCGGGATGCGGATATAGACCCGGTGTTGTGGGAGATACGGCGGGAAAGGGCGGTGGAGCTGATGGGTGAAGGTTTTAGATTCGACGACCTGCGGAGATGGAAGAAGATGGATTATCTCACGCAGCGGAAGCTGGGTAGGTGGATAAAAAAGGGGGTGGATGTGCCTGCCAATTCCATTATCCCTATTTTGAACGGCGCTACGGAAGGATATATCAGCTATGAGCCGTTGCCGCCTGCTGTCATGCCTGACTATTATTATTTGTATCCCATACCTTCCGGAGAAATAGCGTTGAACCCTAAAATATCGCAAAATCCGGGTTGGTCGAAATAATCCGGCCGGGCTTCTTTAACTTGCACTCCATTAAACAGATGGACTATGAAGATCGGTGTGGAGTATACTGACATGTCGTCCTATGCCATTCATGGGTTAGGGCATGAGAATGCGGAGCATGCGCATTTGTTACCTATTTTCTCTTCTTCTACTTTTACTTTTGATAGTGCGCAGCAGGGGATGGACCGCTTCTCCGGCAAGGAGCCGGGCTATATGTATTCGCGGTTTGCGAATCCTACTGTCAGAGGGGCGGAGAAGCTGGTGGCGGGACTGGAAGCATTTGGTCTCAAGGGAGAGGATGGGAAGCCGTTGGAGCTGCGGGCTTTGCTGCATGCCAGCGGCCAGTCGGCCATGGCGACGATGATGCTTGCCAACCTGTCGGCGGGGGATGTGGTGCTGTCTCATCCCGCCCTGTATGGAGGTACGTATGAATTCATATATGGGATGCTGCCGAGATTCGGGATCCAGGCGCTGCTGGACGATCTGAAGGATATGGACCTGCTGGATGGACTTCTCGGGAAGACGCGGGGGGTGAAGCTGATTCATATCGAGACGCCGGCCAATCCTACGATGGGATGTATCGACCTGGCCGCTGTCTGTGCGGTGGCGAAGCGGCATGGGGTGAAGGTGACGGTGGATAATACTTTCGCGACGCCGTATTTGCAGCAGCCTTTCCGGTATGGGGTGGACTTTGTTTTTCATTCGACGACCAAGTTCCTGAACGGGCATGGCACTTCCATCGGCGGGGTGCTGATAGGGAGGGATCTTGCTTTTATGAATACCCGGGGGTATGACACCTATAAGCTGCTGGGGGGGACGAGCAGTCCTTTCGATGCTTTTTTGCTGACACAGGGGATCAAGACGCTGGGGTTGCGGATGGACAGGCATTGTGATAATGCGGAGCGGGTGGCGGAGTTCCTGTCGGGGCATCCGGCGGTGTCGAAGGTGCATTACAACGGATTGAAGGACCATGTGGATGCGGCGCTTACGAAGAGGCAGATGCGTCGTGCGGGGGCGGTGATGGCTTTCGAGCTGAAGGGGGGGATGAAGGCGGGTATGCGATTTATCGACCAGCTGCGGGTGTGTACGAGGGCGGTGTCGGTGGGGACGATAGATACGCTGATCTCTCATCCGGCCTCGATGTCGCATTCGGGGATGGCGCCGGCGGACAGGCTAAAGGCAGGGGTGACGGACGGGTTGATCCGGATGAGCGTGGGGTTGGAGGCGATAGAGGATATTATCGGGGATCTTGGGCAGGCGATGGAGTGATCGCGCAGCTGTCAAGAATGACCGCGGCAGGGCCGGGTGTTGCATAGTGAGGTGATTGTTAGCTTTTTGTGGTCGTTGCCGGTGGGAGGATAGGGGCTACCGTTAGGTAATCCCGGCTTGCAGGAGCGCAGGGGATTGCGTATCATTAGGGGATTTTTAAACTAAATCCAATTTTCTATGCAATCACACAAGACCCCTTGTATCCTGTTGTCTATTGTGGGCGTGCTTCTATTCATCGCCTGTAAGAAAGACAATCATGACGCGACTCCTCCTCCTGTTCCCAAAATTCCACTTATAAAAACTGTGTTCGCGATGGCGGGGTCCGACTCCGACCTAAGGACCTATAGCTATGACGCTCAAAGCAGGGTGACGAAGATCGTGTATAGCCTGTATGGGACGGGTCGTTATGCGTATACGGATACGGGTATCGTCTATACTTTTTACAATCTGAACGATTCTTTGACGAGCACGACGGTGTACAAGCAGGATGCGCATGGGAAGGCGATCAGCTTTTTGGAAAGCACTTCGCCCAGCGATATTTTTACCAGCACCTTTAATTCGGACGGGCAGCTATCGACGAGCACGGAGGTCAGGACCCTAACGGGGCAGCCTGTACGTACCTGGGCGACGACGTTCCATTATACGAACAAGAACCTGGACAGCTCCATAGAGGTGTATACCTATAATGGGACCAGCAATGCGTCGCCTACGTATTATGACGACTATTATACGGATAAGATCAGCACTATCGGTAACGATAATTATGGCCAGGGATGGCTGGGATCGGGCAGCAAGAACCCGGTGAAGGCAGCGAGGGATATCGGTACATCGGGCGGCGGAGTTTATCCGGAGACGACGTATCAGTACGAGTATGACTCGGTGGGGAGGATCACGAAGCAAATGCATTTTTGGGGCAGCTCGCAGTTCGCCCCGATCTATTTTACTTACTATTGAGGTTGCAAATCTGGTGAGGGCCGGTCTTTTGTTGGGCCGGCCTCTTGCTTTAGCTGACGTTGTATAAGTTGGCGAGCTCCTTCAGCTGCAGGACGTTGCTGGTCTTTGTCTTTTCGAAGATGCGGCTTTTGAGGGTGGAGATGGTATTGTGCTTGAGGTTGAGGTTGCGGCTGATGTCGTTGCCGCTGAGCCCCCGGAGCATATAATGCAATACTTCAAACTCCCGGGCGGAGAGCTTTACAAATGGGTTGAACGTCTCGCTGCCTGCCGGGGCTTCTTTTTCGGGCGCGATGCCGCTCTGAAAGAATTTCCGGATCCGGGTAGTCGTTTCTTCTTCGGAGGCCGTCTTGGAAATATAATGGGACAGGCCGTACTGTTTTTTCAACACTTCTCCATACACTTCCGCGGGCTGCATAGAGAATACGAGTATCTTAAGCTGAGGATAAAGCTCTATGATGGTGGGTAAGACCTCGAGGGTGCTGCCGTCGGAGAGATTGATGTCCAGCACGAGGTGGGTGTAGATCTTTTTGTTCAGCTCTTTCATCATCTCGTTGCAGGTGGCTACTCCCCGGACATCCGTGTACCCAAAATTCAACTCCAGGATCAGCCTGACTGCTTTGCAGATCATGCTGTGATCATCCGCCAGAAGTATTTTAGGTTCCATTCGATATAGGTTTTATTATATGATAAAGCTATGTAAATATTTACTACGCTGGGTGGGTAGTACTTAATAAGTAATTTACCAGCAATTAAACCTTCCTATTTATGAATCTCTATGCAATCCCGGCATTGTACTGCCCCTTTGCGGGCGCCATTCACCCAATGTACAAAGAAATCGAAGCCCACACGAATCAATGGATCCTCGACTTTCAGCTGACCCCCACCTTCGAGATCTTCTCCCGATACAAAGACTATAGATTTCCCTTATTCATCGCACGAAGTTTCCCACTGGGGGATTATACGGATATCTGTGCATGGTGCGATTTCAATACATTGCTATTCATGGTCGATGATATTTTTGATGAAAAGGATATTATCAAGGACAAAGCGGCCTATGTACATTTCGAACGTCAGTTCATGGAGATCCTTGAATATAATAAAAAATGTTTTATCCGGAAAGATGGGGCTGTGCTGGCGGCCCTCAGCGATTTCTGGCGGAGGATGGCGCTGCGTACGAGCAGGTCCTGGCAGCTGAAGTTCATCCAGTGTATAAAAATGATGTTCAAGGGGCTGGCCTGGCAGTTCAAGCATATGATGAGCGGGATAAAGCCGGACTTCGACGAGTATATGCAAATACGGCAATACCTGGGTGCGGCGCATCTTTCGACGGACTCGTTGGAAGTGACGGGGAAGATCTATCTCAACGAGCATATCTATGAGCATCCTTTTGTGCGGAAGCTGACGGAGACGAGCCGGAACATCGTTTGTTTCTCCAATGATCTTTTTTCCCTGAGCAAGGAGCTGGAGCAGGTGGATAAGGGAGAGTATAACCTGGTGATGGTGTTGAAGAATAAATATCATATCAGCGTAGAGGAGGCGATCCGGCGGGCGGCGCAGATCCATGATGACCTGGTGATGGAGTTTGTCGACCTGTCGGAAAGGGTTTATATATTCGACGACAGGACGAATGTCATGTTGAGAAAATATATCGATGCGTTGGGCTACCAGATGCGCGGCAATGTGGATTGGAGCACCCAGGAGACTACGCGGTACCCGCACATTTATATGAACTGACGGACCGGGCTGGTGGGGACGAACTGGGACTGATGGGATAGAATGAACTGATGGACCGGGCTGGCGATGGCGGCGAACCAAGGCTGATGATCAGTTGGGGTGGATGGGGCGCAGGGGCATGGAAATGGTAAATCTTGTTCCCTGATCGGGCCGGCTGTCCACGGATATTTTGCCTTTCATGAGGTTGACGGTCTTTTTGGTGATGTACAGGCCGAGGCCAATGCCTGTGGGGCTGCCTGTGACGAAGGGTTCGAAGATGCTGTTTATGTTGGGTTCTTTTATCCCTTCGCCCTGGTCCTCTACGGACAGCTGCCATTGGTCGCTGCCTCTGGTGACGCGGATGGTGATGTCTGTCTCGGAGCGGGTGTATTTTACCGCATTGGTCAGTAGATTGGTGATGACCTGGTTGAGCTTGACCTTGTCGCAGAGAATGTATTCTTCCATGTCCTCGGAGACCCGGGCTGTGATCTTTACTTTCCGCTCGTCCGCGGAATATTGATAGATCTCGACGATGTTGTCGATGAGGGAGCGGATATCGATGAGGTCGTTGTATACGGCATTGCGGGTGCCGATCTCGTATTTTTCATATTCGAGGATATTATCCATGATGTTCTGCGAGATCTGGCAGGCTGTACGCAGATGGGTTACGGCCCTGCGCCAGTCCTTTATCTTCAGGTCTTCTGTCTTTTCCTTGTTGAAGAGGTTGAGGATAGAGAAAATGGAAAAGAAGGAGGCCCTGATCTCATGGTAGGCGTTGCTGATAAAAATGTCCTTTTTCTCGTTGGCCTTTTCTTCTTTTTCCAGGTGGAACTGGACTTCTTCCGCCTGCCTCCTCAACCTGTCGAGCAACAGCTTGTTATTCCTGGAGTAGAGCACGAAGGTGAAGATGACGAGGGTAATGATGACGGCGTAGGAGGACCATCGCATGAACAGGGCGGTGGTTTCGTCCACTTTTATGGATTGGATGACCTGGTATTTGAAGTTGAGCTCCAGCAGGACGAGGAGGCTGACGGTGACGGCGATGCATAAGATGCGGGTGGCGAGGTCGGGGAACATGAAGAGGGCCACGCCAATGAGGTAGACGACCATTAGCTGCGCTTCGACGGGCCGGCCCAGGATACTGCTGTAATACAGCGTGGCTGTGCTCATGGTGAGATAAATGGAAAGGCTCGCGATGTGATAGCGCCGGATGTGGTTGAGCAGGATGGCGCCGATGAGCAGGATGGTCTCGATGGTGATGCCTGCGAGGATAAGGATATTATGCGAGATGAAATAAAAGAGGGTACCGACTGTGATGGTGAGCAGGATCACCCAGAAGCTCATAAGGTTTACGCCGACGGCGACCTTTTTTTGCATGTCATCTTCGGGCAGATCGTGGGAATGGAGATAGATGATAGCGCGTAGTTTTGTGGTCAGATGCTTCATAGAACTTAAAGTTTAAAATGGATTTAAAGACGAATCTGTGTACTGCGGGCACGAAGCATGGAAGGCCAACAAAATAAAGATTTTTTCCTTTCGGAGGGGAAAACTACCCTCCAGTAGAACTATTTCTACAAAATATATTGAGAAAGCTATTTATTTTGTGCTTCTAATAGGATAAGGTTTAATGGTTATGGTATTTGATTAGCGCATCCCTGCAGCAGTGTAGGGATTTTTTTTTGCCCGGACTGAGGGGGGGCGGCTCTGGGGATGGGACCTGACGGGGAGGGGGCTGGGGCAGCGGAGAAGAGGGGCGATGGGACCGGGGCGAGACCTGACGGATTTAAAGGTGTGGCTAAAATTTGCTAAAAATTTATGGGGGATTTTATGGAGGATTTTTTGGGGGATAAAGCAGATTTATTTGCTTGTTTAAACGTTTAAGCTGATCTTTCAGCATTGAATCGGACTGCCAGGGGTGCAGGGGAATGAGACTGGGCAGGGGCGGGGAATGACACTGCCAGGCGGGGAAGATAGCAAATGAATTAAAAATAGAACGATAGCATATGAAAAAAAGATTTTTAGGCTCGACGATGGCGGTGGTGATGCTGGCTGCCGCCTGTAACAACAACCAATCTGCCCAGCAACAGACGGATACTACAAAGACGGCGCCGGCCGGGAGCTTTGCTTTTGATCTTGCTTTTTTGCAACAGCATGACAGTGTGATCGTGCTGCAAAGCGATGGGGGCAAGGCACAGGTGATCGTATCACCCAGGTACCAGGCAAAGGTCTTTACTTCCACGGCGGAGGGGGGGCAGGGAAAGAGTTTTGGGTGGATACATTATAAAGCGTTCACGGGCCCGGTGGATGCCCATATGAATGGTTATGGAGGCGAAAACCGGATCTGGCTGGGGCCGGAGGGAGGTAAGTATTCTCTTTTCTTCCCCAAGGGGGCGGCCATGGAGTTTGCCAACTGGAAGACGCCGGCGGCTTTCGATACGGAAGCGTGGAGGGTAACGAAACAGGACCCGGGTTCCGTCAGTCTGCAGAAGGACATGCAGCTGGTGAACTATGCGGGGACGCCACTTTCTCTGTCAGTGACCCGGGATATAGCCATCCTGAACAGGAGCGCTATCGACAGCATGCTGGGTTCACAGGATACGGCCCTTAAGGTGGTAGGATATCGTACCAACAATACCCTGACCAATACGGGCGCCAAGGAATGGACGGAGGCGACGGGGATGCCCTGTATATGGATGCTGGATATGTTCAATCCATCGCCGGCGACGGTGATCGTGGTACCGCATAAGCCTTTGGTGAAAAAGGAAGACAAGGTGGCTACTACCGATTATTTTGGGGAGATAGCATCGGACAGGATCAAGATCGGGGACAGCACCTTATTTTTCAAGGCGGACGGCAAGAGCAGGGGCAAGCTGGGGATCCATCCGGCCTATGCCATGCCCAGGGCGGGGAGCTATGATGCGCAGAACAAAGTGTTGACGGTGACGATGTTCGACATAGACCCGTCGGGAAAATACCTGAACCAGGAATGGAAGACGACGAAGCCTGCGTTCAGCGGCGATGCGGTGAATGCATATAATGACGGTCCGTTAGCTGACGGCAGTCAGATGGGGCCTTTTTACGAGATAGAAAGCGTCTCGCCGGCGGCCTTTTTAAAGCCGGGGCAATCGCTGCAACATCAGCATATGGTATTTCATTTTACGGGGGATGAGGCGGCGCTCGACAAGGTGAGCCGTGCATGGCTGGGGGTATCGCTGGATACCATCAAAAAGGTTTTTTAGTATATTTAGCAGACAACTGCTAAAATATGGGAAAACTTTGCTTTGCTGTTCTACTGTTTGTATGGAGCGCCGGAAAAGCGCAGACCTTTCGGGTCACTATCGCGCCCCAGCTGCATTCGGCGGGGTTGGATGGGCATTCGGCGGGACCAGCTATACCTTCGACAGGGCTGGATGGGCGATTGCTTCTATTGATCTCCAACAATGACAAGACGGAGCCCAGGTTCCAGGTAAACGATGCGGCGGGTACACAGCTGGTATTCGGTGTGGATGTAGACGGCTGGCAGCCGGGTGCGTCGGAGCTGGTGGATATGCATGCTTTCGGCTATCCTATCGAGCGATTGCGGGATGTACCGGCGGGAGATTATTATGTGCAAGCGCTCCTGCATAAATACGAGACCTTTCATTTAAAGAACGGCGCCACGGTGAAATTGCCGATGGACAGGGGGGAGGGGCAGCATTGGAATATCGCCCCGGGCAATATCTATTCCAAACCCATCAAGATACATATCGATGCTTCGAATATGGGTGAGGTGGCGCTGACCATCGACCAGATCATACCTGCCATTGCGGAACCGCAGGATACCCGTTATATCAAGCATATCAAGATACAAAGCAAGCTGCTGACGGAGTTCTGGGGGCGGCCGATGTACATTGGAGCGCATGTGCTGTTGCCGGAAGGGTTCGACGAGCATCCGAATGTCAAATACCCGCTGGCTATTTTCCACGGTCATTTTCCGGAGGACTTCGGCGGATTCCGTACGACGCCCCCCGATGAAAATTTAAAACCGGACAGCAGCGCACGATTCCACATCACGGGATACAATAAGATAGTCCAGCAGGAAGCCTATGATTTTTATAAGCAATGGACGGGGCCGGGCTTTCCCCGCGTGCTGGCGATAGAGATAACACATGCCAATCCTTACTATGATGATTCGTATGCGGTGAACTCGGAGAACCTGGGACCATATGGGGATGCCATTACGTATGAGCTGATACCGGAGATCGAAAAGCGGTTCCGGGGTATCGGTCAGGGCTGGGCGAGATTCACCTATGGAGGGTCTACGGGTGGATGGGAAGCGTTGGCGGTGCAGGTGCTTTATCCGGACGAGTATAATGGATGTTATGCCGCCTGTCCGGACCCCGTGGATTTTCACCACTACACTACCATCGATATCTACCATGATAAGAATGCGTATTATGTGGAGAGCGATTACAGAAAAACGCCACGCCCGGGTGAGCGGGATTACCTGGGGCATGTCAGCACCATGATAAAAGACCTGAACCAGCGGGAGCTGGCGCTTGGGACCCGGAGCCGCAGCGGGGATCAGTTCGACATATGGGAGGCGGTCTTTTCTCCATCGGACCAGGATGGATACCCGAAAAGGATCTTCGACAAGTATACGGGAGCTATCGATACGTCGGTGGCGGCCTACTGGAGAGAACATTATGATCTGACCCATATCATCCAGCGGGACTGGCCGAAGATAGGGGAAAAGCTGAAGGGCAAGATCCATATCTATGTGGGGGATATGGACACCTATTATCTGAACAATGCGGTGTATACGGCGGAGGATGTCCTTAAAAAGTTACAGAACCCTGTCTGCGGCTGTGAAGTGGATTATGGCGACCGGGCGGAACACTGCTGGAATGGAGATCATGCGCATCCCAATTATATCAGCCGCCTGCGGTATCATCAGATGTATATCAAGAAATGGGCGGAGGAGATAAAGAGCCGCGCTCCTAAGGGTGCGGACCTGCGTTCGTGGAGATATTAGACAGCTGCAGCCCGAGCATTTTCTTGTAGATCATGAACCGGCGCCGTCCGAAAGGTTCGGCCGTCCTGATGGCAAGGCCCGTGAGGTCGTTGGATTTGTTAAGGGATTGTAAGGATACGGAATTATATGAAGGTATGAAAGGTTTTTATACGATGATTCGTTATCTTTATCCCTTCCGCATCATGACCCCAAAGGACAGAAGATATATTTATTGTGCATTCAGAGTTTTTTTAACGGCTGTATATCTTTTCCTTTTGGCTGCTCAGGTCAACAGCCGATATTATTCCGTCGCGAATTTTTATGTGTACGATCCCGGCGGGCATGTTTCACACGACCAGTTAGGAAAGAATGCTCTTGTGATAAGCCGGGAGACACGGCCGAGAAAGGGGCATCTGAGCGTCGACAAAAGATTCTTTGGCAACTCCTTTATTTATATTCCATATGATGACCTGGTAACGCCGCCTCTTTGTTATGAGGAGGTGACCTATACACAGGATCTCGTCTCTTGTCTGCCTGTCGCCTATGACGGCAGGAATAAATTCCTTCGCGGACCTCCTTCCGATGCAAACTCCATCTGATCATCGATTGCTGTCATCAGATAAGTTTTTCATTCATTAAATATTTTTCGATCATGGCTGTTTCATGCAAAAGAGCGGCCGGCATCCTTATTGGGATAATTGTGTATATTCTGCCGGCGGGCTCTGTATTGGCACAGGAGCATACTATTTATACGCTGACGGAGCTGGTAGATTCGGCGCGTCATCATCTTCCTATATTATTACAAAAGCAGGCGCTGCTCAGCAGCGCACAGGCGGGCATTATGGAGGCGAAGCATGCCTGGCTACCCAAGATGAATGTGGTAGAGGAGCTGTCCATTGGTTCGGCCAACGACCTGGCGGGACCTTTTCTTCCTGCGCCGGGTGTGCTGCATGCCATGGCGGGCGGCATTACGGGTAAAAACAGCTATCAATCCGTGGCCGGCAACCTGGCTTCTCTTTACGGGGAATACGAGCTGGTGGATTTTGGGTTTCGGAGCGCGAGGCTGGCAAATGCGAGGGCTTTTGCAGATGTCCGGAGGGCTGATCTTACCAGGGAGCTGTATATGGTGGAATGGCAGGTCGGGAAGGCCTATTTCGAGATACGCAAGGCGCGGTATCAACTGGCGGTGGATGAGGAGGATATTCGCCGCAATGAAGCGATCTATACTATCAGCAAGGCGCTGACCGGTACGGGTATCAATGCGGGTGTCGACTCTTCGCTGGCGAAGGCAGGTTTGTCCAGGGCGAAAATAAGCTATAATCAGGCGGCGGCCAATCTGCGTCAGCTGGAGCAGGAGCTGTCGTATTTGTCGGGGGTGGCCGATCCTCTGATCGAGGTGGATACGACGGGCGCCGGGATATCCGGGACGATGGGGGCCGTGACTCCCGATGCGGTAGGGCTGAGACGGGAAATTATGGCGGAGGGCAACCCGCTGGAAGACTATTATATCCGGCAGCAGGAGCAGCAGCGTACGGAGGCGGTGATGATCGGCAGAAGCTATTTACCGAGGATCGTAGCAGGCGCGGGAGGCTGGGCGCGCGGTTCGAGCATCCAATACAATAATGATTACAGACCGTTGGAAGAGGGGTTGGGATATCAGCGATTGAATTACGTGGCTGGACTGGGGGTCACTTATGATCTTTTCAACGGGGTAAGGAGGAAGGATAAGCTGGCTGAGGCGAATTATCAGCAGGCGGCTGCGGAATATGCCTTGCAACAGCAGCAGCTGTCTTTACGAAATACTGCCTTGCAGGCGGATGAGGCGGTGCGTATGGCTGAAAAGAACCTGCAGGAGCTGCCTGTACAGATGCAGGCTGCAAGGGATGCCTATAACCAGAAGATAGCGCAATATAAAGCGGGCATCATTAACCTGGTGGATCTTACCAATGCATCTTTTGTCCTGTACCAGGCTCAATCAGACTATGTCGAGACTTTGAACGGATGGCATATGGCGGGCCTGGATAAGGCGGCGGCTACGGGCGGGCTCGATCAATTCATTCAATCTGTAAAATAATCAGTATGGTAAAGAATGCGCTTAAGAGGCCTATTACGATAGTGGTGTTATTCGCGGGCTTGCTGCTGGCCTCTATCATGGCTATAAAAAAAATATCCATCGATATATTCCCTCAACTGAACCTTCCTACCATCTATATCGTGCAAACGTACGGAGGCATGTCAGCCAAGCAGATGGAAGGCTTTTTCTCCACCCGAATGCAGGACCACTTCCTGTATGTGGACGGGCTGAAGAACATCGAGAATAAGAATATCCAGGGGATCACGATCATAAAGCTTGAATTCTATGAGGGTACGGATATGGCGGAGGCGGCGGCAGAGGTGTCCATCCAGGTGAACAGGTGTATGGCCTTTTTTCCGCCGGGCGCCTTGCCTCCGGAAGTAGTCCGCTTCGATGCATCCTCCCTGCCCGTGGGGGAACTGGTTTTCAGCAGTAAAACGAGGTCCCTGAACGATATATATGATCTGGCGGGGACGATGGTCCGTCCGTTGTTCGGCAAGATCAGGGGGCTTACGGCGCCGCCGGCGTTCGGCTCCAATTCAAGATCGGTGATCCTGCGTGTGGACCCGCTAAAGATGCGGGAGATGGGGCTTTCTCCCGAGCAGGTGGTGGATGCGCTGGCCAGGAACAATGCGATGGTGCCTTCGGGTAATGTGAGGATCGACAGCACCATGTATGTTTCGTCCATCAATTCCCAGGAAAAGAGGGTCGAGGATTTCGAAGATATTCCCATTGTCAGCAATGGGGTGAATACCATCTCCGTAAAAGACGTCGCAAGGGTGGCGATGACATCCGATATCGTGATGGATTATGCGTTGATCAACGGCAAGCGGTCGATTTATTTCCCTATCGTGAAAACGGCCAATGCTTCTACCTGGGACGTGGTGCAGGCGTTGCGCAAGGAAATGCCGGAAATGCAAGGTCTCATGCCCCCGGATGTACATCTGAGCTATGAGTTCGACCAGAGCGTCTTCGTCATGAATGCGGCGAAAAGCCTTATGACGGAGGGCATCCTGGGTGCGCTGCTGACGGGCCTGATGGTATTGCTTTTTCTTCGCGACTGGCGAAGCAGCCTGGTGGTCATCATAACGATACCGGTGGCTGTATTGAGCACGGTGCTGTGTCTGAAGCTGGCGGGACAGACGATCAATATCATGACGTTGAGCGGTCTTGCGCTGGCGATCGGCATCCTGGTGGACCAGGCGACGGTGACGATCGAGAATATCCACCAGCACCTGGAGATGAGAAAGACCAAACGGCAGGCCATCAGGGATGCGTGTATGGAGATATCGTTCCCGCTGTTGCTGATATTGTTATGTATCCTTGCGGTGTTCGCTCCTTCTTTTGTGATGGAGGGCGTACCCAAGGCGTTGTTCCTTCCGCTGTCGATGTCGATAGCCTTTGCCATGATCATTTCCTATATCGCGGCGCAGACCCTGGTGCCTGTGATATCGAACTGGTTGTTGAAGGCGGAGAAGTTCACTTATTCGCACAACAAGCAACATGCGCATGCGGGTCTTGCCCTGGATGAGAACGAGCGGGAAGAAATAGCGGAGCATACCAGGCAGGATATGACGCATGGAGAGGAAAATGACTTTTTTCAGCGCATCAAATTACGGCTGCTTCAATGGGTGGAGCGGAATCTTCCCAGGAGGAAGTGGATCGTGCCGGCCTATCTGGTGGTGGTGCTTGCGGCAACAGGATTGGGTTTTGCCGTCATCGGCAAGGATATCCTTCCCAAGTCCAATGCGGGGCAATTGCAGCTGCGTGTCAGGCTGCCGCAGGGTACGAGACTGGAAATAACGGAAAGGGTGGTAAAGGATATGCTGCCGGTGATCGATTCGATCGTGAGCGGTCATGTGGCGATCAGCTCGGCTTTTGTAGGTCCTGTCTCTCCGAATTACGGGCACAGCAATCTATATGTCTTCAACAGCGGTTCCCAGGAGGCGGTGATACAGGTGCAGCTGAGCGAGGAATATAAAAGGGATATGGATAAGCTGAAAGACGAGATCCGTAAGACGCTATTGGAGCATTATCCATCCGCGAAGCTGTCTTTTGAACCGATAGAGCTGACGGAAAAGATGATGTCACAGGGTGCATCCACGCCCATCGAAGTAAGGGTGGCGGGGGAGAAGGTCAGCGATCTCGAAGCGTATTCGTCGAGACTGGTGAACAAACTGAAAGAGATACCTTATCTGCGGGATGTACAGGTAGCGCAGCCTTTGAAGTACCCGACCATCCATGTAACGCTGGACCGGCAGAAGCTGGCGCAGATGGGGTTATCCATCGATGCGGTCTCGAGGAGTGTTTCGGATGCAACGGCTTCCAGCAGGTACACGATGAAGAACCTGTGGCTGGATGAGAACAAGCAGTATACGTACAATACGGAAGTGCAGGTGCCGGAGTATATTATGAATTCGGTGGGGCAGCTGGCGTCTGTGCCGCTGGTGGCGGGAAAAATGCGGCCGCTGCTGTCGGATGTCGCGGAGATAACGATGGATTCTTTGCCCGGGGAATATGATAGGGTCGGTCCGCGCCGATTTGTCACCATAGGCGCCAACATTTATAAGAAAGACCTGGGCGCTGCCACGGTGGATGTGCAAAAGGCTGTGGATGCGCTGGGCAAGCCGCCGGCAGGGCTGGTGACGGAAATAAGGGGGATGTCTTCTTTGTTGACCGAGACGCTGAGCTCATTGCAGGGGGGGCTTCTGGCGGCGATCATCGTCATATTCCTGCTGCTCGCTGCGAACTATCAATCTTTCGGTGTGTCTGCGGCGGTATTGGCCTCCATTCCTGCGGTGCTGCTGGGCTCCATATCCCTGTTGCTGGCGACGGGTTCGACGCTGAACCTGCAAAGCTATATGGGGATCATCATGTCGGTGGGGGTATCGGTGGCCAATGCGATCCTGGTGGTAACAAATGCGGAGGCTCTGCGGCTGCAATACAGGGATCCATTCAAAGCGGTAGCGGTAGCTGCGAGCATACGGCTTCGTCCTATCCTTATGACGAGTCTGGCTATGATCGCGGGTATGATCCCCATGGCGAGCGGGCTGGGTGAGGCAGGAGACCAATCGGCGCCCCTTGGGCGTGCGGTCATAGGAGGACTGGCGGCTTCTACATTCGCCACTTTGTTCATTGTCCCGCTGGCGTATGGATGGATCCGGCAGCGCGCCACGTTCGAATCTGTATCATTATTACCGGAAGAAGAAATTAAATAAAATAATCATGAAGCAAATACAAATTTTCCTGAAACGCCCGACGGCAATTATCCTTTTGTTATCGATGGTCGCGGCGATGGGTTGCAAGGACAATGCCAGCGCTGTGCAGACTTCCGAGACTACAACGGACCCTGGTTACAAACTGGTGAAGCTGCAACATGCCAGCGTATCACAGGTGCTCAAATTACCTGCGCAGCTGGCGGCATATGAGGAAGTCAGCATTTTTCCCAAAGTGAATGGGTTTGTAAAGCAGGTGTGGGTAGATGTGGGGTCGCATGTGAAGAAAGGGCAGGTGTTGATGAACCTGGAAGCGCCTGAGCTGGAGCAGGCGGCCGTACAGGCAAAGGAGAAGTACGCCAGGGCGACGCTGGATTATGCCATCAGCAAGGAGAATTATGAGAGGTTGCGGCAGGCATCGCTGACTCCCGGGGCTATTTCCCCTATGGGTCTGGCTTCGGCAAAGGCCAAGGCGGATGCCGACAGCACGTTGTGCAATGCTGAAAGGGCGAATTGGGATATGGAGCGGGCGATACTGGATTATCTGAAGGTATCAGCGCCTTTCGATGGGGTGATCTCGGAGCGTAATGTGCATCCCGGAGCCCTGGTGAGCGTCGCGGGAAAGGACAAACCCATGCTGGACCTGCGGCAGACGGAGCGTTTACGCCTGCAGGTGGATGTACCGGAGAACCTGGCATCGGGGCTGCAGGACATGGATACGGTATCGTTCTATCTCAGCGCATTCCCCGGAAAAAAAATGACGGGAAGGGTGAAGCGGAGATCGGGTGTCGTAAATATACAGTATCGCAGCGAGCGTGTGGAGCTGGATATCGATAACCATGACGGAAGGCTGGCGCCGGGTATGTACGCGGATGTGCTGTTCCAGTCAAAAGGCAATCCGGCGGCATTTGCGGTGCCGAAGGCTGCTGTGATCACGTCCACGGAAAGGAAATATGTGCTGCTGGTGCGAAACGGCAAGACGGTGAAAGTGGATGTAGCCACAGGGAATGAAACGCCGGGCAGTATCGAGATAACGGGCGATATTGAGCCAGGGGATGAGCTGGTAGTAGGCGCCGGAGACGAAATGAAGGAGGGAGTGACGGTGAAATAGCATCATCACTTGCTCAGGAAACCAAAATCCACTACACGGCGGAGGTATTGCTTGTCCCGGATGACCCAGGTGAACTCGCTGCCTCCGCTGTTGATATTCAGCATATAGATATAGAAGGTGTGTTTGTCGTTGGAAAGAAAGACGCCATTGCGGCTACGGGTAGACCCGCCCTGGTTGAAGCTGAACTGGGGGTCGTACAGGTCGTTGTAAGCGGTGGGGGGGATGACCACGGTGTCCTTGTCCTTGCCTACGACGACGGTGATGGACTCGATGGTGACCTGGGGGGCCATGCCATAGGTTCCCCCATAATAGGGGTGGTTATCGATGCGAAGGAGGTGCTTATCCACGTACATCATCTTGTGTTTGGAGGGGAAGAAGACGCCGGTGCGGATGGTGACCTGGATATTGCCGTCATCGAAGGTCATGGAATTGCCGGTGACTTCTTTTACGGGCACGCTGTTGAGGGGGGCTTTTCCGATGCTCTCGTCCACGCCTGCCAGTGCGAAGCTGGCCACATCTCCCCGGATGTCCTTATCGCTGATCTTGGAGAAATTATCTTTTTTGCTGCGATAGTCAGGGAAGTCCAGGTCCTGGGCTGTGACGGCGGAGGACGTGAGGGCGAACAGCAAACAGAGTATTATGTCTGTCCTTCGGACGGGCCGCAGTTTGCGGCCGGCTAGTATACGCATGACCTAAAATTTATAGTTGTACTCGATGTGGCCGAGCATCTCTTTCTGCTTGTTATAGACCGTCTCGTTGACCTTTAGCTCCTTGTCGTCGTATATGTAGTACCATTTCTGGTAGTCGGAGGTACCCTGGTATACTATGAGCATGGTAGAGAGCTCATCCCCTTCGTATTCGAACACGTAGTCGGGGAGGAGCCGCCGGGCCTTTATGTTATACTTTACGATGTCGGTGAGGTGTCCGGTTGCGTCGTAATAATAATAAATCGTGGGGAGGTCGGCCTGGTTGCGGGTAGCGTGCTCTTCCACGATGTTGCCTTTCTCATCCTGCACGAAGCGGACGAAGGTGGTATCGGTGGTGTTCTTGATCTTGAGCATACCGGTGGGTTTGCCTTTGGCGTCGTAGGTCCACAGGTGTACTTCCACATCGTTGAGGTGATTATCCGTCTCGATGGCGGTGTTGGTGATGGATAGGATCCGTCCCTGGGGGTCGTATTTGTACTCGGAGACGCTGCGGTAGGTGTCGCTGGAGTCCACGGTGCGGGTGGGCCAGCCTGTGGGGGAATACCAGGCGAAGAGCCAGGATTCGGGGGTGCTTGCCGTGCGGGTATGGGTAGTGATGAGGTGGAGGTCTCCCATATCCTGCTGGCCCTGGAAGCCTTCGGTGGGCTTGCCATCGTGTTCGAAGCTGCTGAGGGTGACGCCTTTCACCTTATTGTCCTTATACAGTTTCCATTGCGCGGCGGTTTGGGTGGTGACGATCAGGTCCTTATAGTAGTATTGGGCCTTACCTGCCTTTACCAGCGATACAAGCAACAACGAGGTGGCAAATGACTTGAATAAGCGTGTCATGTTAGAGCAAGTAACGAAAAAAACCGTGTTTTAATACATGGGAAGTACCTAAGTTGCTTATTTTTATTCAAAATACCCCTCAGGTGTCGCATTTAAAGGAAAGAAAGGAAAAAATATGTCTTAATTGTAATACCGACCTTGTGGGGCGGTATTGTCATGTTTGCGGACAGGAAAATCTGGAGCCCAAGGAGACGGTATGGCATCTTGTAACGCATTTTTTTAACGATATCACCCACTTCGACGGAAAGTTCTTCGAGACCGTGCGGCTGCTGCTGCGGAAGCCGGGGTTTTTATCGGTGCAGTATGTAGCGGGGCGGCGGGCCTCTTTTTTGAACCCTATCCGGATGTATGTGTTCACTTCGGCTATCTTTTTTATCATCCTCTTCTCGCTACGGGGACCCAAGGGGATCGTAGAGATGGGCGAGGGGTCGAACAGGAAGAGGGGGCTGGTGGAACTGGAGCGGGCCAGGCTCAGGCAGGACAGCATCCTGACCCATTCGAAAGACGCAGACGAAAGAGAAGACGCGGAAAGGGCATTGGTGCGTTATAGGGCACGGATAACGGCTGTAAAGCATGTGTATGGCGATAGCACGGACCGGAAGTTCAACGATGATGAGCTGGACATGGTGGTGACACAGGACCTGAGGGACAGTCTGCTGCGGAGCGAGGTGCCGCAGGTGGTAAAGGACCGGCTGCAGAAGACTATAAAGGATCGGGAATACAATGAGAGCAATGATGATTTCAGCTTTTACGGCATGAACAGGGGGTACCGTACGGTGGAGGCATACGACAGCGCGGAACAAAGGTTGCCGGAAGACCTTCGGGATGGCTGGCTGAAGCGGACGATGGTACACAAGCTGATACATCTACAAGAGGAATACCGCACGGATAAAAAGGCTTTTAAGGAGCATCTGGCGGAAAACATCCTTCACTCTTTCCCCAAGATACTTTTTATTACCCTGCCGATCTTCGCACTGATATTGAACATCCTGTATTTCCGGCATAAGAAGCAGTATTATTATGTGGATCATGGCATTTTTACCATTCACGTCTATTGTGCGACCTTTATACTGTTGATGGCGACGATATTGGTGAACAAGCTGGGGGATGCGATAGGGGTGGGATGGGTCAAGATCATTTCCATGATCATTCAGATGGGGATCTGGTTCTATATCCTGATATATCTTTACAAGGCTATGCGCGGCTTCTATCACCAGGGGCGGTTCAAGACCTTCCTAAAATATTTTATTACCTGCGTCCTGTCCTTTATTATCAATGTCATCGTATTTGTGCTGTTCATAGCCATATCCGTGATCAGCCTGGGATAGCTTAAAATAATTTTATGAGTGAGTATAACGATGCGTTTCAGCGGCTAGTAACCATCATGGATGACCTACGGGAGAAATGTCCCTGGGACAAAAAGCAGACGGTGGAGACGCTGCGTCCTCTTACCATCGAGGAGACCTATGAGCTGGCGGATGCCATCACGGAGGGGGACTGGAAGGGGATCAGGGAGGAGCTGGGGGATCTGCTGCTGCATATTGTTTTTTATGCGAAGATCGGCAGAGAGCAGGGACGGTTCACGCTGGAGGAGGTGATCAATGGGATCTGTGATAAGCTGATAGCAAGACATCCGCATGTGTACCCGCCTGTCGGGGGACCGGAGGCATCGGAAGGGCTGGTGAAGGTGAAGGATGAGGAGGATGTTAAGAGAAATTGGGAGAAGCTGAAGCTGAAGGAGGGGAAGAAGTCGGTGCTGGGCGGCGTGCCCGTGTCGCTGCCGGCGACGGTGAAGGCTATCCGGCTGCAGGAAAAGGCGGCCCAAGTAGGGTTCGAGTGGGATGAGACGGCGCAGGTATGGGATAAGGTTAAAGAGGAGATGGAGGAATTGCAGGAGGCGGTAGCCTCGAAGGATCGGGCCCGGATACAGGAAGAATACGGGGACCTGGTCTTTTCGCTGATCAATTATGCACGATTTTTGCAGATAGATGCGGAGAATTCCCTTGAACTCACCAACCGCAAGTTCATCACCAGATTTACCCGGATGGAGCAGGAGGCGCTCGCGCAGGGCAAACAGCTGGCCGACATGACACTGGAGGAGATGGATGGGATCTGGAATTCTATTAAAAAGCAAAAAAACCAGGATTGAAGGCCTTTTTTACTGATATTTTCCGCAAGAACCGGTGGCTGATGCTGGAGGCGCTTGGGCTGTTCTTGTGCGGCTATTTCCTCAACCTCTATTTCAACAGTGATGCTGCCGTCCGGAGTCTCCGGGATTCCATACAGTCCTTTTTACAGGGACGGGAGCAGGATTTTGAACGATTGACCAAGGATACGGTGATGGTGGAGCGGCTGGCGGACCATCAATATACGGAACAGGAGCTGGATAAGCTGTTGGATAAGCGATACGCGGTCTTCCTCTATGACACGGATTCCAGCGGGGCGGCGGCGAACATGCTGTTCTGGAATGACCAGCGTTCCCTCCCTACTCCGGAGATCCTGGGCATGAAGGATGGTTATGTCTTTTCCCAGCTGAGCAATGGCCAGTACAATGCGGTGAAAAAGACGCTGCACCGGCGTGATGGGCGGGTGATCGTGGCCGTGGCCCTTGTCCCTGTCCGCTGGCAGTATTATTATTCTTCCACCAACCTTACGCCGGAATTCACCGGCAACGGCGCAGCGGAAGCCCGTGTATCCATATCGGCCAGTCTGACCGAATTCCCGGTGCATACATCCCTTGGAAGGGGGGAGATCTTATTTTACCTGGCAAAAAAACCGGGTTATCATGTGCCTACGCACAATTGGATCATACCGTTGGTGATCCTGCTGGGGGTATTGCTGGTGCTGGTGCTGATCCACAATGTGGCGCATACGATCCGGGAAAAATGGGGGGCGGCCTGGGGGATCGGATTTCTCATCGTGGTGATCCTGCTGCTGCGCATCCTGGTCTATGTCTATCCGGGTGTGCTGAACCTCCGTCAGTTCGAGCTTTTCGATCCTACCATCTATAGTTCGAGCGTCATCCTCAGCTCGCTGGGGGACCTGGTGATCAATGCCTTTCTCTTCTGCTGGATCATCCTTTTTATCAAACGGGAGATCAGCGAATTTACCATCCCGCAGTCGGTGCATCGCTGGAAGAACTGGCTGTGGACCTCTGTCGGATTGGTATTGCTGGTGATCACGACCTTCGGGTTTGCCAATATCGTCCAGTCGCTGGTGACGGATGCGAAGATCTCCTTCAATGTGACGAATTTCTTCAGCCTGCTGACGAACTACAGCTTTGTGGGATTCCTGGCGCTGGCAGCCCTGGCGCTGGGGTATTTCTTTTTGTCGCAGGTGCTGTTCCAACTGGTGGGGTACCTGGTGCGGGCCCTGTCCATCGTGCTGTATATCATCATTGCTTTTTTGGGGTTGTTGTATCTTACGACGATAGTCCTTTTCAGTCATAATTCACCGGCGGCCACGACGACGATAGAGCTGGATATCTTTGTATTGCTTTGGCTGCTGGCATATACCTGGTTGATGCAGCGTCGGGTATTCTCGGACCTGCGATTCCGGCTGAATGTATCGGAGGTGCTTTTCTGGCTTTTTGTCTTTTCCACTTCCATTTCGGCGGTGATCCTTTTCGAGAACCGTAAGAAGGACGAGATCCATCGCAAAGAGATGACGGACCAGCTGGCCAACCAGGCGGACCCTACGAGTGAAAAGGTGCTGAGCATCAGCTTCAGCTATATCGATGGGGATTTTTTGTCCATTATCTTCTCCCGGCTGAAGGACCCGGTGGAGAATTCGGCGATAAAGGATAGTATGGTGAACAGCAATTTCCTTGGCTATCAGCAGAAGTTCGATACGCATATCTATACCTATGACGCCAATGAGAAGCCGCTGTATAACGACCGGACCATCTCCTATGATACCTTGAATACGATCTTTACCTTGTTGGGTAAGAATACGGGGATCCAGGACCTGAAGTATTATGAGAAGTCATTCGACAAGTACACGTATATCTATCGCAAGGTGGTGCATGGCAGCGGGGACAGCACATCGAAGGTGGCGGGCTATCTCTTCATCCTGTCGGAGCCCAAGGCTTATAAGGGCAATAATGCGTTGGTGCCGGAGCTTTTCCGTCAGAAAAGCGAGGACCTGCCTGAATATTATGCTATTTATAACAAACGGGAGCTGGTCAGCGATAATAATGATTATCCATTTTCCACTCATCTGACGAATGAACAGATACCGAAGTCGGATTATGCGCATGTGAGGAAGGGGCCTTATGACGAGCTATGGCACCGGTTTTCTCCGGACGACAGCTTTGTGGTGGTGATAAAGCGGGACAATTCGGCGTTGGAGGATATCACGCTGTTTGCCTATCTGTTCAGCGCCTTTTTGTTCCTGGTCTTTTTGTTCCGGCTGTCGGCGCTGCTGATCTGGTCCCGTCTCCACTGGAGCCAGCTGAGGAGCTACTGGCAGCTGAATATCCGCAGCCAGATCCATACGACCATTATTTTTATCAGTCTTTTCAGCTTTATCGTCATCGGGGTGGCGACGATCATCTTTTTTATCAACCGGTATAACAGAAATATCCAGGACCGGTTGAGCAGGGCGATGCAGGTGATGGTGAGCGAGGTCCAGAACAAGCTGTCGGGGCAGATCATTTATGGGGACGAGTGGAAGTTCTATTATCCGGGCGCCCGGGGGGAGCTGCAAAAGATGATCGAAGAGGTGGCCGTGGTGCATAGTACGGATATCAACGTGTACGACCTGAGCGGCAATCTGCAGATAACGTCGAACCCGATAGTGTACAACAAGGGGATACTCAGTAAAAAGATGCATCCGCTGGCGTATTACAACCTGCATCAGCTGAATTCCATCCAGTATACCAATACGGAGCAGGTGGGGAATGTGTCCTATACCAGCGTCTACCGGCCGTTGCGGGATGCCAGCGGGAATGCCTATGCCTACCTGAACATCCCTTCCTTCTCTACACAGGATGAGCTGAAGGAGGAGATCTCGACTTTTTTGGTGACCATTATCAACCTGAATGCCTTTATATTTTTGATCGCGGGTACGATCGCGCTGTTCCTGACCAATAGGATCACCTCGTCTTTCCTGCTGATATCGAAAAAAATGCAGGAGGTGAACCTGGGCAAGACGAATGAGGTGATCGAGTGGCGGCGGAATGACGAGATCGGAGGGCTGGTAAAGGAGTACAATAAGATGGTGAAGAAGCTGGAGGAGAGTGCGGCGGCGCTGGCGAAGAGCGAGCGGGAGGGGGCCTGGCGGGAGATGGCGCGGCAGGTGGCGCATGAGATCAAGAACCCGTTGACGCCGATGAAGCTGAGCATCCAGTATCTGCAAAAGGCCATCGACAATAATTCCCCCAATGTGAAGGAGATGGCGTCGAGCGTGGCCAAAACGCTGGTGGAGCAGATAGATCATCTTTCGAAGATAGCTTCGGACTTTTCGCAGTTTGCCAATATCGGCAATCCGAAGAAGGAAGTCTTCGATCTGCATGAGATGCTGTATTCGCTGGTGTCGTTGTACGAGACGACGGAGAACCTGCTGTTCAAGTGGGTGCCGGTGCACCAGAAGATAATGGTATATGCGGATAAGACGCAGCTGAACCGGCTGTTCACCAACCTGCTGCAGAATGCGCTGGAGGCTTGTACGGATAAATCCAAGCGGGTGATCAGCGTCAGCGAGGAG
>DASZXP010000227.1:0-74371 GCA_035545935.1 Puia sp. | reverse complement strand
CCACAAAGGAGATGTTGGCGGACTGCAGCTTGGCGAATTTCAGCCTGCTGACAGGGATATTGTACGATATGATGACCTGACGCAGCTTGATAAAGCTGCCATCGTACAGGAATTTATCCGAGTATACTTTGTAGTTATCATAATAATTCCTGAGGACGCCGCCTGTCTGTGTGATCGTGGTGTCGTAGATACCACCCGACTGATCGACCCCCTGCAGGTGCAGGCCTCCGTCACGACCGGGAAGGGTGCTTTTCACCTTGCCCATACGGACGGCATAGACCTCGAAAAGGGAGAAGATCTTGTTCCCGAACTTTCCGTCCAGCAGGAAGCTAAAGGAAAAGCTCTTGTACCGAAATTCGTTGGTCAGCCCCATCGTATAAGGCGCTACGCTGTTCCCTAAATTGTGCAGCACAGGGTCTACCACGGGTACGTGGGACGATCTGTTAAATATGATATTCCCTTTATTGTCCTTTAGCATCTTGGTGCCTACGATGGTGCCAAAGGGTTGTCCCTCGATGTGATCCAGGAAGGCCCAGCTGTTGACCGTAGTGGCTACCTGGATGGAGGTCAAGCCCGGAGCCAGCCTTATCACCCTGTTGCTATTGTAGGCTATATTGTAGGTAACGGTCCATCCGAAGTTGGTCGTTTTGATGGGACGGCCGGTGAGCAGCACCTCGATGCCTTTATTCCTCAACTCACCGATATTCAGGATGGCATTGCTGTAGCCGGAGGTAGTGGAGACAGCCGTATTGACGATCTCGTTTGTCGTACGCCGATTGTAGTAGGTTACGTCCAGGCCTATGCGATTTTTGAGCAGCTGCATCTCGAATCCGCCCTCGGTGGTGGTGGAAGTATATGGTCTCAGGTTCGGATTGGATATGACATTGTTCGCACTGGCATCGGGCGTCACATTTTGCAATGGCTGGCCGGAACTGGCTACGCTGCTATAGGTAAGGTTGATCTGGTATGGGTCCGGCGCTCCGCCGCCTACCTGGGCCCAGGAGCCGCGCAGTTTGACAAAGCTGAAGACGGATGGCAGCGTCACGGCATCGGAGAGCACAAAGCTTCCGCCTACGCTGGGATAAAAGATATGATTGCTTTTCGGGCTGAGGGTGGAGAACCAGTCCTCGCGGCCGCTGACACTGAGATACAGCAGGCTCTTGTAATCCAGGTCCACCGATCCGAATACGGAGTTGGTGGATATACGGGGAGAGTATGGCACCGTCGTCTGTGAGGCCAGGTTGGAAAAGCTGTAGAAATAAGGTATGTTGAAATTGGCGCCGTTGAGGGTCAGCCTGTTCTCCTGGTTCTTGCGTCCATTGACCCCGCCCAACACCGACAGTCCGATGTCTTTTCCTACGGAGAATTTATAGGTGCCGAGGACCTGGGCATTCGTCTCCGTGAGGTCCGTCTTTATCCCCGTGTACTGGCCGTTGAATACATACAGGGTCCCGGTCGGCATGATGTCGGTGAAGTTGTAGTTGTAATAGTCCCTGCTGACCGTGGCTTTGAATACCAGGTTGGACAGCGGCCGGTAGGAAATGGAAGCCTGTCCGATGAACCTGTTCTTCGTATCATTCTCCGTAAACTTATTCTGTACGAAATATCCATTGGAAGCGATGGGCGCATCGTTCCATGCCGTCTCATTCCCCAGGGAGTCAAAGCCGGGTTTTAGCCAGCGGACATCGGCCGTGTTGGCGATCTCCAGCGGCGTCCAGTTGGGGTTGCCCAGGGCGTCCCCCGCGCCGGTGCGGTTGTGGCCTGTTTCCAGGTTGTATTGCGCGAACGCTTCGACGGAGAACTGGTCGCTGAGCCGGCCGTTGACGGACAGGTTCAGGGTCTTGCGGTCGTAGGTCGTATTGGGTAATATGCCTTTGCTGTTGAGGTCGGCTGCGGAAAACCGGTAGGTCACTGCCTCATTGCCGCCGGAGAGGCCGATGCTGTTGGTAAACGTGGTACCCGTCTGGTAGTAGTTCTGCAGGTTGTCTTTTTTGGCCGTGTAAGGGTGTGTTTTACCGTCGACCCCCATATAGTCGGTGGAACCGTCGATCTTGGCGCCCCAGGACTTTCTGCCGGAGGCGATGGCGTCGTTCAGATTCAGCGGTTTTACGCCATCCAGGCCCTGGCCATATTCATATTGGAAGTCGGGTGTGACGGCTACATTTTCCATGGTGGCGGTGGAATTGAATTCTATCCCGACGCCTTTGCGGGCATAGCCTTTCTTGGTGGTGATAAGGATGACGCCGTTGCTGGCGCGTGATCCATAAAGAGCCGCGGCCGTACCGCCTTTCAATACGCTGATGGATTCGATATCATCGGGATTGATACCGGCGATGCCATCCCCGCGATCCACATTGAACGTGGACCCATTGACGGTAGGCGCTCCACCCGGTACGGAGTTGTCCATGGGCATGCCGTTGATGACATAAAGGGGTTGGTTATCGCCGCTGATGGTGCCATTGCCCCGGATGGTCACGCGGCTGGATCCGCCGGGTCCTGTGGAAAGACCGGCGGCATTGACACCGGCTACTTTGCCGGTGAGCGCATTGGCTATATTATTCTCCCGGGCCTGGGTGAACTCATCGCCTTTGACCTCGGTGACAGAATAGCCAAGGGATCTTTTTTGCCGGCCGATGCCCAGGGCCGTTACGATGACCTCGTTCAGGCTGGCGCGACCTGTTTCGAGGACGATGGATATTTGCGTCTGACCGGGTTGAAGCAATATTTGTTTTTTTTCAAAGCCGATAGAGCTGACCTCCAGCGTGATATTGTCTCTAAGGGAGGAAGGGATATCCAGAAAGAAGCTCCCGGTGGCATCGGTGGAAGTGGCGATCTTTTTGTCTGAGAGAAGGAGGATGGTTGCGCCGTTGATGGGTTGACCGTCAGTTTGACCTCTGACGACACCTCTGACGCGAAGGGCCCCTGGAGTCTGGGCCTGGCTGACAGAGAAGGCAAATAAGCAGCAAATCAGCAGGCTGCAGCCCAGTGCCGGGTGGAATCTTTTCATTGTGCAGTTGTTTTAGTTAATTGAATATTCGGCAAATAGCCCGTTTAAACTGCGACTATTTTGCAAAATCCAGGGTGAATGTATCAATTTTCTCGGTAATTGAGAAAATTACTGCAAATATTTTGCAACTCAATATTCCAGTAGTCCGATTTTAACCAGGCTGATCGGCTTTTAACTTTAGAATCTTGTTCAAAACCCGTAACATTGTAGATCGAAAGCTCGAATAAGGAGAAAATTTTGCAAATACTGCAAATTTTTTATGGAGCTTTTGTAAATCATTTGAAGAATGTCAAAGATCAAAGCAAACAGCCCCGTAGGTGTGTCTCTACCGAAGAAAGAGCGTAAACAGCTGATCCTCAAACAGGTGAATATTCACACCCGGCTTATGTTCAACGATCTGGTCACGCTGATCGATGTCAGCGAGGATACGATCCGGCGGGATGTCAACGAGTTGGCGGAAGAGGGGCACGTCATCCGGATCAAGGGAGGGGTCATGTCGGCGGCGTACCATATCGGGCATGATTCCGAGACCTATGCCCAGTCCAAGAAGGGCATCATTGCGGAGAAGGCGGTGGAGCTGTTACGGGATGATATGATCGTTCTTATCGGAGGTGGCACAACCATACGGGAGTTCATCAAACATATACCCAGCAAGCTTCGGGCTACTTTTATCACGGTGAATGTGCTTACGGCGGTGGAATTGCTGGACAAGCCCATGATCAAGACGATCATGATCGGGGGCCAGATATCCGCCTACAGCCAGATGACCGTCAGCGGAGAGGTGTTCGAATACCTGGCAGGCATCAAGGCGGACCTCTGTATCCTTGGTACGAATGCCATCGACTACAGCAACGGGCTCACCGATTCGGATTGGGAGACCATACAGGTAAAGAAGGCGATGATCAAGGCGGCTGAAAAAGTAGCTATCCTCGCCATCTCCGAGAAGCTCAACTCCTCCATGCAAATGAAGATCGCCGACATCGACGAGATACATCATCTGATCACCGAATTGTCGCCGGACAACGCAGAACTGCAGGCCTACCGGTCGAAAAATCTCACCATTCTTTAGTTGTCCGGTCAGGACGGTTCATAACAGTTGAGGGATTATATTTGTCATACCGGACCAACGGTCCGTGGCCGAAGGCCAGACATATCAATCAAACTGATCATGAACAAATTTGCTTGCTTTCTCGCAGCGTTGCAGCTCAGCTGTCTTTTATCGATCGGACAATTAAAAGTAGGGCACCTGCTCACCGAAGGTCTTGTCAATCCAGTAGGTCTGGATATCCATTCGCCACGGTTCAGCTGGCAGATGACGGCTCCGGATAGGGGTCTCCGTCAGACGGCTTACGAGCTGCAGGTCACCGGCAATGGGAAAGAGACCCTCTGGAGTTCCGGGAAGGTCAGCTCGGACGGTTCATTGTGGGTGGCGTATGCGGGCAAGCCGCTGGAGTCCGGCAAACGTTATTCCTGGCGGGTACGCATATGGGATAATAAAGGCCGCGCGTCGGATTGGAGCGCGCCGGCCTGGTGGCAGACCGCGTTGTTCTCTTCCGCCGAATGGACGGCAAAGTGGATCGCACCGGGATATGAGGAACCACTCTCCCGCCCCAGTCCGCTGTTTAGAAAAGAATTTACGACAGGCAAGGCCATACAGGCCGCCACCGTCTATATCACGGCGCATGGATTATACGAGGCGCAGCTCAACGGCCGCCGTATCGGGGATGGTTTTCTGACACCCGGATGGACCTCCTATCAGCACCGGCTGCAATACCAGGTCTACGACGTCACCAGCCTCCTGCGCAGCGGCAGCAATGCGCTGGGCGTAACGCTCTCCAACGGCTGGTATAGGGGATATATAGGATTTTCGGGACAAAAGGAGTTCTATGGCAAGGATATCTCGCTGCTGCTGCAGCTGGTGATCCAATATAAGGATGGCAGCACGGCTACCATTGCTTCGGACGGAAGCTGGCGATCTTCCACGGGTGAAATAAGAAGCGCCGAGATCTATAATGGAGAGACCATCGACGCCCGCGAGGAAAAAACGGGATGGGCGCTGCCGGGCTATGACGACAAAGAATGGAGCGCTGCGAAGGTCGAGGTTTTCCCTATGACCAATCTGGTCGCCACCTATAATCAGCCGGTGAAAAAACAGGAAATCTTTCACCCCCGACGCATCTTCAAAAGCCCCGAAGGCGAACAGCTGGTCGACTTCGGACAGAACCTCGTTGGATGGGTGACGCTCAAGGCAAGGGGGAAGGCGGGCGACCGTATCATCATCTCTCATGCGGAAGTATTGGACAAGACAGGGAATTTTTATACGGACAACCTTCGCAGCGCGAAGGCCAGCGATACTTTTATCCTAAAGGGACAAGGCGACGAGGTCTTCGAGCCGCACTTCACGTTCCATGGTTTCCGGTACATCCGCCTTGAAGGGTATCCCGGTGTGTTGAATACAGACGATGTGCAAGCCGTAGCCTTGTATTCGGATATGCCCCGGACAGGGGATTTCCATTGTTCCAATCCGCTGATCAATCAGCTGCAGCATAATATCCAATGGGGACAGCGGGGTAATTTCCTGGATGTGCCCACGGATTGTCCGCAACGGGACGAGCGATTGGGCTGGACCGGCGATGCGCAGGTCTTCTCGCGTACGGCGGCCTTCAATATGGGAGTGGACAATTTCTTTGCCAAGTGGTTGAAGGATGTGGCGGCGGATCAGTCGCCCGGGGGCGCCGTGCCTTTTGTCATTCCCAATGTGCTGAGCAGCGGGTCCAGTGCAGGCTGGGCCGATGTGGGGACCATCGTACCCTGGAATATGTATCTCGTGTATGGGGACAGAAGAGTGCTGGAGCAGCAATATCCGAGCATGAAGGCCTGGGTGGAGTTTATAAAAGGACAAAGCAAGGACGATCTGTGGAATACCGGGTTTCATTTTGGCGACTGGCTGTTCTACCGGCCTTTCGACGACAACGATGGACGTAGCGCCGTCACGGATAAGTATCTCATTGCCCAATGTTTTTACGCGCATAGCACGCAGCTGGTCATCAATGCGGCCAAAGTGCTGGGCAAAACGGAGGAGGCCGCGGCCTATGAGCAGCTATTGAAAAGGATCAAGGCGGCCTATGTGCGTGAATATATGACCCCGAACGGCAGGCTGGTCTCGGGCACACAAACGGCCTATGTGCTGGCCCTCGAATTCGACATGCTGCCGGAGTCGTTGCAAAAGCAGGCGGCCAGAAGGCTGGCGGACAATGTAAAGGATTATGGATATCATCTGACCACGGGATTCCTGGGTACACCCTATCTCTGTCATGTACTGAGCCAATGGGGTTATACGGATATCGCCTACCGGCTGTTGCTGCAGGAGAGCTACCCGTCCTGGTTGTATCCCGTGAAGATGGGCGCCACCACCATCTGGGAAAGATGGGATGGTATAAAACCCGACAGCACGTTCCAGACCCCGGGTATGAATTCCTTCAATCATTATTCCTATGGCGCCATCGGGGATTGGATGTATCGTGTGGTGGCCGGTATCGACACCTATGAAGATGATCCCGGATACAAGCACAGTAAGATCTACCCCCATCCCGGAGGAGGGCTGACCGAAGCCGAGGCCAGGCTGGAGACCGGTTATGGCGAGCTGTCGTCCCATTGGAAAAAGGAAAAGGATTCCCTTCTGCTGGATGTCGTCATCCCCCCTAATACGAGCTCTACCGTCTATATCCCAGCGCCCGAGGGCGGCCTGGTAACGGAAAGCGGACGTTTGCTGGGCAGTGTAAAGGAAGTCAGGATCGCGGGGGTCGGCAGAGGGTACCTTATGGTAGAGCTGGGGTCCGGCAGCTATCATTTTGCCGTAAAAGAGGAGTCGCAACAAGATGCTCCGGAAAAAGGGGAATAAGATCTAAACCAAAAGAAAGTCATCATTGTTAGCTACCGGAACTCCGGCATGAAATATTTTTTACATTGGATGATCCTTATGATGGTGGCAGGCGAGGCGCTGTTTGCACAGGAAGATACACCTGGGCATATGCTTCGCATTTATGAGGACAATGATTTTATCAATTTGCTGAACGTCGGCTCGGATGACGCCTATACCAATGGCACACGGATCGATCTTTTTTATACCAAAAAACACCCCCGAAGCCTGGACAGGTTTTTGCCGACCGCGGGCCAGGGCAGCATCGATACCTATGGTTGGGGGATCATGCAGCTGATGTTTACACCGAACGATCTCACCAAGTCAGCGTATCAGCCCAATGATTATCCCTGGTCGGGCGCCTTGATCGCCACGCACACCCTGTATTCTTATAATCCTGTCAAAAAGTTCGACTGGCAGACGGAGCTGGTGGCGGGGGTTATAGGCCCTGCATCCCTGGCAGCGGGGTCACAGGCGCTGATACACAGGATAATCGATTATTATCCACCGATGGGATGGTCTCATCAGTTCAGGAACGACCTGTTGGCCAATGTCAATATGACGGCTGAAAAACAGCTGGCATCCTGGGGGAATGGGCTCGAGGTCATTGGAGGGAGCCAGATCTTTCTCGGTACGATGCTCAACGGCATGGCTTTCTATCCATTGATCCGGATAGGAAAAATGACCCCCTATTTCCAGGGCTTTATGAGTCAGTATAGTAGTCCGGGTACAGATGGAAGGAACAGGCGTATAAAGAAATGGCAAACCTATTTCATATTGAAACCCCAGGCACAGCTTATTTTCACGAATGCCCTGCTGGAAGGGGGGCTATTCACCGGCAATCCTAATCTCAGGGAAGATCAAAAGGATGATAAACCTCCCCCGCCCTATCACGGGCTGGAGAGATGGGTCTATTCATTGACCTATGGGGCCGTGGTCTCCTCCGGGAATTTCGGCGTCTCTTTTACACAGAATAATTCCTCGGCATCGATGAAGGGTCTCTACTGCCATGAGGTCGGAAATATTTCTTTGTATTTTGTGTGGTAAACCTAACCTATGCAACGAAAAAATCATTTGTTATTCACGATATGCTGTACTCTTCAGCTGTTTTCCCTCCGTGCCCAGCAGGAATGGACATTGAAAAAGGAGGAGAACGGTATAAAGGTCTATAGCAAGAGCAGCGAACATTCCAAATACAACGAGCTGCGTGTCGAAATGACATTGCAGGCCAGCCTGTCTTCCGTGGCGGCGCTGGTGCTGGATATCGGGAACTATCCCAACTGGAGCTTCAATACCAAACAAACTTCCATTTTAAGAACGGTGAGCGCTTCGGAGCTGTATTTCTATTCGGAGATACATTCCCCCTGGCCGGCAAGCAACCGCGATCTCGCCATTCATCTGGCCGTTGCCCAAGACCCGAACAACAAGGTAATGACCATCCATGCGGAGGAGCTGCCTAACTATATACCTGTCAAGGACGGCCTGGTGCGCGTGCCGATGTCCGATGAGATCTGGACCGTCACTCCGGCAGGCAATGGGTCTATAAAAATAGATTATCGCATCACGCTCGATCCCGGTGCGGGTACACCGGCCTGGCTTATCAATATGTTCTCCGTCAAAGGTCCTTTCGAGACCTTTTCTCATGTCAGGGAGCAGCTAAAAATTGCGAAATACAGCAATGCCAAACTTTCTTTTATCAAGGATTGAACTTTTTCCAACCAGGGTCGTTATTTACTACAAGCAATAGGTTTTACCAATAGCGGATCTTATTAACAACAGATCTTACCAGCAACAGACGAACAACCGACAGAAGACGACGAATAACAGATAGGAACAGATAAGCATTTTGAACCATAAAACAATAGAAAAATGAAAACGAAACACAAGATCGGTTTAGCAGCATTGGCATTTTTAGGATTTTTAGCGTACGCAGGCAGAGCAAAGGCGCAGGATGCCCCCAAATCTTCCAAACAGGAGTTCAGATTGAGCGTCGGCCCCGAGATCGGTCTCCCCATCGGGGATCTATCCAACACTTACAACTGGAACCTGGGCGGATCTATACAGGCCGATATTCCCATCGTACAGAGCCTGTATGTCACCGTCAACGCCGGGTACAACAATTTCTTCATTAAGGACGAGTTTAAAAAGCAGGGCGGTCACAATATGCAGCTGATACCCGTCAAGGCAGGTCTGAAATATTTCCCCGTCGGAAATATCTTCTACGTGCAGGGTGAAGCAGGCGTTTCCATCCTGGCCAACAAAACGGACCTGCAGGCCGACAAGTCAGCCGGGTTTACGTATGCTCCACAGATAGGCGCGCTGATCCCACTGGCTCCGAAGAACTATCTGGACATAGGATTCCGTTGGGAACATACGCAGGCTTTTTATGAGACGGGCTCTTCTGACAGCTTCCTTGGGCTGCGCGTAGCGTATTCTTTCGGGTTATAAAAAAATTAAATCCTGTCTGGGCGCTTTCCAGACAGGATTTTTTAATTAATTTTTTTATAACTTTAGTGTTTAAACATTAAACTATGGCGACAACCAATTGGATACTCGATCCCACACATTCGGAAGTTGAATTCAAGGTCCGGCATATGATGATCTCCACCGTCACCGGCAAGTTCACCCAATTCAGCGCTGACCTCCAAACGGAAGGCGAGGATTTTACGACGGCCAGGGTGAGCTTCACCATCGACGTAAGCTCCATAACCACCGGCAACGAACAGCGTGACGGCCATTTACAGGCTTCGGATTTCTTCGAAAGCGGTAAATATCCACAGATCAGGTTCACCGCCACCAGGTATGAGAATGTGGATAACGACGGCTCCTATGAAGTGTATGGCGATCTTACTATACGGGATGTCACCAGGCAGGTGAAGCTGGATGCCGAATTTGGCGGCGTGATAAAGGATCCCTGGGGCAATACCCGCGCGGGTATCACCGTCAGCGGCAAGATCAACCGTAAAGAGTACGGTCTGCAATTCCATGCCGTAACGGAAACGGGCAGTCTTGTCGTCAGCGACGAGGTCCGTATCCATGTAGCATTGGAGTTCATCAAGGCATAATGTCCGGACAACGAGCCTCCGGCTCGTCTTGAAAACGTATCTTTGCGGGATGCATTATGTTTCTGTCGAAGGTCTGAGCAAATCGTACGGCATAAAGCCCCTTTTCGGGGACATTAGCTTTCACATAGAGGAAGGGGACAAGATCGCGCTGGTGGCCAGGAATGGCAGCGGCAAATCCACTCTGCTTAAGATATTGGCATCCACCGAGACGGCCGATAGCGGCACTGTCTGGATACACAAGGACGTCACCGTGGCATTGTTCGAGCAGGAGCCCGTGTTCATGGAAGACAGGTCCATTCTGGACAATATCTTTCATCATAACCACCCCATCATCAATGCCATCCGGGAATACGAAAAGGTCAGCGAAGAGGAGGATATCGACAAGCTGACGGCTGCCATCGTAAAAATGGATGAGCTGGGCGCCTGGGATTTCGACGCCAGGGTAAAACAGATACTGGGTAAGCTGAATATCCACCATCTGCAGCAGATCGCGGGCACTCTTTCCGGCGGTCAACGCAAACGCGTAGCCCTCGCCAAGACCCTTATCGACATCGGCTTCGAGCACAAGCATGTGCTCCTTATCATGGATGAGCCTACCAATCATCTGGATGTAGAAATGGTGGAATGGCTGGAGCATTATCTCAACCAGGAAAAGGTCACCCTCCTATTGGTGACGCACGACCGGTATTTCCTGGATGCGGTGTGCAATGAGGTTTGGGAAATGGATGGCAGCAACCTGTATACCTATAAGGGCGATTACGAAAATTATCTGGAGAAAAAAGCGGCCCGCCTGGAGAACGAGACGTCCAGTATCGAGAAGGCGCGCAATACCTATCGCAAGGAGCTGGAATGGATGCGCAAGCAGCCCAAGGCCAGGACGACAAAGAGCAAGAGCAGACAGGATAATTTCTATGCTGTGGAGGCAAAGGCCAAACAACGGATAGAGGACCAGCAGGTGGAGCTCCAGGTGAAAATGAACCGGCTGGGTGGGAAGGTGGCCGAGCTGAAAAAAGTATATAAAAGCTTTGGCGATAAAATAATACTCAAAGGGTTCGACTATACCTTCAAGAGAGGCGAACGCCTGGGTGTAGTCGGAAAGAATGGCGTCGGCAAATCCACGTTCATCAATATCCTGCAAGGTATCGAACAGCCCGACAGCGGAAAGGTCAATATCGGAGAGACGGTGATCTTCGGCAATTATTCCCAGCAGGGTCTTGTCATAAAGGAGGATCAGCGGGTGATAGAGTATGTAAAGAACATCGCCGAGGTGTTCCCCCTGGCGGGAGGAGGCTCGCTCAGCGCATCCCAGTTTCTCAATCTTTTCCTCTTCCCTCCCGAGCAGCAGTATACGTATATTTCCAAGCTCAGCGGAGGAGAAAAAAGAAGGCTTCATCTCCTGTCCATACTCTTTCGCAATCCCAATTTCCTGGTACTGGACGAGCCTACCAATGATCTGGACCTGCCCACGTTGGGCGTGTTGGAGAATTTCCTGAGCGAATACCAGGGTTGTCTGCTGATCGTCAGCCATGACCGGTATTTTATGGACAGGCTGGTAGATCATCTGCTGGTGCTGGAAGGCGATGGCGTCGTCCGGGATTTCCCCGGCAACTATACGCAATACCGTATTGCCCGGCGCGAGGAGGAAGAAGCTCCGGCCCCCGCCGTCAAGGCCGCTACCCCATCGACGGCCCCTGTATCCTCCGCGGCCTCCACGGAGAAAAAAAGGTTATCCTACAAAGAAAAAAGAGAGCTGGAAGGTCTCGACAAGGAGATCGCCCAGCTGACGGAAGAGAAAAAGCAGGTCACCGAAAAGCTCAACAGCGGCGCCGCGGCTTTCGACGAACTACAAAGACTTTCCATACGCATCGGCGAGATCGAACAGCTGCTGGACGAAAAGGAGCTGCGTTGGCTGGAGCTCAGCGAGGCTGAAAGCTAGGGATCGGCATAGGCATGCGTCGCCTGATCTCTATTCACAGTTTCAGCGGCAATAAATGAATATACTTTATATTTGGTCTTGCCTCTTAAATAAATGCTTTATGGTACGTCTGTCCTTTTTACTGCCTTTGTTCATTGCATGTCTGGCTAATGCACAGCAAAAATCCGGCCCCGATGCTTTTGCCGATGTCATCACGGCCGGGGATCTGCGCACACATCTGTACCAGGTGGCCAGCAAGGAGTTCGAAGGACGCGAGACGGGAACGGAAGGGCAAAGAAAGGCAGCCGCCTACATCGAAGAGCAGTTCCGCAGCATGGGTCTGCTGCCGGGCAACAAGACAAGTTATCAGCTGTACTATCCCTTATTTCAGGATTCGTTGATAAAAACTTCTGTCCAGGTGAATGGACAGGTGTTCCGTCTTTCCGAGGACCTTTCCGTCATCACCAGCATCAATCATACGGCTACCTTGTATAGCGGCGAAGTGGTATTCGCGGGATATGGTATCAGCGATTCCGCCCGGGATGATTACAAGGGGCTGGATACACACGGAAAGATCGTGCTGGTATTGAATGGCGCGCCGGCAGGCAGTCACATCCCGTCCGGCAGGAGAGGTTCCTTTATCAAGCTGGAGGCGGCGCAGAAAAATGGCGCCGCGGCCCTTCTGATCATCGAGACAGGGTTCCCTCAAAGAGCTTATTCGGGCAGGGGTTCCGTTTACCTGGACGGTTTTACAAAGAGCATTCTTCCCAATAGTTTTTTTGTTTCCGAAAAGATAGCAGCCGCTATTATGGGTGATGATTATACAGCCGCCCGGTCGGGGAATTTAGCTCCCAAGGCCTACCAGGCGGATGTCGTGCTGGAGTTCAACAAAGCGATCAGCATGGGACAAAGCAGCGATGTCCTGGGGTTGCTGGAGGGCACGGACCTGAAAGACCAGTATGTGGTCATATCCGCGCATTACGATCACCTGGGCAAAAGGGACAGCATCATCTTCTATGGTGCGGACGACGACGGCTCCGGCACGGTGAGCATTTTGCAGCTGGCGAAAGCCTTTGCCAAGGCCAAGGCGGAGGGAAAAGGGCCCCGCCGCAGCATTCTTTTCCTGGCCAATTCGGGAGAGGAAAAAGGGCTCTGGGGTTCCGAATATTATTCCGAACATCCCGCCTACCCGCTCGCACAGACGACGGTGGACCTGAACATAGATATGATCGGACGCATCGATCCCAATCGTAAGAAAGGCGATTCGACCAATTATGTGTATGTCGTCGGCGATGACAAGCTGAGTTCGGACCTTAAACCCATCAGCGAGTCGCAAAATACCCAACATACCCGGCTCGAACTGGATTATAAGTTCAATGATCCATCCGACCCGGAAAGGATCTATTACCGCAGCGATCATTATAATTTCGCACGCAAGGGTGTACCCATCATCTTTTATTTCGACGGGATCCACAAGGATTATCATCGTCCCACGGACACGCCGGATAAGATCAATTATGACCTGATGGTAAAAAGAGCGCGTTTGGTCTTCTATACGGCCTGGGATATGGCCAACAGGGACAGCATGCTAAAAAGAGACATTCCCCTGAACTGATCATCCCGCTATTTGATGAGCTTATAACACCAACGGAACAGCTTGCCCTGGAAGTCGAAGGGAGTGGTGGCATTGGTGATATCCCTTATGGATGAGGCGGCTATCTTCTCCGTCTCCAATTGGAATTTTCGGGAATTGGTGCTGAAATACAGAACGCCTCCCGGCTTCATGGCATGCAGGGTCTTGTTCAGCAGTTCCGCATGGTCACGTTGTATATCCAGAAAGTCCTTCATCCTCTTGCTGTTGCTAAAGGTGGGCGGGTCCATGACCACCAGGTCGTAATACCCGGCGGGCGCGTCGTCGAGCCATTGTTTGACATCGGCATGGATAAAATTACTGCTGGTCTTGTCGGTGAGAGAATGGTTCAGCCGCATGTTCTCTTCCGCCCAGTTGAGATAGGTCTTGGAAAGGTCCACGGAGTCCACTCCTGTGGCGCCTCCCGCCGCGGCATAGACGGAGAAAGACCCTGTGTAGCAAAAAAGGTTGAGGACCTTTTTATCCTTCGATTCGGAGCGGACCATGCCTCGGGTGATGCGATGATCCAGAAAGAGTCCGGTGTCGAGATAATCCGTCAGGTTGACCTTGAAGGAAAGTCCTGCTTCCTGCGCCACAAAGAATTCCTGCTCGCTGGCCAGTTTCTCGTATTGCCCTTGTCTGCCGGCCTTGCGCTGACGCTGCCGCCAGTAGATGGCGTCATCCGGCCTGCCCAATACTTCGGTGATCACCGGCAGACAGGATTCCAGCCATGCCTCATGTTCTTCATCCGTCATGCCATGACGGCGGCGGTATTCCGCCAGGTATACCTTATCCTCGTACAGCTCGATACAAAAAGGGAATTCGGGCAGGTCATGATCATAGACGCGATAGCAGGTGACGGACTGCCGTCCGGCCAGCTTGGAGACATGGCGGAAGACTTTGGTCAGCCTGTTGCGGAACATCGATAGTTTTTCCATAAAAAAAGCCCCGTAACGATGTTACGGGGCCCGACAAAGTTACGTTATCCTTATTTTCCGCCGAATACCTTTTTCAGCAGGTCGGTGACCTGGGCGGCAGGGTTTTGTCGAATATTTTTTTCTTCTTGTGCCACATAGTAGAAGACACCGTCGATGGTTTTGCCGGTGGCGTATGAGGACAGGTCAGGGTTTACCTTCTGTCCCCCCAATGCGGTCACGGGGAGTTTGTTGTATGTCTCGAATACTGCTTTCCAGTATTTGGTAGCGCCTGTTTTTTGGAGGGAAGAGTCGATCACCGGCCGGAAAGCCGCCGTTAGGGGCGAAGTAGTGGATTTCCGGAGATAGGCAGTGGCTGCCGTATCCGGTCCTTTCAGGATTCCCACGCCATCCTGCACGCTCATGCCTTTGATGGCATTCAGGAAGATGGGTGCGGCGGATTTAGCGGCATCTTCGGCGGCACGGTTGAGACTGAGGATGGCATCATCCACCTGTTTGCCAAATCCGGCGCTACGCAAGGCCTTTTCTACCTTGGCAGCTTCGGGAGGGAGCAGGATCTTTACGGCAGCATCCTTAAAAAAGCCATCCACGGCCGAAAGCTTGTCCGCGCTCTTCTGTGCTCCCCTGGACAAGGCTTCCTTCAAGCCGGCTACGATATCGTCCGAGCTAAGCGATCCGCTGCTTCCTCCTTTTACGGAGTTCAATGCACTCTTGGCGCTCTTAAGCAAGCCCTGCGCATTCACCGTACCGACCAGCAGAAAGGAACAAAAGGATAGCGATACAACAGCAATAATTTTCCTCATAATGGATATTTTATTTTTCAAATTCATGGTTTGTGCTACGCCCTAAAAATAATTCAACAAACTGGTAAAGTAATGTTATATTAGTACACCTGAAAAAGACCTTTTCTATACTATTATTCTTATCCTGGCTGTTATTCCAATACAGCAGGGTCTTGAATTATCAGCATTGTCAGATCACACCGTTGTCTACCATTCAGGAAGTTACCTGCGACTGTCAAAAATCTTCCGCGGAAGCCACTACCGGCGATAAACAGCATAACACGGAAAACTCCGCTTATAAGTTCAGACCTGATGAGGTCTTTATGGCCTTTACGCTTCCTTCTCCCGGCCACCCTGTCGGCCTGCTCCTATCGGGCAGACCTCACGGGACATCCATGATCGCTGCCGGGAGCACTACTTCCATCTTTCAACCTCCCCGGGGCTAACGTCTCCCCTCCCCTATTTATTTGATTGGATCACCATTAAAACCTCATTAATTATGAAGCGCTTATTTTCATATATAGCCCTGTCATGCTTTGCCATGACCACCCTGTCCTGTCATCATACGCTTGCCCCTCAAAGCTCGTCTTCTGCCGGCATAGAGATCACCGATACAAAAGGCAATGTCCAATTATTGGGAAAAGCCTCCCGTAAGAGGCTGGAACAGGCCCCTTTTGGGGAATGGTACAATAAGAACTATGATTCTTACGTGGTAGATTCGGCCGCGGTCAGCCGGCTCCGGTCGGAGCTGGCCGGCAAGCAAATAATGGTATTTATGGGTACCTGGTGCGGAGACAGCCGGCGGGAAGTACCTCGTTTTTTCAAGATACTGGATTGTTGCGGAATAGACACCGGCGCCGTCCAGCTGATCACGGTGGCCGCCTCGGCGGATAAGTATAAACAAAGCCCGGGGCATGAGGAACGAGGGCGTGATATATTCCGGGTACCGGATTTTATCGTCCTGGATCATGGGCGGGAGCTGGGCCGGGTGGTGGAATCCCCTGTGACTTCGCTGGAAAAGGACCTTTTGTCCATCGTCTCGGGAGCGCCTTATACACCCAAATACCCTGGCGAGGCCCTGCTGGCGGCCTTGTTCCACCGGGAGAAGGTCGGGAAGATCAGGCGGCAGCTGCCGCAGCTGACGGAAAAGTTGAGATCCCTGGTCGGTTCATCCGGAGAGCTTGTGTCCTATGCCTATGTGCTGGATGCGGCAGGCGATAAGGAGAAGGCGGAGCTGGTCAGGGAGCTGAGAACACGGTTGTTCCCCGGGGGGTAAATGTCCGGACAAAGGCGTATTTTGCGGCTCCAAATTTGCAAAATCCTTAAAAAATCGAATATGATCGTAAGTAAGCATCTCATCGTATCCATGATCGCCTGTTCCGCGGCATTGTCTTTGACGGCGCAGGTGAAGAAACCTGCTACCGCGGCCCACAGCGCTACACATGCTACGGCTGCCAAGTCTTCCACCGTCACGCTCAAGAGTGAGCTGGATTCCGTGAGCTATGCCATCGGCCTCAGCGTGGCCAATTTCTATAAACAGTCGAACCTGACCAATATCAATACCGCCCTGCTGGTAAAAGCCATCAATGACGTAAAGAATAATGGGAAGCTTTTGATGGACGATCAACAGGCCAATAGCTGTATGGTCAATTTTATGCAAAAGGCCAAGTCGGAGAAGTCTGCCGGCAACCGGAAGATCGGAGAGGAATTCCTGGCCGCCAATAAGAACAAGCCGGGCGTTGTCACTTTGCCCAGCGGGCTTCAGTACACGGTGATGAAGGAAGGTACGGGTCCCAAGCCCGGCCCCACCGATAAGGTAAAGGTGCACTATCATGGTACGCTTATCGACGGTCGCGTATTCGACAGCTCCGTCGACAGAGGTGAGCCCATCGAGCTGGCCGTCAACGGCGTTATCCCCGGCTGGACGGAAGCCCTGCAACTGATGCCCGTCGGCAGCAAATGGAAGCTCTTTATTCCTTCCAGCCTGGCTTATGGAGATCAGCAGGCCGGTCCATTGATCACTCCCGGCTCCACCCTGATATTCGAAGTGGAGCTTTTGGATATCGTGAAATAATCAAAGAGGGCTGGTAATACCGGCCCTCTTCTTTAATAAATATTAATATTCTTGTCCTTAGGGTATTTCACGCTGTAGCTGACACGGTATTTTCTCGTCTCGCCGGGATTCAGCTCTATCTTCCAGGTGAGTATGCCGGTGTCGTTGTTTACAGTGGCGCCATCATGCTGCAGCAGCTCCTGCTCTATCTCCTTGTCGGTGCTGATGGGATACTGATCCTTCAACAGCATTTGTATCTTTTCCTTTCTGTTGTTCCGTACCGTGATATCATAGGCAAACACCTGTTTCTTGCTATTACCCAGGAACTTCACGCTGCTGTAGTCCACTACCTTTTCTTTTTTGACCACGATGCGCTTATCGCGCCCCAGCGTAAGGTTCAATGTATCCTGTGTAGAGCTGGGGTCGATGAAGGATTTGCCTACATTCGTTCCTTCCACGATGATATTCGCCTCGCCCGGCAGTAGATTGAGGCCTTCCCACCCGGGGATCCCACCCAGCAGATAGGCGTCCTTGTCCACTTTTGGCGCGGAATAGTATTGATAGAAACAGGGCGCCTTTAGCTCTTTGAGCACCACATCCTGCTCTTTCCCATTCGCGGGCACATCGTATGGGATGTCGATGTCGAAGGTGACGTCCATTTGATTTTCGTTGACGGAAAAATACTGAGGTACCCTGATGCTGTCTGCTTCAATCACCGCGTCCTGGCCGATCTGCAGGCCGGGAGTGTAGCCGCTGATACTGATGGTATTGACGGTAGAGTTCTTATAATAATCGCTTTTTCGCAGCCTGCCATATCCCACCACGGCGACATCATCCATAAAATGCAGGAACCAGGCCTTCAGCACGGGCGCATTGCCGGTCTGATTGGGCGCCGAGGTGGAAAGACTTAATTTGACCTTTTTCCAGTCGAGGCCTGTGGTCTGTTCCAGCCGGGCCTTGTAGAGTATCTGTAAGGGGTCGTTGATATTGTTTACTTTCAGGTCGTAGAAGGGACTCCAGGAAGCGGCCTGTGTCAGGTAGGAAATGGTAAAGGCAACGGGTCCCGCGGCAGGGCTCATCAGCTGGAGGATAAGGCGGCCGCTGGTCTTACTGTTCTTTTTCTCCTCTTCCTTTATTTGATTTTCCAGCTTGCCGACAAGTTGTTTCCATTTGTCGTTCTTTTCGTTGTAGGTATTGATCTCCGTGCGCAGCTCGACGGATTTTTGTTTGTAGTAGTCCACCATCTTTGTAAGCTCCGCTACGGAAATGCCATCCTTGCCTCCGATGTTCTTATTGGCGGCCAGCAGCTCGAGCAGTTCGTTATCACTCCGGATCAGCACATTCAGTCTGTCCATTTCCTTTTTTATGGATTCCATGGAGTCCTGCAGCTTTTTGACAAAGGGACTGACCGTCTCCGGCTTGAGGTATTCCGTGGAGAAGGCCACGGACATTACGGTGACGTTGCCGTTGCAGCTGACACGCAGGTCGTTCATGTCCATGGTGCTGCTGATGTCCCCGATAATAAGCTCGCTGCTGCCTTGCGGGAGCGTGGCGGTGGCTGTATGCACCAGCTCGGCGCCGGTGCGGTAGACCGTGGCACTCCGGAGAGTAGACGTGACGATGTTTTTCTCGTCGGCGGCGCGGGCCTGATGGAAAGCAATGCTCAGGAGCAATAAAAAGGCGGATACACGATGCATATGGTTTCGTTTTTTCACCAGATGCAGGCATCCGCCGGAATACACAAAAATTTTCGGCAATTGGACTCCCAACTCCGCCAACGAAATGTTAATCTATTCTTCTTTTGCCTTTTTACGCAGCTGTTCCAATAATTGAAGTCCCAGGAGCCCATTGATAGGGCTTCCTCCTTCTCCCCCGCCGATGAGCACGTCGGGCATGATCCGGATATGCTGCGCACCGATGGCTTCCATTACTTTGAGCTGGGTAAAGTTGTCGCCGCCCATGGCCTCGACGGCCAGTTTATAGGACTCTGCCGAGGATTTACCGATGGCAAGGGTCTTTTCCGCCTCGGCATTACCCGTGAGCGATATTTTCTCCGCATCCGCCTTGGCGAGCCATTCGATCTTCTCGGCCTCGGCCTTTGCCAGCAATCTTGTTTTCTCCGCCTCGCCGCTGGCCAACAGCTTGAGCCTGTCTGCCTCCGCATTGGCCTGGAGACGAACGCTGTTGGCGTCACCGGTGGCTTTCTTTACCGATGCATCCGCCACGCGTTCCGCAATGACCACGCCCTGGTCCGCCTTGACGATCTCTTTTTGCATTTCGGCGATAGCCGTTTCCTTTTCCAGGCTTTGTCTTGTCTCCTGCGCCTTGCGCTGCGTCTCGTAGGTGACCTTTTGCTCTTCGGCCAGTTTACGGTCGGTGAGGGTCTTCATCAAACTTTCCGGGGGTACGATATCCCCTATCAGCGTGTCCACGCCAAATACGTTATACTGCTCCAGCACCCGGCCGATATGTTCCTTCGCAGACTCCTGTCTTTCCTTTCTCGTACCTAAGAAGGCGATCACATCGCTGTCCTGCGCCGAATTGCGGAAGTAGTTGCCGATGGTAGGCTCCAGCACCTGGCTTACGAGGTTGACCATGTTCCCAAACCGCGCGATCACTTTTGGCGCTTCATAGGTGGGTATATGAATGATCTGGGCGACGTCGAGATTGAAGGGGAATCCATCTTTGCTACGCACGGTGATCGTAGAGAGGTTCTTATCCAGCTGATGCGCTTCACTGCGTGCGCTGGCCCAGTTCAACACCAGGTTGGTCGTCGGCACCAGCTCCACCTTCAGGATAAATGGATTGACAGGATATTTGCCGGGACCCAACGGTTCTGCCCATACGCCTTTCGAGCCCTTGGCCACGATATTCCCATGTTTGAATTCCGTACCGCTGAGGTCCACCCCGTCATTGCCTACATAGGATATCACCACCCCTACATAACCGATGGGGATCTCCGTCATTTTCACCATATCCACTTTGGCAAACCAGGGGTTGAGGAAATAAGTGCCGGCCAGTATCACCTGTTCCTGGAGCCCTTTATATCCTCCATTGTTCAGGAATAGGTCCACATCCTGGAACTTATTATGATCGCTGATGATCTTGCCGGCGATCTGTCCCTCTTCCAGCGACTTGCCTTCTTGTGTCGTCACGATGCCCACTGCATTATCCGGAACACTGACCATATCCGTTATCTCTACGTCGAATAAAAAAGTATTGATACGAAAAGATCCGGGTGTGATGATCGCCGTCTGACGCCCCTTGCGGCCTCCATTTTTTAGGAATGCTTCCGCATCCTGGAAAGAGTCGCAGGGTACTTTCCGGCCCAGGATCGAACCCGTTTCCAGTTCCACTCCATCACGCGCCAGCACCAGGCCGATCTTACCCGTGGGCACGATGGTAAAGTCCTGAAAGGTGATCTGGTACTGCCAGTACCATTTCCAGAAATAGACGCCGGGCGCCAGGGTCTGCGCCTGAAAGCCGGCTTCGCCATTGGTGGCGATGATACGCCCTTCCGGCAGGGATTGTTTTCCCACCAGCACGAATTTCTTTTTAACGAGGCCAATTTTATCTTCCGGTACGATGACCACTCCGAAAAATACACGGAGGATCAGCTTGTATAGGAGCAGGCATAATAAGGGGATCAGAATGATCAGTCCCCATTTGAGGATAGGAGTTTCCATTTTATTCCAGGTTTAGTAGTCTACGGGTGTAATGTCCGAAAACGAGCCTCGGCCCGTTCGGGGGGTATGAGCACTATTTGTATAGCAGCTCGTAATACTCATGGGCCATCCGGCCTGCATCGAACTGGTAGCGTACGTCGCGCATACCGTTCTTGGCAATTTGGCGCCAGGTATCGTATTTTTCATAGTACAATGGAAGTATCTCGTTCTGCAGCATCTCGTACAGCTTGTCGAAGTCATAGTCGTCCTGTTGTTCGACATGCATGTTGGCATAATCCGCCTTGGGGATCACAAATCCGTTATTGCCATGGTTGACGAATTCGGGTATCCAGCCGTCATCCGTGGAGAAGTTGACAGCCCCATTCATGGCAGCCGTCATACCGCTGGTGCCGGATGCTTCACGGGGTACGCGGGGATTGTTCAGCCAGCAGTCCGCCGCTTGTTTGAGCCGCTTGGACAGGCTCATCTCATATCCAATGACCACCGCGACATTCTTATATCCTTTGCTCAGGTGAACGAGATGATTGAATTCATTGATCGCGGGATAGTCCATCGGGTATGGCTTGCCGGCCCAGATGATCTGGACGGGATGTTTCGTGTCGTGGACAAGCTCGTTGAATTTATCCATGTTCCGGGTAAGGAATCCCGCTCTTTTATAGCCCGCGAAACGGCGGGCCCAGACGATGGTGAATATATTGGGATCGAATACCTTCCCTGTCTGATCGGCGACGATCTCGAACGCCCTTTTCTTCATGTATTTCTTGCGATCGTCCCACCAGTAGTCGTTGCCTTCCTCCATCTTCCGGTACAGCTCCTTGTCCGCCCAATACCGCCAGTTCTGGGCGTTGGTGATGGAAATGATCGGGCAGATATTGCTGTATTTGCTCCACATGGCCCTTGCCACATCTCCGTGCAGTTTGGACACGCCATTGGCAAGATGCGCAAAACGCAGGGCCACCAGGGAATGATTGAATGCATCGTCCTCTATGCCCGTCAGCTTGCGCACTTCGTCGATGCTAAGACCGCAGAAGTAGCTCATCTTGTGACAGAGATAGATGTCATGTTTTTCATTACCCGCCTCTTCCGGCGTATGCGTGGTGAATACCAGCCGCTTTCTTACCTCTTCTATATCCTGGTTGTATTTCTGATAGAGATGGAAGGCCGCGCTGATACCATGCGCTTCGTTGAGGTGATAAAGGTCGGGGTTGAAACCGAGCTCATCCACCAGCTTCGCTCCGCCCACACCCAGCAGGATGAACTGCGCGACCTTCGTCGCCACATTGGCATCGTACAAACGATGGGTGATGGTCTGTGAAACATAATCGTTCTCCGGGAGGTCCGTACTCAACAGGAATAACGGCGCGCTCTTGAAGGTCTCGGGGTTGAGATACCAGACCTTCACCCATACGGGATGTTCGTGTATATTGACCTGGAACTTTATACCGGTGTCCTCCAGGAAGCTGTATTGTTTTTCCATCCAGGTGACCAGCAAGGTCTGATCCTGGTTGCGCGCCTGGTCATAATAGCCATATTTCCATAATATGCCGATATTGATCATATTCTGGCGCAGCTCGTATGCGCTGCGAAGATGGGACCCGGCCAGGAAGCCCAGGCCGCCGCTGTATATTTTGAGGGGTTGGTGGACGGCAAATTCCATCGAGAAATAAGCCACTTTTTTTGAATAACGTTCTTCTACCGTGTAAGGAACTGTAAAATTTCTAAAACTACTCATAGCACTTCCAAATTGTATTTATCATGTATCTGGTACGCAATAGGTACGCAATAGGTACGCAATATAACGGATAATCGTGAATTGAATTGCCCGGAGGGAGGATACGTCCGCCCGCGTCAGCTCTTCTTCTTTGCCTTGGCCTTTGCGGCTGCCCGGCGCTCGTAATAACCTTCAAAAAAACATTTAATATCCCGGTGATTGCCACAGCCTTCCAGTTCCTTCATCGTGACGCCCGAGGAGCCGAAGGTAAAATCCACCGTGCAGGGGTCTCCGCTCCCCCGGAAGCGCGCCATATTGGCCGATATGAATTTTGCCTCGCCTTTCAGCTCTCCTTTACAGGCGCCTTCGTCCTTTTCGAAATGAACAAAGAAAAGGATCCGGGAAGGGTCTTTCCCATCACGGAAAGAAATGATGTTGCGTTTGTCCTGCATATAGTCGCCCGTGAACTTATGCTTGCGGGAGAAGGTGTCGATGGGGTTGTAGATAGGCGGCACCTTGTTCTTTGCCTCGTTGGATTCTGTCAATATCAGCATGAACCCGTTGTCCTCGTTGAAGATATAGGCGTCCCTTTTAAAATAGATCTGTCCGTCGGATGCCCGTCGCTGATGGGTGAGGGTAAGCGTGTATTTCGCATCCATGGCGGCAATGCCGCTGACACCTGACTCATTGTCGGAGTAAAGGATGGGGCGGGCGGCGGCGAATTTATTGGCCTTGCTGAAACAAACGATGTACAAGGCTTTGCGGGACCCGGCGGTGGCTTTGACAAAAAGATAGGATTCGCTCTTGGGCACCGTCACCCGGCCGACGGTATACAATTTTGGCTTCAGCTCTTTACCGAATAGTTTCGTCAGGACCGAGTCCGGTACCAGCTGTGTAAATACCCTATAGCTGATGAGGGAAGCTTCCTGCTCTTTACGCCGCAGGATGGTGTCTGTCACCTGGTAAGGCAGTTTGATGGGTTGGAAATATTCTATGAAGTCGTGTACATCTACTTCGACGTCCTCGCCTGCAAGGGAGGTCGGTTTACTCTTGCAGGAGAAAAATAAGCCTGTCAATACCGTCAGCAACAGGGATTTAATCATACAATGGTTCTATTGAGATAAACTACCAGTGTTAAAAATAAACATTCGTGCCAATTAGGCAGTATTTTTCCTGTTATTTATGAATTTTTAATTTTAGATTTGTCTAAATTTTATTTTAGATAATCTTAAACATGAAATTTTCAGCCAGTAAGGAGAACCATCTGAAGGCTATTTTTCATCTGCAGCACGAACAAGGCATCGTTACGACCAATGCCCTGGCCGCGGCTTTACAGACCCGTCCGGCCTCTGTGACGGACATGCTGAAAAAGCTGAAAGAGCAGAAATTGTTGATATACGAGCGGTATAAGGGATTCCGGCTCAACAACGAAGGGAAGAAGGCCGCCATACAGGTGATCCGCAAGCACCGGCTTTGGGAGTACTTCCTGGTAAAAAAATTGCAGTTTGGCTGGGATGAAGTGCATGAGATAGCCGAAGAGCTGGAGCATATCAGCAGCAAGAAGCTGGTAGACCGTCTGGATGCTTTCCTGGGGTTCCCGGATACGGACCCGCATGGGGACCCTATTCCCGACAGCCAGGGGCGGTTCCTGCAGCGCCGGCAGATCAGCTTGTCGGAGCTGCCGCTAAACAAGGTGGTACAGGTCTCCGCTATTGCCAGTCAAACGACGGAGATGCTGGAGCTGCTGCAGCACAAGAATATAAGATTAGGCACCCGGCTCGAGGTGCGTAAAAAATTTCCCTTCGATAATTCCCTGGAAGTAAAGATCCGCAACCGGCCGCCGGTGACGCTTAGCGCCCAGGTGGCAAAAAATGTTCTGGTAAAAGATGATGAATAGATTTCAAAAGGATGTCAGTTTAAGTGAAGTGCACGGCAGCGTGGATACTACTATGACCCGAGGGCCCTGGTGGAAGCAGGTTTTTGTTTTTTTCGGTCCGGCGTACCTGGTCAGCGTAGGATATATGGACCCGGGCAACTGGGCTACCGACCTGGCGGGAGGCAGTAAGTTCGGCTATTCCCTTATCTGGGTGCTGTTGATGAGCAATGGCATGGCCATTCTTCTCCAAAACCTGTCAGCCCGCCTGGGTATCGTCCGCGGCAGGGATCTGGCCCAGGCCAATCGGGAAGTATACCCTGGCTATGTCAACATTACCTTGTATATACTGGCGGAGATCGCCATTGCGGCCTGCGATCTGGCCGAAGTGCTGGGTATGGCCATCGGTATCCAGCTGCTGACGGGTCTTCCCCTGATCTACGGCGTATGTATCACGGTGCTGGATACTTTTCTCCTTCTTTTCCTGCAAAACCTGGGTATGCGGAGGATGGAAGCATTTATCATCGGGCTTATCGGGATCGTGGGGCTGTCTTTTCTTATAGAGATCGTGCTGGCAAAACCCGACCTGAAAGAGGTCGCCACCGGCCTGGTCCCCATCCTGCAGGGGAAAGAGGCCCTTTATATCGCCATCGGGATCATCGGCGCTACCGTGATGCCTCATAACCTGTATCTCCATTCGGCCCTCGTACAGACCCGTAAGATCCAGCCAGGGGCCAACCATATACGGAAGGCGCTAAAGATCAATTTCTTAGATAGTACCATCGCCTTAAATCTCGCCTTTTTCGTCAACGCGGCCATCCTGGTGCTGGCGGCCACCGTCTTTTTCAAAACGGGCCGGACGGATGTGGCCTCCATCAAAGAAGCCCACCGTCTGCTGCCCATGCTGGGCACGGACCTGGCGCCCAAGCTGTTTGCCATCGCCCTGATCGCCGCCGGGCAAAGCTCTACGATCACCGGCACCCTGGCAGGGCAGATCGTCATGGAAGGGTATCTGCATTTGCGTATCAATCCCTGGCTGAGGCGATTGCTGACCCGTCTGCTGGCCATCATACCGGCTGTCATCGTCATCCTGTTGATAGGAGAAGGCGCCGTGGATAACCTGCTGGTGCTTAGCCAGGTCATTCTAAGCGTACAGCTGGGGTTTGCCATCATTCCCCTTATCCATTTTGTCAGTGACAAGACCACCATGGGAGAATTTGTCGCCAGTCCCCTTATAAGGGCCCTGGCCTGGGCGATCGCCAGCTTGCTGGTATACCTGAACGTAAAGCTGGTGGTGGAGGAAGCCAGCCCGCTCTTCGGCCAGACAGGGTACTTTATCGCCAAGCTGGGCATTATCATCGGGAGCATCGGCGCCCTGCTGCTCCTGGGCTATATCATCCTTCATCCCTGGCTCACCCGGCAGCCCCGGAAGGCTACTACCCTGCTCCACCCTCAACCGGGCCCCCTGGCGGAGTGGACCCCGCCGGCATTCCGGAATATCGCTGTTGCCCTGGACTTCAGCGCGCATGACGAAAAACTGCTGGCCTATGCCCTGGCGCAGGGTGGAAAAGATGGCGAGTACCTGCTGATCCATGTAGTGGAGAGCGCTTCCGCCCATATGCTGGGTAAAGAGAGCGATGATTTCGAGACGCGAAGGGACCAGGAAAGATTGGATCATTACCGGGATGCGCTGATAAAAAAAGGCTACCGTAGTGTGACGGCGTTGGGATTCCGGCATCGCAGCCGCGAGATCGCCCGTATAGCCAAGGAACAAAAGGCGGATATGCTGGTCATCGGCGCCCATGGTCATCGCGGTCTGCAGGATTTTATCTATGGACAAACGGTGGATGCGGTGCGGCATGCTCTGAAGATACCGGTGCTGATCGTCAACCTCTGATAACGGGTTATTTTTCCTCCGGACCCGTTTTTCGGACATTCCTGGGGCGCATCAGGTGCTTTAGCCTGCTAAAGGTCTCGGGTTTGATGTTGAGATAGCTCGCTATATATTTCTGCGGCACCCGCTGCAACATATGAGAGTGGGTCTTTATGTAATCCAGGAAGCGTTCCCGCGTATTCTTCCGCAGCTGATCGAAATACCGATGGTCCTTTCTGACAAAGAGATCCGTTATGATCAGTCTACCCAGCCGCTCGAATTTGGGTTGTTTGCTGTAGAGCTGTTCCAGGCTTTCATAGCTGATGGAAAGAAAGACAGTGGGTTCTATGGTCTCCACGACGCTGGCCGAGGGTGTACGGTAAAAGAAGGAAAGTTCCGAATGAATGATATGCCCTTCCACCGCCAGCTGAATGGTCTGCTCCCCATTTTTGAGCGGGAGGTATTTGCGCACCAGCCCACGGGCAATGATGTTGAAATAACGTTCGACCTCGCCCTCTTTTGTCACCTTTGCTTTTTTATCGTATTCCCTGATCTCGATATACGGCAATAGGTGCTGGAATTCCGTCCGTGAAATAGGAAAGTACCTGGAAAGATAGTGGTGTAATCCATCCAGGGCGGTCTTATAAGAGGACTTTTGTTTACCCATGTATAGTCATTTATGTATGTCCTTCGACGAGCCTCCGGCTCGTTCTACCGGGTGGCGGTCCGCGGTCGTTGCAACAGGTGTTTCAGACGACTGAAGGTCTCCGGCTTCATATTCAGGTATGAGGCCAGGTATTTCTGCGGGACCCTTTGCATCAGGTCCGGATTATTTTCTACAAATCGAAGGAACCTTTCCCGGGTGTCCAGCCTGAGACATTCATGCTCCCATTCTTCCCGTTGCAGAAATAAATGTGTAATGGTGATACGGCCCAGCCTTTCTATGCGAGGGTTGTCCTCGTAGAGCTTTTCCAGCTGGTCGCGGGTAATGGACAAAAAGGTCGAAGGTTCCAGCGTCTCCACCAGGTAGGGCGAAGGGGAGCCGGATAAAAAAGAGGCGGAGGAATTGACGAACTCTCCTTCCTTCGCTATTTGTGTAACGATCTCCGTCCGACCCTTGTAAAAGTATTTGCGCACCAGGCCTTTTACGACGAAATTCAGATAGATTTCCACCTCGCCGGCCCCGAGCAGCTGCTCCCGTTTGTCAAAGTTGCGGATCACCAGCTTATTCGCCAGCAGCGCAAACTCCTCGTTCGTCAACGAAACAAAGCCGGATATGTATTGTTTTAAGGCCTCTAACATTCAAAAGCAGTTGGGATACAAACATAAAAAAAAACCGGCATCGGAGGCCCAATTTCATCATATTCTTGTACGTTTGCTCTCCCTTAATGAACCTTCGGTTCATTGTCCGAAGGACAGATATTAGATTTTTCCGAAAAAGGGGTAACATTTTCCAATACCCGTTTTTCGGACATTAATGAGCTCCTGGTTCGTTGCCGGGAATCGATTATATAAAAAAAGAAGAAATATGGCCAAGAAAATCAAAGTTGCAAACCCTGTGGTGGAGTTAGATGGGGATGAAATGACCCGCATTATCTGGAAATTCATCAAAGACAAGTTGATCCTACCCTACCTGGATGTAGACATCAAATACTATGACCTGGGTGTAGAGTATCGTGACCAGACCAACGACCAGGTCACTATCGATGCAGCCAATGCCATCAAGCAATACGGCGTAGGTATCAAGTGCGCCACGATCACGCCGGATGAGGCCCGTGTGAAGGAGTTCAGCCTGAAGCAGATGTGGAAGAGCCCCAACGGTACCATCCGGAATATCTTAGATGGTACGGTCTTCCGCGAACCCATCGTCATGTCGAATGTTCCCCGGCTGGTGACGAACTGGACGGCTCCCATCATCGTAGGCCGTCATGCATTCGGCGACCAATACCGTGCGACCGACACCGTTATCAAAGGCAAAGGCAAGCTGACCATGACCTTTACACCCGAGGACGGCAGCGCACCCCAGACCTTCGAAGTATTCAATTTCAAGGGCGATGGCGTTGCACTCAGCATGTACAACACGGACGAGTCGATCAAGGGTTTTGCCCGGAGCTGTTTCAACATGGCGCTGAGCAAGAAATGGCCCCTGTATCTTTCTACCAAGAATACCATCCTCAAAAAATACGATGGCCGATTCAAGGACATCTTCCAGGACATCTATGAGAAGGAGTTTGCGCAAGCCTTCAAGGAAGCAGGCATCGTCTATGAACATCGTCTGATCGATGACATGGTGGCCAGCGCCCTGAAATGGAACGGCAATTTCGTATGGGCCTGTAAGAACTATGACGGAGACGTACAGAGCGATTCCGTAGCCCAGGGGTTCGGCTCGCTGGGGTTGATGACCTCGGTGCTGATCACGCCCGATGGCAAGATCATGGAGGCTGAGGCAGCCCATGGCACGGTCACCCGTCACTACAGGGATCACCAGGCCGGCAAGCCCACTTCTACCAATCCCATCGCTTCCATTTTCGCATGGACCAGGGGTCTGGCCTTCCGTGGCAAGCTGGATGGCAACCAGGATCTGATCGACTTTGCCAATGCCCTGGAATCCGTGTGTATCGAGACGGTGGAAAGCGGTAAGATGACAAAGGACCTGGCTATCTGCATACACGGGAACAAGGTGGAGCATGGGAAACATTTCCTGTACACGGAAGAGTTCCTGGATGCCATCGACCAGAATTTGCAGAAGAAGCTGAACTAGCTCAGATGGCCCCTGCGGGTCCGTTATTATAATTTTGAAAAGCCTCGTTATTTAGCATGACGAGGCTTTTTGTTTTGCCCTGATGAAGGAGCTGCTGCAGGCTCGGGGATGTATGCGCCCGGATTAGGCCCGCTGCCGTATAAATGCAGCAAAGAGGCTCAAAGAAGCCGTCTTTGGCATAGGCGTAATAGTTATGATCTTCTTTGCGGTATGCCGCTATCAGGTGATGGATGGTCGGTGTGTCCATATCCAGCATATCGCAAGCCAATAACAGCAGGTCATTATCGGGGAATTGTTCGTGTACGCTGAGAAGGCCTTTCAGGGGGCCGCCGGCAGCCACACCGTCTACTACCAGCCGGGCGCCGGGCAATGCGGCCGTATAATCATTCACCTGTCCTGTATTCACGGAAAAGACCACGGGGAGATGGTAGGCCGCCAGTTTGTCCGCCATATGTTTTGCCCAGGGGAGGCCGTCCTTTTCCAGGAGCCCTTTATCCCGGCCCATGCGACGGCTTTCTCCGCCGCATAGTATGACACCCATGAGCGTTCCCATATCAGATGCCGGAACCCGCGCTCCTGTCCGCCGGTTTGTCGGAATGTCCGAGATCCTTGTCCGGACAGACCTTGTCCCTGACCAGCTGTTTCAATTCCTTTATTTCGGGAAAGCGCCCTTCCCTCCGTCTGTTGAAAAGCTCTTCTCCGCCGACGGATATGATATAGGATCCGGACCGCTCGGAAGGTTGAAGGCTTATGGCATGGAGCTCTTCGGTAAAAGTAGTGAGCAGTTCCTGCGCCATATAGGCCGCACGAAGCATCCACCCGCATTTAGGACAATATTCGATGGTAATGGTAGGTTTCATGACGAGTTAATGTCTTTTCATTGGAGTCATGCAGTCGCTGCGCTCGTGTCATGGTCAACAGTTACAGTTATTCCCCCACTGGTGAGTGCCGTCGGAGAAATATTCGCATTTCCAGATGGGAACCTCGTGCTTGATCCTGTGTATGATATGCTGATTGGCTTCATACGCCTCACGGCGATGGGCAGCTGCCGTGATCACCACTACCGCCGACTGGCCGATAGCCAGCTTCCCGATACGGTGCTGCGCAATGGCCGCCTTCAATCCCCATTTCTCCCGGGCTTCATCCAGTATGTCATGGACCATTTTTTCAGCCAGCGGAACATGGGATTCATATTCCAGGTAGGCCACTTCCCTGCCCTTATTGCTGTCGCGCACTTCGCCGCTGAAAAGGACGACGGCCCCTGCGCCGGGATGATGCGCCTGACGCAGCAGCGAGACAATGTCCAGCGGATCGCCGGTGACGACCCGTATGGACTCGGGCAATACATTACTAACCTCCGCTGGAAGGGGGGATGATGATGACCGTATCATTTTCCTTTAATTTGTGATCGTGATCGATGAATCCTTCTTCGATGGCAAAGCGACAGCTGTCCAGTATCTGTCCGGCCTCTCCATTGATCTCCAGCAGGCGGAGCTTTAGCTCGTCGGTGTTGTGCGCAACAGCATCCAGCTCGAACTCCGGCGAGAAATAATCTTTCAATTTGGCATAAACGTGAATTTTCATGTTCGTTCTTTTGTGCGGCCCGGCCGCGATTAAACAGACCACAGGTCCGTTGCGCGAAGCGCCATCATTAGCTGTTCTTGGCCGGAGGGTACTTTCAACTTAACCCGGAGGCCGAAAACTATCCTCCAATATGCAGCATGCTGAGATCGCTGCCCGTGAATCGCAGGGTCTGTTTCTGTAGAAGCGCCTGCTGTAGCTTCGTTGTCCATGTCTCTTCGTTTTCGTTCTCATCCAGCAAGATGGGATGATTGCTGCTGAGACATCCGTAGATATGTCCGCTGCTGTCCAGTCTCAGCCTGTCGCAGTCGCTGCAAAAAGGCGCCGTCTCGTTGGCGATGATCCCAAATTGATGTCCCTTATCCGTCTGCCAGTAGCTTGCCGTAGCCGATCTGGTCCGGCCCAACGGCTCGAATGTATAGCGGCCGGCTATCGTCGCCAGCATTTCTTCCTGTGGAAAGAGGTATCGATCCGCCTGGTCGTGCAAATGTCCCATGGCCATCACTTCCAGGAGCCGGATACGACAACCGCGGGAAAAAGCAAATTCCAGCAAAGGCAGGATCTGTCCGTCATTGATCCCCTTCATGATGACGCTGTTGATCTTTACCTCCAATCCCGCCTCCAATGCCTTATCGATGCCCTGGATGACCCGTTGCACCGCGTGTCGTCTGCTCATCTTGTAGAAAACATCTTCATCGACGGCATCCAGCGACACATTGATGGATCGCATACCAGCCTGTTTCATCGGCATCGCCAGACGTTCCAGCAGGAATCCATTTGTCGTCAGCTTGATCGACGTTATGCCCATTTCACGAATACCGCCGATGAGGCCCGTCAGGCCATGGTATAAAAGCGGCTCGCCTCCCGTAAGGCGAATGGTGGAAAGGTCCAGGTGTCTGTGCAGCCGTCTGATAATGTCGAGAAGGCTGGATACGGGGAGGGACGAATGGGTGGCATTGGCCGCCTTGATCTCATTGTCACCAGCCACACAATAGACACAACCCAGGTTGCAATGGTTGAGCAGGCTCAGCCGTAAGGTCCTGAAAGTCCTTCCATATCGATCGTGTATAACGGACATGTGTTCAAAGTTACGATAGTCAGCCCATAAACTGCGTTTTTTCGACGGGTTGGAAGTCCTCTTTACCGCTGCCGCAGACAGGACAGGCATAGCCGGGAGCCGTCTGTTCGAAGGGGCGTCCGGGAGGTTCGCCTGCGTCCGGGTCGCCGTATTGTTCGTCATACAGCGTAAGACAGTGCCGGCATTGGAAGACCGTCGCATTCTTATCATTCCCGGAGGAGGTATCGATGCCTCCAAAGGGCCTTTGGAGAGGGGCGGGCTCCCTCCCGCTTTGTTGTTCATAAAAGGATTTACATAGCGAGACCAGGTAGACAAAGAGGTTTTCTTTTTCCAGGCCTTCCCGATAGAGGATGAACTCTTTTGAGTTGGCATTGAAATCGGGTGTATGCAAAATATCATATCTGTCCAGCAGTTTCCGCTGGTCGGCGCGTCCTCCCGTCTGTTTGCGAATGATGACGGAGCCCGAGAGGCCTGACTTCGGTCGGGTCTTGATGGCAAAGCATAACCCTTCCGTACGGACATCTTCCAGATCGAGCTGGCGTACCAGGTACCGCTTGAGCCGCAAGCCTTCTTCATTCATGTCTTCTACCTGCCAGTTCAGCTCATTGCCGGCGTGCCGGAGGTTGATACGGTATTTCCCCATGACGTATTCCCATAATGCCCGGTGACTTTCCCCGATGCCCTTTATGATCAGGGATTTCCATGGCGTGGTATACAGCTGTCCGATACGGGTCTCCAGGCAGATAAGGCAAATGTCCTTTAGAAAAGCGACGGGGAAGAGCTCTTCTCTACGGTAGATGCCGAGCCATATTTTGTTCTTCCATCGGGCGAAACCTTCGTAATAAGGGAGGTCGAAGACAGGCCATTGCAACGCTGCTCTCACCGGCTGTGTGGCAAAAGGGCCATGGGGAAGGACAGCGGCGTACAGTTCATCTCCCGGGAACGGTTTCCCCTGGAGTATCAGCTCTTCGATGATCCGGCTGATACGCGGGATATCTTCGGAACAGACGAGGTCTTTCCAGGGATGGATCTGCGTGGTCTGGGGCATCCGTATGTAGAGGTACCAGTAGTTGCCGATGTCGGAGCTGATAAAGTTGATATTGCCGGTGAAGAAGGGTACAAAGGATTGGCTTTTTTCCACCAGATTGATCTTCAGGCGGGGTTTGAAGTCGAAGGCGGATAGGATATCCTTGTAGAGTCCCTCGCTGACCCAGCTTTGGGTGGTAAAGATCCCTTCCGTGACATAGGAGCTGACGATGTTGGGATGTCTGTCCTCGTTGGCTTCGAAGGAAACACCGGCTTCCTGCAGCGCCTTTAAAAAATCGGGTCCGTATTTATCCGTCACCTTGCAAAACAGCTGCTGGCGTGTGCCCAGCTGCATGTCTGAAACCCTTGCCCGTTCAGCCGCCTCTACAATGGCATACAGTTCCCCCGGAGCGACGATGCCGCCGGGAAGATTGATCTTGACCGTATAGTTCTTACGAAACACCTATGGCCGCCTCCTGTAGTTTGTTTTCCAATATCTTTTTTACCTCGGGCCGGCAGGAGCCGCAACCGGTGCCAGCTCCCGTAGCGGCGCAGATCTGCGCCAGCTCCGTACAGCCTGATGCAATTTTGTTCTCGATGTTGCCGCTGCCCACGTTGTTACAGCTGCAGACCAGCTTGCCCAGTACGGGTTCCGACCTTTTCCCGCTGCGCAGCAGCTGAAGACGCCGTTCGTTCAGCTCGATCCGGCCGGAGATGAGTTCTTTGAATTCCAGGAATTCGTCTTTGTCCCCGACGAGGATAGCTCCTACGAGCCTGTCCTGGTGGACGATACATTTCTTGTAATAACGGCGGGCCAGGTCGATGAAGACGATCTCTTCATATTCATGTTCGTTCGGTCTGTCGGGAATACCAAGACAGCAAAGGTCGAATCCATGGATCTTGATGATGCTCATCGAAGTCGTGCCCTTGTAATAGTTGCTGATGTCCCCACTGAGATAGCCGGCGAATATGCCGGCCTGCTGTTCCGCTGCTGCGGTAAAGCCATAGAGCATTCCATCGAATTCTGCGATCTCTCCTACCGCATAAATGTTAGGGTCGCTGGTCTGCATGTATTCATTGACGATGACGCCCCGTTGGCAATGCAGTCCCGCCGCCACGGCCAGTTCGGTATTCGGTACGGTGCCGATGGCAAATATCAGGGCATCGCAATCGATCATCCTGCCGCTTTTGAGACGGATGCCCGTCAGCCGGGGGTGTCCATAGAACAGCTGTACTTCGTCGGAATAGTATACGTCACAGCCCTGGTCGATGATCTCTTCGTGGAGCAGCTGGCTGGCCAATACGTCCAGCTGTCTGTCGAGAAAGCGCGAGCTGCGGTGGATAACGGAGACCCTTATATTTATTTCCCGAAGCGATGCTGCCATTTCCAATCCCAGCAACCCGCCTCCCACGATGACGACATGACCGCCGGCCGGCAGCTGCTGCTTGAACCTGTCGGCGTCCGTACGGCTGCGCATGGTAAAAATGCCCTCCAGGAAAGGAACGTTCTTTGGAAGCGCGGCCCTGCTGCCCGTGGCCAGCAATAGTTTATCAAAATAGGTCGTTACACCTCTGGAATCCACTACATATTTCTCTTCCCTGTCGATGGTCTCGATACTGACGCCTTTATGCAGCCGGATGTTATACAGGGGCTCTTCTTCGTCCGTCATCTTGATCAGCTGCTCCCAGTCCTGCGTGCCGCTGATATAGTCAGGGAGCTGTACCCGATTGTAAAAAGGGAAATTTTCTTTGCTGAAGATCACGATCTCGTCCTCTTTGTTCAGCTGCCGGTAGGACTGGACAAATCCGAAGGCGCCGGCGCCTGCTCCAATGATGACGATCCTTTCCTTTGGCTTTCTGTATTTGACGACACGGACGGCGGAGTATTTGAAGTCGGGCTCTTTGGAGACAGGGTCTACCAGATTGTTGGTAAGATTGTTGGCCCTGTTGAGGTCGTTCCCCAGCACCTTGCCCCAATGCATGGGCATGAATACCACCCCTTTCCGGATGGATAGGGAGTAACGGGCCTTTACCCTCGCCTCGCCCCGTCCGGAGCTTACCAGCACCAGGTCGTTATCGGCAATGCCCAGGGGACGGGCATCCTCGGGATGTATTTCCAGAAAAGCCTGTGCGATATGCTGTTTCAATTTATTGACCTTCCCTGTCTTTGTCATGGTATGCCATTGATCACGGATACGCCCCGTCGTTAGTACCAGGGGGAAGTCCGCGTCCGGCATCTCGCTGGAAGGGGTATCGGGTACGGCGTGGAATTGAGCGCGACCTGAAGGAGTGGAGAATCGCAGGTCATGGAATGGTGTGGCGGTAGGGCCGTCCTTTGTGCGCGGCCACTGTACCGAGCGTTGTTCGCGCAGCGCTTCATGGCTGAGATCGCTGATATCGATGGATGAGCCTTTTGTCAGCCGGGCATATTCTTTGTAGATAGCTGCTGCGTCGGGGAAGTCAAAGCCAGGGAATCCCATTTTCCTGGCCAAGCGGCAAATGATGTCGGCATCCGGCAATGCTTCGCCCGGAGGGTCTACGATCTTATGGAGGTAGCTGATCCTTCGTTCGGAGTTTGTCATGGTGCCTTCCTTTTCCGTCCAGCCGGCAGCAGGCAGCACCAGGTCCGCGTAGGTCAATGTCTCGGGTTTGTTGCTGATCTCCTGTACCACGACGAATTTTGCTTTTTTAAGAGCGGCCTCTGCCTGTCGCACATCCGGCAGGCTTATTAAAGGGTTGGTGCCAATGATCCAGATGGCCTTTAGTTTTCCCTTTTCCAGGGCTTCGAAGATCTCGGTGGCTGTCAATCCCGGCGCTGGCGAGATAGGCACGCCATTCCAGAACTGCTGCAATTTGTCACGATGGACGGGGTTGGAAAGGTCCATATGAGCTGGCAGCAGATTGGCCAGTCCTCCTACCTCCCGGCCGCCCATGGCGTTTGGCTGACCGGTGAGAGAAAAAGGCCCTGATCCCGGCTTGCCGATATGTCCTGTCGCCAGGTGCAGGTTGATCAGGGAAAGGATCTTGTCCACGCCGTTGACGCTTTGGTTCAGCCCCATGGTCCACATGCTGATAAATCCTTTGGCGTCCGCGATATAACCCGCGGCCCGGCGGATATCCATTTCGGATATGCCGCACAATGAGGCGGATTCTTCGATACTGTGCTGGAAGGCAGCCTCTTTATAGGCGGCAAAACCTTCCGTATGATCCTTTATGAAATTGGGATCGATATTGCCTTCTTCGATGAGGATCCTGCCGAAGGCATGATGCAGGGTGATATCCGTACCGGGGCGGATGGGCAGATAGCAATCCGCGAGCGCCGCTGTATCTGTCTGCCGTGGGTCCGATACGATGATCCTTACGTGGGGATTGGCCGCCTTGTGCGCTTCTATCCTTCTCCAGAGAATGGGATGACACCAGGCCGGGTTGGCGCCCGTGATAAAAAAGCAATCCGCCTCTTCGATGTCCGAATAGTTCAGGGGAACGCTGTCCTCTCCCAGGGCCTTTTTATAGGCGGCGACCGCGCTGCTCATACAGAGACGGGAATTGCTGTCGACATTGTTGCTGCCGATGAAGCCTTTCATCAGCTTATTGATCACATAATATTCCTCCGTCAGGCATTGACCGGATATATAAAAGGCCACGGAGTCCGGTCCATATTTTTGAACCAGGGACCTGAATACGGCCGCTGCTCTGTCGATGGCTGTCTCCCAGCTGACCCGTTGCAAAGGCATTTGTTTGTTGTATCGCATCTGCGGGTACAGAAGACGATCGCTCCTGTCGTTGACAGTATAGTGCAGATTGAGACCCTTGCTGCACAACATCCCTTTGTTCACCGGATAGGCCGCATCGCCCTGCACCGTGATATCCCCTTTTTTGTCCTTATGGACGGTGATGCCGCAGCCTACTCCGCAGTAACAACAGGTGGTGGAAAAAGAGTGCGCTTTCCTCATGAAAATGCTGTTTCCGCCAGGGCTATTTCTTCGGAAGTTTCCTTCCGGAAGCGGGTCGACAGAATGATCAGGGATACGATCATGACCGTAAAGCCTATATATGTAAAGGCTTGCACATAGCTGATAGATTCCGATTTGAACAGGAACCCAAAGATCATACCTCCTAAGTTCCCTCCCGCGCCTACCACGCCGCTGACGAGTCCTATATTTTTTTCGTTGATAAAAGGTGTTATGCCATAGGTGGCGCCATTGGCCATTTTAAGGAATAGCGCAAAGGACAGCATACAGACGATGGCCAGCGCAAAAGAGCCGGCGGCGGCAAAGGCGACAAGTCCTGCTCCTTCCAGCAGGAGCACTGCGGCCAGCAAGATCCCCTTCCCCCGGAGTCCCCAACGCGCCCCGACCTTGTCGGATATCATCCCGCCCAGAGCGCGGGCAAAAAGGTTCATGGCCCCAAAGATACCGGCCCAGAGACCCGCGCTGCTTTGAGAAAGTTTGAAAGAATCCACGAAATGAAGGGATGCCACATTGTCGAAGGTGATCTCCATGCCAAAGCAGCAGCCATACGCCAACATCAATGCCCATACGCGCCAGTCAGCCAGGGCCGACCAGTCTGTCCTGCCCGCGGAGCTGCTGCGTCCGATGTCCGAAAAATTACCTTGGGGCGTATCCTTCGTATAACGATAGTAAAGAAAGGCGATGACCAGCATCATCAGCCCCGGCAGGATCATGGCATAACGCCAGGCTTCGTGTTTGGTATAGCCAAAGCCCACGATGGCGGCAAAGATCAATGGCATTACCATATTGGTCACGCCACCGCCCAGGTTGCCCCAGCCTCCGGTAATGGCGTTGGCCGTGCCTCGAATGTTAGGCGCAAACATCATAGAGGCATGGAATTGCGTGATGACAAAAGAGGCGCCGATAATTCCAATAGCCAAACGGAACAGCAGGAAGGTGGTATAGTCTTTTGCCAGTCCCACCAGGAAGACGGGTATGGATCCTATCAACAGCAGTCGTATGGCCGTCTTGCGCGGTCCCCATTTATCGCAAAGCCTGCCGATGATCAGTCTGGCCAGGATCGTGGAAGACACGGATGCGATAATGGTGTTTCCTATCTGCGCCTTGGTCAACCCCAGGTCGGCTCGAATGGTCGGCATCAGTGGCGCCAATCCGAACCATCCGAAAAAACAAACGAAGAACATCAGCCAGGTGATATGGAAGGTGCGCATTTGTATGCTGCTGAGCGAAAACAGGCGGATGGAAGTAAGAGGTTGGTTGTTGGAGATCATGTGAAATTTTTTATAGATGTAGGTATCTTATTTATTAAAGAAGTCCGGGCGGATGTTTACCTGCAGATAGACCCAGCCGGCGTTCAGACGAGCGGCGCCGGGGGTGATGCCCTTGGCGTATTCCATGCTGTGTGTGGCCGCCATCCGGGAGGCGCCCAGCTCCAGCGTCGTGATCTTGTTCAGGCTGTAGTCCAGTGTGACATCCACTTCGCTGCCCAAATATTTGGACAGCGGATCGCCCTTGGCGTCCTGCTGATCGTCGGCAAAGGCGAAATAGTGATAGGCCAGCTCCACCAGGAACCGCCCTCCCTGTGAACTATATTTTGCTTTCAGGAAAGGGTTGTTCAGTCCCGCGGCCGGCGATCCGGAGGCGGCATAGAAATAATCCATGGATCCCCAGAATTTATGGGGCGTTCCGTATAAGGGGTCGAACCCTCCTTTTAAATAATCCCAGCCCGCTGTCCAGATAAAGCGTTGCCGGGCAAAGGCAAGGGACAAGGTAGTGGTATAGGAGCCAAGGGCGACGCCGTCCTTGCTTTTACCTGTCTGGTAATAGTAGCCGGCCTGCAGGGTCCAATCCTTTTTCTGCCCCAGCCGGCTTGTCAATAAGGCGCCGGCGGTCACGCGGGTGTTAACGCCGCTGTGGTTGAACCTACGGCCATATATATATCCTGTATCCGTACCGGCGATGTTCTTTACGGAGTCGAGGCTGTATCTCGCAAATTCGTCGGAGAAAGCCAGTCCCGCGATACGTGTGCTGCCGAATTTTTTAGCCAGGTAGAGGAACTGCATGGATTTGTAATCCTGGTTCATGCCGTTGGTGCCGGCAGCGGTAGCCAGCACGGGGGAGCCTGTACGGGCGCTCAGTCCTGCGGCGTTGGCGAGGGGTATCATCGCGGCAGGCGTAGGGGCCAGGTTGCCCTTGCTGTCCTTTACATAAGGGAGCAGGTTGCCGGGCGTATAATAGGTGCCGTTATATCCCACCGCATCCGTGTTTTGGTTGAAGGCGGCGCCCAGGTCCGCCTGCCAGCCTTTGTGCAGGAGTTTGAAGACGACGGCATCGTGACGCCGGGCCTGCTGCAGCCAGTCGAGATTGCCCAGCAGCCGCTGATCGTCGTATACCAGCTCCTGTCTGCCAATGCGTATGCTGAAGTAGTCGACAGCGTTTTTTGGCAGGGCGCTGTCCTTTGCGTTGGCCAGGATGATGTCGGCCCAGGCTTCATGCAGGCTGAGGCGATTGCCGTCGGCATTGTTGATGGTGGAGGCATCCGCGCCCCAGACCCGTACATCCTGTAGGGAGGCCTGGAAAACCACTCTGGAAGAACGGTAGCTGAAGTTAAGACGCGCGCGTTGGGAGGTGAGGAAAGCGGGTGTGTTACCTTTCGTTTCCAGGGTGCCGTAGCCGTCCCTGAGTTCTGTACGGGTGCGAAGCTGTCCCGTGAGAGAAAATTGAGCATGTCCGCCGAGTGGCCGTCCCAGGACCAACAGGCTTACGAATGCTACGATGAAATCTCTTTTTTTCATCATAAATTTGTTTTGGTTTAAAATGAGCATTCATTTTATCCTTCAGGCCTCGGATAGACTGTTACTCTACCGAGGCCATTTTTTGTATACCGGAAGGTGCACCGGTGATTTCGCATAGCAGGCTGATCGCAGACGTGGAAGGCTATCGCAGACGGGTGACTACGTAATAGTTTAGCGAGGGAAAAGACGGGTGACTTGATACATTAAAATAAAATACATTTAATGTTTATTATACTACCTATCGAATTAATTCCACTCAAACATTACGTACATCATAAAAATAATGAATTTATACCCTATTTTAGCTCTTTTATCTTGCAATAAACATATATTTATTTAAATAATATAATTATTTGTCGGGTTTCGAAGTACATTTGCCCCGGCAATCCCCCAATGCGACGGACATGAAGAAAATTAATCATACCTGTGATCTGAAAAGCTGCTTTCTCTGCAAACGATGTTTACCCGAATGGATACCAGCCGTCGAGGCCCATAAAAAAAGTTTTCATTATAAAAAGGGAGAGCTCCTTTTCCAGGAAGGGGAAGAAGTAAAAGGGATCTATTTTGTCTATAGCGGCAAGGTAAAAGTCCATAAAAGATGGGGGTCGGAAAAAGAGCTCATCATACGATTTGCCCAACGGGGAGATATTTTGGGGCACCGGGGACTGGGGCACAACGTTTATTATCCTATCTCCGCCACGGCCCTCGAGCCTGTCGATGTTTGTTATATCGATCTGGATTTCTTTCAATCCACGCTGAAAGTGAATTACGAGTTCATTTTTCAGCTGCTGCTCTTCTTTGCCGACGAACTGCAGGAGTCGGAGAGAAAAATGCGCAACCTGGCCCATATGCAGGTAAAAGGACGTATTGCACAGGCATTGCTGGCCTTGCAGGAAAAGTTCGGAACGACGGCGGAAGGATTTATCGACATCTCATTGAGCCGGCAGGACCTTGCCTCCTATGCAGGCACCACCTACGAGACGGTCTTCCGCATTATCAACGAATTCACGGACGAACGGTCCATACGGACGGAGGGAAAAAATATTGTCTTACTGGACCTCGATAAGTTACGTGCGCTCACACGCGAGACGGAAGGATAGCTATGTTGTGGGGATCACAAGGATAGATAGGCAACATTGTCCCCGGCGGCCAGGTCCGGCATGCCCGACGGATGTAAGGCCAGGGCATTGGCCTGCATTCCCAGCCGGATGTCCCCGGACCCGTTGAGCGACACGGGCAATAGTCCGGCGGGAGCGCCCTGCACGCGGACAGGGAAGAATTCATCCAGGGGCGTGCTCTTTTTCTTTGCCACGCTCATAGGGAGGCTTAGGGGTCCTTCCTCCGGGACACCGAAGCAAGCCTTCAAATAAGGCTGGATCAGCAATATAAATCCTACCAGGCAGGAGAAAGGGTTGCCGGGTAGGGCAAACACCATTGTGTCACGGGGGCCGCTGCCGCACCAGACGGGTTTTCCCGGCTTGATGGCCAATTTATGAAAGAGCCGGGTAACGCCCGCAGCCTCCAGCGTCTCGGGGACATGATCCGCGTCGCCGGCAGAGACGCCGCCGCAAAGGATGACCATGTCGGCCGGCAGCGCTTTTTCCAATGCCGCCCTTAAGAGGATTTTGTCATCGGGAGCATGCTGATACAACCAGGGGTCGATCTGCCATTTCTTTAAAAAAGCCTGTAATAGCCAGCGATTGCTGTTGCGTATCTGCGTGGGACCCGGCGTTGTCTCCATCGGCACTATTTCGTTCCCTGTGGTGATCAGGGCAACCCTGGGTAGTTGGGCCACTTTCAGCTCTTTTTGCCCCAACGAAGCCAGCAGTCCGATGATCGCGGGGTCGGCCATACAGGGGCTATCGATGACGATGTCTCCATCTTTCAGGTCTTCGCCTCTCCGGGCGATATTAAGCCATGGTCTTGTCGTCTCTGTCTGTATCCGGACGACGCTCCCCTCCTCTATCGTGTCTTCTCTGCGTATCACTATGTCGGCGCCTGCCGGCACCGATGCACCGGTCATGATCTTGTAGCACTCCGCGGACGACAACGACCGGGTTGCGCTATCACCTGCCAGGATGGTCTCTATGATCCTGAATGCACGGATGTGTTGTTGCAGGTCATTGCTCCGGAGCGCATAGCCATCCATGGTAGCCCTGTCGAAAGGGGGATAATCTCTGTCTGATCGAACCAGGCCGGCGAGGGCGCGGCCATAGGCCTGGTCCAGGGGGATTGTTTCTGTTCCGAACGAATGTGCTTTCGACCGCACCATTGCCAGGGCTTCGGTATAATTTATCATATCAATGCCCCCCTCCTTTCATCATCTTGCGCGCATGGAATATGGCGGGCAGGATCGCTTCCAGGGATTCCCGGGCGCCGGCGCTGCTGCCGGGCAGGGTAACGACGAGGGTTTCTGCGATGGACCCTGCTACGGCCCTGCTCATCATGGCCATGGGAGTACGCATCTGACCATAGACACGCATGGCTTCCACGATGCCGTCGGCATCCCGTTCGAGCATCTCCTGTACCGCATCGACGGTGTTGTCGCGGGGGCCAAGGCCTGTTCCGCCTGTCGTGAAGATGAATTGTATATCTTCGGTCACCCATTTGCGTATCTTTCCCTGGATAGCCTCTTTGTCATCGGGGATGATATCATAATATTTTACCTGCGCGCGCACGGATTCCAGCATTTCGCAGATGATCTTCCCGCTATTGTCCTCTCTTTTGCCCGCCGCCGTCGAGTCCGAACATACCAGCACGGCGCAGGAAGGGGGCGTGGCGAAGTATCGTTCCCTGTCGCTCTTCCCTCCCTTTTTTTCCAGCAGGCGGATATGACCGATCTCCAACTGCTTGTCCACGGGCTTGAGCATATCGTAGATCTCCAGCGCGGCCACGGATATGCCCATCAGCATTTCCATCTCGATGCCAGTCCTGCCGATGGAGCGGGCCTGGCCTTTTATCAGGATGCCATGGCGGGTGAACACTTCGGCGTTCAGTAAATGACCGTGCAGGTCTTTGTCGAGAAATTCAAATTGCAGGTCCATCCCATCGATGGTCACGGGGTGACAATGGGGCAGCAGCTGTGGCGTACTCTTGGCTCCCAGGAAAGCGGCGGCGCGGGCCACGTCGAAGAGGTTGCCTTTTGGCAGCTGGTCATTGCGGATAAGCTCGATGGTAGTGGGTGAACAGAAGATGACACCCATGGCGTCTGCGGTGCGGAGCGTGATCTGTTTGTGGGAGATGTCGCGCATGTATCGATTTATACCCAAATATACAGCTTACCCTCCTTCACTTTCACCGGAAAGGTCCTGATCTTATAATCCTCCCCCGTCAGGCATTCGCCCGTCGTCAGCGAAAAGGTCTTTTTGTGAAAGGGACAGGCCACTTTGGGTTCGCACTGTTCCCCCATGCTGCCGGTCATGCCACGGGACAGCGCCATCTGCTGTTTGTGCGGACAGCGGTTCTCGGTGGCATACCATTGTCCACGGCGGGAGAAATTAAAGATCGCGATCTGTTCCTCACCGAGGCTGACACAGGCGCCCCCATCGGAAGGGATATCTTCCACCTGACAGGCAAATCTCCATTTGGGAGTCGTAGTTATTTCCATAAAAAGTTTATTTACCATTCTTTGGCCTTGATCTGTCCCCGCATGTCATCGAAGGATACGCTGGGGTCTTTTTTTCGGGGCGCATTTACAAAATGAACGAACCGCTGCCGGAGGGCGGGATCTTCCACCACTTCCTTCCATTCACACTTATAGCTATTCACCAGCGCCTGCATCTCTGCCTCCCATTGCGCTGCCATGCCCAGACTGTCCTCCAGGACCACATTCTTCAGGTAGGACATACCGCCATCCATCTTATTCAGCCAGGTGGCGGTGCGGGTCAGGGGATCAGCAGTCTGGATATAGAACATGAGGAATCTGTCGAGATAGCGTATCACCGTTGCGGTATCGATGTCGGTAGCCAGGAGCTGTGCGTGCTGTGGTTTGGACCCGCCATTGCCACAGACATACAGGTTCCATCCCTTCTCGGTGGCGATGATGCCAAAGTCCTTGCTTTGCGCTTCGGCGCATTCGCGGATACAACCGCTGACGCCGCCTTTTAATTTATGCGGAGCACGGATACCGCGGTATCTTTCTTCTACCTCGATGGCGAAAGAGACGCTGTCGTGCAAACCAAAACGGCACCAGGTGCTGCCGACACAGCTTTTTACGGTGCGAAGGGCCTTACCATATGCATGGCCGCTCTCGAAACCCGCCTCGATCAGCTCTTCCCATATATCGGGCAGGTCGCCCACATGCGCGCCAAAGAGGTCGATACGTTGTCCGCCCGTGATCTTTGTATAGAGGTTGTATTTCTTTGCCACCTTGCCCAGTACGATGAGCTTCTCGGGAGTGATCTCTCCGCCGGGTATGCGGGGCACGACAGAATAGGTGCCGCCTTTCTGGATATTGGCCAGGAACCGGTCATTGCTGTCCTGTATAACAGGCTGCTGTTGGATATTCTCATTCCAGCAGCTGGCCAGGATGCTGGCCACGGCCGGTTTGCAGACCTCGCATCCATCGCCTTTCCCCCAACGGCCCAGCACCTCGTCATAGGTCTTTATATCATGGAGCTTTATAAGATGCAACAGCTCCTGGCGGGATTGATCGAAATGTTCGCAAATGACATTGCGGATATAGCGTCCATTCGCCTTCAATGTTCCGGCGATCAGGTCCTTTACCAAGGGTACGCAGCCGCCACAGCCCGTTCCAGCCTTCGTACACTTCTTCATTCCCTCCATCGATTCGACGCCTTTTTCCGTTACGGCCGTACAGATCGCCGCCTTGGTAACAGCCTCGCAGGAACAGATCAACGCCTCGTCGGGAAGGTCCATCACGCCGGCGCCGGTAGCGGCGCCGCCCCGGCTGCCAAGGACCAGGTCTTCCGGGTCCGGAGGCAGCGGCAGCCGGTTATTGACGGTCTGTAATAATATATTATATGCCGCGGCATCCCCTATAAGGATCCCACCCAGCAGACGTGTTCCATCGCCGGTAATATTGATCCGTTTGTAAATGCCTTTATGTCTGTCCTCGAATACGATGGTCCTGCTATCCGGCTCGCTGACAAAAGCATCCCCAAAGCTGGCCACATCCACGCCAATAAGCTTTAGCTTGGTGCTCATGTCAAATCCGGTGAAAGATTCGTTGCCTTCCGTCAATTGAGAGACCACCACTTCCGCCATCTCATATCCCGGCGCCACCAGTCCATAGATCATCCCGGATGCCAGCGCGCATTCCCCGACGGCGAAGATATGCGGGTCGTTGGTTTGCATTTTTTCGTTGACCAGAATGCCGCCTCGGGTACCTACCTGCAGTCCGGCCAGTCTCGCCAGCTCGTCACGGGGCCGTATACCCGCAGAGATGACCAGCATGTCCAGGTCCAGGCTTGTATCGTCGGCAAAACGCAGGGCGCGGATGCTCTCCCCGCCTTCCACCGCCAGGGTGCTCTTATTCAGCAGGATCTGCAGTCCCAGCTTCTTCAATCTCGTCTCCAGGATATGGCTGCCCGCGCTGTCGATCTGCCTGGGCATCAGACGGCTGGCAAATTCGATGACATAGGGATCGGGGATGCCCAGGTCGAGCAGGGCTTTGGCAGCCTCCAGCCCCAACAGCCCCCCTCCCATGACGGCTGCACATTGAGCGCTCCGTGCATACTCCCGGATCAGGTCCAGGTCTTCGATGGTACGATAGACGAATACGCCCTTTTTCTCGATACCGCTGATATCCGGTACAAAGGCGGCGGAGCCGGTGGCCAGCACCAGCCAGTCATATGGCTGGACAATGCCTTTTCTCGAGTGCACCACCCGGGCTGCCCGGTCGATCTCCCTTACGGGGTCCCCTATGTGCAGCTCCACATCCTGCTCATCAAACCAGCCTGCCATGGAAAGGCTGAGGTCATGGGCCGACCGCCCATTAAAATACTCGCTCAGGTGCACCCGGTCGTACGCCGGCCGGGACTCTTCGCCAAAAACGATGATCCGGAAGGAGGAGGTGGCAGCCATTAGTTTCTCACAGAACCTGTGACCGACCATGCCATTGCCGATGACAACCACTACGGGCTTGTTGGAGGCGCTCATAATCTAATTTTTAAGGGAACCGGGCGACTGGCCCGGAATGATGGCAGGCAAACGTTAGCAGTCATTTCTATATATTATATATATTTACATATAATATACTTACACAAGTATAATGATTTTTTTCATTAAAAACATTATTTATATCACATAGATTTGCGCCAAAGCAAATATTTTTATCTAACTTGTACGTTAAAGTCAAATATAAATATATTATATGTACGTAATTTCGCAGCATAGTCCTCCGGAACTGGTATTGGTTGGCGCCGGTCCGGGCGATCCCGAGCTTATCACGCTTAAGGCCTGCAGGGTCCTGCAGGAGGCGCCCGTGATCCTGTATGACAATCTGTGCAATACCGCTCTTTTGGACTGGGCTTCTCCGTCCTGCGAGAAAATATATGTAGGCAAGCTGCCCTATGGAGATTATACGCCCCAGGAGACCATCCATGCGTTGATAAAAGAAAAGGCCTTTAGCGCCGGCCGGGTCGTCCGGCTAAAAGGAGGCGATCCCTTTATCTTTGGGCGGGGCTTTGAAGAAGCGCTGTTTGCCCGTCAGCAGGGCATTGCCGTATCCTATATCCCCGGTATCAGCAGCATGCAGGCGGCAGGGCTTTCGGCCATCCCCCTCACCCATCGTCACCTCAGCGAAAGCATCTGGGTCATTACGGGAACAAAGAAGGACGGAGAACTATCCAACGACCTGCGGCTTGCCATGAAAAGCAAGGCCACGATCGTGGTCTATATGGGTATGAAAAAGCTAAAGGAAATAGCGGCTATCTATCGGGAAGAAGGAATGAGCCATACGCCGGCGGCTATTATCCATTATGCTTCTTTGCCGGAAGAAAAAATGGTGCGGGGCGCCGTCGAAGAGCTGCCGTCCATGGCATCGGAGCATCAGCTGACGCATCCATCCATCATCATTATCGGAGAGGTCGTAGATTTGGGGAGGGATATAACATTACAGGCTATAAGCGCCTCATCGTCGGGCACCCATAGCCTGCACAATAAATCTTATGTCCGGAGACCTTCGGTTCCAGCCGACGGGCCGTTGGCCCGTCCGGCGTAGTTATTTGATTATTTGAACGCCTTTGCATCGGCCAGGAACTTGGCCAGTCCGATGTCCGTCAGGGGATGCTTCAGCAATCCCAGGATCGGCTCCAACGGAGAAGTGACTACGTCGGCTCCGGCCTCGGCGCATTTTACGATATGTAAAGGGCTGCGGATGCTGGCTGCCAGGATCTCTGTCTCATAGCCCTGCACAGCATAGATCTGCGCGATCTGTGCGATAAGCTCTACACCGTCCCAGTTGCTGTCGTCGATGCGACCGATGAAAGGAGATACATAGTTGGCGCCTGCCTTGGCCGCAAGGATGGCCTGGCCCGCGGAGAATACCAGCGTACAGTTGGTCTTGATGCCATTGTCGGAAAACCATTTCAATGCTTTGATACCTTCCTTGATCATGGGCACCTTTACTACGATGTTGGGGTGGATGGCAGCCAGTTTCTTTCCTTCTTCGACGATGTCCTTGAATTCAGTAGATACCACTTCCGCGCTTACATCTCCGTCTACCAGTTCTGCGATCGTCTTGTAATGGTTGGTAACGGCGGCTTCGCCCTTGATGCCCACCTTCGCCATCAGGGAAGGATTGGTGGTTACCCCATCTAAAATGCCTAGATCATTTGCTTCTTTGATTTGTGCCAGGTCGGCAGTATCAATGAAAAATTTCATTGTTTTAAAATTTATCTTTTTCGGGAGTATTGGCCGACAAACCGGGGGTTCGTCAATAAAAAAAGGCAAGTTACTTACATCGCACCGCTGCGACCACTTACCCTTGCTGCCTTCCGGCCCTGGGGGGGTTCAGCGGGAGCTGGTCGTATAAGACTTGCCGGGCACAAAGATACATATTAAACGGGTAACGCCCACTGAATTTTTTTTATTTTTTACCGGAAAGTATTGAGGCTGCTGACATTCGTGATCCCCACCAGTTCATCGGCCCTTGCTCCCAGCGCCCTGTAATACATGAGTATCGTATACCCGTTCTCCGTCTCGATGTGGTTGCCTTCCGTGAATTCAAACGAAGGTTTTCGGTCGGGATCGTTCCTGTCCACCGTCACATAAGCATAGCTGTAGTATCCTTGTTTCATTGGAAAAGACAGCTCGTACCTGCCTTTCTCGGCGTTGAATACCATCCGGGTGCTGTCGTTGAGACCACCGCCTGTAAATTTAGCCAGCAGGTATACATCCTTGTCGGGCCAGGGAGAATGGTCCGGCGGTGTGAAATTGAAGTGTACGGTGGCATAGTCCGTTTGGAAAAATGGGCTGATGCTTTCTGTGGTCTGTATAAAATAAAGGCCGTTATAATCCTTATAAAACAAATACGGCTGACGGCTCCTGTCCCCGTCCGGACGTACGAATATTTCGGTGGACGTCTTGCCATAGACGGCATTCTGTACCCTGTCACTTTGATAGCGGAAGCTTTGCAGGTCCAGCCAGCGCCACTCGCTGCCGCCGGGGAATACGATGTCATCGGACGCACTGCTGTAATCCAGATCATTGTTCACATAAAAAGTGGGTTTGATATCCCGGATGGCATTGTCCCAGCGATGATTTTGCAATATCACGACCTTGATCTGATCCAGGGGATTATTGGGGTTCAGGGCCGTGGCGTTTGCCTTGAAGATAAGGCGTTGATGGGTATGCGCGATATCGGGGTTCAGCGGTTGTAAGATCTGCGCCCCGATGGTGATCTTGCTGTCCACTATCAGCATGCGGCGGGTGAAGACGAGCTTGGAAGTGTCCGCGTCCAGAAAGACCTTGAGCAGATAGTTGCCCGAGTGGATGGGCAGACAGCTTTGGTCGGGCAGGACAGCCTGGTAATGCGTATAATGGGTCAGCGCCACCGAAGATACCTGATAGCTGGCGATCCGCACCTGTGAAAAGCCCCGGATATAGTCGAATTCGCTGACGACTGCCGGGGTCCAGTCGACATTGCATAATTGATAGGTATAATAATAATTCTTTACGTCTCCATCCACATCGTCGAAATGCAGCTCCAGCTGATCGTTGCCATGCAGCCGGAGGATCGGATAGGCCAGCTGGTTGCCGGCCTTGTATAGCTGTGGCGTTCGGATATTCGGAGCGTAGACGGAGTCCGGCGCCTGGGCGGATGTCGGCAGGAAGGTCATGCCGGCGGCAAAAAACAACAAAAGGAACTTCATGGGAAAAGAATTGCTTGACAATGTAGTACAAAAATGGAAACACTTTTATAGTTTTATGCCTTTAAATCGAAATAGGTTTGAATGTAGCAGCATTTATCGCCCGGCGTGTGGCCTTCAACCGGGAACGATCATTTTCCAGGTTTATCATCCGGCTGGCGATAACGGCTACAGCTATCAGCATAGCAGCCATGTTGCTGACGTTTGCATTTACCAAAGGGTTTCAGTATACGGTGGGACAAAAGGTATTCAGCCTGTGGGGACATATCCGCGTCCAATATGCCGCGCCCAACCGGGCTATCATTTCCGAAGAGCTGCCTGTCACGGAAAACGATACGGTATATCGCATCCTGCGCGCCGACAAGGATATAAAAAGCATCGGCGCATACGCCATCAAAAACGCCGTCCTTCGCAGCAGCGAAGGCATCCAGGGAATACTGCTGAAGGGCGTGCAAAAGGGGTACGATTTCAGCAATATGGAGGGCTTTCTGAAAAGCGGTCGCTGGATCAGCTGGCCCGACAGCGGCTATAGCAGCGAGATCAATATCTCTTCTTATATGGCCGACCAGCTGAAGCTAAAAGTTGGCGATAAGGTCCTCATCTATTTTATCCAGCCACAGGGTTCCCCACGGGTGCGACAGCTGACGGTAGCGGGCATCTTCAAGATAGGCATCGAAGATTATGACAAGCTGGTCGCCATCGGGGACCTCAAGCTGATACAACGATTGAACAATTGGGCTCCTGATGAGATCAGCGGGTACGAGGTGTTTGTCAAGGATTATGAAAAGGCCGATACGGTGAGCTCCAGGCTTTATGACGAGCTGCCTGTCGCCTGGAGCAGCCGCACCCTTACGGATATCACGCCCAATATCTTCGACTGGCTGAACCTGCAGGATGTCACCATCCTCATCGTGCTGATCATCATGACGGTGATCGCCACGTTGAACCTTGTCACCTGTCTGATCATCCTGGTGCTGGAACGTACCCGTATGATCGGCATCCTGAAAGCCGTTGGAGCCCCTACCGCCTCGGTGCAAAGGATCTTCCTCTACCAGGGGGCGATCATTACGCTCTTCGGCATGGTCATCGGCAACGCGTTTGCATTGCTGCTCTATTGGCTCCAGGACAGATACGGTTTTATCACCCTGCCGGAAGAAGCTTATTTTATCTCCAAGGCGATCGGCAGACTGGAGTGGTGGCATTTTGTTGTGGTGAATGGAGGCACCTTTCTCGTCAGCTTCCTCATACTGATGATCCCCACGCTGGTGGTCCGAAAGATGCAGCCGGCCAGGGCCATTCAATTCAGGTGACGTCCTGCCCCACTAAGTGCGACAGAATGATGCCTGTCGCCACCGCCGCATTCAACGATTCGGCCCGCCCGATCCTGGGTATGGTGATAGGATGGGTAGCCCGTTGCAATAGCTCATCCCGGATGCCTTTCGATTCATTGCCGATGACGATCCACCCTTTCCGGACGGCGGGCTGCTCATAAATGCTTTTTCCTTCCAGTACAGCGGTATAAACAGGCAGGTCCGGATGACGGGCCATCAATGCCATAGGGTCCTTATATAGCACCTGTACACGGGTGATGCTGCCCATGGTGGATTGGGTGGCCTTGGGGTTGAAGATATCGGCGCTGTCGGGAGTGCATATTACTCTGGAGACGCCAAACCAGTCGGCGATCCGGACTATGGTGCCAAGGTTCCCGGGGTCCTGGATACCATCCAGAACAAGACTTATACCGTCGTCGAACCGCGGCTCGGCAAAGACGGGTTTTTTGAATACGGCCAGCACCTGGTTGGGTGTCGACAAGGAAGAGATCCGTTCCAGCTCGCCGTCCTTTACCTCCGTAAAAGGGATACCTGTCTGCCGGAAAGAAGCGTCCCCGATGAGGTGTATCAGCTCCAGGTTGGGAGCGGCCAGCAGCTCCCTGACCATCTTCGGGCCTTCCACGACAAAAGCCCCTTCCTGATCACGAAATTTTTTCTGGCCTAAACTTTGAATATATTTGACCTGCGATTTTGCAAGCATTGCTTTTCGTTATTATACAAAAGTTGACCCCTATCGGGTTTGTTTAATTTCTTTATGGGATACCGCCGGCAAGTTAGTATTTCTCTCCTTCACCTATTGATTGCTTCGGCGGCTTCTCTTTTTCTGTGGTCCTGTTCCGGATTCCATCATGTCTCGGGCTACCAGTATGGAAAGCCCTTCGTTTTTCATACAAATATAAAAGTAGAAGGGAATATCTCCCATGGCGAAAAAAAAGACCTGGCGTTACGCCTGGCGAATCAGCTGGACGACAGCCTGCGTACGCAGGAAACCTCCATAGCCGGCGTTTATACCAGGATCGTCAATCCCCCGGCCTATGATTCGAACAATATGCGGCGCAGCATCAACTTCATGGTCATCCTGCTGAACGCTTCGGGTTATTATACGCCGGTGATAAAGGATACGGTCCGCATCGATACCATCCGTAAAAAGAACCACATCAAGGACCAATATCGGGTGACGGTCGATTTCACGGTATGGCCAGGCAAACAGCTGCGGCTGGACTCCGTAGGCTTCGACCTGCATACGCCGGCCCTGCAGGCGCTGGCCCTGCAAACAAAAGGACAGTCCTTCCTCAAAAAAGGGCAGCCGTATTCGAACAGGCTTATCTCGGACGAGCGGGACAGGCTGGTCACCCTCTTTCATGAGAACGGTTATTACGAATTCACCAAGGATGACATTGTTGCCGTCATCGATACGGTGGCAGCCGCCCTCATCGATCCGACCCTGGACCCCTTCGAACAGGCCGCCCTCCTGGAAAAGCTTCAGAAAAAAAGAGAGAACCCTACGATCAATGTCGTCATGGAACAGCGTCCCCCCAAGGATTCCGGTCACCTCCGTCCATATTACATCGGGAATGTGACGGTATATCCCGACCTGCAGATGCTGGAGGATACGGCCACGATCAACGGCGCCGATACTACCACGGCCAGGGGACTTACCATTATTTCCCGTTCGGACAAGTTCAAGCCCTCCTTTATCGCCAACAATGTATATCTGCGTCCGGGACGTCTGTACCGGCAGTCCAATGCCGACAGGACCTTCAACCGATTCAGCCAGATGAGCGCCTGGCAGCAGGCAGCCATCAGCTTTACTCCTTCCGGCACATCGGATTCCTTATTGGATGCCGCCGTGCGTCTTTATCCCAACAAGAAACAACATCTGCAGGTAGGCGTAGAAGCCAGCCGCAACACGGCCGATATCATAACGGTGGGCAATCTTTTCGGGGTTGGCGTCAACTTCGCCCTGCAGAACCGGAATACCTTTCGCCAGTCTGTACTTTCCACTACCAATCTGCGGGCAGGGGTAGAGTTGGGAGATGACTTTATACAGACCACCCAGGCCAGCATCGCCCATACTATTTCCGTTCCCCGGCTGATCGCGCCCGAGTTCATCAAACGGTGGCTGGTCCGCAGGGAAGGACGGCTGGACAGCCTTCGCTCCGTGCTTAATGTGAACGCCTCCTATACGGACAGAAGACAGTTCTTTACCGCCCAATCCATCAATACCTCCTGGGGGTATCAGTGGACAAAAGGCAATCGCTCCTATCTCTTCAATCTGATCAATGTCGAATATACCAAGCTGTTCAAGACAGACAGCTTTCAAAAGCTGCTGGACAGCTTCCCCTCGCTGAACCTGGCCTTCCGCAGCGGGCTGGTAGTAGGGATGCAGTTCGTCTACAGTTCCGTCAGGAAAAAAGGCATCCATACTAATTTCCTCCGCATCAGTGCGGAAGAGAGCGGCGCCTTGCTGGGGACCATATCGGCGCTGGATAAAGGGGATCTCTGGCGCTTTGTAAAAGGCGAGGTAGAGTACAGTCATCACATCGACTTCAAACGTACGGAGCTGGCCATGCGCGCCTATGCGGGAGGAGGCATCGCCTATGGCAGGGCCGGTCAGGGCTATGAGGAGACGCTGCCTTTTTATAAGGCATTCTTTGCCGGCGGCCCCAATAGTATGCGGGGCTGGCAGATCCGGCAGCTGGGATTGGGTTCCTCCACTTTTTATACAACACAACCCAAGCAATTGGACAGGTTTGGCGATATCCAGCTGGAGGGCAACATCGAATACAGATTCCCGCTGGCGACCCTATTTACCGTCAAGATAAAAAGCGCCCTGTTCGCGGATGCGGGTAATATTTGGAACCGTCAGCTCACGGATACGGCCAATCCCAAACGGGATATGGGCAGCGATTTCCAGCTCAACAGATTTTATAAGGAATTTGCCGTGGATGCCGGTACCGGCTTACGGCTGGATTTCGACTATTTCCTTATCCGATTTGACTGGGCGTACAAGCTGAGAGACCCCCAGCGTCTGGAAAATGCGGACAAGTGGTTCTACAAAATGCGGCTTGGTGACGGTCAGTTCCAGCTGGGCATCAATTATCCATTCTGAGGAGGCTGTCCTTTATATATTTTCCTGCCTCCTCCATCGTCATCGCCTCTTCGATCGGGAAATTTCCTATACGTGTCCGGCGGAGACTGCTGAGATATCCTCCGCAGCCCAGGATGGCTCCCAGGTCATTGGCGAGACTGCGAATATAGGTACCCGTTGAACATACCACCCGGAACCTTACCACGGGCAAACTAACATCCGTGATCTCGAAGACATGGATCGTCACGGGACGCGGGTCCAGCTTTACTTCCCTACCCTTCCTGGCCAGCTCATATACCCGCTGTCCATCCTTTTTGATGGCGGAATGGATGGGTGGCACCTGCTTGATGGGACCGGTGAGCTGGCTTACGGCCTGTTGCAATAATTCCATGGTGATAAAAGAATGGTCTGAAAAGTTCTCCGGCTCGCTCTCCAGGTCGAATGTAGGAGTGGTGGCGCCCAGGGTAATGCTGCCGGTATACTCCTTCTCCTGGGCCATGTATTCGTTGATCCTTTTTGTATATTTTCCCGTGCAGACGATGAGCAGCCCCGTGGCCAGAGGGTCCAGCGTGCCGGCATGACCCACCTTTTTTATCTTCACCATGCCTCTTATTTTCCGCACTACATCGAAAGAGGTCCAGTCCAGGGGCTTGTCGATCAGAAGCGCCTGTCCTTCCGCAAAAGGGTTGTTATCCGTATGGTTCTGTTGCATCGGCGCAAAGGTACAACTCTCCCGGTAGGGATCAGATGGCCTGCCGGGCCTTTATTTCCAGGTATTTGTTCACCGTCTGCACGGTGAGGTTCTCCGGCGCGGTAAGGATGGTCAAAATACCATGTTGATTCAGCTCTTTTACAATGAGCCTTTTTTCATACGCGAATTTTTCAGCGATGGTCTTTATGTAAAGTCCTTCAATGTCTTCAGGGCCGGCGGTCCGTATCTGCTGCAAGCCTGTATTTTCAAAGAACACCACCAGCAGCAGGTGATTCCTGGCGATGGCGCGGATGGAAGGCAGCTCTCTTCTCAGACCGGAGAGGGATTCGAAGTTTGTGAACAGCACGATAAGGCTTCGCTGGGTGATACGGGTACGGACCAGCGCATGCAGCTTTTCATAATCCGTCTCCTGGAACCGGGTCTGCTGGTTATATAGTATCTCCAGGATACTGGTCATCTGCATCGCCCTGCGGCTGGCGGGAAGAAAAGTGCCTATCTGATCTCCGAAGGTCACTATCCCGGCCTTGTCCTGCTTGATAAGCGCCACCCGTGAGAGGATCAGCGTGGCATTGATGGCATAATCCAAAAGACTCATGCCGTCAAAGGGCATTTTCATGACGCGCCCCTTGTCGACGACACAATAGATCTGCTGGCTTTTCTCATCCGTGTAATTATTCACCATGAGCTGGCCGCCTTTGCGAGCTGTCGCCTTCCAGTTGATATTGCGTATATCGTCTCCTGTCACGTATTCCTTTATCTGTTCGAATTCCAGACTTTGTCCCTGTCTGCGTATCCTTTTACTGCCGCTCTCCGCCAGGTTGTTCGATGCCGCCAGCAGCTCGAAATGCCGTAGGGCAAAGTAGGAAGGCAGGACCTTTACCATCCTTTCCGACGGCAGTATCTTGCGCCGGACCACCAGGTTAAAAGGACTCTTGATAAATACATTGATGTCATGAAAAAGGTATTCCCCGCGTTGTGTCGGCCGCAGCTCATAGAACAGCTCTTTCGTCTCACCCGGTCTGAGCTCGCCATCCAAATGAAAGTCCCTGCGTTGGAACTGATCGGGTAGCTCATCGATGATCCGGTAGCGGATGCGGAAAGGGTACTGATTGGTCACCACCAGTTTCACGAGGTTTTGATCTCCGTTGCTGAACCGGTCGGACAATTCCCGCTGGACCGATACCGGCTCCTTGCGTGTGAAGAGGATCAGGTAATCCAACAGGCTTGTCACCACGACAAAGAGCAGCAGCAGCTGCGCTACCATAAAAAGAAGACTGATACCGAAGGACAGTATAAAAAGAAGGATCACCGACACGAACAGCCAGTACCAGCGACGGGAGATAAAAAGAGATTTGTAGAATCGACGGAGCATTTACCGTGGTATTTCAATAGATTGAATGATTTCTCCAATAACGTCATCGGTGGACGCGCCTTCCATTTCCTTTTCGGGCGTCAGCACCAGCCGGTGACGGAGGACGGCGGGGGCTATGTATACGATATCGTCCGGCAGGACGAAGTCGCGTCCCCGCATGGCTGCCAGGGCTTTTGCTCCATTGAGGATGCCGATGCTGGCGCGTGGCGACGCTCCAAGATATATGGATTTGTGATTACGTGTAGCGGCTACGATAGAGGTAATGAATTGTATCAGCTTTTCTTCCACTACCAGCACATGCACCTGTTTGCGCAATTCATCGATACGCTGGGCCGATAGTACGGGGCGGACCTGGTCCATGCGTTGTTCCGTCCCGGCCAGGTGATGATCATAGACGATACGGAATTCCTGCTCGAGGGTGGGATATCCCACGTTGATCTTGAACAGGAACCTGTCCAGCTGCGCTTCCGGAAGATGGTAGGTGCCTTCCTGTTCAATGGGGTTTTGTGTAGCTACGACCATAAAAGGAGGCGGCATTACAAAGGTCTGGCCGTCCACCGTGATCTGTTTTTCCTGCATCACCTCGAAAAGGGCGGACTGGGTCTTGGCGGGGGCCCTGTTGATCTCATCGATGAGCACGATATTGCTGAAAATGGGTCCCGGCTTGAACTGGAATGTGTTCTCCCGGGGATTGAAGATGGAGGTCCCGATGACATCGCTGGGCATAAGATCGGGCGTAAACTGTATACGCGAGAAGTTTACGGAAATGGCCCTGCTCAACAGCTTGGCCGTGAGTGTCTTGGCCACGCCGGGGACACCTTCTATCAATATATGTCCATCCGCCATGATGCCTGCCAGCAACAGTTCGATCATCTGCTCCTGTCCCACGATCACCTTGCCTATCTCCGTCTTGAGCTCCCCGATGGTCTGTTGCAGTACGCTCAGGTCAGTCCGTTGTTCGAAAAGATTTTCTTCCATTTTTATGCTTGTTTATAAAATTCTTCCAGTTTTTGGTTTAGCTCCAGCAGCTTGTTATCCATTACGTTCCCACCCTGCTGCATGCGCAGGATATCCTTTGCCAGCCCGTGCAGGAAATCCTTATCGATACCCGTCCTGTAAGACAACCGCTCGACAAATGCGGGGTCGGAAAGATGCACGGGAATATTATACTTTGTGCGGATGTAGTCCTGAAAATGGGTCGCCATCTTGGCGGCCAGGTTCTGATTGTCCCTTCGCTGATAATACAGGCGACCGATGGTAGTTACAAAATCCAGGGAAGTATTGCGTAAAGGGGCGATCACGGGTACTGTCCGTTGCTTGCGTTTGGATTCGAACAGGTAGATGAGAAGGAAAAGGAACAGCAACAGGCATAAAGCCCAGGACAATGACGGCTGTCCCGCCGGGTTCTTGCTGTTCAGGATATAGTCAAGCGCCGAAAATCTTTTCCGCTTGTTATACCGGAAGGATTCGTCCCATATCACCTCGTTGACGCTTTGGGGAATATAGGAGAGCACATTATCGTAGTATGTCTTATTATTCTTATGAAGCAGGAAATAGTTGCTGAATGCCAGGGGGGCAAAATGCAGGAGTATCGATCCTCCTCCTTTGTAGGTGAACCGGATGAGATCGGGACGCCCTTTTTCATCCCTGCCCAGCACCGTTGCGTATTTGGTGTCCATGGAATCTATCCATCTGTCGAATGCAAAGCCGGGATAAGCATAAGAGAGCGAGTCGTTCGTGACAGGCCGGTATACACTGACACGCAGACTGTCCTCCTTCATCTCTCCCTCCTTGCCCAACCGGACATTCAAGGTATTCAGCAGGGTGTCGCCGAAATAAAGGGCCGATATGAAGACGTGATTTCCATTGCCCACAAAATTCATCAGCGCATTGAGGTCCAAAGGTTCGGGGTCGGCATAATATCCGATAAAGATCAGCGCTTTTTTCCCATCATTTTGCGAGAGGGATGTCATATCCTTTCGATTGACGGAGATCTCGGCATTGGGGAAAAGATACGGCAGGCTTTCATATGCAATAAAAGTGCCGTAAGGCAGCTTGTCCTTGCGCCAGAGCGTTACCCGCTGGCTCGGCGTGCTTTTTTTATCGTTGCAGGATATCAGCATGATAAGGAGGGATGCCGCCATCCAGCCACGCAGGCTTTTCAGCCCCCTGAAGATATCGTTGATAAGGTTCATGAATGTTGGGGATGATCGATATCGTTACGAAAGTCCTGAAAATATTGTGACAGCCTTGCAAACTGATGTTCATCCAAAGGGAACTTGCCATACCAGACCCGCTCATAGGCGGAAGTAAGCCAGCGAAAACGTCCTCCCTGGGGCTTTGCATCCATCTGGCGCAGGTATTCTTCATCCGTGGCCTGGCTATGCCAGCGGATGAGCTCCAGAGAGTCCAGGTGACGCAGGGTCTTTAGATAAAGATACCGGGTAGCCATGCGGTATTCTCCCGACTCCAATGCATGTCTTAACAGCTGGTCCAGGTCCTCTTCGGGCAGCTCGGCCTCTTCCAGCGAGGTTCCCTTTAGCCGGGTCGGCTTCCGGTAGAAAAAGCGAAGGTTGTTCTCCGAAATGATCTTGTATAGCGCATAAAGCAGTATGCCGCCTAAGAGAAGATAAATAAACCAGCGGAAGCCATCACTATTGAAGAACCGCTGCAGCAGGCTTTCTTTTTCATCCGACTGCTTCCACAAAGAAGGGTCATTGGCATAGTCGAAATCATGGTCGTTCTTCCAGCGGCGGACGGCAGTGTCGGGAATGGAGCGCAGCACAAGCGGTTCCGGCGTCTCGCGCACCGACGTGTCCGTTTCAGTGGAAATATCTTTCTGTACGGAATCCACCTTGACCTCCTCTGTCGGGGTATCTACGGAAGCGTTGCCCTCTTCCGAAGAAGAGAGTTTGATCTCCTCATCGGATGTGCTCACGGAGTCGGGCAGACGGCTGGCATGTTGGGTACGTTGTTCATACCCGCGCCGGTGATGCCGTTGCGCCGGGCTTTGCAGCGTCGTCAGCAGTAAGGTCAAGGTCAGGAGAAGCAGGCGTAAACCCATGCGTTTAGTTTAAGGAGAGTTTGGATGCAAGACGACGTGGATAGATGATAAAGTACCAGATGACAAAGGTCAATGAAGCGGCAAGAATGGATATGCTCAGCCAGACAGGCATACCGGAATATCGTGTGACGAACCCCTCCAAAAAAGCGGCTACGATGAACATGGGCATCAGTCCGATCATCATTTTTACCCCGTCCTTGCCTCCCTGTTTCAGGGAATGCAATCGCTTGTGCGTCCCCGGGAAAAGAATGCTGTTGCCCAATACGAAGCCGGCAGCCCCTGCTATTATGATGGAAGATATTTCCAGCGTACCATGTATCCAGATGACAAGCACGGATTGCCATCCCAGTCCTTTTGAAAAGAAATAGTATTGAAAAACTCCCAGCATGACGCCATTCGTGAACAGCTGCCAGACGGTGCCGATGGAGACGAGGAATCCGCATATGAATACCATGAAGGATACTTCGATGTTGTTCTTGGCTATCCAGAGGAACATGTTCAATTGTGACTCGGACTTGTAGATACCGAACGGGTCGCCTTTGGCAATATTGTCTTCCGTCACATCCATATATTGATCGCCCAGGATCCCCCTGACGAATGTCTGATCATGGGCGGTGGAAAAAGCCCCGAAAATGACAAAAAGCATAAAGATCAGGAAAGCGTACAGGAGCTCGCGGTGGTGCTTGCGGATCACGAGGGGTAATTCCTTGCGCCAGAAGTTGAGGATCCGGGATGTCTGTTCCTTCTTATTACGGTAGATCCCCAGATAGATCCGGGATGACAATCCATTGAGATACTGCGTTACCTTACTGTGCGGGTAAAATGTTTTTGCATAGCCCAGATCGTTCACCAGCTCGGTGAATTGTCCTGCCATTTCATCAGGATCGGATGTCTCCTCATATTGATATTGTTTCCACTTATCAATATTTTTCTTAATAAAAAGTCCTTCTCGCACGTCGGAAGATTTAGCTTTATATTTACGGATACAATATAGTAAATAATCTTTACCATCCCGAAGTCACCATATGCCCATCGTAAAATTAGACACCGGCTTCAACATAGAAGTAGAGTTTGCCATCACTCCTTTCCACAAGCGGATGTTTGCCTGGCTGATCGACCTGACCGTCCTGTTCGGCTACTATTTTATGATGAACAAGATGGCTTCGGCCCTGGGCTGGGATGAGGAAGAGCTATGGGTATATGTGCTGCTGAGCATACCGCCCCTGTTCTATCATCTTATCTGCGAGATAACCCTTCATGGTCAGAGCATCGGGAAAAAGGCCATGGCCATCCGGGTGATCACCCTGGACGGAGGACAGCCTTCTCTGAGTCAATACCTCATACGGTGGGCGTTCCGGCTGGCGGATTTCCCTATCTGGATACTAGGTTTTATCCGGTATGTCGACGCGGATTGGTGGCTCATGATCTTCCTTTTCTCGGGGCTGGTCTGCGTGCTGGCCACGCCGCTGACCCAGCGCATCGGGGACCTGGTGGCGGGCACCATCGTCATCGATACCAAGACGCATACTTCCTGGGAAGACACGGTATTCACGGAGCTGGGGACCAATTACCAGCCCAGGTTCCCCCAGGTGATGCAGCTCACGGATAAGGATATCAATACGCTGAAAAGCATCATCAATACGGTGCAGCGAAAGAGGGATTATGATCTTTCCTTTCGCATCGGGGAAAGGATCAAGGCGAAGCTGAATATCTCCAGCGATCAGGATTCGCTGGAATTCCTGGAAACTCTTTTGAAGGATTATAATTACTATTCCACCCAGTAATACCGCGGACTATCCAAACAGGTTGAACAGGATCACCACCACCAGCAGGGCCAGTCCTACAATAGCCGTGATCCCCAGATAGCGCATGACGGCTTTCAGACTTTTCAGGGAGCTGTTCAGCTGTTCCTGGTCATTGTTCTGCAAGGCCGTCCTCATCCTTCGGGCAAAATTGTTCGTGTAGAGACAGGGGAAGAAATTGATCACGGCTATGATCATGTAGCCGGCGGACAGGCCGACGGTATAACCTATGCCTAAGTCGGAGCCGCTGTAAGCCTTTGTTCTTGTCGCCAGGATAGACAGACCGATCAGAATGAGGATACCGCACCATACAAAGCCCAGGGTAGCAAGAAATCTTGCCCATTTGGCGCTCTCCCGAAGATAGATAGTAGACTCGTGGTCGACCTGGAGCTCGAACAGGCTGACGGTATTGTTTGTGTCCATAGAAGGGGTTTTATCCTATAAACGTACTGGCTAATAAGCTATTGCAAAAAGCACCCGTTGTTTGCTCGGCTTACCCGTCAGGATGCATTTTCCCTCTTCGGCAGGGTTGTTCAGCGGGATGCAGCGAATGGTGGCCTTTGTCTTATCCTTGATGGCCTCTTCGGTGGCCGCAGTGCCATCCCAATGGGCGGATATGAACCCACCCTTTCCGTTGAGTATTTTTTCGAATTCGTCCCAGGTGTCGACGCGGGTGATGTGTTCCTGCCGGAAACTCAGCGCCTTTTCATACATGGTTTTTTGGATGGTCTCCAATAAATTCGTCACATAGGCGGCCAGTCCTTCCATGGGAACGGAGGTCTTTTCCCTTGTGTCCCGGCGGGCGATCTCCACGACCCCGTTCTCCAGGTCGCGCAACCCCATGGCGATCCGGACGGGCACTCCTTTCATTTCATATTCGGCGAATTTCCAACCGGGACGGGCATTGTCGTTGTCGTCGTATTTGACACGGACGCCGGCGGCCTTGAGCTGCGCGGTGAGCTCTTTCCCTTTGGCATCCAGCTGGTCCTTCTTTTCCTCGCCTTTGTAGATGGGGACGATGACGGCCTGCAGCGGTGCGATGCGGGGCGGCAATATCAGTCCTTCGTCATCGCTGTGCGCCATGACGAGCCCGCCGATGAGACGGGTGCTTACTCCCCAGCTGGTGGCCCAAACATAGTCCAGCTTGTTATCCTTATCGGAGAATTTTACGTCGAAGGCTTTGGCGAAGTTCTGACCGAGGAAGTGGGAGGTGCCGGCCTGCAAGGCTTTTCCATCCTGCATCAGCGCCTCTATGCAATAGGTATCGACGGCGCCGGCAAAGCGTTCGCTTTCCGTCTTGACGCCCCGGATCACCGGCACGGCCATGTATTCTTCGACAAAAGTGGCATAGACCTCCAGCATCTGTTCGGCCTCCGCAATGGCTTCTTTAGCCGTAGCATGGGCAGTATGTCCTTCCTGCCAGAGGAATTCCGCGGTGCGGAGGAAGAGACGGGTCCTCATTTCCCACCGTACGACATTGGCCCATTGGTTGATGAGCAAGGGGAGGTCACGGTAGCTACGGATCCAGCCTTTATAGGTGTTCCAGATGATGGTCTCGCTGGTGGGACGAACGATGAGCTCTTCTTCCAGTTTGGCTTCGGGGTCGACGATCACTCCTCCCCCATTTGGATCGTTCTTCAGCCTGTAATGCGTCACGACGGCGCATTCCTTGGCAAAGCCTTCCACGTGGGCGGCTTCCTTGCTGAGAAAGCTCTTGGGGATGAAGAGGGGAAAATAGGCATTGACGTGTCCCGTATCCTTGAACATCCTGTCCAGCTGATCGCGCATATTCTCCCAAAGGGCAAAACCGTAGGGTTTTATCACCATACATCCTTTGACCCCGGAATGGTCGGCCAGATTACCCTTGACGATCAGGTCATTGTACCATTGCGAATAATCCTGTGCCCGGCTTGTGATCTCTTTGCTCATATTGAACCTATTATTAATCAGCTTTTAACAATTATCCACTATATTTCGTTATTAACGCTGATAATTTATCGTAACTTTACCTTAATACGATGTTAAGTTGCGCGAAGGTAGCAACTTCATCCGAAAAACACTAAACGCTTTCGCCATGAGACACATACTACCCTTCCTGGCCGTTGGTCTTATCCTGATGAGCAGCTGCTCTTCCTCCCGAAAGACGCAACAGACTCCGGACGATGTCTATTATTCCCCCGGCTCGAAGAACGCCGTTGCCGCCGCATCCGATGAAGATGCCGGTTATTACAGCCCCCGCAGCTCCCGCAGTGGTTCCAATGGAGAATATTACAGCACGGCGCCCAGCGACAATTATGTCCGGATGAAAGCCCAGGACGAAGCCCGCTGGTCCTATTTCGACGATTACAACGCATACGATAGCTATTACAGTCCTGCCGCCGTCAGCCCTTACTATTCGATGGGCTTTGGATATGGCTACGGTTATCCGCTTTATGGGTCCTACTATGGTCTGGGACTGGGACTCGGATTCGGAGATCCCTATTTTGGTTGGAACAGCTACTTCATGTGGAACAGCTATTACAACCCGTATTTCTACAATCCTTATTACGGAGGCGGCGTCCTCGTAGTGAAAGGGTCTCCCTATAACAACAACGTATATACTCACCTGCGCGCTTTCAACGGTACAAGCTATCGCGATGGTCTGGTCGCCCGGGTCACCAATAGCAACAACCGGAGCTATCGTCCCGCGCCCACGGCTTATAGCAATGAGCTGCAGTCCCGCGGCACCGGCAACCGGTATATCAACGGCTACAGCAACGGGAACAGCAGCAGCAACAGGAATTACTACAGGCCCTCCTACTCCACCCCCAATACGAATTCGAGCTATTCCACAAGACCCAGCTCCAATTCCGGTAGTTTTGGTGGCAGCCAGCCTGTCAGAAGCTATTCACCTCCTTCCGGTGGTGGTGGCGGAGGCAGCAGCAGGCCTGTACGGCACTAATCCCGGCGACGGCCAGGAGCCAGTTCGATCAGGGACAGTAGGTCCCAGGTATCCGAGGAAAGGTCCAACAGTGTTGGAGCCGACGAAGGATACGAGCGAAGCTCTCGTGACGAAGCCTTTTCTAACACATTACTTTTAGCATTCCACTCCCATTATGAAAAGACTCCTAACTTTCATAGGTATATTGTTATGCCTTCGACTGACCGCCCAGTTACCGGAAGATGCGCTTAGGGCTTCCTGGACGACACCCGGCGGAACGGCGCGCGAACAGGCCATCGGCGGCGCCATGGGTTCCCTCGGCGGAGAGATCTCCTCCAATTTTGTCAATCCGGCCGGCCTCGGATTCTACCGGACCCGGGAGATCGTCCTCAGCCCCGGCTGGCAGCTGATGCGGAATAAGGCGAATTATCTCAACACCAATAACAGCAGCGTTACCGCCTCTCATTTCAATCTGGGCGTGAGTGGCCTGGTAACCGGCCATACGGGCTACAATGGCAACAACAGCGTCTTTTCCATTGCCGTCAATCAGACAGCCAGCTTCAACCAGCATATATCGTACACGGGGATCAATAATTACAGTTCCGGCGCGGAGCAGTATGCGGAGGAGTTCGCCTATGGCAACCAGCCGGATATCGACAAGGCCATCTCTACTCCCGGATTGTATTCGTATGGCACCCGTATGGCGCTGTATACCTACCTGGTCGACACGGCCACGATCAATGGACAGCTGCAGGTGGTGGCACAGCCGCAAAAGGCGGGTTCGGTGAAACAACAGAACGATCTGCACAACAGCGGCGGTATTACGGAGATAGCGTTGAACCTAGCCACGGGCATCGCGGACAAATGGTTTATCGGAGGCGGTATCGGGGTCCCTATCCTTAGCTATACCCGCGAGCAGACCTATCGCGAGGTGGATGCGTCCGGCAATACCAACAACGATTTCGAGTCCTATACCTATACGGAGCGATATACGTCCAGGGGCTTTGGCCTGAATGCCAAGCTGGGCGTGATCTTCAAGCCCGTCAATTCGGTGCGTGTGGGTCTGGCGGTCCATACCCCCAGCGTCATCGCTGTCAAGGATAAGATCAGCGGTAGCATGAGCACGAGCCTGGAGGCTTATTCCGTCCCGCAGCAGGTGACGACGGGTGAATTGGATGCGGCATATGGTCCGGCCAATACTGTCAATTATAATCTCTACACTCCCTGGCGGTTTATCGCCAGCGGCAGCTATCTGCTTGGCGGCGGCGAAGAGGATGTAAAGAATCAGCGGGGTTTTATCACGGCGGATGTGGAGTATGTAACCACGAAGAGCTCGCATTTCAAGCCGGAGAATGAGGATGGCACGGACGGGCCGGATGACTATTACGATGCGGTGAATTCCACCATCAAGAGTATTTATAAGAATTACCTGGGGGTCAGGTTGGGGAGCGAGATGAAGTGGGATACGTATTTCAGCCGGGTGGGTTTTGCATACTATACCAATCCTTATAAGGATAGTAAAGAGCTAAAGGCAAACAAGATGTACTTCACGGCCGGCGGCGGCTGGCGTGATGCGGGTATGTTCGTGGACCTGGCCTTTGTGGCCTGTGTTTCGAAGGATGTCAATTTCCCCTATCTTTTATCGGACAAGAACAATGTGGTTTCAAGCCTGAAGCAGCTGACCGGGACGATGCTAATGACGGTGGGGTTCAAGTTCTAGTGCATCGTCTTCATTATGGGCGTCATCATCTCTGCCCAGATAGCATATTCTTTACCGGAAAAATGCAGGCTGTCGCCGGCTATGAGCGAAGGGTCGTTGGCGGCTTTGCGGCTTTCGCCTGTGACATCGAGCCAGGCGGTGTGATAGTTCGCGGCTATCTCTTTATTGATGGCGTTGAAGCTGTCGATCTGTGCGGCGATATAGGCTCTGTCACGGCCTTTTGCAAAGGGGGTTACGGAATAGTCGGGGATGGAGAGGACAAGGACATGGCTGGGATTGTCGCCGGCCAGGCGAATGGACCGTTGCAACAGTTCCGTGAACTGGGTACGATATTCCGATTGGGTGCGGAACTGGTATTGGTTGTTCACGCCGATGAGGAGGGTGACGGCATGATATGGCGGATGAGGGGCCGTGTCGGGGGTGGCATTCAGCAGATCGCCTGTGGTCCATCCTGTCACGGCAATGATGTCGGGATCCCTATAATAGAAGCCGGCGCTTCGGAGATTCCGTACGACCTGTACGGGATAGCGGTCATATTCGCTCACGGACTGGCCGATGGTATAGCTGTCACCCAGGGCCAGGTAGGTCAGGGTGTCGCCGGGAGGGGTCGGGAGGATGGTATCCTGTAGCGGAGAAGTCGCCAGTACGGGGTTGCCGTTGTGCTTTACGCAGGCGGCTTCCCATATGACGATCAGGGCTACGATCGACGCTATTTTCTTCGACAGGGGCATATTATATATACGTAGCAAAGCCGATCACAGATCGGCTGGCCGAAATGCGAAGCATTCACCGAGACCTTAAAAAAAAACATTACAGATCGAGGTAACCCTATCATAAGATTTTGTTGTCCGCCGGAGGTACTTTGCCACGGCAACGGAGGCGGACAACAAAAAGGCCCGGCAATGCCAGGCCTTTTTATTATTTGGAAGGAGTTGATTGTCAATTCGCCTTCGGGCCATATCGGGAATTTCGCCCCTCGGCGAATTCCGCTAATGACTCAGACCTTCGTCGGAGCTGCTTTGACACGCTCCTCCTCGGTGGTAACCTTGCGGTTACAGCCAGTGGACCTGTGGTCCACTAATAGTCCATTCCACCCATACCAGGAGCGCCGCCCGGATGAGCATGACCTTCTTCTTTCTTAGGCTTGTCGGCGATGACACATTCAGTGGTCAATACCATGCCTGCGATAGAAGCTGCATTTTCCAGCGCGATGCGGGTTACCTTGGTGGGGTCGATGACACCGGCCTTCAGAAGATTTTCGTATACTTCGGTGCGGGCATTGAAGCCAAAGTCGGCTTTACCTTCCTTTACTTTCTGTACCACGATGCTGCCTTCGATGCCGCTGTTCACCACGATCTGGCGCAGAGGCTCTTCGATAGCGCGTTTTACGATAGCGATACCGGTGGTCTCGTCTTCGTTGGCGCCTTTCAGCTTTTCCAGGGATTCGATGGCGCGGATGTATGCTACACCACCGCCGGGTACGATACCTTCTTCTACTGCTGCGCGGGTGGCATGCAGGGCGTCGTCTACGCGGTCCTTCTTTTCCTTCATCTCTACTTCGGTGGCAGCACCTACATACAGTACAGCTACACCGCCGCTGAGCTTAGCCAGACGTTCCTGTAATTTTTCCTTATCGTAGTCGGAAGTAGTGGTCTCGATCTGAGCTTTGATCTGGTTGACACGTGCAACGATGTCATCCTTTTTGCCCTTGCCGCCTACGATGGTAGTGTTGTCCTTATCGATGGTGACGCTGGCAGCGGATCCCAGATAGTTCAGGTCGGCGCCTTCCAGCTTGTAACCCTGTTCTTCGCTGATAACGATGCCCTTTGTGAGGATAGCGATGTCCTGGAGCATTTCCTTGCGACGATCGCCAAAGCCGGGAGCCTTTACAGCAGCCACCTTGATCGTACCGCGCAGCTTGTTTACTACCAGGGTAGCCAGCGCTTCGCCTTCGAGGTCTTCCGCGATGATGAGCAGCGGACGGCCGCTCTGCGCTACTTTCTCCAGGATATGAAGGATGTCCTTCATAGCGGAGATCTTTTTGTCATAGATAAGAATATAGGGATTCTGCAGCTCGGCTTCCATCTTTTCGCTGTTGGTAACGAAATAGGCGGAGAGATATCCTCTGTCGAATTGCATACCTTCTACTACGTCAACGGTAGTGTCGGTGCCTTTTGCTTCTTCGACGGTGATAACGCCTTCCTTGCCTACCTTGCCAAAAGCCTGTGCGATGAGCTTGCCGATGGCGTTGTCGTTGTTGGCGGAGATGGATGCTACCTGCTCGATCTTGTTCTTGTCGTTGCCGATGGTCTGGGACTGGCTGCTGAGGTTAGCCACTACTTTTTCGACAGCCTTGTCGATGCCGCGCTTCAGGTCCATGGGATTGGCGCCTGCCGCTACGTTCTTCAGCCCTTCGCTGATGATGGCTTGTGCCAGCACGGTAGCGGTAGTAGTACCGTCACCGGCGATGTCGGCCGTCTTGGAAGCGACTTCCTTCACCATCTGGGCGCCCATGTTCTCGATGGGATCTTCCAGCTCTATTTCTTTTGCTACAGTGACGCCGTCCTTCGTTACGGAAGGAGCGCCGAATTTCTTTTCCAATACTACGTTACGTCCTTTGGGACCTAATGTAACCTTAACAGCATTTGCCAGGGTATCAACGCCCTTCTTCATTCTGTTGCGGGCTTCGATATCGAAGAAAAGTTGTTTTGCCATGATTATTTCGATTGAGCTCTCCTTTTCGGAGAGTGATGTTTAAAAATATTTGTGATTGGCCTTCGGCCGACGGACCGTTGGTCCGTTCGGTAATAAATTAAACGATAGCAAGAATGTCGGACTCCCTCATGATCAGGAAGTCGTCGCCTTCGATCTGGATCTCCGTACCGGCATATTTGCCATAGAGGACGGTGTCACCGATCTTCACCGTCACCGGCTCGTCTTTCTTGCCAGGACCTGCGGCCACAACCGTACCGCGCTGCGGTTTTTCCTTGGCTGTGTCAGGAATGATAATGCCACCGGCAGTTTTTTCTTCAGCGGGAGCTGGCTTCACTATTACCCTATCAGCAAGCGGGGTAACGTTTAACTTTTTGCCCATAGTCGTCTTATTTTATTGGTTTTTTTGAAAAAGATTGTCCGATGAAAAGTTCGGACGGCGAAGTTAGGCGAATTTTGTACCAAAGCATCAAAGCAGGTCATTTTTACAGATTTGTTAAAGTGCCGGGTAGGGTGCCGGAATGGATATGCCATTTTTGCAGGGACGTAACGGGCTGTTTGTCAGGGGCCATACCGGGATATGCCGAGATGCGGCCGGCCATGGGGGAAAATAAAAAAACCCCGCCTTTCGGCAGGGTTTCGTCTATCACGGGAAATTTACATCTGAACCACTACACCTTTGACGGAATAGATCACTACCCCCACCTGGCCGATCAGCTGGTCCGACAGGCCGTTCTTTTTGGCAGCTACCACTATGTCAGCCACAAACTGGTCGAAATCGTCGCTGTCCACCTTTCCATTCATCCGGGAGTTGGTGGCGGGATCATGGGCGTCATGCATGTTCTTTCCCGAGTAGGTAAAATGCCGGGCTCCAGTGGCCACACAGAAGAAGTCGGTGAGGTTCTTGCTGAGGGCGTTGAATCCCGTGAAGTTACTGTTCCCCACCTCCGTCAGCAGTGTCTGGAAATACTTATTGATCTTGCTGTCCACGGCAATGACAAAGATGGCGCTGTCCACTACGGAACGAAGTCCCAGTCTCCCCTTCTCGATCATCTGACCCGAATTGGCAGGGTCGGCTACCATGGCCGTTCCGCCCAGGGAGTCATAGAGCGTCTGTTTGGCAGGCGACTTGCTTTTGCTGCAGGACTGCGCTATGAATACGGTGGCTGTGAGCCCAAGGGCGGCTGTTAGCATTGCTAAGTTCTTTCTGATTTGCATATTTCAATTTTTGTGTTTGTAAAAATGTACGTCCAACGGGTCTGTGGCTCGTTGGGCTAATATCCGAGCGGGCATCCGCTCCGCACCGCGGCTTCGGTGGGCAGGAAGCGTTGCGCCTTATAGGGCAGATCCGTCCTGAAGTCGCTGACTACCTGGCTGGCGTTGGTCTTGATGGGAAAAAAAGTAAATACCACGATGGAGCTGACGGGGTTGACCAGCACACGGTCTACCCCTTTTTGGCGATAGAGCCAGGTGGTGATCCTGTCGGCATCCGCCTGCGTGATAGATTGCCGGATATCGATGCGGGCCATGGCCCGCGTGTGGGCGTCCACGGGTTTGGGGCGTGTGACGATGTAGATGTGTATAGCCAATGCTGACGCCAGCACGCAAAAGATGGATACTGTCCAAAGGACAATTTTCTTTTTCATGTCAAAAAGATTAATAGTTTGTGAATACCTGAATTGTATTTAGACGACGGACCTCCGGTCCGTATAGGGTGCTTGTAGGAATGAGTAGATTTAGCTGGGCGCGCCGTGATCAACAACCGCCGGATACCTTAAATACGACATTATCATGACAATGGATTTGGGGGTTTTTAAATTTTATCCCTGAGCCGGTAAATCCGTATATTTGCAGCCGCTAACAAAGTTCTTATTATAATGATCAGCAGAAGAAATATCAGGGTAAAAGTGATGCAGACCTTATATACCCTGGAAGCACAGGAGCAGACCGTCAAGCCGGGCGAACACGTACGGATCTTACAGAAACATTTTGACCAGACCAGGCAGCTACTTTCCTATCTCATCTATTTCGTTACCGAAGTGGCCCGTTATGCTGAGACGGACAGCCGGGTTCGATCCTCCAAGCACCTACCCAACGAACAAGATCTCAACGTCAATATAAAGCTGGCGGGCAACGAATATCTCTGGAGGATCCTGGAGGATGCCAGCTGGCAAAAGGCGGTGGGCGCCGACAAGCCCCATCTGCAGGATAATAAGGAGCTGATCAAGCGTCTGTACCAGGAGCTGGTCGCTACGGAAGAGTACAAACAATACATCCACGAGGCGGGAAGGGATAAAAAGTCCGAAAAAGGCATCCTGGAATTTATTTTCACGAGTCTGATGTTGCCCAATGCCACCTTCGAGAATCATGTCGAAGAGCTGTTCACCAATTGGGACGACGATGGTGAAATGGTCAGCCAGCTGGTCATGGGTTATATCAACAAGCCGCAGTCCATCAATTTCCAGGAGATCATCAGCAAGGATAAATTAGATTTTGCCAGGGGGCTTCTCCAGACGGTGATGGAGAAAAAGGACGTGTTGATGGACCTGATCAAGCCCAAGCTGAAGAATTGGGACCCGGAGCGGATCGCCACCCTGGATATGATCCTGATGCAGATGGGTGTTTCGGAGTTCCTTTATTTCGAGACCATCCCTCCCAAGGTGACCATCAATGAATATATCGATCTGGCCAAGGAGTATAGCACCCCTCAAAGCGGTCAGTTCGTGAATGGCATCCTGGACAATATCCATAAGGATCTGGTACGGGACGAAAAAATGCATAAGATCAATTTCAAGGCAAACCCTTAGGTTTGCAAAAAAATCACCCATGCTCCGAATAACCAGCATTTTATTTGCCGCTGTTCTGCTGATCAGCTGCCAAAATGATGAAAAAAAGGCGACGGCTGCTACCGGCACTACCGTCGACTCCACGCAGTTCACTACGGTGGAATGGCTGGATTCCACCAGGGATTTCGGCAAGATCCAGGAAGGACAGCTGCTGGAAGTGTCTTTCCGATTCCGCAATACGGGGAGTAAGCCCCTGCTGATCGCAAAGGTGCAACCCAGCTGCGGCTGTACGGTGGCAGAGACGCCCACGCAAGCCATCGCCTCCGGCTCGGAAGGACAGATCAAGGCCACCTTCAACAGCAAGGGCCGGTCAGGCATCAATCATAAGACGCTGAATGTTTTCGCCAATATGAAGAATTCGCCTCACCCCTTGCAGTTTGTCGTTGAGGTAGAGAAAAAAGCTTCGTAGGAAATAAATTCTTTCAAACAAACATCCATAGACATGACTCAATTAGTGGTTTTATTACAAGGAGCTCCGGGAGCGGCAGGCAACAATTCCATGCTGTTCTTATTAGGCGGTATGGTCCTGGTGTTCTATTTCTTTATGATACGTCCGCAACAAAAGAAAGCCAAGCTGGCCAAGAAATTCCAGGAAGAGCTGCAGAAGGGAGATAAGATCGTGACCATCGCCGGCATTCACGGTACGGTGAATAAGGTAAATGACGATACGACCCTTTTGATCGAGACGAGCCCGGGCAGCTATCTGAAGATAGAGAAAACCGCTGTTTCCATCGAGTGGACACAGAGTCTGAACAAAGCAGCCGCACCGGCCACAACGGATAAAAAATAAATAACGGCCCCGCTCCCGCGGGGCTTTTACATTATACTATTATGTTCAGGGTCGGGCTTACAGGCGGGATCGGATCCGGCAAGAGCACGGTGGCCGGCGTCTTCGAGGTGCTGGGCATTCCCGTAGCCTATGCCGACCGGGAAGCCAAAAAGGTCATGACGGAAGACCCTGTGCTCCGGCAGCAGATCATCGATCATTTCGGAACGGAAGCCTATCTTGGCCAGGAGCTGAACCGGCCCTACCTGGCAGCGCAGGTTTTCACCGACAAGGAAAAGCTGGCGTTATTGAATTCCCTGGTCCATCCGGCCACCATTGCCGCGGGGGAGAGATGGATGGAACAGCAGGCGGGTCGCGCGCCCTATGCCATCCGCGAAGCGGCCCTGATCTTCGAGAGCGACTCGGTGCGGCATCTCGATTTTGTCATCGGGGTATATGCTCCCCCTGCCCTTCGGATGCATCGCGTCCTCCAACGCGACAGGCTCACCCGCGACGAGGTCCTGCAGCGCATGAAGAACCAGATCGATGAAGATATCAAGATGAAGCTGTGCGATGCGGTGATCTATAACGACGAACAGCACCCGGTGATATCCCAGGTGCTGTCCCTTCACGAACAGCTGCTGCAACGGGCAGCAGCGTTATAATCTATTTCTTTATTTCAACTTAGCCAGCGCGTCCTTGATCCTGGCCCATGCTTTCTCGATGTTGCCCATGCTGTTGGCAAACGAGAAGCGTACACAGGCGGGTTCGCCAAACGCATCTCCCATTACGGAAGAGACGTGGGCCGTATTGAGCAGGTACATGCTGAAGTCGGCGGAGTTCGTAATAGTAGTGGTCCCATCGGATGTCCCAAAGTAGGCGGATACGTCCGGGAAGATATAGAATGCTCCCTGGGGTTCGAAACATTTCAAACCGGGAATGGCTTTTACGAGTTCGAGCGTTTTCTTCCGGCGATCGGTAAATTCCTTTACCATGTCCATGCTGGGGGTAAGGTCGGCGGTCAGCGCTACGACAGCGGATTTCTGAGCGATGGAGTTGGTGCCGCTGGTGAATTGTCCCTGCAGCTTCTCGCAGGCCTTTGCTATCTCCACATTGGAGGCAGTATAACCCAGACGCCATCCTGTCATGGCAAATCCCTTGCTGAGTCCATTGATGATCACGATCCGGTCTTTCAGGTCGCTGAACTGGGCGATGCTTTCATGCTTGCCGGTGAAGTTGATGTATTCGTAGATCTCGTCGGAGAGGATAACGACATTGGGGTGTTTGCGGAAGACGGCGGCCAGGGCTTCCAGCTCCGCCCGGCTATATACGGCCCCGGAAGGGTTACAGGGCGAAGAGAAGAGGAACGCTTTGGTTTTGGGAGTGATGGCGGCTTCCAGCTGGGCGGGTGTGATCTTGAAGGTGTCGGAGGACGTGTGCACTTCCACGACCTTGCCCCGGGCGATCTTTACCAGCTCGGAGTAGGTGACCCAGTAAGGGGTGGGGATGATGACTTCGTCGCCTTCGTCGACCAGGGCCAGGATCACGTTGGCCAGGGATTGCTTGGCGCCCGTGCTCACGACTATGTTCTCGGGCTTGTAATCCAGGTTATTATCTCTCTTGAACTTGGTGCAGACGGCCTCGCGCAGATCCAGGTAGCCGGATACGGGGGTGTAATGGCTCCAGTTATCATCGATGGCCTTTTTCGCGGCATCCTTTATATGCTTGGGGGTGTCAAAATCGGGCTCTCCCAGACTAAGATCAATAACGTCGATGCCTTTGGCTCTCAACTCGCGGCCCAGCTTGGCCATTTTCAGGGTCTCCGGTTCGGCAAACCGGGACAGAATGGATGATAATTGCATAGTTTATATAGATATATTACACAGAATTGCGGCGCAAAGGTATACATAAGGCAGGAGTTCTCCCCTAAATAATTTGCATAATTTGCCTGATTTGGGCCCCCATTTTTGCCATTCTGCTAAACTAAAACCTATATTTGCGATTCCTAAAAAACAAACGAAACTTCCAAATGAGAGCACTGGTAAGTATTTTTGCTGCTTTATTGATCGCCATTTCACTGTACCAATTATCCTTCACCTGGTTTGTCAACAAACACGAGTCGGAAATGGATGCCAAAGCCAAGAGCTATGTGCATCGGCTATACCCCGTCAGTGCCGCCCAAAAATATCCCACCGACAAAGAAGCGAGAGCATTGTATCAGGATACGCTGGATGAGCTGGTCAATCAACGCAAGCGCGAGCTGTTAGATAGCACGAAGGAGACCAAGATCACCTGGTGGGGCACTACCTATCAGAAGTCGAAGGAGAGCGAACTGCTGCTGGGTCTGGACCTTCAGGGTGGTATCAGTGTGACATTGGATGTAGCGCTGGATGGACTGGTAAAGAACCTTTCCAACAATCCCCGTGATCCGCAGCTGCTGAAAGCGCTGGCTCTCGCCGATCAAAAGAAGGTCTCGAGCACCAGCAACCTGGTGGATCTGTTCGCGCAATCGTATAAAGAGATCAATCCCTCGGGCAAGCTGGCTCCTTTGTTTGCCAATGCCAATCGCAATAAGCTCAAGTTCGATGCTTCGGACGAGTCCGTCGTCAGCTATCTGCATGATATGGCCAATGCTGCCATGCAGCAGACCTTTAAGGTATTGCAGACACGTATCGACAAGTTCGGCGTTGCGCAGCCCAGCATCAGCCTGGATCAGAACAGAGGCGTCATCGCCGTCGAGCTGGCCGGGGCCACCGATCCGGAGAGGGTCCGTAAATATCTCCAGTCCACGGCCAATCTTCAATTCTGGGAAGTATACAATATCGGCGAGCTGGAAAATTCCGTTGTCAGCGCCGACAAAGCATTGCACAACTATCTTGACGGCATCAAACAGGACAGCGCTGCCACCAACCCCGATTCCGCCAAAACCGGCGATACGGCAACGGCCAAGAACGATACTGCTACCGGCCCCAACGCACATCCCCTGCTTAGCGGCCGGGAGATCCGTTTCTATCCCGCGCAGCAGGATCCCAAGACGGGACA
>DASZXP010000226.1:0-5640 GCA_035545935.1 Puia sp. | reverse complement strand
ATGGAGGGGAGGACGCCGGGGATCAGGGGTATGAAGACGCCCTTTTGCAGCTGGCGAATGTCACAAAAAGGGCTGATCTTTTCTTTTAATGGAACAGATGTCCGGGTGCCATTGGCTCCCGATGAGGAAGTGAGGGCATTGGCGATGGAGGAGCGGGAGAATATAAAAAAGGAGATAGCGGGGGGCAGGGAGTACTTTTTTGCGGATGTCACCGGTGTGGCGGCGTTGGAGGTAATGAATCTGTTAAAGGCGTTCTCCTTGTTTAAAAAGCGGCAGCTGTCCAATATGAAGCTGGTGTTGGCAGGGATAGGTGCCATCGACAAGCTGGATTCCTATAAATACCGGGAGGATGTATGTTTGTATCCGGAAAGAACGAAGGGGTCAATGGAGGCCGCCTATGCCGTCATTCATATGCTACATCGGGGTGATCCGGGTTTTGCCATCCTGAATGCCTGGCGGGCGAAGACGTCTGTTATCGTGCTATCGGATGGGGGGCTGCCGGACTGGGCGGGGGTATTGGACGGGAGGCCGGCGGGAGATGCTGTTCTACAGGCGCCGGTGGATGATATCGAGGCCCTGGCGGAGGGGTTGAAATCCCTTTATAAGAACGAGATCGTTCGTAATGAGCTGATAGAGAAAGGGGCGCTGCGGGTGGCCGATCTTAGTGTGCCGCAATCGGCCGCGGTAATAGGAGGATTCCTGGGAAATGTCCGGAGCCAACGAACCCCGGGTTCGTTTGGCGGTGAAAACTAATTAAATTGCGGCTTGAAAACTATATTATGGCAAGATCTTCAATCAACATCGATGTACTATTGGACGCTGACCGTGTGCCGGAGCAGATCAGCTGGAATGCTACGGATACGACGGCGGAGGCTGCCCGTAAGGCCAAGGCGATGATGCTGGCTTTTTGGGATGGGGCTGACAAGACGGCCCTCCGCATCGACTTGTGGACAAAGGATATGATGGTGGACGAAATGGCTGATTTCTTCTATCAGACCTTTATGACCATGGCCGAGACCTATCACCGGGCCACCCAGGACCAGGGGTTGACGAACGATATGAAGGAGTTTGCGAAGAGTTTTTATAATAAATTCAGGGAGCAACAATTAAAAAGTAACAAGGCCTGACCTGGCCGGAACGGACCGGAGGTTCGTTGTCCTAAGGACAGACATTAGATATTGGGCGTTATCGGCCCAAATTTTCCAACAAGGCCAGTGACGGCCATTAAAATTTCTTTGGCATGAGTTTAGAACAAAAAGTAATGGCAGAGCTGAAAACAGCGATGCTTGCAAAAAATGAAGCGGCCCTGCGTGGTCTCCGCGCCATCAAGGCTGCCATCATTGTCGCTAAGACATCTGAAGGAGCGGGAGGGGTATTGAAAGAGGAGGATGAGACGAAACTGCTCCAAAAACTGGTCAAGCAACGGAAAGATTCCCTGGAGATCTTCCAGCAACAGCAGCGGACGGACCTGGCGCAGAAGGAACAAGAGGAGATTACCGTTATAGAGCAGTTCCTACCCAAGCAGCTGAGTGCGGAAGAGCTGAAAGCCGTCCTGTCGAAGATCATCGCCGAGACGGGAGCTTCTTCTCCCGCGGACATAGGGAAAGTGATGGGGGCGGCTACCAAGCAGCTGGCGGGCCAGGCGGATGGCAAGACCATCAGCGCCACGGTGAAAGAATTGTTATCGAAGTAATATGTGGATCGATGTCCTGTTCCTGGTCCTTTTGCTGGTGGCTGTATTCAAAGGATTGCGGCAGGGATTCATCATCGCGATAGTGTCTGCCCTGGCGTTTGTCGTGGGGCTGGCTGCGGCCATGAAGCTGTCGGCCACGGTGGCGGGTTATCTGAAGGCGCATACGACGTTGTCGGGGCGCTGGCTGCCGGTATTGGCCTTTGTGCTGGTATTCATTGCCGTGGTATTGCTGATAAGATGGATCGGCCGGCTGATGGAGGCGGCGGTGGACCTGACGATGATGGGATGGTTGAACAAATTGGCAGGGGTCCTGTTATATGCCGCTGTATATACGATAATACTCAGCGTATTGTTATTTTACATTGTCCAGCTGCGGCTGGTATCCGGCAGCACACTGGCCTCTTCCATCACTTACCCTTTTATCCGCCCCTGGGGGCCGGTGGTGATCGATGGGTTTGGGGGGCTGGTGCCCTTCTTCAAGGGGATGTTCACCCAGCTGGAAGATTTTTTCGACCACCTGAATAGAAGTCTACAGCATAGATAGACTAATGAGGTGCGAGGGGCATATCAAGGAAGGTGGGTATTTTGGGGGTTGGGTATTAGAACTATTTGAAATATTGTCCTTCGGACGAGTCGCCTCTGGCGACTTAGTTGTTGTAAATTTGCAAAGGATGATCCCGGAGGGGTGATTTTCAGGAGGAATAGGAGGGATGCTGCTTTTTTAGGAGAGAGGTATTTTTATGCAGTAAATCGCTATTTTTACGAATAATTACCGGGATAGAATTTAACAGATGGAATACGAAATCAAACAAGAAGAAAAGTTCAGATTCATCGAGGAAGGGGTAGGAGAACCGTTGATATTACTGCACGGTCTGTTCGGTGCGCTGAGCAATTTCAGCGGACAGATCGACTATTTCCGTAACCAGTATAAGGTGGTGGTCCCGCTGCTGCCCTTGCTGGACCTGGATCTCCTGCATACATCGGTCGGAGGGTTGGAGAAATTCGTCCATAAGTTCATCGAATACCGCGATTATAAGGATATCAACCTTTTAGGTAATTCCCTGGGGGGGCATGTGGCGTTGATGTACGTCCTTCGGCACCCTGAAAGGATCAAATCCCTTACGTTGACAGGCAGTTCCGGTCTGTTCGAGAACGGTATGGGGGACACCTACCCTAAGCGGGGGGATTATGAATATATCCGGAAAAAGACGGAATTAACCTTTTATGATCCTAAGATGGCCACCAAGGAGCTGGTGGACGAGCTGTATGAGACGGTGAACGTACGTCTGAAGGCCCTCAAGATCATCACGCTGGCCAAGAGCGCCATCCGGAACAACCTGGGTGAGGAAGTGAGCCAGATCAAGCACCCTACCCTGCTGGTCTGGGGAAATAACGACAATATTACCCCGCCATTTGTAGGGCAGGAATTCCACAAACTGATCCCCAACAGTGAATTGCATTTTATCGATAAGTGCGGGCATGCTCCGATGATGGAAAGGCCGGAGGAGTTCAATGGGATCCTTCATAAATTTTTGCGAAAATTGAACGAGCCGGCAGCGGTAGTCTGATTTATTACGTCTTAGTATAGAGTTGTGATTTGCTTTAAATGATCTAGTACATCCTGATGCTGAACAAAGAGATCATATCGGCCTCTATCCCGTCCTTACACCTGAATGACCCTGTGTCCCAGGCGCTGGATCTGATGGCGGATTTCCATGTTACCCATCTCCCCGTCGTCATAGAAGATAAACTGGCGGGGCTGGTGAGTGAGGATGATCTTTTGAATGTGGAGGATGACTCCATCAAGCTGTCGCAGCTGCAGACCAGCTTTTCCAGGACGGCGGCGCATGCCGACGCTTTCTTTTTCGAGGCGGTGCAAATGGTCAACGAGTCTGCCCTGACCGTGATCCCTGTCATAGCCGGAGAAGGGGAATACATTGGTTCCATCATTGCAACAGACCTGTTGAAACAATTGGCAAAAATAGGTGGTGTGGCCGACAACGGAGGCATCATTGTATTGGAGATGGAAAAGGTCAGCTTTTCCTTTTCCGAGATCAGCAAGCTGATCGAGACCAATGACGCCCAGATCACACAACTGAATACCTATACAGACCCGCAATCCGGGAATTTCTTTATTACCTTACGGATCAATAAGCTCGAGATCTCCGATATTATCGCGACATTCCAGCGGTATGAATACCAGGTAAAGTATTATTTTGGGGAAGAATTATACGAGAACGAATTGCGCAGCAATTACGACCACCTGATGAATTACCTGAACATCTGATCTGCAAATCCCAGCGGTACGTGTAGCCGTCGGACAAAACCCATTATGGTCATAAAGAAGGATTGGAAATTTTTTTGGACGATAGTACCCTTGTCCCTTTATCTCTACTCCTCCGCACAAACTTCTCCCGGGCAGCCCTCTGCCGATACTTCCAGACCTGAACGAACCACAGGTTCGTTGTCCAGGACCATAGGTTCCGACGAAGGCCTACGGACATTAAATACGTCCGGACAACGTGGTGCCTTTCCCCAAGACACGTTGTCCAGACCATACGCTGTTGGGAAGATCTATATATCGGGCAACAAAAAGACAAAGAATTATATCATCGAGAGGGAGCTGTCCTTCAAACCCGGGGATTCCGTCAGCCTGCATGGGTTGGTCACGGCGTTCCAGATGTCGCACGACAGACTGATCAACACGCATTTGTTCAACGAGGTGGTCATATACCTGAAAAACTTCCGGGGTTATGAGGCGGATATACAGATAGACGTAAAAGAAAGATGGTACATATTTCCGGTGCCTTATTTCCGGCCGGTGGACCGCAATCTTTCCGCCTGGGCGGCGAAACATTATAATCTCAACCGGGTGAACTATGGCGGGAAGTTCACTCATTTCAATTTCACGGGCCGGAATGACCAACTGACCGCCTGGCTGATCACGGGCTATGCCCGCCAGTTCGAGCTTTATTATAACCAGCCTTATGCGGACAAATCCCTGAAGCATGGGTTTGGGGGAGGGTTCACTTATGCGCAGATGAAGGAGGTGGATGCGCTTACGTCCAATAACCAACAATACTTTATCAACTCGGATACCATCCCGTATTCGGGCAAGTACCTGAGCGAGCAATTCTCGGCCTCGATCCGCTATTTCTACCGACCGGGATTGAAAGTGCGGCATTTGGTGGGATTCAGCATGAACAGCGTGCGGATCGACAGCGCGGTGGCGGTATGGAATCCCCATTATTTCAACAACGGCAAATTGAAAGTGGTTTTCCCGGAATGGAGCTACCGGTTCAATTATACGGATGTGGATTATGTCGCCTACCCGTTGAACGGCATCATTTTCGAGACGGGGCTGACACGCCGGGGGATCACGAAGGACATGGATTTCTGGCAGTTCTATACCAAGCTGACGCGGGCCTGGCCGCTGGCCTGGAAGCTTTGGTTCGGATTGGAGAATACCAATGTATTGAAATGGCCGTTGCATCAGCCTTTTTATAACCAGTCCCTGCTGGGGTATGGGGATTTTTATCTGCGGGGCCTGGACCGATATGTGGTGGATGGGACGGCGGGGTCGGTGCTGCGTAATACGTTCTATCGGGAGCTGTTCAATTTTTCCATACCTTTTATGCGTAAGGTACGTTCGCATGACCGGATACCTATCCGGATCTATGCCACCGCCTTTGGCGACTGCGGCTATGCGTATAATGAAGATTTCAAAGCTAATTCACTGGTCAACCGCATGTTATATTCAGGCGGATTTGGATTGGACGTCGTTACTTTCTATGACCTGAATTTCCGGCTGGATTATAGCTTTAATCAATTAGGACAAAACGGGTTATTTTTACACATCAGAAATGATTTTTAAGCAATGAAAGTAGCGATATACAGCCGGGTGATCGAATATGAACAGCAGAGCGGGGTACAACGGCTTTTTGACG
>DASZXP010000225.1:0-3681 GCA_035545935.1 Puia sp. | reverse complement strand
AGTTCCGGGAGCGCCGGTGGACTGGGTAATGGCCACACCCGCCGCCTTGCCCTGCATGATCTGGCTCACATCCCCGACAGGCAGATTGTTCAGATCGCTGGCCCGTATGGTGGATACGGCGCCGGTAAGACTCTTCTTCCGGGTAGTGCCATACCCGATCACTACCACCTCATTGATATTTCCCGGCACGGCCTGCAAAACAATGGTAAATTGGGTCCTGCCGGATACGGGTATCTCCTGCTCCTGGTAGCCGATATAGGATATCACCAGTGTTGCCTCTTCAGGTACTACCAGCGAAAAATTGCCGCTGGCGTCGGTGGAAGTTCCCGTTGAAGTTCCCTTCACTTTTATGCTGGCCCCCGCCAATGCATCTCCCGCGGCAGATGAGACCTTTCCGCTGATACGTACATCCCCCACATCCGCCAGCGCCGGCCTGGGAGTTACTACCACCAGGTTGCCCGACAAGACCTGGTAGGTCAGCGGGGAATTCCCCATCACCTTGTCCAGTATCTGCAGGACGGTACGATCCACCACTGCCACGTCGATCTTTTCCTGCCGCGGTAGCACGTCATCCTTGTAGACAAATGTGTAATTGCTTTTTTTCTGCAGCAGATCGAAGAACTGGGCCCAGCTGATGCCCTTCTCGCTGAGAGTGATCCTATCCTGGGAATGAACTTTTGCGGACACCTGTAGAAAGGTAATGAGTAAAAGAGCAATCGCTAGTTTCATACGCAGAAGGATTTCACTAACATTTTTTTTCATACATTTGAAATGTTGAGGTTAAATAATCAGGCACTACGTGATTATACCCAACTCATCAGGAGGTGTGACAGCACTTCCTGTTTTTTTGGGCAAGCTCGTTATATCGTCAGTCGTTCTTACATATCCTTCTATTTTGATGTGATGTGTATGGTATCCCCCTCTATGCGATAATGGAATCCCAGTGATATCTGCAAGGCATCCATTACATTCCGGATAGGCTGGTCTTTGAAATAAGCGGTGAGCCTGTCATCCAGGTAACGCTTGTCCTCGAAGCTGATATGGATATTATACCATCTTTCCAGCTTCCTGCTCACGTCGGAGAAAGCTTCGTTCCGGAACACCAGCTTGTCCTCTACCCATGAGGTCTCTATAAGTGTTTTGTACTGGGGGTCTGGCGTCACCGTCTTGCGCGCCACAGCTACAGTTCCCATTTGCACCCGTTGCATCTCCCGCACAGGTATCACTACCTTCTCATTGGGTTTCAGGACAATCCCCTCCCGCACACCTCCGGGCCAGTCTATCTCTACCTTGCCATTGATCAGCGTAGTCTCTATAGTGGAGTCGTTGGGATAGGCTTTTATGTCGAAGGAAGTGCCCAGCACTTTTATGTCGAGCTCACCGGTGTGAATGATAAAAGGATGGTCAGGATCATGCTTTATGTCAAAAAATGCTTCCCCTGTCAGCGTCAGCTCCCGGCGCCCCTCCGCATAGGTAACCTTGGATCCCGCATTGAGCCAAAGTTTGGAACCATCCGGCAGCTCCTGGTAGCTGCGTGTCCCATAACGGGCCGCTATCTCCTTCTTGTGTACAGGTTGCTGCGGCACACGCTGATCCCCGCGATAAAGCAGGACACCACCCACTCCTAAAACCAGCACCGCCGCGGCAGCAGCCCACCAATGTCGAACGACAACCGCAGGTTGTCGTTCGGGAACCGGTTCGCGTAAGCGGGCCAATCCCCGTTCCATCATCTCGCGTTCTTCCGCAATACTCCCCCCTCTCGGCATCTCCCGCATCCGCTGCAGCACCTGTAAGGTCACACGCAGCGCCGGATTGGCCAAGAGAGCCCATTCGAGCTCTTCATTTTCTTCGGGCGTTAATTCCCCCGCCAGATGTTTCGCCAGCAAAACATCTATTCTATCCTGATCCATGATATGTAAGGTTATAAGACGGACAATGAGCCCGCTTGCAACAAGGACACGCCACTCACAAAAAACCCTTAAAAGAGAAATAAAAAAAATTCTACCTTGCATCGATAGAGTGTTTGCCATGGACACTACCATAACCATACTGCATGATAAAATAACTGCGCTCAACGACGTGCACGCCTTTGAGGAATGCTATCGGCAGTATTTCGGGCGATTATACCGCTTTTGTTTCTCCATCGTTCACCAAAAACAGCCCGCCGAAGACATCGTTCACGACGTATTTATGCAATTGTGGAAGAAAAGAGAGAGATCACCCTCCATTCGCAATCTGGAGGTCTACCTGTATGTGTCTGTAAAAAATCTTTCGCTAAACCATCTTCGCCATACTTCCACCCGTATCGTGGATATTGCCGAACGCAGCCATGAATATATCCAGTTCAACGCCGACCCCGAGACCCTGCTGATCCACTCCGAGGCCGTCAGGAAAATGAATGCCGCCATCCGGAGCCTGTCCCCCCGCTGCAAGCTCATCTTCAAGCTCATAAAGGAAGACGGACTGAAATACAAGGACGTCGCCACCCTCCTCGACCTATCCATAAAGACCGTCGAAGGACAGCTGGCCATTGCCATGAGAAAGCTGGTCCAGGCAATGGAAGAGTAAATTGTCATTCATACCAATCCTCTATCTGGTAGGAAAGAGGCCTTACGAGGATCGCGCACTTTGGGGAATCGGTTTCCCACCTGTCGTCCCTTCTACGGATCAATCCACAATATACATTGTTAAGGAACACCTGGAAAGCCGTGGGCTTCCGATTCTGGACGCCGGTCTGCAGTGGCTGTATCTCACCGCGGTATTGTTTTCCTTCGAAGCTGAAATGGATAGGGAATCTATTGAACATAATATGTATTTTTATTAGGCTATCGAATTTTCATGCCAGGGTGACAGGCCGGGGCGACAGCGGGGGCATTGCTTTTGTGTGCATAGTCACATGGAAAAAACAGCCCATTTGACATTGAACATTCCCAATACATTCAAACAACGCGTGGTCGTCATCGGCGGCGGATTTGGGGGAATGAACGCTATCAAAAAATTGCGTAATAAAGGCTTCCAGGTGGTTCTTTTCGATAAGAACAACTACCACACCTTTCAACCTCTGCTCTACCAGGTGGCCACTGCCGGATTACAGCCCGATAGCATCGCCAGCCCGCTGAGGAACACTTTTCAGCACTATAATGACTTCCATTTCCGGATGCTGCCGGTGACCTCCCTTGATGTGGATGGAAGCACCATCTCCACCCCCGTGGGGAATCTTTATTACGATTATCTTATCATGGCAGGAGGCGCCAAGCCTAACTTTTTCGGCAACAAAGACATCGAACAATATTCCCTTCCTCTGAAGTCTATTCCTGAAGCCATCGATCTCCGGAGCCAGCTCATGCAGGTGCTGGAACAGGCCAATATGATCATCGACCCCGTCATGCGAAAAGCATTGCTTACCATTGTCCTGGTAGGCGGCGGTCCCACAGGCGTTGAGACGGCAGGAGCCCTGTCCGAGCTTCGGCGTCACGTCCTGCCCGGGGATTACCCCAATCTGGACTTTAGCGAAATGTCGATCCATCTGATAGAAGGCTTGTCCCGACTTTTACCGTCCATGTCCGATAAAGCCGGCGCCCGGGCCAAACGCGACCTGGAAAAGATGGGCGTCAATATCACGCTCAATACCATGGCCCAGTCTTATGACGGCAGCCAGCTCACCCTGAAAGATCAGCCTCC
>DASZXP010000224.1:0-18762 GCA_035545935.1 Puia sp. | reverse complement strand
ATCAGCAGGGCGACCCTGCTTCCAGTCTCGCCAGTGATGCGTCTCTTGCAGCGGATCAGCCCACGGAAGGGATTATAAAAGGGACGGTCACCAATGAAAAGGACGAGCCCATGGTAGGAGCTTCCATCGTCCTCGTCGGCGCCGGCAAAGGCACCTCCGCAGGAGTGACGGGAGAGTTTACCATCACCGGTGTCAGGCCGGGTAAATACAAGGTCCAGGTCTCCGCCATCGGCTACCAGACAAGAGCGCTCGATGTCACGATCCAGGAAGGACAGACCTATGAAATGATAGTTCAGCTTCGGCCGGGAGGAAATGCCCTCAATGAAGTGGTGGTCACGGGGTATTCCCGTCAGAACAAGCGGGATGTGACGGGTGCGGCTTCCACCATCTCCGCCGATGTGGTGTCCCAGAGCCCTGTTACGGATGTTACCGCTATCCTGCAGGGACGTGCGGCAGGCGTCAGCGTGGACGAGCAGGGCGGTCCCGGCAGCTCGATGGTGGTGAGGATCCGCGGCGTGGGTACGGTGGGCAATAACGACCCTCTCTATGTCATCGATGGGGTGCAGATCCGGATGGGCAATGCCGATGGCAGCCAGGACATATCCAGCCTGATCAATCCGGGCGACATCGAAAGCATCACGATCCTGAAAGACCCTTCTCTTATAAGTCTCTATGGTTCGGAAGGCAGCAATGGCGTCATCGTCATCACCACCAAGACGGGAAAGATGGGCGCCCCCAAGCTGGAATATAGTTCCTATCTGGGTTATGAAGTACCCAAAAAGCTGCCTGCTTTTATCACGCCTCAGCAGCAGGCCGATGCCCTGTATAATTCCTATCTCAATTCCACACCGGCGCAAACACCCAAGCCGGCCTCTTTTTATGGCAACGGCAATACGCCTGTGCTCCCGGATTATATCATAGAAGGGCCTTCGCCCAACGTAGGGGTGGCCGCCGGCAGCCTCCAGGCCGATCCATCCCTGTACGATATAAGGACCTATCGTATCCTGAAGGCCAACAAGGCCGGCACCAACTGGTTCAAGGAACTGTTCCAATCCGCCTTTACCCAAAACCATCAGCTATCGCTCAGCGGAGCCAACGAAAAGAGCAGCTATGCGCTGACCTTTGGCTATTTCAACGACCAGGGTACGGAGCTGAACTCTTATTTCAAACGGTATTCGCTACGCGTAAATACCTTGTTTAAAGTACAGCCCTGGCTGAGGGTGGGAGAGAACGTGGAACTGTCCTATTCGGATGCCAATGGAGGCACCAGACGCACGAGCAATACTTTCAATAATGACATTGGTTCCATTTTCGCCTTATCACCCCTGCTGCCTACCCATGATATTGCAGGAAACCTGGCCGGTACCAAAGGCACTACCATCCTGGGCGGCGGTAATCCCCTGATCGGCAGGACCAGCGCCAAAGACTCAAAATCCTACACCGAATCCATCATCGGCTCGGCCTTTCTGGAGGCGGAACCTATAAAGGGACTGGTATACACCAACCAGATAGGGTTTCAGTTCGTTCCCAACCAGTATCACTACTACCTGCCCAAGCTTTTCCAGGAGCCGCTGACCGACACGGCCAGCATCTTTAGCGAAGGAGGAAGCTATTTTACGGACTGGCGCTGGCTCAACAAGCTGTCCTATTCCACTACCATCGCAGCCGACCACAGGGTCACCGCCTTTGTAGCCTACGAAGCCCATGCTTTTGCTTATCGTGATAACCAGGGCGTGACGGGCAACCTGGCCAGCTCGGCCCCCAGCAACCAGTACCTTGGCAGCGGCAACACGGGCACCGACGCTTTTTATACACCGCTGGTATATGGTAACGGTGACAAACGTACCAGCGTGTCCATGTTCGGCAACGTCACCTACTCCATGATGGACAAATATCTTTTTACGGCCACGGCACGCAGGGACGGCTCCTCCAAGTTCGGCCCCAGCAGCACCTACGGCAATTTCTGGTCCGTCAGCGGCGGATGGCGGATCTCCAAGGAATCCTTTATGGACAGGCTGTCCTGGATCACCGATCTGAAATTACGGGCATCTTACGGTGGCTCCGGCAATGACGCCATACAGACTGCCGCCTATACGGATGTCTATACATCCGACCCCTATGGTTTCTATGACCTGGGCGGTACCAACACGTCTGCCATATCGGGTTATTATCTCAGCGCCTATGGTAACCCTACCGTGCATTGGGAGGCGAATAAAACGACCAATATCGGCTTCGACGCCGCCCTTTTCAATAACAGCTTTACCGCCAGCTTCAACTGGTTCAACAAGGCGACAAAAGGTCTGCTGTATGCGCCTCCTACCACCGGCAACCAGGGTTCTGCCGCCAGCGCCGTCCAGAACATCATGGATTTCTCCAACAAAGGTATCGAGCTGGAGCTGGGTTATAACGGTCGCGCAGGACAGGTCCGCTATGACATGAACTTCAACATCGCCACATATCGCAACCGGATCAATTACATCGACGGCGTACCCGGCTCGCATTTTGACGGAGGCTTTGTAGGCTCCGGCGGCGGTACGGCCCTTACCCGCAACATCGTCGGCCGGCCTGTCAGCTCCTTTTTCGGCTATGTATACGAAGGCCTTTTCCGCAGCCAGCAGGATATCACGGGTCATGCTTCGGAAACGCTCTTTGGCATCAATCCTGCCAATGCGTTGGGGCATGTGCGTTACAAGGACATCGACAACAATGGCGCGATCACGGACTCGGACAGGACCTTTATCGGCGATCCGAATCCAAAATTTACCTATGGCTATAACCTGAACCTGTATTATAAGGATTTCGACTTCGGCATCTTTGTTCAGGGGGTATATGGAAACAAGATCTTCAACTATGGCCGTGTCATGACGCAAATGCCCAATGGGCTGGTGGCAGGGCAGGGGGGCCTGGAAACAGGCGCCCTGGATACCTGGAGTCAATCCAACCCCAACGCCAAGCTGCCCATTTTCTCACAGGGCTCCGGCGTCAACGATCTTTCACCCTCCAGCTTCTTTATAGAGAGCGGCTCCTATCTGCGGATAAAAATGATGCAGCTGGGATATACGCTGCCGAAGATGAAGGGGATCTCCCGGCTCCGGTGTTATGTGCAGGCGTATAACCTGCTTACGCTGACCCATTACAGCGGTCAGGACCCCGCGGTCAACGATGGCAACCCCAAGGGTCTGGGCATCGATTATGGCACTGCCTATCCCATCGCACAGAAATATCTTTTTGGCGTAAACCTCAATTTATAATGACCCGCCGTACTAAAACTTTTTATATGACACGAATATCCTTTCTTTTATATATACTGACGTTCTTTCTGCTGTCCTGCAGCAAGAGCTTTCTCACCGTCCCCGTACAGGGACCTTCCACCGCCAGCGATACGCTGAATAATTACAAGGGGGTGCAGGCATTGCTGGTCGGAGCCTATCATGATCTCACGGGCATGGATACCAAAAGCACCTGGTGGGGTACGGCCGGCACCAACTGGCTGTATGGCGATATCACTTCCGGCGACACGTATGTAGGTGGGACAGCCGGCAATGGTCTTCCCCACGGCGTACCCGATGCCCTGCTGCTACAGAATTTCCAGGCCTTGTCCAGTACGGGGTTCCTGGATGACAAATGGGTCGCCGACTACGACGGGGTAGCACGCGCCAATGCCGTCATTCGCGCCTGTGGAAAGGCCCAGGATATGACCGATGCCCAAAAGACGGAGGTTATCGCGGAAGCCCGCTTCCTGAGAGGACATTTTCATTTCGATGCCAAGAAGATGTGGAACAATGTACCCTATATCGACGAAAATGTCATCAGCTTTACCACGCTTTCCAACGAGACGGATATCTGGCCGCAGATAGAAGAGGATTTCAAATTCGCTTATGACAATCTCCTGGAGCAGCAGCCGTTGCCCGGGCAGGCCAACAAATGGGCCGCCGCCTGCTATCTGGCAAAATGCTATATGTTCGAAAAGAAATATTCCGATGCCCTGACGCTGCTGAATACGATCATTGCCAGCGGAAAGAATTCCAATGGCGTAAAATACGGTCTGGTGGATTGCTATCATGATAATTTCCGGGTGACTACGGAGAACAACAAAGAGTCTGTGCTGCAGATACAGTTCTCCGTCGATCAGGCCAGCATTCCCATCAATGCCAACGTGGGCGAGACGGGTGTTTCCCCGCTGTTCTACCAGGGCTCGGACGTATACTACGGCTATTGGAAGCAACCCTCTTTCAACCTGGTCAATGCCTTCAAGACGGATGCCGGCGGCCTTCCGATGATGGACGCTTCCGGCAATGACACGTCCAATGTCACCAACATGACCAATGACATGGGCATCTCCTCTTACGATCCCTTTACGCCTTATCAGGGTACGGTCGACCCCCGCCTGGACTGGACGGTGGGAAGACGCGGCGTTCCCTACCTGGACTGGGGTATCGATCCCGGACAAAGCTGGATCTATGATCAGGGTTTTGGAGGCCCTTATCTCAATATGAAGAATATGTATTTTGCCAGCGAGCAGGATCAGGGATATAATGTCTATATTTCCTATGACTATGAGGGTAACAGCGCCGTCAACTACAACATCATCCGGTTTGCCGACGTATTGTTATGGGCCGCCGAATGCGAGGTGGAGGTGGGCAGCCTGGAAACGGCAAGGGGATATGTCAACCAGATCCGCCAGCGGGCGCAGAATGGCTGTAAGCCGGATATCGACAATTCCTCCGGCTCGCCGTCCGCCAATTATAATGTGGAGCAGTACACATCCACCTGGACCAGCAAGGATTTTGCCCGCAATGCCGTGTATTTTGAACGGCGGCTGGAGTTCGCGCAGGAAGGCCATCGGTTCTTCGACCTGGTCAGGTGGGGGATCGCCGACACCTACCTGAATGCCTATCTGCAAAAGGAGCAGACAAGAGGCGTGGGCTGCGTGCAGGCCGGATCCACCTTCGTCAAGGGTAAACATGAATATTTCCCTATCCCGCAGCAGGAAATTATCTTAGACCCTAAACTGAAACAGAATCCGGGATATTGATATGAGGTTCTTCACATGGTGCATACTGTCCCTGCTTCCGGTATCGGGAGTCTGGGCGCATAACTGGTATTTCGATACATCGCTGCAGGGGCTGAGCAAGATATCCCTGCATCCCGGCGACACTATCTTTCTGCGGGCCGGAGTGACATTCCAGGGACCGCTGCAACTGCCGGCAGGCATGGCCGGCACGAATCGACATCCTATTGTCATTACTTCCTATGGACAGGGAAGGGCTGTGGTGGATGGCGGCAATGGCTCTGCCGTGACCTTGTACAAGGCTGCTTATATCACCCTGTCCAACCTGGAGCTCCGGGGCGCGGGCCGAAAGGACGGCAATAAAGAAAGCGGCCTGGTCCTCAATACCTGTCGCCATATTACGGCCGGCAACCTGCTTGTACATGGCTTTCAAAAGTCAGGAGTATATATCTATCGTTCGTCGTATATACAGCTGCTACGTACCATGGCCAGGGATAATGGCTATGCCGGGATTTCCGCCGAAGGACCCTATGGCGCCCAGGATTGCGATCACGTGCTCATAAAAGACTGCAGAGCGGAAAATAACCCCGGGGATCCTACCAATCTCTCCAATCACAGCGGCAATGGCATTGTGGTCGGCTATTGCCGTAAGGTCCTTATCGAGGGATGCGTCGCCACGAACAATGGCTGGGATATGCCTCGCATCGGCAACGGACCGGTGGGTATCTGGGCTTATGAGTCGGACAGCGTGATCATCCGTCATTGTATTTCCTTTCGGAACAGGACTGCCAAAGGCGCAGATGATGGAGGTGGTTTCGATCTGGATGGAGGCGTCACGCATTCCGAGATCGCTTTCTGCCTGTCTTACGAGAATGAAGGCAGCGGTTTTGGATTATTCCAGTATGCAGGGGCCAGCCCCTGGCATGACAACAGCGTGCACGACTGTGTCAGCAACAACGACGGCCTCGTCTCCGCCGCCCATGCAGGGGTATTTATCTGGAACAGCTCGCGTGATCCCCGTCAGCTGCGCAATTGCCATTTTTATAACAACACCGTCTACAATACAAAAGGCGCGGTCATTCATTATGCAACGGAAGGAGAGCATACCGGCTTCCGGTTTTATCACAATGCATTTATCGCGACGGATAGTCTCATCAGGGGAGTCAGGGGAAAGGACGATGTCTTCTCCGGCAATCATTGGACAGGCTTGCTTCCCGATAGCACGTTCCATTAACATACGCCACGGGTATATATGGTGAAGTACTAAAAATAAATAGATTTGCCTGTGAAAAAAACAATCTTCCTACTCAGCTGGATGATAGGCCGTCTGATACCGGCCGGGGCCCAGTCTGCTACACCACAGCTCGATAGCCTGCTTTATGGGGTTGCTTATTACTACGAATACATTCCTTACGAGCGGCTGGATAAGGATGTCCGCATGATGAAAGCGGCCGGTATCAATACCGTGCGGCTGGCCGAATCCACCTGGAGCACCTGGGAGCCTCATGACGGCGTCTTCGACTTCAGCAAGCTGGATCATGTGCTGGACGCCATGGACAAGGCAGGCATCCATGTCATTATCGGCACACCCACCTATGCCATCCCTGTATGGCTGGCCAGGGAACATCCGGAGGTACTGTTGGCGGGCAAGCGCAGCTATGGCGCCCGTCAGAATATGGATATCGTCAGTCCCGTATTCCGCCAGTATGCGCAGCGCATCATCCGGCAGCTCGTGACACATGTACGGGACAGACATTGCGTCATCGGTTACCAGGCTGACAACGAGACAAAGCATTATTATAACAACGGCCCGGTCATACAGGCCCGCTTCGTACAATGGCTGAAAGAAAAGTTCGGGAGCCCGGAAAATATGAACCGGGTCTATGGACTTAGCTACTGGAGCAATTCCATCCACGACTGGAAGGACTTCCCTTCCATGGATGGGAATATCAATGCCAGCCTGGGTTGCGCTTTTTCTTCCTTTCAGCGCCGCATGGTCACCGAATACCTCGCCTGGCAGGCGGGGATCATCTGTCAGTTGAAAAAGCCCGGACAATTCATCACACAGAATTTCGACATGGACTGGCGCGGATATTCCTATGGCATACAGCCCGACGTAGATCATTTTGCCGCCGCCAGAGCCTTTGATATAGCGGGTATGGATATCTATCATCCCACCGCCGACAGACTCACGGGGGCGGAGATCGCCTTTGGCGGCGATCTGGCGCGAAGCATGTTGCATAAGAATTATTTGGTAATGGAGACCCAGGCGCAAAGCATGGCCGGCAACCAGGAACTGCCTTATCCCGGTCAACTGCGGCTCCAGGCATTCAGTCATCTTGCCTCCGGCGCCAATATGGTGGAATACTGGCCCTGGCAGTCGATACCCAATTCGGCGGAAACCTATTGGAAAGGAGTGCTGAGCCATGACGGTGAATCCAACCCCGCCTACGAGGAGGTGCAGGGGATCGGGAAGGCATTCCAAAGAATAGGCAGCCGTCTCATCGATCTGAAAATAAAGAACAAGGTCGCCATTCTCTTCAGCAACGAATCTCTTACAGCCTTGCGCTGGTTCTCTTTCGGCAACCGGGGGTATAACGATGTACTACGCAGCGAATACGACGCCTTGTATGAAATGAATGTCGGATGCGATCTTATAAACCCTTCCTCCACTCACCTGCAGGATTATTCCCTGATCATCGTGCCGCCGCTGTATACTGTTTCGGATAGCTTATTGACTGTGTTGAACGAATATGTACGCCGGGGCGGACATATCGTATACAGCTGCAAGAGCGCTTTTACGGATGAGAATGTACAGGTCCGGCCCACCGTCATGCCAGGCCCATTACGCGAGGCATGCGGCATATCCTATCAATTGTTCACCAACATCGAACGGCTTCCGCTGGCGGGTGATCCTTTTCATGTAGGCGCATCCGGCAACGAGGTATATCAATGGGCGGAGATGCTTGTCCCCGCGACGGCCAAAGTGCTGGCCTCGTATGAGCATCCCCAATGGGGTAAATATGCCGCCATCACACAGAACCACTTTGATAAGGGTGTTGTCACCTATATGGGTACCCTGCCTTCCAAAGCCATCCTTCATAAGCTGCTGCTGCAAGAGGTACAGGATGCCGGGGCCGGCTCGCCGGATCAGGAGCTATCCTTTCCCCTGATCACCAAACATGGGGTCAATCGGACCGGAGACACTATCCGGTATTATTTCAACTATTCCGCCACGCCGCAGACCTTTCGTTATCCTTACACAGCTGCTACCGATCTGCTTACGGGCGTTCGGGTGACGGGCGGTCAATCCATTACATTACAACCCTGGGGCCTGGTCGTGCTGGAGGAAGGGCAATCCTGGCGGGACACGGATGGCCATCCCATCAATGCGCATGGCGCAGGTGTTCTTTTTCACGCCGGCGTCTGGTATCTCTTTGGAGAAATAAAAAAAGGCCCCACCCGTCTGGTGCCTGGTCAGGATTGGGAAGACTACCGCGTAGAGGCGGGAGGCATATCCTGCTATTCCAGCCGCGATCTTGTGCATTGGAAGAATGAAGGGATAGCGCTGGCCCCCGATGCAAACGATACTTCCAGCGACCTGCATATCAGCCGTGTCATCGAGCGGCCCAAAGTGATCTATAATGCAGCTACGCACCAATTTGTCATGTGGATGCATATCGACAAAGAGGATTACAGCTATGCGCGTGCAGGCGTCGCCGTTAGCGACCGTCCCCAGGGGCCTTACCGCTATATCCGCAGCATCCGTCCCGATGGGGAGATGTCCCGGGATATGACCCTTTATAAAGATGACGACGACAGGGCCTATCTTGTCTATACGTCGGAGAACAACAATACCATGCATGTGTCCCTGCTGAAGGAGGACTATCTTTCTCCTGCGGGACATTGGAAACGGATCCTGATCGGGGAGAGGAGGGAAGCGCCTGCTGTATTCAAGCATCAGGGGCGCTATTATCTCATTACTTCTCTCTGCAGCGGCTGGGATCCCAATGCCGCCATTTGCGCCGTGGCAGACAGCATGCTGGGAGACTGGCATCAGCAGGGCAATCCCTGTGTCGGACCCGATGCGGCGACGACCTTCCATTCACAAAGCACCTACGTGCTGTCTCTCCGTCCCGAACAGGGTGAGTATCTCTTTATGGCCGACCGGTGGAATAAGACGGACCTGGAACATTCCGGATATTGCTGGCTGCCATTGAAGGTCAGCGAGGGAAGGGTATCGATCAGGGGTGACAATGGCTTCCTGCTGGAAAAACGCCCGGCCGGCGCCCTGTCCATCGTGGATTATTCCATGGATCTTACGGGGACCTCCGGCGCAAAAGCATGGACCTCTCTGGGTTTTTATGACAACAGGGACAGCCTTTTGCTGGAATATACCGTGCCTTGCACGCTGAAAGACCCTTCGACACACACGGGTAATTATACGGAAGTCCCTCCCAATACCACCTATCTTACGGTAAGCATGGGCGCGGACAAGGGCGAAATGCCCCACGCGGTCAACTACCAGCTTCACTTACAAAAAGATCCCGCATGGCCTGCGCACACGCCATCCTGCGATCTGGACCGTTATATGCGTCCTTTCTGGAATAGCGACACCATCTTCAACGAGACGGTGCTGCTCCTGTCGGAAAATGGAATGCCTGCCGGCGGCAGGCTTCTTTACAACCCCGATCGCATTCTTTCGGTAAAAAGCTTTAACCAGGATACGGTTTTCCGGCAGGGGATAGACTACCTGGTAAAGGGAAGGGCCATCAGCCGTATGCCTGCTTCCTCCATGCGCTACAGGACGGATAGCTCTTTCGATACCAGGAACAACCTCGCCTGGTATGACCTGCAATCGCAGTGGGTGACGGTGACCTATACGCACCATGATACATGGACGGGGCCTACACCCGGATACAAGGGAAGCTCATTGCCCATGACAATGGAAAGATTGCGGTCAGGCCGTCCGCTCACCATCGTTGCCTATGGCATGAGCATCACCCGGGGCATGGATGTCAGCGGCTATGACAGCGTCCCACCATATATGCCCACCTATATGGAGCTCTTTGTACATGGTTTGAAAGAGAATTACCCCGCTAGTCAGGTGAACCTGCGCAATGCAGGATTACCGGGAGCTACCTTGGACTGGGGAGCTGCGCATACAGGGGATTATATCACACCCCTGCATCCGGGACTGATGGTGATCGATTTTGGCATGAACGACTTCTGGCGTATGTCTCCCGGGGAGTTCAGGGATTCCGTGCAGGCCATCATCCGTAAAGTGCGGGCCGCCGATCCCGAAACAGAATTTATCTTACTGGCCAATATGCCATTCGACCCCGGCTATGTGCTGGATTCGGATAAGAACAAAGCCTTTTACACCGGCAATATGGCGGGTTATCGCAAAGTGTTGCAGGAAATGGAAGGCCCCGGCGTCGTGTGCCTGGATATGTATTCCCTGGGCGAGGCTGTCTACCGGAGCAAAAAGGCAAAGGACTGTCTTGTCAACCCGCTTCATCCTAACGACTATCTGGCAAGATGGTATGGGCAGGGACTGTTGAGCCTGCTTGTTCCCATGGGCAATTAGCTATAATTCGGTAAATTACATATATGAAGCCGATTATTACAACCAAACGAGTGTATGAAAAGCCATCGGCAAAAGATGGAGTGCGGATACTGGTGGACCGCCTCTGGCCGCGGGGGATCAAAAAAGAAGAGGTAAGAGCGGTGTGGGCAAAGGAGCTGGCTCCATCGACGGAACTTAGAAAATGGTTCGATCACGCAGTGCCTTTGTGGAAGGACTTTGAAAAACGCTATAAGGCGGAGCTAAAAAAGAATACCGCGGTGGAAACGTTCATAGAGGAGCACCGTCATGACAAACAGATCACTCTTTTGTACGCCGCAAAAGATGAAGAGCACAATAATGCATTGGTGCTAAAGGATTACTTGGAAGACCTCTTCGGCTGATCATTTTACTTCAAAGCTTGCCATGCCGCTGCCTGCCGTTCCATCCGCGGCAAGCCCTTCCACCACTACTATGTATTTCCCCGCAACATCGGAAGAATAGAAGCTAAGCGCGCTCTTCGGAGCGACCTGTACGTCGGGCGACCAGTATAGCACATTCCTGTAGTCGGGCAAATGATCCGTCGCAGCCTGTTCCGTCTCATAGGAGGGGCTGTAAAATTCCCGCTGCAGCTGCAGCCCTTCATAATCGATGACGGTGGCATTGGCATCCAGGGTATAGCCGGCAAGGTCTCCCTTGTAGCTGATCCAGTTCATGATGCCATCATAGTCCGTGGACCCCAGAAAGAATTTCTGATGGACGGTCTCCAGCTTTCTGATCTTCAGGGGATCGAGGACCATCAGCTTGTTGAGGTCGAAGACAGGTACCCCATCGATGAGAACCAGCGGGTCCTTCTCGAAGAACTTATCCATTTCGCTAAGATCCAACAAAGGCAGATGCGTTTGATCATGGCCTCTTTTTACCAGCATCATAACCACATATTCCCGCATCACCTCTTCCATGGTGGTAAACCGGGTGTAGTTATCCAACAAGTAGGAGAAATCCGGATGTACATAAAAAGTGCTGGTATCGAAGGCAGGGAATTGAAACTGTTTCAATCGTACACCTGCATATCTGTTCAACACCTGCATATCGAAATTCTTATTCGCCAATATGTTGGAATCGCTGCGGGACAATATGAAAGGAGGCAACGGCTGTTTCGTATAGGTATCTATAAAAGGAGAGGTGATATCTATCCGGTAGTTGCTGTCCGTTAGCGGATTGGTCTGCACGATGATCTCTGTACCGCCATAAAAGTCCTTCAGCTCGAATTTTATCTTTCCGTTGTCGTCGGCATACGCGGAAGCGAACTGTGTCCTTGTGCCGGGCATGGCCAGATAACCCTGTATGCTGGGGTCGAGAGCCCCTGTCTGGGCATTGACGACGCGGCCCGTGATGATCGTTCCGTTGTATTCGGGAGGGAAGTCCACGGTCGGATTGGAATGATGGATCACATCTTCCCAACGGAACCTCCTCCAGCCCTGTGAGATCATGAGAAGATCGACGGCCTGCTCGTCCTCCGGATGATCGAAATAATATTCCGGCGACTCGACCCGTCCTTTCAGGTCGGAGGTCAGCAGGAGATAGTCGAGGAGATGGCCCTCGGGCGCTGTCTGTAGCCCATCCGCACGGAACACCGACAGGGAGCAGTCGGCCGTGGACGCCTTATCATTCCCGGCCGTAACGATCTCGAGATTTATCTTTTTCCGGGTGGCATACGAATCCTTGTCCGTCCTGACATCGAAGTGGAGACGATGGGTGGGATATTTGAAGATCAATCTTTCACAGACAGGCTGTTTAGCCGCATTGAAGACGGTGAGCTGAGAGATGCCGTCTCCCAGTTTCGTCTTGTCTATCAGGAAGCTGGTCTTTCCATCCCGTAATATGCCTGCTTCGGCTATCTTTACCGATCCGCGTGTATGGGCTACGAGATAGACTTCTGACCCTGCGGTGGTGGAAAGCACATCGACGCGTACATGATCATTGTCTTCTCTGGCCGCGCTCATGACAAATCCTTCCTTATAGGCGCCAGGCAGCAGGGTATTGATGGCGGCGCCGTCCGCAAGCCGGACCGTACTCCTGTAATGATGACCGGGGCGGGGCGTCAGCATAAAGCTGCCTATGCCGAATCGCTCGGGATGGAAACGAGCCACCGTATCCTGATCATCTTCAGTGATCACGCCCGTACAGGATACGCCACGGCCATATTTATCGGTGATCTTGAAAGCTACTCTGCTGGCCAGTCCCTCTACCAGATTGCCCCCTTCCGGCAGGAAGGAGATATCATACTGCTGCGCGGAATCCGCCGGAGGCATTTCCGCCGACCGGTGGGTATTCACTACCGTGATATTCTTTTCGAAGAACCAGTCAACGCCTGCATTCTTCATCCAGTTGGTATAGGCCCTCAGCTTATAATTGCCGGAGCGGAGCGTCAGCGGCAGATATATCGAACCGTCCCCGTGGCCCTTTTTCAGTCCTATCTTGGCTTGCAGCACGGGTTTGTTCTCTTTGTCCAGCCATTCCAGGTAGGCCACTTTGCTAAGATCCAGCGGAAGATGAGAGCTGGCGTCTACATAATATAGTTTGAACCAGCAGATCTCTCCGGCCAGGTAGAAGCTCTTGTCCGTGTGGACATACAATTTCTCCTGCAGACGCTGCGCCCGGTAGTCATTGAGATCCTTCACCAAAGAGCCTGGCGTTGCATCCTGTCCAAAGGAAGAGAGATACAGGAACGCTGTCAGTATAAGCGCTCCTATCTTCCTTGCCTCGTTGATCGGTCTGGTATTGTTCATCCTAATTTGTCTTTATCATTGAATTCCTTAATTGGGCCAGAAGGCGGGTTTCTTCGTTGTACCTCCCTGCAGCCGGCAGTCCGCGCATCCGGGAAGGTTGGACGTCCATCCATCCTGAGGACCGCCAAAGCTGTAGTGCGCCTCCAGCGGTATATAGGACTGCTCGAAGTAAAAATGCTTTAGCGCGTCAGGAGAGAGCCCTACGATCGTATCCGGCAGATCGCAGCCAAGATAATAACGCCAGTCCGGCACCTGATACCTGGAGATGAATATTCGCTGTTTTTCGATGGTGCCGGCCGAGACAAAACCAATGACCTGCTCGTTTGGATCGGAGAGACTATGTATATTCCCTCTCAGCGCCGAAGGCTGAGCATCGAAGATGGAGCCCAGCGATTCCGTATTCTTTTGCATAAGGGTCAAAAAATTATATCCATCCTCTGTCAGGGCATATTGAGTGACAATTATGCTAAAAAGTATTCCCAGCGGCTGGGTATTGGCGGGTATCTGGTCCAGCAGCTGCAGATAGATCTCATCCTGTGTCAGTTTTGTCGAATTGCCCAGGATCAGTCTTGTGGAGGGGGCCTCCTTCCAGCAGGTATAGATCTGTTCCGAGTCAGGTCTGAATACGACCTGGTTCTGATCTTTTTGATATTCATATGCCGCGTACTCCGCGGCGTTGTATTGCCAGGTCTCGTCATACACCCACTGGTAATAATGCGTGGCGTTGGCAGGATCATGGGTATTGGCATAGATCTTAAGCCCATAGCTGGGACCGTAGGTCCAGCTGATACTGTCGATGGGAGGGGTTACCTTATATGGTACGGTGTCGGACAGGTATATTCTTCCGTCGCCGGTCTTGATGCGAAGACGGTATTTTGTAGCGGCGTTGAGCGGCATGGAATTCGCCACATAGAGGCCGTTCCCGTTGGCCACTTCCGTCAGCGGATAGATAGAGTTATCCGTTCCTTCCACCTGTACGAGCGCGCCCTTTTCCGGGGGAATGACGCCATTGCCCGAGAGGTTCACCGTACGGCTCAACGTGAATTGGGTAGGCCCATTGCCTGTAATATACCCCTCCACCACCAGGTAGCCTGTGTTGGGAGCTTTATAGGGGCTGTCATATTTGTCCTTGCATCGTCCGAAAAGAACGGCCAGGAAGAAAAAGAGCAATATGTTCTTAAAGATCCTCGTCATAGCATTCGTTTAGAAACGTATATTATAATTAACATAGGGGATGGCGCTGCCAAAGATGGAAAGCTTGTAACCATTGACCGCCCCTCCCTCGGAGACATAATACACCGAATAGGGGTTCTTCCTGCCGGTGAGATTATAGACCCCGATGGTCCAGGAGTTATGCGTCAGCTGGTGCACCTTGTGGTTGCCATCTATATTCATGGAAAGGTCTGTCCGGAAATAATCGGGTATGCGATAGGCATTCCTGTCGGCATACAGGGTCCTGTAGGAACCAGCGTAATAGAAGACACCGACGGGCAGGGTGATGGGGCGGCCGGTGCTATACGTCGCGTTCAGTGAGACGCTGAAGCGATGCGTGAACCGGTAGTTGCCTACAAAGGTAGCATCATGCGGCTTGTCATAGTTGGCCGGATAATACTCTCCGCGATTGATGATCTCACCCGCATTGGGATCATCCTGCCGGAGCAGGGTGCGGGAATAGGTATAGCTGAACCAGCCGTTGAATTTCCCCGTGAGCTTTTTGATCAGGAGCTCTACGCCATACGCCTTGCCTTGTGTCCTGAGCACGTCTGTTTCGATGTGGTGGTTCAGGATGAGCTGTGCGCCGCTGCCATAATCCAGGAAGTTCCTGATCCGCTTGTAGTATACTTCCACGGAGGTCTCGATGGTATTGTTCTTCAAATTCCTGTAAAGGCCAAGCGAAACCTGGTCTCCCGATTGGGGTTTGATATGGGGATCGCTGAGCTTCCAGATATCGGTGGGAGCCATGGCCGTGGTATTCGACAGGGCATGTATGTATTGTTGCTGGGTGTTATAACCTGCCTTGATGGAAAGATTCTCCGTCAATATATACCGGGCGGACAGCCGGTACTCCGGCTTGGCATAGGTCTTTATGAATGCGCCCGAACCATACCGGGTGGAGTCGATAAGGGTGCCGTTGGAATAGGGCTGCCCCGCGGCATAGTTGTTCACTACGCTTGGGCCCAGATAATTGTACATGGAGTAACGGATCCCGCCTTCCACCGACAGGGAATTGGTGATGGCATAGCGATCGCTGAGGTAAAGGGCGCTTTCCAATGCCTGTTCCGGCTGCAGCACATCGGGCGCCACGAGAGAAGATTTACCCACCGGCTGATAGGAACCCGGATGGATATTATAGCGTAAGGTGGTCAACCCAAATTCGAATGTATGATTGGCATTGAGGAAATAATTGAAATGCGCCTTGAAATAAAGCTGGTTGATATCGAATCCGAGCTTATAAGCGTTCACGGCGTTTTCCGTGCTGGTAATATTGTACTGATACCTGTCATAGCCGCCGGCAATGATGCTATACAGCTTGTTGGAAAAGATATGTTTCCATTTCAGGGATATGTTCCTGTTGCCGTATCCATAGGTAGTATCGTTGTTCAGGTTGAAATGATCCTGGCTCATATAGCCCGTGAAATAGAGGTTGTCCTTCTTCCCCATGGCATGGCTGATGTTGAGGTTGAGATCATAGAAGGAGGCCCGGCTATGTTTGTACTGATCGGGAAGATTGGCCAGCAGCCAGTTGGCATACGTGGTCCTTCCTCCCAGGATAAAAGAGGTCTTGTCCTTTACCAGGGGGCCTTCTATATTCAGCCGGCTGGTCAGCAGCCCGACACCCGCCGATCCGGTGATATTCTTTTTATTGCCTTCCCGGCTGCTGATATCCAGCACGGAGGACAGACGTCCTCCAAACCGGGCAGGGATGCTGCTTTTATATAGCTCTACATCCTTTACCACTTCCGGGTTGAAGGCGGAGAACAATCCGAAGAAATGCGCCGTATTGTAAATGGTGGCATCGTTGAACAATACCAGGTTCTGGTCCGCGGAGCCGCCCCGCACATTCAGTCCCGTACTGGCTTCACCCACCGTCTTTACGCCGGGCAGCGTCATGACCACGCGCAGCACATCGGCCTCTCCAAATACGACAGGCACCTGTTTGATCGTCTTGATATCTATCTTCTGCACGCCCATTTCCATCCGTCGTATGTTGCTTGCCTTTTCCGCAGAAACGGTGACCTTCTTCAGGGTGAGCACCTGTGTCTGAAGGTCGATGTTCATCTTGCCGTCGCCATGCACCTGGAGCAGCCGCCGGGTATCCCGCATGCCGATGCTTTGGATATTGAGGATATGACGACCCCGCGGCAGGGAGATGGAATAATAGCCGTATTGATCCGATGCAACCCCGATCCTGGGCTTCTCCGTATAGATAGAGGCGCCGACGATAGGCTCTCCCGTCTTGGCATCCCGTACGAATCCCGCCACATTGACCACACCGGGCAGGCCGGCGGTGGATTTATCTCCTATGACATATAGTTTGTTCTCCAACGTCGCCACCTGTGGTTTGCTGGCTTCTTCCAGGTCGTCGCGCACCGACTCACCCGTCCTGGCGGTGTCCCGGATCACCGCCGTACTCTCGAAAAAATCCGCCGGCAGGCCTTCGTGGACGGGCTCTCCCTTGCTGATAAAGACATGCTGCTGTCTGTCGATGAAATAAGTGAGGTCCGTTCCTGAAAATACCTCTCCCAATACTTTCACGAGGGGCTGCTGATCCACCTGTATGCTCAGCTTCGCAGTGTCCAGATCCGCCGTATCGTAATAGAGCCGATAGCCCGACTGCAGCTCCACCTCCTTTAGTATCACCGCCATGGACGTATCCTTTAGATGTACGGTGACCAGCGGCTGTTTGTCATTTTGGGCGTGCGCCCTGTTTAGCGCGAACAGCAGACAGGCGATAATGAATGATTGGTAATATATCGTGCGGTTCATTGGGGGCGTGTTAGTGGTTTAGGCCATCGTACCAGGCAGCGACTTTTATCAGCGTATTTTCCAGGTCCTTCCGTACTTTAAGCTTATTCTGCCGGAGGAATTTGTTCAGGTCTTTACTCCTGTCCTTCAACGCATGTGACAAGGACCGCTTGTTGCCGATGGAATAATAGGTGTCGCCTTTTTTTATATAATACGAAAGACTGGAGTCGATGAACTGCCTGACGCCTGATAATTGAAGGTCTTCGTGTATGACTTTTTTATTCTTTTTTAGCACGCTGATCTGTCCCTTGTAGAGCTGTTCATAAAAGCCACGGCGGGGCGCCGAAGGATTGAGACTATCTTTTTGGTGGATGAATATATGGTCCCCGATGGTGAAACTGTCGACCTGGTTGCCGATCAGGTAGATCTTATAGGCGCCGTAAGGACTGGTCATCACCAGCTGATCCTTTACCATATCGTACCAGAGCATGAGATCCTGGTAAAGGACACTGTCATACAGGACCGATCCTTTATGCATCTTTCCATCCCCGAAGAATGGATGGCCCTCCGCCAGCTGATAGGAGTATTCGCGATATCGTTTGCCCCGGAACAAGCCTGGCTCGGGTTTCAAGTAGGCATGATACAGACTTACGGCATTGTTATAGGCCGTGCTTTCGATCAGGCTGTCGTTTTGGGAAAATTGGGCTCGTATCCCGGCCGGGAATAGGAAACAAAGAAGCAAGGATAAGCAGAAGGTCTGGCGCAATGATGACATGTAGTGAAAATACCGATTAGCATGTGAACAGCAAAAAATTGTTGCTACCTATTTATCGGTATTTATTTCCATTCACCGGCTTTAATCCTGTATTAATCTCAATAAGTTGGCTTCAGATCCTTGGCCACATCGATCGTCACCTTCCTGTTCTTTATCTTTTCATTCTTTATAAGCTGCAGCGTATGGCTGGCTTTTGATTTGCGGATAGCCACAAAGGAGGAGAAATCCTTTACTTCTATCAACCCGATGTCCTCCTTTTTAAGCTGTCCCTTATGGCTGAAAAATCCGACGATGTCCACCTTGTTCACCTTATCTTTTTTGCCGGCGGAAATAACCAGGGTGGTCCATTTGGGTTTATCCGGCAGAGTGACCGTCTCCGGCAGCTGGATGGTTTCCGGCTGTTCATGGATATAAGAGGGGCAGGTCTCCTGGGGCGAAAGGATAAGTATGGCTGTCCCGCTGGCCTCCATCCGGGCTGTCCTGCCATTTCGATGTATGAATATCTCTTCGGTGGCGGGCAGGTGATAATGGACGATATAACGGATATTCGGCACGTCTAATCCCCTGGCTGCAAGGTCCGTAGTGACGAGTATGGAAGAGCTGCCATTCCTGAACCTGGCCAGGGCGCTTTCCCGCTGCGGCTGCTCGAGGG
>DASZXP010000223.1:0-7477 GCA_035545935.1 Puia sp. | reverse complement strand
AAAGCAGGGTAAAGGAGATAGGGGTACGAAAGGTATTGGGTGCTTCTGTGGCGGGGATCACGGCGCTGCTGTCAAAAGATTTCGTCCGGCTGATCGTTATTTCATTCATCCTGGCATCTCCATTAGCGTATTGGGCTATGTCTAAATGGCTGATGTATTATACATACCGCGTAAATATCACCTGGTGGGTGTTTGCGTCCGCGGGCATTCTGTCTGTATTGATAGCGCTGATGACAGTAAGCTATCAGTCGATCAGGGCGGCAATAGCCAATCCCGCGAAAAGCCTCAGAACGGAATAAATCCTACATTTGAGCAGGCACGTCCCCTGTCGACTTGCTTCCAACTTCCGCTATGAGCCCCCGCGATAAATTCTTACGGACATTTTTGGCCCTTATATCTATTTATGCCTGCCATGGCCCTGTCAAACAGCCGGCCGTCCAACAGATAGCCATCCCTCCTGACATAGGGTTGTCACTGGGCCATTCCATCTTTGTCATAACAAACAAATCATCAAAAACACTATTATGACAACCCAGGAAATAGCCGCCCGCTACCAGGAACTGGCCTCTCAACGGAAATTCATCGAGATCCAGGACTCCCTTTATGATGAACACGTCGTCTGCCAGGAATCCGAAAAGGCCGCATCGATGGGTATGCCCATCTTCACCAACGGTCGGGAAGCAGTCAAAGCGAAAGGTATCGCCCGCCGCGCCACCATCGAGACGACGCATAGCTACACCTGCAGCGAACCGCTCGTTGCCGGTGAATTCTTCAGCGTAGTGCTAAAACAGGAAGTTACGTTCAAAGGCAAGCCACGCATGGCCCTCGAGGAGATAGGGGTTTTCCACGTAAAGGATGGTAAAGTGGTAAAGGAACAATTCTTTTATTGAAAATAAAAAACCCCCACGTTGTGGGGGTTTTTTAGGAAATACTTCACTAATTCTTCAAATATCCATAATACTCATCATCCGTCGCGCAATCCCACCACACAGGCATGCACCAGATATTCGGATCGACGGCATGAGGGTTCAACGCCAGCGTATTGACGGAGTTATAGTTTATTTCATAGGTAGGTGGCAACGCCCAGCGACGAATCCAATATCTGACATCTGTGGGGGCAGTACCTGTCAGCTGAGCCTGACCTGTAAACAAGGGTCCGCGCTGATAGCCCGGGTAAACCACGCCATAACCGCCTACATTGCCGGCGCTAAAGTTCAGCCGGCGCATATCGTTCCAATTCTCGATGCTGCAACCCATCGCAAGCCATTTCTGTAACATGATGTCTGCCATGGTCAGATCTCCAGCCGTTGCAATGGCTGGACTGCTCATGTAAGCGCTTATGTCTGCGGAATTCATAGGTGTCATATCAGGATTGGTGAGACCATATGTACCCGCCCATGAGGTTAGTTTTGCCTGCATCATATCCATATGCGCCTGGATAGCCGCCAAATACGCAGTATAGGCATTGGCAGGATCCCCTTTTCTCATATAGACTTCAGCCTTGATGAAATTCATCTCATGGTACGTCAGGATCTCCTGGTCGGAGACAGGGCGCACCTGATACGAGCCGGTGGAACCAACGACGCCCGCATTGAATGCCGTTGCATTGGGATACCAGTTGACATCATTTTGACCCTGGGCAGGTATACCGGAAGTGGCGATAGCGCTGCTGCGCATGTTTACATACACCGTGTCGCCTGCATACAGGTAATTATTACTGTTTATAAAGATGGAGCCCTTGGTGTACGTGATAGACACGTCATTCCCGTTGACCGTATAAGCGCGGCCTACCGAATCCTGAGCGTGCGTAAAATTAGCACGTGCCGTTGCGTCGGCGATCGTGTATTTGATGGTCATATCCGTGGTAGCATAAGTAGGCGTTACAATGGAAAGGGGGCCCCCTGCCAACAGCCGGGTTGAAGGACCATACTGATCCACCCCTATTGAACGGGTCCAGGTGTAGGATGCTACTCTACCACTGTTGGCATCCAATTTAACATTGCTCATGTACGCTGGTACGATCTTGCTCATACGGGGATCCACTACACCCGCGCCACGCATATTGGTCAGCAGATTGTAATAGTATTGAGAGATCCGGACAGTACTGCCATAACCTACATAATCGAAATTGCCGTTGGTTACAACAGGATCCAATATCAGATAATCGACCACAGTACTGTTGTTGAAGCCGGGCCCTACTATATTGTCGGCATTGGTCTGTGGTCCTTTTGACAGGCAGTACAAAATTGAATCCGCATTATACAGATCCGTTTTCTTCGACAGCTTGAGCATGTAGCGGGCCTTTAATCCCCAGCACATTTTTACCCATTTGCCAAGATCGCCGCCACTCCACAGATCGCCGCTTGCCAGTGAAGGCGCCCCGACTTCCTGCGTTTTAGCGAACAAACCGATTGCCTCATTCAATTTCGCCATACAGCCGTTAAAGATGGTTTTGCCGTCATCAGGCTTGGGGCTTGGGTTACCTGTCCCCGCCTCTGTATAAGGCATTTCACCATACAGATCCAGCATTTCCATATACCCCAGTGCACTGAACACATCGGCCGCCGCCATATAATGATAAGCGCCTACCTTCTGGGCAGTATTGTACATATCCACCAGGTTGGAAGAGACCTCTACAAACCATGTCTGGTAAGAGGTGGTTGAATTGGCGTTCGTACACTGCCAGGTCGTACTGAACGTATTAGGGTTGGCGGAGTTTGTATAATAAACGCCCGCTATACAGGAAGTACGATAATTGGTAACCCCCGCAGTGTACTGGTAAAAATGTTCTATCCAGGGCAGTCGGTTTTGAACCTGTACGCTTTGGTTATTGGGATTATCAGGGTCTGTATTTACAGCCAGCCACTTTTTACAGGAGGCGGAACCCAGTACAAGCACCGCGCCTAAAATAATATATTTTAAATTTTTCATGATTTACTGTTTTTCATTGATTATAAAGAAACATTTATCCCGAATGTGAAAGTTCTTACGGCCGGTACGCCCAGGTAATCGATACCTTGAGAACCCGATCCGCCGGTGCCTCCTGCAGCGCTCACTTCAGGATCCATGCCTTTGTAGTTTGTGAATGTCAACAAATTGGTGCCCACTGCTGTTGCCGAAAGGCCTTTGATGACTTTCTTGCTCTTCAATATCCCGGAAAAATCATACGTCAATGACAACGACCTTAGCTTCACCCAGTTGACGGAAGTAATAAAGTTATTGGAATTGGACGCGTAATTCTGCCAGTAATTCTGGATCATAGTCGCGCCGGCATAGGTTGTACTGCCAAAAGTATAGCTCTGACCTACGCTATAGGTTTGGTCATAATCAGCGCCGGTATTGGCGTTAACCCCTTTGACCGTTACGGACTGGCGATCGTTCAGCAAGGTTTTCTTGCTTAAACCATTCATGACCTGGGCATACTCTGTGCCGTTAAAAATATCTCCACCCTTGCGAATGTCGATCAGGAATGACAAAGAAAGATTTTTATAACGGAAAGTGTTGCTAAAGCCACCGATGAAATCCGGCTCACGGTTGCCTACAACAGCCGTACCCGTAGTATTGACTTTATAGAAGCCCGTGTTAGGATCCACCTGGTAGCGGCCGTTAGGAATTTCTTTTCCCTTCGTATCGAGCTCACGATAATAAGGCGTACCGGTCATCCCAAGGAAATAACCTCCGTTGGGGATGGAAGCGGCTTTGATGGTTCCGAACTGAGCATCCGTCGGGTAAAAATAAGCTACCCCCGGAATGAAAGCTCCGAGTCTGCCTTTGTTATAAGAATAATTCAGCAGCACATCCCAGCTAAAATCCTTTGTGGCGATTACTTTACCGGTCACTGCTATTTCCATCCCCTTATTGATCACAGTACCGGAATTGAGGGTGCTGAAAATAAAACCGCCGGATTGGGCGAGACGTGGTTGTCCGATCTGATTGCTCGTCTCACTATGATAATAAGTATAATCCAAACCAATACGGTTATGAACAAATCTAAGCTCTGCGCCCACTTCCCAGGAGTCCTGAATTTCGGGCTTTAAGTTGGGGTTACCGGCATAATACTGGTTACCGACCCCGGTGAAAGAGCCGATGCTGATGGAAGGGTTCTCATAGGTGAGTGTTGCATAAGGGTTTCCATCCTTACCAACTCTTGCCCAGCTTCCCCTCACTTTGCCGAAAGAAAGAATGTCGCTGATGTGCAACAGCTCCGTAAATACGAATGATCCGCTCACAGAAGGATAGAAATAAGAGTTGTTTTGTACCGCCAGTGTCGACGATGCATCATTGCGCCCGGTCACAGTAAGAAAGACCATGTTCTTATATGAAACGCCGGCCTCTCCATAGACCCCCACCAAACGCTTTCTCGTTGTTCCGTCGGTAAAGAATTTATTGGTGGCGGCAATATTGTTAAAGCTGTTCGTACCGGGTACGACAAAGCTATATCCCCAATGGTTCTGGCTTACGATGTTCGTGTTCTCCGACGTAGTTCCCATCATCAGGTGCGTATCGAAATCGCCAAATGTCTTATGTAAAGTCGTCATCACGATGGTAGTCACATAGCTATAGTTGTACAGGTCTTTGCTAAGCCTTCCGCTCTGGTACAGGGGAGACACTGCGGAACCCGGGGCGACATACGTATAGTCATTGGTGGCATACTGGTCATAACCCAAACGTGCATTCACATCCCACCAGTCGGTGAGCTTATAGCTGGCGTAGATGCCCCCTGTGATACGTTTGGTGTTTGATGTCAGCTTATCTTTATTGATGATCCAGTATGGGTTGTCGATATCGCTTTCCAAAGGCGTCGTTCCGGCGTATGGCCGGTGTTGCGACCCGTCAGGATTTAAATAATTTTTTATATCATATACTACGGGGAATGTGTACAGTGCCTGCATGCTCCCAACGCCGCTTCCATATAGACCGGCAGTCGTCAACGTCCTGTTGATATCGGCAACGGAATATGCAACATTCGCATTCACCGTAAGGCCGCCATAGTGTTGTTCGCCATTAAAACGAAAAGTAGTCTTATTGTAGTCCGTGTTCGGAACGATACCTGTCTGTTTGAAATTGGATCCGGACAGGAAGAAGGTGCCATTCTTGGTACCCCCGGAAACGTTTAAGTTGTTGTCGTATACCAAACCACTCCGGAAGAAACTGCCGATATTGTCATATTTCGCGCTATCGGACGGGATCTTCGGTCCCCAGTTGCTATATGTATCGGTCTTTAGAACGCCGTTATTCGCAAGGGAGCCGGGACCAAATTCGGTTTGGATCTCAGGTAGTTTGTTAGCGGAGGAGGTGGCGATCTTACTGGTGCCGCTCACCGTCAAAGCACCCTCTGCTCCTTTTTTCGTGGTGATGATAACCACACCGTCAGCCGCTCTCGAACCATACAAAGCTGCGGCAGCGGCGCCTTTTAACACCGACATGGTTTCAACATCCTCCGGGTTGATATCCATCACACGATTGGAGATAGTGGTATTGCTGCGGGTAAGACCATCGGTACCGGAATTGCCTGTCACCGTAGTGGAGTTATCATAAATAACACCATCGATAACAAACAATGGCTGGTTTTGCCTTCCTTCCGATGTGGAGTTACCACCCCGAATGGTGATAGAGGCGCCGGCGCCGGCCGAACCGCTGAACTGGGTGATGTTTACGCCAGGCACTTTACCCACCATGGAGTTGATGATATTGGTGTTTTTATTTTTCATCAGTTCCGTCGAGCTCAGATCGGACACCGAATAACCCAACGCCTTTCGATCTTTTTTAATACCCATGGCCGTAACGACGACATCGCTCATCTGGCTGGCTTCCTCTTTTGCCAGGCGTATTGACATGCCGGCTGCGGCTTTTATCTTTTTCGAGACAAAGCCCACATAGGTGAATTCCAGCAACGTGCCTGGTTTTACATTGATGGTGAATTTACCTTTGTCATCCGTAGAAGTAGCCTGGTTCCTGCCAATTACAGTTACCGTTACCCCCGGCAGCGGCGCACCATCATCGACTGAAAGCACCGTTCCGCTGATAGGAACTGCCTGGGCTTTCAGGTTGTTTGAAATCATGTTGAGCAAAACAAACATGATCAAACTAAAAAGCTTCCATTTTCTCATACTTTGTATTTTTTGGTTTGGTTTTTTTTAATATCTATATAGCGTGTTTACAAAACTTTAATGCCCGCCTTCACATAGGGTTGCAACAACTTATCCGTCGGATCCAATTCCGTAATTAAATAGTCGATCCGCTGCAGTTCGCATACCTGCAAAGCCTCGAAAGAGTTGAGTTTCTCGGCAATGGCCAGGCCGACTGTTTTGGCGGACGCCGCGATCATGGCCCTCTTCAGCTCCACCACTTCCCAGTCGCTGTCTGTTATTCCTTTTTGCAGATCGATAGCATTGATACCCAGCAGGCACAGGTCAGCATTTACCTCTTTTATCTTCTCGATGGTGCTGGCACCCACCGTAATTTTTGATTCCTTGTTGACACGGTCCCCCACAGCGATGACATTGATGTTCGGATGCGCCATATAGGCATTCAAAGCCGGTATGCTGCCCGTAATAAAAGTAGCCTTGAGCAGTGGCGGTAAATGCCGGGCCATCTCAAGAATAGTGGTGCCCCCACTGGTCAATACATACATGTTCTTTCGGATAAGGCTAATGGCCTTTTCTGCAATAATGGCCTTTTGGCCCTGGGAATATATGCTCTTTGGCCTAAAGTGAACATCACTAAAAGCTAGCGATAAGGCGCCACCATGGACTTTTATTAATTTTCCGGCGTTCGCAAGTTCCTGCAAATCCCTGCGAACGGTATCTTCCGATACTTCCATATCCTCACACAGATTGGCATTCAATACCTTATTGTGAAGATTTAGACGGTAAAGAATATACGCCTGGCGCTCTTTCTTTAATAAGCTGTTAATTTTGGCCAAAAAACTATCAATTGTCTAGGGGAAGGTACTTACAAACCCGCAAAAAACAGCAAAACCAATAGAAGAATTGCAAAAAAAAGTTACAGATGGCAAAAAAAGCCGCCCCATCCACCGCCTACGCGGCACGGTCAGCAGCGCCGCCTTTCTCAGGGGATGCACTGCCTTTCTCAAGGGTGGATGGAAACCGCACCATGAATTGGGTACCCTTGCCCGCCTGGCTCGTATAGTCGATCGCTCCATTCATCAGGACGGCATAAGTCTTGGCAATATGCAATCCCAGGCCCGTGCCCTGTATATTGAGGGCATTGGCGCCCCGATGGAAACGTTCGAAGGCATGAGGACGATATTCATCCGGTATGCCGATCCCATGGTCCGTGACGCTCAGCTCGACATTTTCCGGCCTTACGGCAGTTGTCACTTCAATGGCCGCGCCTTCGGGTGAAAATTTGATGGCATTGGACAGGAGATTCATCACGATCTGGCTCAGCAGGGACGGGTCCAAAAAAACCATATCCTCTCCGCTATGCGTATACGCGATATGCGTATTCCTCT
>DASZXP010000222.1:0-68044 GCA_035545935.1 Puia sp. | reverse complement strand
CGCGCTGTCGATGGGCCCCAGGATGGTGACATACGGGTTCGAGGCTGTCTGGAGGAGGGTCAGTCCCGAGCCTTGTACAAAAAGCCCCAGGAGGAAGAGAGGGAAGCTCCTGGATTGGGCGGCAGGGATAAAGATCAGCGAACCCAGCGCCATGACTACCAGCCCCCAGGCCATGCCATTCTTGAATCCCGTCTTTTTCAGGATGAAAGAGGAGGGGATCCCCAGGACAAAATAGGACATATAGAACGCTGTTGTCACCAGGAAGGCCTGTAGGTCGTTGGTCAGCTGACAGGTGAGCTTGAGAAATGGGATCAGCGTGCTGTTCAGCCAGGTGGTAAACCCGAAGATAAAGAACAGGATGCCGATGATGACGATGGCGTTGCTGCGACGAGCGGGCACGGCTACCGGGATGGTGACTGTTGGACTCATAGTATAGTTATAGCTTGAAAAATATTTTCTTTTTATAAAGGAAATAGCAGATACCCCATTCCAATGCGAAAACGCATAAGGAGGAGAGTATGGCCTGTATAAAGACGGGAGCGCTGACGATCTTCAAAAGACCGGAGGCAATGACGGTAATATATTCCGTGAACCACCTGTCGCCGACGATCTCGAAGAAGAGGTAAATAAATATGGAGTTCATCCCCACCACGGTGAAGAATTGCCAGTTTTTTCGATGATCGCGCAGGTCGATCCACCAATAGCATAATGCCAGCATCAGCAGGCAGTAGCCGCCCGAGGCCAGGACAAAGGAGCTGGTAGCTATACGTTTGATGATAGGGGTGATGCCTGCGGCGTCCAGGAGAAATCCAGCCGCCAGGCAGACAAGGCCTCCCATGACCATGTAGCGGATCTTGACGGCGCCGGGTTTATTGCTCAGGAGCAGCTTGCCTGTGACGGCTCCCCATATGGTATGCGCCGCCGTGGGGATACAATTGATGGCTACCCATCCGCCTTTGTTGATCTTGTTCATAAGGATGGTGTCCATGTAATTCCCGAAGTTATGCTGATCGGTAAAAGGCTGGTCGAAGCCGGGGATATGGATACATCTGTATAATAGCTCTGTCAATAACAACAGGCCGATGCTGACGGCCAGCTGCGCTTTTATGGACCAGCGGAATATAAGGAAGGCTACCAGGAGGGTGAAGGATAATTGTGTCAATACATCCCAGAGTTCGAAGGAGAGGCCGTGGGGACGGACCGCATAATCCAGCACGCCCCAGAAGAAGAGCCAGCCGCTGCGTTTCAGGGCTTTCCGGAAGGACTGGCCCCAGGAGACGCCTTTTTTCCATTGTTTGTCCAGCGACAGGGCCAGCGCAGTCCCTGCCATAAACATGAATCCCGGCTGGATCAGGTCCCAGAACCGCAGCCCGTGCCAGGGGTGGTGTTCAAACTCTATCGTAAACCATTGGAAAGGACCGCCCCGGGCATATTCATTCAGGTGGCCATACAGACCTGTGCTTTCCAACATCAGCAATACCATGATGAGTCCCCGCATGAAATCCAGTGATAACAGGCGTTCCGGCAGCCGGACGGCGGATTTTTCCCGGATGTCCGGGGTGGCAGTAGTAGTGGATGTTGGCATAGTACTGCCAAGATGGTAATTTTTTTTCAGAAATGGCTATCAATCCTTCCAACAAACGTTTGCGCAAAATGGGTGGGCCGGGAACCGCTGGAAGCGGTTCGTCCGAAGGACAGACATTAGCGATGTGCGAGAATTGGGCTATTTTTTTAGTTTAGACCAATTCCCGCACTTTATATTTGCTAAAGCACTAAAAGACTGCACATGAGACAGATTTTCACCCTGATCACGTTATGCATCCTATCGACCCGGCTGCTGGCGCAACCGGCAAAAACAATCAGTATTGAAGAAAAGACCAGGGGGCTGAAGGCTTATCCCGGCTTTTTCAATTTTTACTGGGATGAGCATAAAGGCAAGCTATGGTTACAGATCAGCCGGCTGGACAGCGAGGTATTATACCAGCCATCCCTTCCTGCCGGCCTCGGCTCGAATGATGTGGGCCTGGACAGGGGATTGCTTGGTCCCGGTGCGGTGGTCCGTTTCACCCGCGTAGGGAATAAGGTATTGATGATCCAGCCCAATTTCGATTACAGGGCCGTGACAAAAGACCCGGCTGAAAGACGCGCGGTCGAACAGTCCTTTGCACAGTCTACGTTATGGGGTTTTACGGTGGAGGCGGAAAGTAAAGGTTCCGTGCTGGTGGATGCCACCGCCTTTTTATTGAGCGATGTAATGGGTATCGCCAACCGGCTGCGCAATATGCACCAGGGTAGCTATTCGCCCGATGCCAGCCGCAGCGCGCTTTATCTTCCCGCCACCAAAAATTTCCCGCTTAATACGGAGATAGAAGCTACCGTCAGCTTTGTCAACAACGATGGGCAGCCGGGGAATTTTGTTCGCAGCGTAACGCCTTCCCCCGATGCTATTACATTGCGGATCCATCATTCCTTTGTGCAGCTGCCTGACAATAACTACCAGCCAAGGGTCTTCGATCCACGGGCAGGGTTTTTCGATATTTCCTATTTCGATTATAGCACGCCGGTGTACGAGCCCATCGTGAAGCATTTTATCACCCGTCATCGTTTGCAGAAAAAGGACCCCACGGCTGCCGTGAGCGAGCCTGTCAAGCCCATTGTATATTATCTGGACAACGGTACGCCGGAACCTATCCGCAGCGCTCTGATGCAGGGAGCCGGCTGGTGGTCAAAGGCCTTCGAGGCTGCGGGTTTCAAAAACGCCTTCCAGGTGAAGCTATTACCCGACAGCGCCGATCCGCGCGATATCCGGTATAATATGATCAACTGGGTACATCGCAGCACCCGTGGATGGTCCTATGGCGCCTCCGTCATCGACCCCCGCACCGGCGAGATCATAAAAGGCAATGTGACGCTGGGCTCCCTGCGTGTCCGCCAGGATTACCTGATAGCAAGCGGATTGCTGGCGCCGTTTGAAAAAGGGTTGCCTGCCGATACGGCCAATCCCATGCTGAAGATGGCGTTGCATCGTCTGCGTCATCTGGCGGCGCATGAAGTGGGACATACCCTTGGTTTGGCGCATAATTATATCGCCAGCGCCCAGGGACGGGCCAGTGTCATGGACTATCCTCATCCGCTGATCCAGCTGGATCAGCAGGGGAATGTCGATCTCTCCGATGCCTATACGGATGAGATAGGGGACTGGGATAAGGTCAGCATCGTCTGGGGCTACCAGGAGATACCAAAGGGAGGGGACGAACGCGCCAGGCTCGATAAGGTGATAAGCGATGCCGCTGCCCGTGGTCTTAGCTTTATCTCGGACAGGGATGCCCGTGACCCGGGCGGGATGCATCCCAACGCTCATTTGTGGGATATTGGCAAAGACCCTGTTGCGGGACTGCAGGAGCTCATGAAAGTACGTGCTAAGGCCCTTGCGCAATTTGGCGAGAATGATATCCGCCCCGGTGAGCCCATGGCGTTCCTGGAAGATGTGCTGGTGCCTGTCTACCTGATGCATCGCTATCAGCTGGAGGCCGTGACGAAGGTGGTAGGAGGGCTGTATTATACATATGCGTTGCGGGGTGATGGGCAGGTCGTCACGCGGCCTTTGACAAAGGAGCAGCAGCTTGGCGCACTGAATGCCATAGTAGAGTGTATGTCCCCTGAGCTGTTGACATTGCCTGATAACATCATCCGGCTGATCCCGCCTCGTCCCGCTGCGTATGAGTATACGCCGGAGCTGTTCAATCATCGTACGGGATTGGCATTCGATCCGCTGGGAGCGGCTGAGTCTGCCACTGATCTGGGGCTGTCATTTCTGTTCAATACGGACAGGCTCAACCGGATGGCGGAATACCAGGTGGAGAATGGTGGACTGGGTGTGGCGGAAATGATCGATACCCTGATCAGCCGGACCTGGAAGGCTCCCCGTCTCAAAGGGCTGGCCGAGCTCATCCGCCAGCAGAATGGACAGATGGTGCTCACTTATCTGCTGTCCGCCTCCGTGGATGATAAAGCCTCTTTTGCTACCAGGGCTCAATTGCGGTACGAACTGGACAGGTTGAAACCTATGCTGGAAGACTTACGGATGAAGAATAAGGATGGGGCTGATGACGGGAATCTGTCGCTGGCGCTGGAGAGGATGAAGAACCCCTCCGGGGCGAAGGGTACGGTGCGTACGGTCGTCACGCCTCCTGGCTCGCCCATAGGTTGCGACGAAGAAGAGTAGGATACCAATGCAGGAGGCAAAAGATGGTTATGGCCCATCCGCCAATGGACAGAAAGGGATTGCTTCTGATCATGGTGATATCATAGTAGTGATCCACCTGCTCGAAGACGGTGCAGGAAAGGAGCATAGAGACACTGCCTATGATCACGCCGATGATGGGAATGAGCTGGTGATGTGTCCACCAATCGTTGGTCCGGCGGTTTATACGGATGGGGAGTCCTGCCAGGAAACAAACGGCCATTGACAGCAGGATAATAATGGCGACCCTTTCGAATGGATAGCCTCGCAAGCTGCCGTCCATAAGGTTGGCGATGACGCTGATAGCAAATCCGGCTGCCAGGGTGATGAGTAATTGTCGTATAAGGCCCCTTTGGAACATTTTGTCAAGTTACCAAATGATCTTCGTAATATCAATAGCGTTATTTATCGCTGACACACCGGAACCCCAGGTGTTCCAGTCCGCTGTCTTCCGTCGTCTTCATCCGGCGGGACACCCGATAGCCCGTGCAATAGCTTTCATTGCATAAGAAAGAGCCGCCCCGGATGACCCGCTTTTTGGCAAAGGGCTCGTCGGGATCATAGCTTTTGGCGGGGCCTTTGGGGTCTTTTGTTCCGTCGGGCACCTGCTTGTAGTAGTTGTAATCGTAATAGTCGGCGCACCATTCCCATACATTGCCCGCCATGTCATAGAGGCCATAGCCGTTGGGGAAGAAGGAGCCTACCGGCGCCGTATAGTAGAATTGATCCGCCTCCGTATTCTTGTCCGGGAAATGTCCGTCCCAGAAATTGCCTTTGTGTTTTCCATGCTGTACTTCCTCATTGCCCCAGGGATAAACATTGTCCTTTAGTCCTCCCCGTGCGGCATATTCCCATTCCGCCTCGGTGGGGAGGCGTTTGCCTGCCCATTTGCAATAGGCCATGGCGTCTTCCCAGGAGACCTGTACTACGGGGAAGCTCTCTTTTCCTTTCAGGTCGCTGCCGGGGCCGTGTGGATGTTTCCAGCTGGCTCCCTGTTTCCAGGCCCACCATTGGCTATAGTCATCCAGGGGTACGGCGTGAGCGGGAGGGGCGAAAACGAGTGAGGCTGGCACGAGCAGGCTTTCATCGGGCTTGGGTGTCCCGGGAGGGAGGTCTTTTTTCAGCTGTTCCCAGTCCGGCTTCCGCTCGGCCGTCGTTATATAGCCTGTGGCTTTAACAAAGGCGGCAAACTGTGCGTTTGTCACCTCTGTCTTGTCCATCCAAAAACTGTGGACAGTGACGGTGTGTTTGGGGTATTCATCCGGCGCCGCCTGGGCATTGTCGCCTCCCATGCGGTAGGCGCTGCCTTCGATCCAAACCATGCCGGGGTGCTGCGCATTTTCTTTTGTGGTGAAGCGGGCGGGGATATTGGACTCGCAGGATACTGTTTTCGGTGCGTGACCGGTGTCCGCCGTGACGGCTACTGTTTGTTGACGTCCGTGACAGGAGGCAGCCATGACTGCTATTGTTACAAAGACTCTCTTGCTGCAAATCATGTGGAAACCCTTTTTTGGGAGATTAAAGATAGGAACATTCGTTCTATTGACCGTTCGGTGGCGGGTCGGTACTTTTAGCAAATTTCCTATTTATGCCTGACTTACGGATGCGCAAGGCGCTTGTCCTCTATCTGTGCCTTTTGACGATGGCGTGTAAGAAAAGCGGCTCGGGGACGGATAACAACAACCTGCCGGATGTCGTTGACAATCATCAGCAACCTACGCCTACTGCCACAGGAACGCCTGTCGGCAGTCCCAGCTCCAAGGTCATCGGGGCCGCGGGGGGAACGCTTTATTCACCGGACAGCGTGCTTACGCTCACCATCCCTGCCGGAGCTCTGTCCGTCAATACCAATATCAGCATACAGCCTGTGACCAGCCAGCTGCCGGGAGGTATCGGTCTGTGTTACGACCTGCTGCCCAATGGTACTCGATTCAGCGTGCCTGCTACCGTCAAATTTCATTATACCAGCGACGAGGTGAGCGATAATTTCCCTTTTTTCCTGAATATCGCTTACCAGGACAGCTATCATGTCTGGCAAGGGGATCTGCGGCATTGCATGTATGATTCCGTGGCCATGACGGTGAGCCTCGATATCAGTCATTTTACCATCTATGGTTTCCAGGATGGCATCACCGTATATGCTACACCCGGGAGCATCATGACGGGTCAGACCAGCAGCCTGACCCTCGAGGAATCCATGGTCATTCTGCAGGACAGCAGCTATATTACGCAGACCACGCCCATACCATCCGACTTCGTGGGGCAGTGGTCCGTCAACGGGATCCCCAATGGCAACAGCAGTGTAGGCACCGTCTCGGGCAGCGGCAATAATGTGGTCTACCATGCGCCGGCCAATCTCGATCATCCTATAGAGGTATTTGTAGCGGCCCAGCTCAAGATGCATGAGATCTATTTTATAGGGAATACGAAGATGGATATCGTACGACCCAAACGAGGGGTATTGATCAGAGTGTTCCCCTATAAGGAGTATGATTTTACGGTGAAGCTTTATTATATTGACAGCACTATCTCTTCTTTCTTCCGGCAGGTGTCTTCTCCTCCTGTATATTCGGACCATGCCCAGTTCGATGTCCATCTTAAGGCCAAGCTCGATGCGCCGGTGATCGATATGAGCAATCTTCAGAATTTCCCGCCCGACCTGACGTCCTCCACCTATACGCTGGATAATACCGTTTGGACCTGGACGCCGGACCCGTATGGGATGATGGATGTATCGGGCCTGACCTTGAATCATGAGACGATCCTGGATGATTCTCTCGTCACCGTGTATGTCAACCATGCGCATGCCACGCTGTATGGATATGTCATCTATACGAATGGAGTGCTTGTTAGCGATGTGACGCCGGCGCCTTATACTGTATCATACGGGATCCCGCCGACATTTGTCATTGACCTGAAGCAGACGCCGCCGTATATAAAGACGCTGGCCGGCGGTGGGAAATCGGTTTCTTATGCGATATTACCTAAGCAGTAGGACTGCCTAATGCCGGACCTTCCAATATGCGGTGGCGCCGGGTTTGCGTTCATCCGTCGCCTTGGTCAGCAGCGTATCGCCTGATGACAGTCTGCCGAAGATCTCTATTCCTTTGTCGGTGGTGATCCCCTGGGCGATTTCTACCCATTCCACTTTATTGTCCTTTACACGGATGACGAATTTCTTTTCCTGGGTGGTGCTGATGGCCGAGGGTGGTACGAGGAAGGACAGGCCGTTCCGTTGCAGGTTGAACTGGGCATAGGCGAAGGCGCCGCTCTTCAGTTCCCGATGATCGTTATCGACCTCGAACTCCCATAGTTCCGTACGAGTGGCGGGGTCGATGGTTTCGCTTTTGCGGGTGAGGGTGGCGGGGAAGCTATGGCCGGGCCAGGCTTCGACCCTGAAGGAGATGGTATGGATGGCGCCGGCCGATGCCGTATAGGCCTCGGGAACGGCAATGCGCAGTCGAAGCAAGCGATCGTCCTGGATGGTGAGCAGCGGTACAGTTGCGCCGACCAGCGTACCGGCATCTGCCTGACGAGCAGTGATGACCCCTGTAAATGGGGCGATGATATAGAGATAACCCGATACCTCTTTGCTGGCCTGCATTTGTTTGCTGGCGGCCTGGTATGCCGCGCTGTCGGCCAGCATCTGATCCTGGGCGTGTTCGAGGTCCACCGGCGCTACGATGCCCGGTGTAGGCGCCTGGGCGGCCCTATGGAGACGGAGATAATTATCTTTGCTGCTCGCGTATTTAGCCCTGGCGGCCTGTAGTGTCGCCTGCATTTCTTCCAGTCTTGTATCTATTTCCGGCGCTTCTATGATCGCCAGCGTCTGACCTTTCCGTACCCGTGCGCCTATGTCCACTTTCATGGTGCGGACAAAGCCCTGGACTTTGGCATACAATTCCGCGCGCTGGTAAGGTAGCAGTTCGGCGGGCAGCTCTACTGTTTTTTTTGCCGTGTCCGTGTGTAATATAAAAGCGGCAGCGGTGTCCCGGGGTGGGATATCCTGCTGCGCGGATGGCTTCGTTCCATGATTGCCGCATGCCGTTCCGATAAAGAGCAGGGACAGCCATAGGAACGATGAGGCGGGTTTATGAAAGAGAGACTGATTGATCATAATTTTTACTGTTAATATCATCCGGGTCCAGGGATAAACTTTTATAAGGTTTTTTGCCTATCGTCCAATGATAGGCCGGTGGCAGGAAGAACAGGACGCTCAGCGTGGAAAAGAGCAGCCCGCCTATCACCGCAACACCCAGGGGCGCTGTCTGGTCGCCGCCCGCCATAAGTCCCAGGGCGAGGGGTATCATCCCTACGATCATAGCGGCGCCTGTCATGAGTATGGGTCTCAATCGCGATCCGGCCGCCTCCAGCCAGGGGAGGGGATGGTTTTCTTTCCGCGCCTGTTCTGCACGGGTGACAAAGAGCACGCCATTGGCGATGGATACGCCGGTGGCCATGAGCACCCCCATATAGGATTGTATGTTCAGGGAATGTCCGGTCAGCAGCAGCAGCAACAACGCTCCTCCGATGACGGCGGGGATCAAAGAAAGAAGGACCAGGGCTATCCGGAAGGATTGAAAATAGATGGCCATCGTCAGAAAAATGACCACTACCGCGATGAGGAGGCCAAACCGGAGATTGCTTAGCGTCTCCCGGAAGAGCTCGTATTGTCCTCGTAGTACTATTTTCGATCCGGCGGGGAGCTTGCCCAGCGAGCCGATGGCTGTTTGTACCTGCTCATAGGCCGTACCCATGTCCTTGCCGGCGATATTGGCTGTTATAGTCAGATAGCGTTGCTGGTTGAGTCTGTCGTATTCTCCCTGGATGGAAGTGCGTTTCAGGTCCGCCACTTCGCTGAGATAATGTGTGCTGCCAGGGCCGGATGAGACGGGTATCGTTTCCAATGCGCCCGTGCTATTCATGCGATACTCGGGGTATTGCACCTGTACCTGGTAAGCCGTGCCTGTAGACTTGTCGAGCCAGTAGCTGGGAGTAGTAAATCTGCTGGAGGAGGTGGCCGCCACCGTGCTTTTTGCTACCTGGTCGCTGGATATGCCCAGCTGAGCGGCTTTTACTCTGTCGACGTCCAGCCGGATGGCTGGATAGTCCGTGGGGGTAGCTATCTGAACATCCCGCAGGGCAGGGATGCTCTTTAATTTTTCCACCAATTGCCCGGCTATCTTTTGTCCTTCGGTGAGGTTACGGTCCAGCACGGAGATCTCGACAGGATTGGTACTGCCCAGGTTGAGCACCTGTTCGAGGATATCTCCCGGCTCGAAAGAAAGCTGTGCTTCGGGCATCTCTTTGGCCACAGCCGCGCGAAGCTTTTCCCGGAAGGCTTCAATAGGGATGGCGCCGCTGCGGAGCTTGATCCGGGTGACGGATTCCTGGGGACCGCTGGTCCAGAGATGGATCAAATTGACGGGATAGCTGGAAGGTTGGGTGCCGACGAAGGCGGAGGTGATCTCTATATTATCCGCTCCCGCTATATTATCCGACAGCTGTAATAATTTTCGGGTGGCGTCCTCCGTGCGCTCGAACCGTGTGCCCGTAGGGAGGCGGAGCCTGACCTGTGTCTGTCCGCTGTCTGTGGGAGGGAAAAGCGCGGCGCCTGTGACAGAGAATAAGAAAATGACGAGGACTATGGAGAGGACGATAAAGAGACAGGTGGATACTATATAGCTGTTGTGCTGTTTTTCGCCATGCCGGATATAGCTTTCTTTTAAGTGATGGAAGAACCCTGTCTTCTGATGGAGTTGTGGATGTCGTTTCAGCAAGCCGTTGGCGATGACGGGTACGAGGGTTTGTGACAGCAGGAAAGAAGCGATCATCGCAAAGCCTACCGCCAGGGACAGGGGCAGGAACATCGCTTTTGGCACGCCGCTCATGAACAGGGCCGGCACGAAGACAGCCAGCATGCTCAATAAGATGAGGAGCTTGGGGGCGGCTATTTCCCTGCACGCGTCGGCGATGGCCCTTGCTCTGCTCTTATTCATTTCCTGGTGGCGATGGATATTCTCCACGGTGACGGTTGCCTCGTCCACCAGTATACCCACCGACAGGGCCAGTCCGCCCAGCGTCATGATATTGATCGTCTGTCCCAGGAGATAGAGCGCCGTCACCGAAGTCAGCAGCGCCAGGGGGATGGTCAATATGACGATGAGGGCGCTACGCAGGGAGCCGAGGAAAAGCAGTACCATCAGTCCCGTAAGAACGGCTCCCAGTCCTCCTTCGAAGAGCAGGCTTTTGAGCGAATGGATGACATAGCCTGACTGATCGAATTCGTAGGTCACTTTTATATCAACGGGAATGGCTGCCTGCATATCGGGCAGCGCTGCTTTGACGCGCTGTACCACTTCCCAGGTAGAGGCGTCTGCTCTTTTGGTAACAGGAATGTATACCGAGCGTTTACCGTTGACCAGCGCGTAGGATGTCGTGACGTCGGCGCCGAGGCTTACTGTTGCGAGATCCCGGATATATACGGCGGGGCCGCTGCCCTGCTGCAGCGGCGTGTTCTGCAGGTCCTGCAGGTTTTCGATAACGCTGTTCTGCGGTGTGATATAAGTGGTATCACCCATGCGAACATTTCCCGCGGGAGTAATGGTATTGGATCTGGCCAGGGATTGGACTACCTGGTCGGGGGAAAGATTGTAGGCCCGCAGCTTTGCGGGGTCGATGGTGATCAGGACTGTCTTTTGATTGCCGCCAAAAGGAGGCGGGGCCGATACGCCCGGCAGGGTCGAGAACATGGGCCGGACGCGGAAGAGGGCCAGGTCGGAGATCTCGCTTAGCGAGCGTGTGTCGGAGCTGAATACCAGCTGGCCTACCGGGACGCTGCCTGCGTCGAAGCGTGTGATGAATGGCGGTACTGTTCCCGGCGGCATAAAGGCCCTTGCCCTGTTGACATATCCTACCACTTCCGCCATGGCCTGGCTCATGTCCGTGCCTTCGTTGAATTCTATTTTGAGAAGGGCCGCGCCCTGGATGTTCCGGGACTGTACATATTTTACGCCTGTGATGTAGAGGAAATGATATTCATAATAGGAGCTGATGAAACCTTCCATCTGTTCCGGCGACAACCCTCCATATGGCTGCGCTACATACACAGTAGGCAGGCCCAGTCGTGGAAAGATATCGATCCTGGAATTCCGGATCGCCAGTCCGGAGAAGAAAACGATGGCCAGGACGGAGACGATGACCGTGACGGGATGACGGAGGGCTGAGGAGATCAGTTTCATGGCTGCAGGATTTGTTCGGTGAAGAGACTGAGGTGGCCTGTTGCAACGGCCATATCCAGTAGGGACCTCCATGTCTGTATCATAGCGCTCTCCTGTGCGATCTCCGCTTTTAGAAGGTCGTATTGCGCCTGTATCAGGCGTGTGTAGTCGATGAGCCCGCTGTGATAGCTCAGCTGTAATCCGCTGTAGGCGGATTGTTGTGTGCGGGTGACTGTTGGAGCATGAGCCGCTATCAGCAGGTTTTGCCGGTAGGCATACCGTGCAGCTTCCACCTGTTTGGAGAGATCGAGCGTCACCTGGGCCAGCTGTGCTTCGTCCGCCCGGAGAAAAGAGCGGTATTGTTTTTTGGCGATGTTGACCTGTGAGAATTGGAGGATGGGGATGCTGAGCTGGACGCCTGCTCCGTAGTTGTCGCGGGTCAATGACCAGCCTGCTGTTTTGTCGATGGCGCCTGTGGAGCTAACACCGGAGCCGCGGGCGTATGCATTGGCCCAGAGGTCCAGATGGGGTCTCCATGCCCGTTCTTTTTCCCTTAGTGACGAGGCGGTGACATCGCGCCGGGCCTGGTAGTAATGATACAGCGGATGGTCCGTAAAGGTCCGGACGGAGTCGGGGAGGAGGGGTGTCCTTATAGCGATGATTGTGTCCGTGAGGATAATGTCTTCCGGAGTTGAGGACAAGCCGGTGAGTCTTGTCAACTCGATGAGCTGCAGCTGATAGGTACGTTGCGTATTCAGGAAGTCCATTTCTGATTGCGCCAGGGATGCCTGGAACTGGGCCGTGTCGATGCCGGGGCGAAGTCCTTCTTTGGCCAGGACCAGCGATTGTTGCAGCGCCTGCCGGGTACGGTCGGTGTTTGCCTGAAGGCTTGTCAGCAGTTTTTTGAGATAGACCAGGTCGAGATAGATGGTCAGGGCTGTGTATTGCTGCCGGAATACGGCGTCATCGTATTCGGATGTGGCCAGCTTGTATTGGGCGATGGCCTTTTCGATGGCGGCCTGGCGTTGGCCGAAGGTGATAGGTTCCCATTTGAGCAGCGCGGCGAGAGCCGTGCCTGGCACCATGTCATAGACATTGGAGGCGCTGGGCGGTCCCGTGATAGGCTCCATCAGGCCTGAGTAGCTCATCCCGGTGATATTATTGTAAGTGGCATAGCCTGCCTGGTAGCCGGCTGTCAGATCCGGGACCAGTGTATTACGCGCCAGGCTGGTGTTATAGCTTGCGCCGACCGATCGTTCTTTATATGCGTTCAGCTGCGGTTGTTGTGTTTCGACAAGGGATAAAGTTTCCCTGATGGAAAGAGTTTTTGGCTGTGCATGAGCCAGCGTGATCCAGATGATACCCATCACAGATAGAAGCAGCCGCATGATATATAATGAATTGACGGCAAATTAGGCAGGAGCGTCAAGACGGGATGGTGAAAACGCTGCTATTGATGGTGATCTTGAAAATGCAGCTTTCTGAACTCTTCCGGGGTAGCCTGTTCACGATGTTTGAAGAATTTTATAAAATAGGAGGGGTCTTTAAAGCTGAGCTGGTAGGCAATCTCGTTGATATTGTTGTCTGTATAGAGCAGGAGGCGCCGGGCTTCCCCGATGATGTGTCTGTTCAGCACTTCGCTGGCGCTTTGGCCTACGGCCTTACGACAGGCGGCATTCAGGTTCTGCGGGGTGCTGCCCAATTGTCTGGCCAGTACACCTATTTTTCGCTGGATATTAGGGAGGGTCAGCAGCAGGTCGACATAGCGGGCGTAGAGCTGAGGCTGTATGCCTGTATGGAGGAAGACATGGCGGCCTTTTTCCAGCAGCAGCGCGATCAGCGCCTTGAGCAGGCCATCGATGCTGTGGTATTCGTAGACGGAAGGCGCTATGGAATAGGTTGTCAATAAGGCAAACAGGCTTTCCAGGTCCCTGGCCTCTTCCAGATAAAGGCAGTTGGCGTGCCAGATGAGGGGCAGCAGCTGTTTTAACGATTCGTCACGGCTGTGCTGCAAAAAGGTATTTTTGAAAATGATGACATATCCTTCCGGCTCATTATCGAGCTCCCAGTTATGTACCTGTTCACGATTGAGAAAAAAGAAAACCGGTGGTTTGACCTCATACCGCTGGCCATCGATGCGGTGATGGCCGCTGCCCCGGGACAAGAAAATGATCTCGAAATACTGTTTGTGTTTGTGAGGTGGGGTAACCAATGTGCCTTTCCGGAAAGGCTCGATCTTTATATGCTTTTCCGGGCTGATCTTGTTTTTAGTAGGGATGTCTTTTTTTGCGTGCATGCGTACACAATTTCTGTAGGAATACTGGATTTTTTCTGAAGCGGCACTTTATACATTGTCGATCAAAATAAATGGGATACTGCGGGACGGAAACCTATTTTTATAATGAAGACCAGTCCTATTCACTGCAGATCATCCAGGATAAAGATGGGAAACTGAAAGGAGTGCAGCTGATGGGCACTAATTTCTTCGAACGGAAGCCCGGTTGACATAATACATCGATACCGCACAGGTGATAAAGGCGCCGATGGTCACGTATCCCAGGATATCGTAATGAAGCAGCCTGCCTGACGTATCCTGTGCGATCAGCCAGCCACCGACCACCGATGCGATACCTCCTCCCAGCTGCTGTACGGAAGAGTTGATGCTCATAAAGGCGCCCCGATCCTTCATGGCGGGTACACCCGAGATCATGGCCTGTGACGGTATCATACGGGACATCACCGCTGTATAGGTCAGGGTGTTCAATACCAGCACCACCCATAACGGGGAGATGGAAAGGTGGGTAAATATCAATACCATCACGGTGGCCAGCGTGCTTCCAAAAATGAAGACACGGTATTTCCCCAGTCTGTCGCTCCATTTGCCGATGAGAGGACCCGTTATCAGCCCGGAAGCGCCTGCCACGATGAATACTACGGGAAGTATCTTTTCGCCGACACCTACATTGTGTACGATAAAAGTGCTGGAATAGGGCATCATCAGAAATCCTCCCGTAGAAAGAAAGACGGTGGACAGGAAGGCGACGACGTATTCTTTGCGGGTAGCCGTTCTTGCCAGGTGCAGCAAGGGTTTTTGAGCCGCCCTTTCCTTCAGATGGGCGGTCACGGGCTGCATCCATCGTATGATGCAAAAGCCTGTCACCAGGCAGAAACCCACGATGATCAGAAAGGGCATATGCCAGCCATATTGATTGGCAAAGAACAGTCCGATAGGAATACCCGCCACCTGGCTCACGGCAAAGGACATCTGTACAAAGCCCATGACCCTTCCTCTTACCTGCAGGTCAAAAAGATCCGCGATGATGGCCATGTTGATGGAAAAGAGGACGCCTCCGAAGATCCCGGTTACCATCCGGGCTACCAGGAGGAAAGAATAATCCGGTGCGATGCCGCATAGCAGGGTGCCCAGCACGAAGCCCGCGTAGAAGAACAAGAGCATTTTTTTTCTGTCGAACTTGTCGGCAAATCCGGCTGCCAGTATTCCCGAGATCCCTGCGCTAAAGGCGTAGACCGACACTACCCAGCCAAACTGGGAAGGGCTGATCTTCAGGATACGGATCAATAGGGCGCCCAGCGGCGCCATTACCATAAAATCCAGGATAACGGTGAATTGAAGTAAGGATATCAGCACGATCATAAATACCTGGTAACGTGTGAATGTTGGTTTGGTAGTCATAATATGAATGAATGTTCGTTTATTTAAATGATCAAAAAAAATCAATTATTGGTTCCGGTGGCGGACTCGTTGTCTGCCGGCTTTAAGGCCTTGAGCACAAGAGCCAGGGTTTGTTTCAACATCGTGTCTGTCAGCACGAATTTTTCGCCTGTGAGGTTCATCCCTGCCTTATGGTATTTCACCAGGTTGTACAGGGGGGCGAAAGCTATGGACCAGTACACCTCGAAGGGCATGACAACCAATTCTTTATTGGCGATGGCCTTGCTGACGAAACGGTGCATTATCTCTCCGAAGCGCTTGTCCCGCAGGGAATATGACTTGGCCTGCAGAGGGATGAAGGTAAAATGCTCCATAAAATGGGCGACATCGGGAAAGTCCAGGACGTATTGGGCCCGGCGTTTCCATTGGATCTCCAATCCAGTGGCGAAATCGACCTCGGGATCGAACTCTTCGAGGACATAAGCAAAGAACTTATCTGTTTCCCGCTTGTGCAATTGCAGCAGCAGGTCCTCTTTGTCTTTGAAATAAATATAGATCGTTGCGGGGGAGACACCTGCCGCCCGGGCCAGCTTTTGCATGCTGAGACCCTCAAACCCTTCGTTGACAATCATTTGCAGGGCTTCCCGGTAAATGGCCTCTATTTTATTCTCGTCCCGTGTTCTCATGTATGCAAATATAAGCGTTGACCTCATGACCGCTGGGATTTGATGGGCACACAAATATAAATGAACATTCATTCTTTTTATAATAAACTTATGCACACCGCCGGAAATAAGCCTGATACCTGACTTAGTACATTGTTTCTCACCGGCTTGGTTTTTCTCTTTATTTTTAAGCCATGGCCAAAAAACTTCGCACCCTGCAGCTCGCCGCCATTATTTTTCTCACCGTCTCGGGAGGGCCCTATGGATTGGAACCGCTGTTTTCCTATGTAGGTGATCATGGCGCCCTGTTGCTGTTACTGGTCACTCCGCTGCTTTGGGATATACCCGTCATCCTTACGGTGCTGGAACTGAATAGTCTTATGCCCGTCACAGGGGGTTATTATCAATGGGTAAAAAAGGGGCTTGGTATACGCTGGGCTTTTTATGAAGGATGGTGGACCTGGCTGTATACTTTTGTGGACCTGGCTATTTATCCCGTGCTGTTTTTCGGCTATGCTTCTTTCTTTTTTCCTGCGATAGCCTTACACAAGATATCCATCTGTCTTTTGATCATCTGGTCTTCCGCCCTGCTGAATATCCTTGGCATCGTACCTGTGGGAAAGACATCCATTTTTCTTGGGATCGTGGTGCTCGTGCCTTTCCTGGTACTTTTGGGCGTTCAGCTAACGACGCATGGCGCTCATTTCGCCGTGCCGGCGCCGTCTCTTCATGGATTAGGCTTCTCGCCGACGGCTATGGGGCTTTACACCGTGATGTGGAATTTTATCGGTTGGGACAATGCCACCACTTACGCGGGCGAAGTGCGACGGCCTGTCCGTTCCTATCTTCTGTCCATCAGCCTGGCGTTTGTCCTTATCGTATCGGTGTATATCGTGGCGGCTCTTGCCGTCCACAATTCGGGTATCACCGCGGATAAGCTAAAAGACAGCATGTTCCCCGGATTGGGGGTGCTGGTGGGTGGTCATTGGCTGGGCGCCTTATTGGCTATAGGAGGCATGGCGGGTTCGCTGGGTCTTTATTCCGCCGTATTGCTTTCCGTCAGTCGTATACCCGAGGTCATGGCCGAAGACAGTCTGTTACCGCGCTGGCTTTGTACGCTGCATTCGAGGTTCGGGACGCCCTATCTGTCCATTATCGCTTCCTCCGTTGTCGTCAGCATCCTCATCTTATGGGAATTCTCCGACCTTGTCGTGATGGATATCGTATTGTATGGGGCGGGTATTACGCTGGAGTTTATCGCTCTCTTTAGCATGCGTGTACGTCAACCGCTGGCGCATCGTCCTTTTAAGATACCGCTGAACAATACAGGGCTGTTGCTGATGATCCTGCTGCCTGTCGGTGTTTATGCGATTGCACTCTCCGGCGCGCTGGTCAGTTCGGATAGCATGGCGACGCCTGCGCTGGTTTCCATCGGGATGCTGATCTCCGCGGAGCTGGCCTGGCGGCTCGTGATCTGGCGAACGCCCGACTTAAAACAACCAATATAAGTATCTTTGGAGGTGCAGATATGGAAACAAAGCAAAATATCTCTTTAGACAAGGGCCATATAGAATCTACCATCTGGGAATTCGATAGTATCCGTATGGGCCATGCTATTACAAAGTACCAGGAGTATACCAATTGGGCATCACCTGGCAGCGACAGGGATGTCGTGCGGCTGCATTTCGGGCTAAAGGGGAATTACAGCTTCACGTACCGGCAGCTCGATAAGACCTTTCATCTCATCGGGGGGCATCACAATATCATGTACTCGAAAGAGTTCAATATGATAGTGGAGAACAGGACCCTCGAGGTAGAGACCTTCGGGGTGCAATTTCCGCGGGAATTGTTCATCCAGTTCACTCAAAACGGCGACGATGTCCTGAAGCGGTTTGCCGAGCAGGTGGAGAAAGGTAATAACGTCATGCTGACGGAGGAATGGGGCGCCGTCGATACCCGGATCCAGCAGGTGATACAACAGATAATCCATTGCAATTATTCCGACCACCTCAAGAAGCTGTTCCTGCTTTCCAAGAGCATCGAGCTGCTGGTCCTTTCCGCGGAGTCGTGTGCGGCGGCCCATAAAAAAGAGACTTTTATAAAGAGCCGGGCCGACAAGGAAAAGCTGATAGCCGTGCGCGATCTTATCAACCAGCGTCTTCATTCTCCGCCCAACCTTTCGGAAATAGCCCGCACCGTGGGGCTGAATGAATACAAGCTAAAGAAGGGGTTCAAGGAGACATTCAACAACACCGTGTTCGGCTATCTTACCGAACAGCGTCTGCAATTGGCCCTGCAATATTTGCGCGACACGGAAAAGACGGCGGCTGAGATCTCCTATGAGCTGGGGTATGCCACCCCTCAGCATTTCAACAATGCCTTTAAAAAGAAGTTTGGTTTTACGCCTTATTCGGTGCGGAATATCCGATAAGAGCTATCTCTTCAACATCCTGTCCCGGATGATCTCTTTGATCACGCTCTCCTGGAGGCTTTGACTGATGACCACTTTGCTTCGCTGGCTGTCACCTGCAATACCTGTCACGATGGGAAGCCTCGTCCGGACGAGGAGGGAAAGTGATCCTTATTTGAAGTACCATGTAAGGTGCAGACTGGCGGCAAAAGGCGTTCCCGGTGTAAAGCATATCTCGTCCACCGGCTGTGTCTCGTTTTTCAAGCGGGTCTCTGTAGCAAACTGGGTCTCCTTCCACCGTCTGTTGAGAAGATTGTTGATCGTGAGTCCGATCTCATATTTTGATCGCGTGTAGTTGAGCACCATATCCGTGATGAAATATCCCTGAGCCGTCAAACTATAGTCCTCATTGGCCGGCCTGTCCGCCAGGTAGCGATAGCGTAGACTTCCATTTAGTCCGTTCCTGGTTGTATAGGTCAATCCGCCTGTACCAGACCAGACGGGGGCCAATGGGATATAGTTCTGTCCTTTGGGATCACTCAGGCTGCGGCCATGCGCGTAGTTTATGTCCATGTCGAAATACAGGCTTGTCGTAGGTTGGTATCTTCCCGAAAGATCGAGCCCCATCCGTGCCGTCCTGCCGCTGAAATCTACCGTGCCGCCATCGCCTCCGTATACGAATTCCTGCTGAAGATAGATATACCAGAGGGCCGCGTTGATAAGAACATTACGGGCTGGCTTGAAGACCGTCCCCAGGTCGGCGCCATAAGCTGCCGGCAACACCTTTTGTTGCGTCACCACTGCCCGGGCGTCATTGGAGTGAAACCCTTTACCCGTAGTGAGATAGAATTCCATCCGGGGGCTGGCATGGTAGTAAAAACTGAGCTTGGGGCTGACGATGTGATCGCCTGTTTTGTAGACCCCTGTTCCATGAAGGGTGGTATCGCCAGCCAGCTTATTATTGTATCTATAGTCGAACTGGTCGAACCGCAGTCCTGCATCGATGCTCCAATGATCGTTAAGCCGTAGCTTTTCGTCGAGGTAGGCAGCGCCATTTACCTCCGTAATATTGCCCAGCTTGATCTGTTGAAGGGTGATATATCTGTCCTTTGTATGTGACAGCTCCGTATTGCGGGTGGCATCGGCCCGTATGGTTATACCAGCTTCGGTGGTCAGGCGGGCGTCCCCTATGTAGCCTGTATGCTCGTAGCTGCCCTTGTATCCGGCCAGGTTCCTGGATTCTTTTTGCCGTATCTCATCCCCGTTGACGGTGTCTACCAGGTAGAAGGTAAAGTTCGTGTGCAGGTCGAAGGTATAGTACGTGTAATACAGCTGCTGTTTTATGAGATCTCCGTTTGGCAGGGAATGAGACAATTGGGCGTTGATGTTGGTTCGGGAGGTAACGCCTCCTTCCAGCGGGTCCAGCGCGCCAAACCAGCCGATGATCCCTTCGGAGACGGCCCTGTCGGGTATTTGCCCGGAAGCATTCCATTTGCTGTATAAGGTGCTTGCGGAGAAAGATAAAGTGGTATTATCCGAGAGCTGGCCGTTGTATTTTGTAAAGAGGTTGAACCTGGAAAAGTGTTGGGGGTTGTCGAAGTATCCGTCGGAGTACCGGTATTCCGTAGCGGCGTACCATGATGCTTTTTTCGATGCTTCACCCAGGAGGTTTGCGAGAGCCACGACCCTGTAGGTATTGAACATGCCCCCCTCGACCTTTACCATGTCGGAGGTCAGCGCATCCTTTGTGTGGAAGTCGACATAGCCTGTGGTGCAGAAATCCCCTTTTTGGGCATAGTAGGGACCCTTTTCAAAACGCGTGTCCTCGATGGTCTCGGGAATGATAAAATGGCTGTCGGCAAACCCTTGTCCGTGTGCATGTGACACCATGTTGATCGGCATTCCATCGACATTCAGGCTGATGTCCGTACCGTGATCGCAATCAAAGCCACGGAGAAAGATCTGTTCCGCCTTACCACCGCCCTGGTGCTGCCCGATAAAAAGCCCCGGAACGATGCGGAGGACTTCCTGGGAATTTGTTATTCCACGTAGGGCGATGTCCATTTTGCCGATGGGTTTGAAGGGGCTTTCCGTATGGGAGGCTACCGTCACGGAGTTCAGCTCGATGGCCTGTGCATTCAGGGTGATGGGCTGGTTGTTTTGCAGCTCCCGGAGAGAAATGAACCTTGTTTCGTAGCCGATGGCTGAGACGATGATGCCTGTGACGGCTGATGCGGGCTGTTTGAATTGGAACCGGCCTTGTGTATTCGTAATGGCCGGTAGTCTTTGAGGCTGCAATATTACGGAAACTCCTTCCAGTGGCTGATTGGTCCGGGCGTCCAAGATCCTGCCGGACAGCAGCTTTGGCTGGGCAGTGGAGAAACAGGCGCAAAAGAACCATAAACAGCTTAGCAGGACCTTCATATGCAGCGAAGATACGGTAATACGCGCGGTGAGGTTGTGCGTGCTGCCGCCGAGGGCATCGACTTTGCCTGCTTTGTGGTAAAGCCTTCCATTTTTGGGGTAAAACTCTCCCAAAGTTTTCTTAAAACCGATGCGCCGCCATAGAAATTCTTTTTATGCGGGATTATATTTAAGGGATGATCAATGTCTACGACCTGCATTTTACGAAGGAGATAGTCCCGCTGTTCGACTACTTGTACAACGAGCATTCGAGGGGTGTACTCATGCAGGTGTTGACAGAGGTACCCGGATCCGTAGAGGAGATCTATCTGCGACAAGGCATATTGAAAGCCTTGTTACAGCATAAACACCTGTATGTCCCCATTTCTTATTCCAGGGTAGAGTTCAACCAGGTATATAGCTATATAGAAGAAAAGAGGACCCGTAGCAACATGACGGGCGTCTCCTTAAAGATCCATTTCATCTTTGCTCCCTCGGAGCGCAATAGGGAGAAAGGCGGCCTCTACCAGCTCTTTTACTTTCTTCATAAGATGAACGAGATTTATTTTTCTCGCCTGCTGATAGATATCTTTCCTATTTCTTTCCGGGACAGGCTGGCCAATATCCGTCGTATGTTGTCGGAACTACAGGTCGAAAAGTATTATGCCATCGCCAGGGGCAGGGGGTTATCCCTTTCGGAAACAGCGCATCTGGCTGAATTGATACAAATGAAGATGAATGAAGGAGAAATGGACCTGTTCTGGAAAGATTTTTTTGTATTCGAAGCCTGGTATTCCATCTCCAAAGGGATACATCTCCATCGGTTGAATTTCCCATCCTTTCGAGACGGCGCGTTGATCATTTCCGAATTTTATCACCCTTTATTAAAATACCCTGTCAGGAACAGTCTTGTAACGGAGCACCCTGTCACGCTGATCACGGGACCTAATATGTCGGGGAAATCTACTTTATTAAAATCCATCGGGCTATGTGTTTACCTGGCCCATCTTGGGGTGGCTGTTCCCGCGGAGGAATGCGTGCTGCCCTTTTTCGATGTCATTTCCGTGGCCATCAACCTCAATGACGATATGCAGCATGGATATAGCCATTTTATGATGGAAGTACAGACCCTGAAAAAGGTGGTCGTCCAGGCGCGTGAGCGCCGGCGTTGTTTTGCTATATTCGACGAATTGTTCAGGGGTACCAATATCGAAGATGCTTTAGCCATATCAAAAATGACCGTCAAAGGGCTTACTGTCTTTCAAGGATCGTTCTTTCTTATTTCGACACATCTTCACCAACTGGAGGAAACTACCGTGATGGATGTCATTCATACCTGTTGTATCGACTGCAGCCTGGAAGAAGGGCGGCCTGTCTTTACATACAAGCTCAAGCCGGGCTGGTCCGATCTGAAACTGGGACAGGTGATCTTCCGGCAGGAAGGGTTGGACGAGCTGTTGTCGGGTTCAGATGGGTAGCCTGGAGAGCTCGGTGATCCTCGCCAGGTGATGGTCGTCATGGTCCGCTACGAATAGAAAGAGGTCCATGGTCCGCATGGGAGTTTTGAGCCGTGGATGAAGGGCATATTTGAATACGTCCTGTTCGTCGATGGCCTCCAGCAAGACTATTGTTTGTGTTCTTATTTGTCTGAATCGTAGCAGCAGCTTCTCCACCGGCGTGTCATTGTGACCGGCCTCGGTGGTCCGGGTATTTTGAAGATCGGTGGGGCTCAGCTCTTCTTTCCCCGTAATGATATCGTTCAGCCGCTGTTGCCACAGCGGTTCCAGGTCGCTCAAATGTCCCAGGTTCTCCTTGATAGACCAGGTATCGTCTACCTTGCGTGCGAGAAGGACTGGATCGATGGACCTGAATTTTTCTTCCAGCCGTACCGGTGTACCTCTCAGCCTTTCCAGGATGGAGGGGAAAATATTCTGGGTGGTGGAAAAATCAAACTGTCTGTCGAACCATTTTATCTGCGACATGGTTGTTAGTTTTTGAGCAAGGTATGATTTTATGCACAGACGAACTTTTCTTTCGCTAAGTATACCTGTGGCGGCCATGTGGGCGTAAGGCTTTGAAACCGGCGCACCTGTCAAGGCCCTCCCGCACCGTGAGATGGCGGCGCGCCGCAAGGCCATGGAACAGTAAAAGAAATTTGGTTACTTTGCCTGTATGATCCAGCGGATAAGCATACAGGAGCTGATGGACATGGGGCGCCGCCCGCCGATCGCCGACGTACGTACGCCGGCGGAGTTTGCACAGGGACATATTCCCGGCGCCTTCAATCTGCCGTTATTCAGTAATGAAGAACGGGTGCAGGTGGGGACCACTTATAAGCAGCAAAGCAGGGAGGCTGCTATTTTATTGGGTTTCGACCTGGCGGGGCCGAAATGGTCGGGTTTTATCCGGGCGGCTTTGGAGCAGGCGCCCGGGAAAAAGATAGCCGTGCATTGCTGGAGGGGTGGGATGCGGAGCGGCGCCATGGCCTGGGCGCTGGACCTGTATGGTTTTCATGTTTACCTGGTGGAAAAGGGGTATAAGCGTTACCGCCGCTGGGTGCTGGACCTATTTGAAAGGGAATGGCTTTTGTCCGTGGTAGGAGGGATGACGGGGTCCGGTAAAACAAGGATACTGCATGAGATGAAGCGCCGGGGAGAGCAGGTCATCGATCTGGAGATGCTGGCGCAGCACCAGGGTTCCAGCTATGGTACGCTTGGCCGGCTGGTGCAACCTTCACAAGAGCAATTCGAGAATGATCTTGCCGGAGAGCTTTATGGGCTCGACAGACAGCGGAGAATATGGGTAGAGGATGAAAGCCTGACCATCGGTAAAAGATTAATCCCCCGTACTTTCTGGAGTGGGATGCAGAGAGCCGTGCTGTTCGACGTACAGGCCCCTGTGGAGGTGCGGGTGTCGGCGCTGGTAGGAGAATACGGCTCGTTGGACAGCGACTTTTTAGTGGAGTGTACGGAACGGATCCGCAAGCGGCTTGGTCCTGAACAGACGAAGCGGGCCGTGACGGCCATACGGGAGGGAAGGATGGAAGATTTTATCCGGGAGGTGCTTGTATATTATGATAAGACCTATCGCACCGGTGTCCAGGGAAGGGATGCCGGATGTATTATAAAAGTGCCTGTGTCGAATGGTGATGCCGGCATAAATACCACGCTCGTACTTACAGCAGCGGAACAAACAATATGGATATAAGACTGACACAATACTCGCATGGAGCGGGCTGTGGCTGTAAGATCAGCCCGGCCATCCTGGATAAGATATTACACAGCTCGCTGCCGGGGATGCAGGACCCGCGGCTGCTCGTAGGGAACGACAAGCGGGATGATGCCGCCGTGCTGGATCTGGGAAATGGGATGGCGCTGATCTCGACGACGGATTTCTTTATGCCGATAGTTGATGACGCCTTCGACTTTGGCCGCATAGCCTCCACGAATGCTATCAGCGATGTATATGCGATGGGAGGGAAGCCTGTGCTGGCTATTGCGATACTGGGATGGCCGGTGGATAAGCTGCCGCCGGAGGTGGCGCAGCGGGTGCTGGAAGGGGCGCGGACCGTGTGTGCGGAGGCGGGTATCATGTTGGCCGGAGGACATAGTATCGACTGTCCCGAGCCGGTGTTTGGACTCGCCGTCAACGGGCTGTTAAGCCCGGCCCATCTGAAAAAGAATTCGTCGGCAGTGGCTGGATGCCGGCTGTATCTGACAAAGCCATTGGGCGTGGGGGTATTGTCTACCGCGCAGAAGCGGGGTCTGTTGAAGCCGGAGGATGCGGCTATTGCTTTAACGACCATGGTAACGCTCAACAAATTGGGAGAGACATTCGGTCAGTGGGATAGTGTAAAGGCCATGACGGATGTGACGGGTTTTGGGCTATTGGGGCATCTATCGGAAATGTGCGAGGGCAGTGGGGTGTCGGCTGTACTGGAGTTCGACAAGGTGCCCGTGATCGGGTCATTACCGCATTACCTGGCGGAGGGCTGTATCCCCGGCGGAACGGTCAGGAACTGGAAGAGCTATGGACATAAGATAGGAGAACTGACGGATCTGCAACGGAATATCCTGGCGGACCCGCAAACGAGCGGTGGACTGCTCGTGGCTGTTGCCGGCGGGGAGGCGTCTGCGTTTGAAGAACTGTTGAGAGCCAGCGGATTGCCGTCGGAGTGCTGCCAGGCCATTGGCCGGCTGGAAGACTGTGGGGAAGGACCGTTGATAATAGTCCGGTGAGAATATCGTTAATAGGAAGTATGATCCGTTGTCTGTCACAAATAGCCTGTTTTGCCGCCCTGGCCCTTTTTGCCTGTAAAAAGCATGATAGCGGCTCGGGCGCATCTACACGTACCTACCGGATGGGGTTTATGAATTCCGCTCCGCGTCTTGACTTTAGTGAATACATACAGTCGCTGAATATATGGACGGACCATGCGGATGCCACCATTATCAGCACGGAAGTACCATGGGACTCGCTGCTCAACGGAGAAAGCCCCATCACGTTCGTCACGGATAATTATGTCGGCGTAGTGAATTTTTGCCGGAGCAAGAACATGAAGATCTGGGTTTACATCGACCCGGAGAATGGGCTGAACAGGCAATCCGATGCAGTGGCCCTGGTGACGCGGGGAAAGAGTATCGCCGAGCCGGATATACAAGCGATATACAGGAGATTTGTGGTGGTGGCCGATAGTATCCTGCATCCCGATCATCTGGGACTGGCGTTGGAGACCAACCTGATCAGAGTTGCCGCGCCCGCGTCCATTTACCAGGGTGTCAGGGATGCCGCCAATGCCGCTGCCGCCGATGTAAGGGCCATCGATCCTTCTATTCCGCTTAGTGTCAGTGTTCAGGCGGAGGTGGCCTGGGGCAGGCTCGGGGGTAATTCCAGCTATGTAGGTATCAATGCGGACTTCGCGGATTTCCCTTTTCTTCAGGAAGTGGGTATTTCTTCCTATCCCTATTTGAGCTTTAGCTCCCCCGCAGATATTCCTTTGAACTATTATTCTCAACTGATGTCGGGACATGATCTGCCTGTATTTGTCTCGGAAGGCGGCTGGACCTCTGTAGATCTTAGCGCCCTGTCTATACAGAGCAGCCCTGCGCAGCAACAGGCTTATATCCGGCGACAGGGGCAATTGCTGGCACAAGCAAAAGCCATCGGTATATTTCAGCTGACATTTACCGACCTGGCCCTCACCGGGTGGCCGGCCGGTGATGCTACGGGATTATACCCCTTTGCATTCCTTGGCATGGTGGATAGTAACTTTGCCGCCAAGCCTGCATTTGCTGTTTGGGATTCATTGAGAACGCTTAGCCTTGCAAAATGAAAAGGAGAATAATAGGGTATGTCGTCTTTACTTTTTTTGGTTATTTCACGATAGGGCTGGCGCTGGCTATTCTACCCATATTCGTGCATCAGGACCTGGGTTACGGCACGATGATCGCCGGCATCGTCATCAGCACACAGTACGTAACGACTTTCTTTTTCCGTGGATATGGCGGGGGGCTTGTAGATAAGAAAGGTCCAAAACCTGTGATCATGCTTAGCATGGTGGGTTTTGCGATCAGCGGCACCCTGCTGGCCGGGGTGCATTTTTTGGGAGGCGCTCCTTTTCTCAGTCTTGTCGCGCTGACCTTTACGCGGCTTATCACCGGCATTGCCGAAGGACTTCTTGGCGCCAGCCCCATCACCTGGGGGATACTCGCTACTTCCGAGGGACAAACGGCCCGGGTGATCTCTTTCAATGGTATCGCCAGCTATGGCTCGTTGGCCCTTGGCGCGCCGTTGGGTGTCATCATCCATCGTCATTTTGGGTTAGCGGGCATCGGGGTGGTGACCACTGCTGTTGGGCTGCTCGGCCTGTTGTATGCAAGGAACAAACCTGATCTAAAGATACAATCCCATGCGCCAAGGCAACCTTTTGCAAGAGTGCTGAGGCAGGTGACGCCCTATGGCATCTGTCTGGGGCTGGGCGGGATAGGGTTTGGCAGCATTTCTACTTTTATAACATTGTATTATGCTTTTCTGAATTGGCAGGGAGCTGTATTGGGCTTGTCTGTTTTCAGTGTGCTGTTCATCACCGGCAGGCTTGTCTTTCCGAATGCGATCAATCGCTGGGGTGGCTTGCGAACCTCCCTTGTCTGTCTCTCCGTGGAGACACTGGGGCTATTGTTGTTGTGGTGGGCGGATACGCCGCAGATGGCAGTGGCAGGCGCCGGCCTGGCGGGGTTGGGTTTTTCGCTGGTGTTCCCGGCTTTGGGCGTGGAGACGGTGAAGTTAGTGCCTGCCTCGAATAAGGGATCGGCGCTGGGCGCGTATGGTCTGTTCCTCGACCTGTCATTGGGCGTCACCGGTCCGCTGATCGGGGCTTTTGCCGGCCGCTTTGGAATGCGGCATATTTACCTGTTTGCGATGTCGCTTGTATTTTGTGGTCTTATCATCGTGCTGGCGTTGTACAGACGGCGGAAATGACTATATTTAAATTTATGACCCAGTCTAACTCTCTTGCCACCAAGCCGCATTACCCTATTTTAGACGGATTGCGGGGTGTTGCTGCCATTATTGTCGTGATCTTTCACATTTTCGAAGCGCATTCCCCCGGTCCTTTGTACCAGATCGTCAACCACGGGTATCTTGCGGTCGACTTTTTCTTTTTGTTGTCGGGTTTTGTTATCAGCTATGCGTATGATGACCGTTGGGGTAAAATGAGCATAGGAAGCTTTTTCAAGCGCAGGTTGATACGGCTGCATCCGCTGGTGATCCTGGGGACAGTGATAGGAGCCATATTCTTTTATTTCCAGGATTCCACGATCTTCCCTGCCATCCACACCGTCCCTGTATGGAAGATGCTGCTGATCATGCTTATCGGATTTACCCTCATACCCATAACCATACCCATGGATATCAGGGGATGGCAGGAGATGCATCCGCTGGACGGCCCATGCTGGTCGTTGTTCTTCGAATATATCGCCAATATTCTCTATGCACTGTTCGTACGCAAATTTTCCAGGACGATCCTGTCTATTTTTGTGGCGTTGACGGGAGCGATGCTGGTCCATTATCTTCTTACCTGCAAGGATGGCGATATCATCGGCGGCTGGTCCATCGATGCGTTGCAGCTACGCATTGGGTTCACCCGTATGCTCTTCCCCTTTTTTGCAGGGCTGCTGCTTTGCCGGGTGGCAAAACTCATCCGGGTGAAGAACGCCTTTTTTTGGTGCAGCCTGCTGCTCGCCGTCGTTCTGGCTTTTCCGAGGGTGGGAGGTAAGGATCATCTGTGGGCGAATGGGCTCTATGAGTCGCTGGTCATAATACTGGTGTTCCCGCTGATCGTCTGGCTGGGTGCGGGGGGTATGCTCGGTAGCAAGAGAGCGGCGCGGGTGTGCAAGTTCTTTGGAGACATATCCTATCCCATCTATATTACCCATTACCCTCTGATCTACACCTATACCGGATGGGTAAGCGATCATAAAGGGGTTGGGTTTTCAGACGCCTTCCCGTATGCATTTGCTACCTTTGCCGGCGCCGTGATCATCGCCTATGCAAGTTTGAAACTTTATGACGAGCCTGTGCGGAGATGGTTGCAGCGGCTAACTCAATAAATATTAATCTATGTCAACGTACACATTACCTTATTTCGGCCAGTTGGACCTGGCAAACCTGGAAGATTATTACCAGGTCGAGATTGAATTTGAAGGAGGGACGATCGAGATCGATCTGAATTTTGAGGAAACTTCCATTGATGCCAAACGAATGGACAAGGCCGTGAAATTTATAGAAACGATCAGTGCTTTTGATAAAAAGAACAAAAAATATATTGAAAAAGATTTTAAAGATGAAGAGGGTGACACAGTGAGGGAATATATAAGTCATCATCTACAGGATATAAACCGCGAAGAACTGGCCGGTCTCGTTGATTTTGATAACAAATCAGTCAGTCCCGAAGAGCAGTTGTTTAAACAGCTGCGGCTTGTTAGAATGGGGTTATATCCCGAAAGCGAGGACCAATTTGCCATCTTTGACTATTCCATCGGCGTGGACCTTACCAATTATTTAGTAGTGATCAATACGGATGAGAAGGGCAAGCTGGATTATATGACAATGGAAAGTTAGATCCGGACAACCAGTCGTCTGCCGCCTGGAACTTCCACATCCCACAGTTTTTCTATATCCCCGAGCGCTACTTCGACCGTGCCGGCCTTTAGTCGTCCTTCGGCGGCCAACCGGAACATTTCGGGAAGGATGTCCGTGAAGAAGGCCCGTACCTGCTGCTTTGTCCAGCTGCCCAGACCAGACCCCAATAATTGAAGATCGGCGCTGCGAAGATTGGCGGCCGACAATTGGATCGTGTCTCCCGTCATAGCGCCGACGGATACGAATCGCATGTGTGGCGTAAACGATCCCTTTCCTTTTAACGATGTCAGTATCATTTCTGCTGTATGACCCCAGAGGTAATCGATGACGACGTTGATGGACGCTCTTTGATGAATTTGGAAAAGGTGTTCGATAAATTGCCCGTCGATGGGAAGGATCTCGTCTGCGCCCAGCGCTTGCAGCTCTTGTAAGGACTGGGCATTCCTTCCCGTGGCGATGATCCTGCCTGCACCATAATGTCTGGCGATCTGTACGGCGACCCTGCCGGTGAAGCCCGTGGCGCCGTTGACAAGCACTGTATCCCCCGGCTCTATTCCTGCCCGAAACCGGAGCGCCATCGCGGCTCCAATGACGGCATTCGGAAGCGCTGCCGCAGTAATGTCATCCAGACCGGCCGGCACCGGTACGACCCTGTCCTTCTCTACCGTCGCCCGCTCCGCCATCATTCCGCTTGCTCCCAATGCATATACCCTGGAGCCGTCGGGCAGCATACAAATGCCGTCGCCGCCGATGATCCTGGCCTCCTGTTTTTGACCTTCGGAGGAATAATGTGCGCCTTTGGCCCGGCTGGTGTCAAAATGTTTCAAAGCCACGGCCTTTACGGATACGAGGATCTCGTCGTCATTCTGTGGCATTGGCTCCGGCATATCTGCATATTGCGGAGCTCCGTCCTTCGAGTATAATACTGCTGCCTTCATATTCTTTTTTGACAAAGGTAGAGCGGCTGTGTGGGGAAGGACGATAACATATGTTATCAAATTCTGCCGGACCGGGCTAACTTGTTCTTTATCCGGCTGAGGTGGACGGAAGTAATGCCCAGGTAGGATGCTATGTAATGTTGGGGTACACGCCGGACAATATGCGGTCTTTCTTTTATGAGGTTGGTATAGCGTTGTTGAGGGGTGTCGCGGATGCGGGAAAGGAATTCGTTCATATAATGACGTTGCCGTTGGAGAGATATATCCAGCAGGGCTTTTAAGAAATCGGTGCTGGACTGCAATTCCAGGATCATTTGGGCGAAATGCTTACGGGAAAGGATATAAACCGTGGTGGGTTCGACTGTCTCTATCGTGAATGTGCTGGGGGTATTGTCCCTGAAGCTTTCCAGGGAGGCCAGCCCTTCGTTCTCAAAAAAGAACTGGACGGTGGTATCCTTTCCATTGTTGTCGAACCATAGCCGGAGACAACCTTGTTCGATGAAGTAATAGTTCTCCGCCACCTTGCCTTCCTGCAGGAGTATGGTCCGGGCAGGGTAAGTCCGGCGGTGTTGCAAGGCCGCATATTTCTCCCAGATAGGGGATAGATGGGGGAACTGATGTCTGAAGGAGAAGATCATGCTGGAAATTAAGAAAAATAAGGGGGATCGAATTTTCCCGATCGAGGAAATCATTTTCCCGTTTGGTATATGTGCTTTTGGATCAATGGGCCAATTTTGCCGGCATGAATACCAAGGCTAACATACTGTTTATTTTGTTTATAGGCTTTTCTCTTGCAGTCCGGGCTCAGCAACCAGGCGCCTCGATCACGGGGACAGTGCGTACTGTTGACGGAAAGCCGGCTGAGTTTGTGAATATCACGTTACAAGGGACCCCGAGGGGAGCGATAGTTAACGGTAAAGGGCATTTTCGGCTGGGGAATATTGCACCCGGCACGTATACGCTTGTAGCGAGCTTCACCGGCCTGACGACACAAAGCCGTCAGATCACGCTGGCAGCGGGAGAGACCCGGACCGTGGACTTCGTTCTGGCAGAGAACAACCGGCAACTGCAGGAAGTAGTGGTCTCCTCCGGGAAGATAAATAAATATACCCGCCAGGGAAGCGAGGACGTCGCCAAGCTGCCTTTAAAGAACCTGGAAAACCCACAGGTATATAGCGTCGTCACCGGGGACCTGATGAAGGATCAGCAGAATGTCAATATATCGCAAGCCCTGTCCAATGTAGCCGGCGCCGTTCCCTCAAAAGACCCGGCCGGAGGGACCAGCATTACATTGAGAGGCTTTACAGCCGAGGTTGCCGCGCGCAACGGCATACAGTTCATCGCTGCCGGCCGGAGTTCCGTCGACCCGGTGAATGTAGATCATTTTGAAGTGCTGAAAGGCCCTTCCGCCGTGCTGTATGGCAATGTGGTCTCTTCCTATGGTGGAGCGATCAATATGGTGACCAAGAAGCCATTCGATACGTTCAAGGGCGAGGCTGGCTATTCGATGGGCAGCTGGGGGCTTAGCCGCGTGACGGTGGACGTCAATACGCCTTTAAATGCCGACAAGACGCTCCTGCTACGGACGAATGCGGCGATCAACAGGGAACAAAGCTTTCTTACCAATGGGCACAACAATACGATGACCTTTGCGCCGAGCCTTGTTTATAAGGCCAGTGACAGACTCACCCTTTCGTTGGATATCGAAGCCTATAAAGAAGATCTTACCCGTACGCCTTATCTCGTATTCTCCGCACTCGGCATCGATAATGTGAGCAAGATACCGTTAGATTATCGTGCGACCCTGTACAACGATGATCTGAATGCGGTGACCAATACATTCCGGAGCTATTTTGAAGCCCGGTATAAGATCAATGACCGCTGGACCTCGCAGACCAATATATCGGTGAACAATGAGAAGGTAGGATACAGCTACCAGTATTATCCTACATTCCTCGACGCTACGCATATAGACCGGGACATTGCCTTGTTCGGCCCCATCACGACTGTCAACACCGATATACAGCACAACCTTCGTGGAGATTTTCATATCGGCAGTATCCGAAACCGGCTGGTCTGGGGAGTGGATTATATCCATAGCCAAACCAATTTTACTTATACGTTTGCCACGGTGGATACCATCGATATAACGCAACATTATATCCCCGTTACGAGGGCGCAGGCAGATAATGTGCTACAACATGGGTTTGCCGGAATGTACCCGAGCGAGACCAATCAATATGCAACGTATGTATCGGACCTGGTGAATGTTACGGACAATCTTATGGTCATGCTGGGCGGCAGGCTGGATCATTATGATCTGCGTGGGGATGACGGTTATGGTCAGACATCCGTGACGCCTAAGCTGGGTCTTATTTATGAGCTGCTGAAGGACCGGGTTTCGGTATTCGGCAACTATATGAGCGGGTTCACCAATAACGGTCCCGTGGTACAGCCTGATGGCGCCCGCCTGGTGCTGAAGCCTGAGTTTGCCCGTCAATGGGAGAGCGGTGTGAAACTGGATGTATTGCGTCACCGGCTGTCGGCTACGGTGAGCTATTACCATATCGATGTCGATAATTCGGTGCGTTACGACAATAATAATTATGCGATACAGGATGGCAGGCAAAAGAGCACCGGTGTGGAAGTGGACCTGAATGCAAGTCCTGCGCCAGGGCTTAACCTGCTGGCAGGCTATGTATATAATAAGAACCAATATATCCGCGCTGCCTCGGGCGTTGGTAAGGACATTGCGGGTACTCCCCGTAGCGTGGCCAATGCATGGGTAGGCTATAAGTTCCAGCCCGGCAGCATCTTGCATGATCTTGGCGCCGGCGCCGGTGTCAACTATTCGCAAAAAAGCTATTACGATCTCGATAATACCATCGTCATCCCTTCCTTCGTGCTGGTGAATGCGTCTTTGTTCTACGACCGGCCGAAATGCCGGTTCGGCGTGTCGGTCAATAATTTGACCAACAAAAAGTACTGGTCGCCCTCTTTTACCGCCAACCCCCAACCTCTGCGGCAGGTGATCGGCAGTGTAACCCTTAAATTCTAAACCCATGTCATCGGTGAAAAGCATCAGGAAATGGTTTTGGTGGCATCGCTGGTCGAGCCTGGTCTGCACGCTCTTTCTGCTGGTGATCTGTCTGACAGGATTACCGCTGGTCTTTGCGGAAGAGATCGATCAATGGATAAATCCCCGGCATTACCCCGAGGTGGCTGCCGGGACGCCGATGGCTAACCTGGATAGCATGGTGAATAAGGCGAAGGGCATGTATCCCAGTGAGCTGGTAACATCGCTGTTTGTGGATGACGACGAACCGCAGGTAGTAGTGACCATGGCGCCGACCATGAAGCCGGATGATAAGGGACTGCATTCGCTGCAGTTCGATAGCCGGACCGGAAGTCTGTTAAAAGATGATCCGCCATTCGAGCAGCAGCCCAAGACCTTTATGGAGATCATGCTGTCGTTGCACACCGACTTGTTCGCCGGATTGCCCGGCGAGCTTTTTTTGGGGCTAATGGGCCTGCTTTTTGTCATTTCCATCGTCTCCGGTATTGTCCTGTATGGTCCTTTTATGAAAAAGCTCGATTTTGGAGCCGTGCGTTTTGGACGCTCCCGCCGTTTGAAATGGCTGGACCTTCATAATCTGCTGGGGATAGCCACTGCCATCTGGCTGTTGGTGGTTGGGATCACGGGGGTGATGAATGAGCTGTCCACGCCATTGTTCGGGCTGTGGCAGATCACCGATGTAAAGACGTTATTAGACAAGTATAAAGGGCAATCCACCCCTGAACAGGATAAGATGGGTTCTGTCCAGGAAGCATACACCACGACCCAAAAAGAGCTGCCGGGTATGACGGTGGTGAGCGTGGTATATCCGGGGAATGCATTCGGCAGTCCCTATCACTATCTTCTTTGGGCTAAGGGTAATGAGCCTTTCAGCTCACGGCTATTTACCCCGACACTGGTAAATGCACGTACCGGCAAAGTAGAGGCTGTTGTCCGGATGCCATTTTATCTGCGTGCCCTGGAGGTATCGCGACCCTTACATTTTGGAGACTATGGCGGATGGCCATTGAAGGTCATCTGGGTGATATTCGACATTGCAGCCATCGTGATCCTGGCCAGCGGGATCTATTTATGGGTGGTACGAAGAAAATTCTACCGCGACTATTTTACTCAACTGGAAAATAAAGAATATGGAGCGGAGCTTTAAAAAGACCTGGCGCATACCTTTTGTCCTGGGGCTGTCCATCCTTTTTGGGCTGCTATCTGCCTTGCTTGGGACGGGTTTCTGGTATGGGATCTCCTGGGCGGCAATGATCATTCCATTGCTGGTGGTGGTATGGAAAATATATGTTGCCCGGAGAGAGAATGGTTCCTGACCTCCGTGGGCGCCTTGCCAAATTTGGTTTTAAATGCACGGCTGAAATGAGCAGGGCTTTCGAAGCCGCACTCGAAGGCTGTCTCGCTGACCGTCTTATTCTGATTGCTCAATAAATGCATGGCCCGATGCAATCTTTTTTCCAGCAGCCATTTCCCCGGCGTATTCTGGAAGAGCTTTTCGAAATCTCTTTTAAAGGCGGACAGGCTCCGGTTGCTGAGCTCCGCATATACTTCCAGCTTCAGATTGAAACAGTAGTTGTCTTCCATCACTCTTTTCAACGATGCGGCTTGCGGCTCATGTAATAAGGAGCAGAAATAGGAGAGGAGGTCCTTGTTGGCGGCATTGTCCGCTATGGTGAGGACAAGCTCTTTGAATTTCAGTTCCAGCAACGAGGGGTCAGGATCGCGTGTCTCCGTAAAATAGGAGGACATGGAAAGAAAGAATCCTTTCAGGGTTTCGCTGGATTCGATCATCATCAGGGGTTCGAAGTGTTGTTCGTATCTTGTAAGAGGTTTTGTTCTTGTTTGGAGCGTGTCGCAGATAAATTCATCGGGAATAAAGAACAGGATGACGCAAAAGCCGGTGTCCATGAATTGCTCCAGGATAAATCCTCCCTTCCTTACAAAGACACAGCTGTCCTTTTGGATATCATATGACCCTTTTGCCGTGTGCCAGATCTTTTGGCCGTCGACGACATAAAACAGGAAATTATATTGCGTCCACAGGTCCGCAAAGCGGGTCTTCATCAATCGGGCCTCCATCGGACAGTTAAAGGCGGTGATCAGCGATTTGCCGCAGTTGAATTGCCGGTAGTATTGAGGGTGTTGTAATACCCTTTCCAAAAAATTATTCATCCGGCCTAAAAGTATGAAATTTCTCAAAAAGGGGTTGTTGAGCTTTTAAGTCAGATAGTTGAGCTGCTGGGGCAATAGCGATGGAAAGTCCATGGTTAATATTGCATTTCAATTATTTATCAATAAAAACAGTATAAAATGAATCCTAACAAAGCACTATGGGAGAAAGGCGATTTTACCAGGATCGCCGAGAGCATGCGTGACAGCGGCACCGCGCTGGTTGCTCAGCTGGGTATTACAAAGGGACTGAAAGTGTTGGACCTGGGCTGTGGCGATGGGAATACGGCCCTTCCGGAGGCGCGGCTGGGGGCCGATGTGACGGGTGTCGATATAGCCAGCAATCTTGTCGAAGCAGCCAGGGCCCGGGTAAAGAAGGAGGGGCTTACGAACTGTAAGATCCGGGAAGGGGACGCTACGAACCTCCATGAGCTGGGGGACCAAAGCTTCGACCTTGTCGTTAGCATCTTTGGGGCCATGTTCGCGCCCAGGCCGCAGGATGTGGCAAAGGAAATGGTTCGTGTGACCCGTCACGGAGGGAAGATCGTCATGGGTAACTGGATACCGGGTGATCCGACGCTGGTGGCGCAGATCTTGAAGATCAGCTCCGCCTATACTCCGCCGCCACCGGAAGGCTTTATCAGTCCTATGTTGTGGGGTGTAGAAAGTCATGTGACGGAGCGTTTTGTCAATGCGGGTATAGCAAAGGAAGATATATCCTGTAAGGTGGATGTCTTTACATTCGAGATCGACTGTTCGCCGGCGGAATATGTAGACCGATTCAGGAAGTACTATGGTCCTACCATGAATGCATTCGAGGCGGCGGAAAAGAATGGCAAGGCAGCTGAGCTGCAGCGTGAGCTGGAGGAGCTTTTCAAGAAAGAGAACAGGAGCAGCAACGGGACATCGATACCCGCCAATTATTTGAAGGTGACGGTGACGAAGCGATAAAAAAAAGGCCCCGACCATTACGTCGGGGCTTATCCTGCCTGGTTAGGGTTTACTCCACCAGATGTCGGTGGTCAGGTCGTCCGGGCCTTGTATCTTAAGGGCGTCGTTATAATTGTTCGTATTCTCCGTTTGTTCGGAAAGGGGATAGCGCGTACGTCTGGGCCAGGTGGGTATGGCGCTGTTAGGACCAGCTTTGATCTCTTTGGGTACGCCTGTCCTTCTCCATTCGGACCATCCTTCAAATCCATTGTAAAAAAGAGCAAACCATTTCTGCAGACGGATCTTGTATAGTTTCTCATCGGTGGTGCCCGTATATGCTACACCTGCGCCTGTGAAATAAGAAGGGGGTGGTGTGATGTCGGAGGACCTGGCAAATGTGTGGTCCGTAGCAGGTAATGGCTTGTTCAGCACATCGAGACGGCTTTCACAATAATCGAACTGGTCCTGGATGCCATTCATGTAGTAAGTGCCGGCATCCCCTACGCTGATCAGGCCTCTTTCCTTTGCTTCCGCCAGGATGAACTGCACTTCCGAATAGGTGAGCAGCAGGCCCTGGGCGGCGGTGGGAGAGGCTTTGCCGGGATAAGCGCCATCGGGCTGAAGAATGGGTCCTACCTGGGACTGGTAGTTAGGGCCTCCATTGTAGGAGGATTCTACCGTGCCGATGCCATTGGGAACACCTGCATATTCCGGCGTACCTGTTCCCGCGCTGGCCGGGGTAGGCATGGCATAATAGGCGATCCGGGGATCATCGAGGTTTTTCAGATTGGTCTCCATGGTCGTGCTAAGGTGATAGTCATTGATCGGTCCGTTGTGGAAGGCGGGGAATTCATTGCCCTGTTCATCGAGGAAATTGAGGGCCGCCTGGTCTTCGTTGGATGCAAAGAGCGGATAGGTATCGGGATCACTGGCAATAGTATTCATTTCTGTGCCGACGTCGATCTTGAGCCCTGTCCTGCCTGACATACGCATCAGCAGTCGAAGGCGAAGTCCATTGGCAAACATCCGCCAGCGTTTGGCGCTGCCGCCCAGGAGAATATCCGAGTTGATAGGGTCATTGCCTGTAGTCAGTAATGTGTTCGCTCTTTCCAGCGAATCCAGCAAGGCATAATAAATATTCTCCTGTGTATCATAGGCAGGGGAAAAAACGCCGCTGGCCTTGCCCTGTATAGCCTGGCTGTAGGGAATGTCCCCGAAATTGTCGGTGATCACCTGGAAAAGCCAGGAACGAAGTATCAGCGCAACGGCTTCGTTGTTGCTATAGTTCTTGTCGTGGCTGAGGATACGCAGGTTTTCCGCATCCCGCAGCTGTTCGTAGAAATTCCAAAGGAAACCACCTTCCGTCTGGCTGGCGGTCCAGGCATCCTTGAACTCGCTGGTATATTGGTCCGTATAATAATCTCCGCAGACGGCCGCGGTGAATTCGGAGGTGTAGGAATAGTTCCGGACGGAGTTCTTGATGATAGAAGGGATCAGCAGCTGTGGATTGTTCACCTGCTGGGGGCTGTTGGGGTTGCTATTGATCGAATCAAAGCGTTTGGTACAACCGGCCGCCAGTATCAATACACCGATCAGCGATCCTATGGATTTGAATGTTTTCATTATCGAAAGTTTACCGATTAGTAATTAGAAAGTGATGTTTAGGTTAACACCCAGGCTTCTTGTCGTTGGCAGGCTCAGGTTCTCGAAGCCGCCGACCAGTCCATTCGATGTGGAAGCGCCTGTTTCGGGATCGAAATGCTGGTTCTTTGTCCAGAGGGCCAGGTTGCGACCTACCAGGGAGATCGCGATGTTCTGGATAGGCGTATGGCCATAGATGCCTTTTGGCACATTATAGCCAATCTTGAGCTCGCGCAGTTTTACAAAGCTCCTATCCACCAGCTGCGCTTCCGAATTGTGATCATAGTATTTTTTGTAAAAGTCGCGGGGTCCTGTGGCGTAGATCCCTTTACTGTATGTACCATCGAAAATTTCCAGATTGCGGACATAGGTGCCGTTGCCCTGGTCTACCGCTCCATCCCTATAGTAATCGATGTTGTATACCTGGCCTTTCGGACGTTTGTTCCGCACATCGGCCGTCTCGATCAGCTGACCTGCTCCGATAGCTTTGTTGATGAAACGGGATACCATTACACCGCCTTTATTGATGTCGAAGAGGAAGTCGAGATAGATGCCTTTGAAGGAAAGCCTGTTGTTGATGCCCATGGTCCAGTCGGGGTTGATATTACCCAGGTAGATGGAAGTAGAGGTCACCTCCATGAGGCCATTGGTTCCCACGATGGGCATACCTTTCAAGGTTCCTGTCGGCACGCGCATAAAGCCGGGGCCATAAAGTGCTCCCATGCGTTGGCCAACCCTTGCCTCGATGGATGCATCTTCGCCGGGGGCTTCCTGCACGATCTTGTCCACGCCGGGATACAGCGCTACCACTTTACTGATGTTACGGGCGAAGTTGATGTTCAGGTCCCACTCGAAACCGCTGTTTGTGCGTACGGGTACGGTAGTGAGCGCCACTTCGACGCCTTTGTTCGAGATCTGACCCGCATTGATGACGCGTGCGTCATAACCCGAAGAAGTGGCTGTAGGGAGGGGAAGGATCTGGTTCCTGGAGTTGGTATTATAAACGGTGAGGTCCAGTCCCAGTCTGTTCCTGAAGAGCTGCAGCTCCGTACCCAGCTCTACCGTAGTGCTTTTTTCGGGTTTGAGGTCCAGGTTGTTCAGCGTAGAGCTTTCCGCCAGGGAGGCCGTACCACCCCATAATTGCTGATAGCCATAGGTCGTAAAGATATTATAGGGGTCGGCGTCGTTACCTGCCTGGGCGAATGCCGCACGGAACTTGAAAAGGTCTATATTCTTCGGCAGCGAGAAGATCCTGTTCAGCAGGATGCTTGTATTGATGGAGGGGTAGAAATAGGAGTTGTGTGCCGCGGGGAGCGTGCTGGACCAGTCGTTACGGCCCGTGACATTGACAAATACCTTGCCTTCGTAATCCATTTGGACGAACGCGTAAAGGCTGTTGGTCCTTCTGTTCTCATCATAGCTCACGTTCTGTACGGCGGAGCTGGAGTTGTTGAGGTTGTAGATACCGGGTATGATGAGCGAATTGGCCGTAGCGTACCTGTTGTTGCGGGTCCTTTCCATCGTATTGCCGCCGGCCGAGATGTCCAGTTTGATATCATGGACCTGTGTGGTGTAATTGACGAGGAAGTCATAATTGTTCTCCTGGTATTTGAGGGTCGTTTCCTGGTAGTAGCCCTGGAGAGAGTTGGAGCTGCTGTAGGCTTCGCGACGGGGTCTGAAGTCATTGAAATAGTCGGTACCTACCCGGCCCATGATGTTGAGGTTGTCGAGTATCTTATATGTCAGCTTGATATTCCCATACAGCTGATCCTTATTTTGACCGCTGGGACTTTCGAAGGCATAGAAGAAAGGGTTGTCATGACCATTGCCATAATCCTGGGAGAACTGCTGAACTCCTTCCAGGCCGGGGATCCAGTAGTTACGCAGGCTATTCATGTTGACGTTCCTGTTGAACCATACGAATTCATACATGGGTGTCCCGTGGCCATATCCCAGATCGGGGCGGCTGGAGCTGAGTGTTTTTGTATAATTGGCAGCAGCGTCGGCTGTCAGGCGGTCGGAGAATTTAAAGCTTGTCTTCAGGGCAAAGCTGTTACGGGTGAGGTTGTTGTTGGGGACGATGCCCAGCTCCTCGTTATTGGTGTAGGAGAATCGATAGGTAGCAACGTCGCTGTTCCCGGCCAGCGCCACCGAATTGAAACGGGTGTGGCCCGTAACGAAAAAATCTTTCATGTTGTTGGGGTGGGCGACAAAGGGCGTCGGGATGATATCACCGCGATTGGGCAGGTAGACGTCGCCACCCCGAAAGCCGTTCTTGGTAGGAGAGTCGAACTGTGCGATAAGCGTGCCATCCAGAGCGGGACCCCAGCTTTCGTCCCAGTCTTCGTTGATGCCGTTGGGGTATAGGCCATTGTTGCTGTATCCAAAGTTGGAACCCATGTATTGACCATCCTGACCACCCCCAAAGGAGTTTTGGAACTTCGGCAATCGCAAGGGGTTTTCCCAGGTGTAGCCGCCTGTGTAGGTGACGCCGAGGCCTTTTTTACCTTTGCCGGATTTGGTGGTAATGACGATGGCGCCATTGGCGGCCCTGGAACCGTATAGGGCGGAGGCGGCTGCACCTTTCAGGACGTTGATGGACTCTATATCCGACGGGTTGAACTCGCCGATGGAGCTCCCGAAGTCAGGATTGGTGTCCGAACCATTGTTTTGTACGGGATCGTTCCCGACGGGTATGCCGTCCACGATGATCAGTGGTTGGTTCTTCTGATAGTTGAGGGAAGACTCACCCCGGATAGTGATGCGGGCGCTGCTGCCTACGCCGGCTGCCGAGATGATGTTCAACCCGGCTACTCTGCCGGATAGGGAGTTGACGAAGTTGTTGTCCCGAGCCTCATTGAGCGTAGCCCCTTTGACTTCCTGCGAAGCATAGCCGAGGGAGGCCTTGCGTTGAACGATACCCAACGCTGTAACGACTACCTGACCCAGTTCCTGGTTCTTTTGCCGGAGGGTGACGGACAGGGCCAGCCTGGTATTATCGGCGATGTTATATCCACGCAGGGTATCCGTAGCATAGCCGACATGACTGAATATAAAGTGATAGGGGCCGCCCAGGGGAAGCTTCATAAACTGGAACAGGCCTTTTTCGTTGGTTGTCGCCGATGCGATCCTCGTATTATCCGCATCCTGGGCTTCGACCACGGCGCCGGTGAGAATGAGCCCATCTTCGTTCCTCACGATGCCGCTGACGGCAGGACGGGTGTTCTGGGCCGACGTTGCGAAGAAAATAAGCTGAAATGACAATAGCCATAGAAGCTTGCAGGTTTGTTTTGGCGATGACAGTTTCACGTTGATAGTTTTTAGGTTTGGTTTGGACAAAAGGACTCCCTCACCTTTGCAGGAGGCATTTTTTGGGAGTGGCTTTATGTGTGAATAATGTGTTTTTCCGAGCGCTTACTTTAAATAAAAGCTGGTGTTTTTTTCGGTGAGGGTAAGGTTGTTCAGTAAAGCGATAGTGTTGAGAAAATCGGATAATGTTTCTTTGTTTTTATTGAAACTGCCTGTGAACCGGATGCTGTCTATATCCGGATTGTCGTAAATGACCCGGCAGTGATATTCTTTTTCCAGGCTCTGGAAGATGTCTTTTAACGGCGTATCGTTAAACTGCATGATCCGCTCAACGGGCGGGTTGGCCGGCCGGATGGGTAATGGTATTCTTTGGGCTTGTACGGAGACTGTTTGTTTCAAGGGGTCGAATCGTAACAGCTCGCCGGGGTGGAGGAAGGTTTCTTTTATACTGCTACCGCGTACCACCACCTTTCCGCTGATGAGGCTGACCTCCGTGGCCATGTTATTGTCCCCTGTGCAGGAGACGCTGAATACCGTAGCCAGTGCGGTAGTGGACAGCCCCCCTGCGTGAACGGTAAATGGCCGGACGTGGTCGGTCGCTACGGTAAACATGGCTTTGCCTGTCAAATAGATCGCCCGGGTGTCCCTTGTGAACGAATCTTCATAGCGTATGGAGCTTTGGCTGGCCAGGGCGACGATGCTGCTATCGGGCAGCGTGAGCTGTATTGTTTTGCCTGTCCGGTTGGCCTTTTCTGTCCAGTGATGCTGCGGAGCAGGGGCCGGGGCCGGCTGGCTCGCTATTGCGGGCGTGCCCGAATGATGCGAATGGTTTGCCCACATCCAGGCGGCAATGCACAGGCCGGCGACAGCGGCGGCGGCTGCGTACCGGAAAAAGATCCGTATGGTTTTTCTGGGATGAGTGGAATGTTCGATGACAGACAACATTTTGTCCGAAACGAAGGCGGGGAGCGGCTCTTTATAATGGAAGGTAGCCCAGTCCTCTTCCGTCAGGTTTTCCAGGTCAGACAGATGCTGCCGGAAATATTCCCTTACCCGCTGTTCTTCTTCCGGGGTGCATTCTTTTCTGAAAAATTTTTCGATCAGATCGTCTGTCATGTGCATATATTAAGTATTCGTTTTAAAAACGGGTATCCCCCAGCGGGGGTAAAAAAATTGAGCAGGATCAAAAAAAGAGGGTAAGAACGTCCTTTAGCTGGCGGATGGCCCGGCCGATGTGGTTTTCGACCGTCTTGGGGGAGATGGACAGCTGCCGGGCTATTTCCTTATGGGATAAGCCTTCGAGGCGGCTGAGCCGGAACACTTTTCTTCTTACGGGCGCCATTTGTTCGATGGCGTCATAGACATGGCGAAGATCGTCCTTGCCGGATGGGTCCGGGTTTTCGGAGGTCTGGTTGGATGCGGACAGGGTGGCCTGGTGGTCCTGGCGGCGGATCTCTTTTCTAAGCAGGTCTATCATGGTGCTTTTGGCAACCCGGAAAAGCTGGACGGAGAGGTCGATGTCGGGGGAAAGGCTATGTTTATTTTCCCATAATTTAATGAATGTCAATTGTACAGTCTCTTCAGCAAGGTAGGCGGACCGGGTATTTTTGAGGGCATAGAAATACAGTTTGGTGTGATACAGCTGGTAGGCTGTGTGGAAGCTTACAATATCCCCGGCTTTAATATGATGAAGGATCTTGTCCATCTCGATGGCAAATATCTAACGGAGAGCCGTCTGAAGATAAGAATATTTATTATGCTATTGTTATTTTCCCATTAAAATGGGGTGGTCTATTTTATGGCGGCATATTTCAGGAGCTGTTCCCTTATACCACGGAGACGCGGAAACGTTTCCGTAGAAAATATTCCTCGAGTTGCCTGAGAGCTATAAATTTAACTTTATGAAGATTGTTTTGCTCTTATTGTTATCGTTCTGTGTAGTTTCGTCACCGGCTGAATCATTAAATGATATCCATGTGAAAGTGGATGCGGCTTCCGGTGATTTTGCCGTTACATCTGCTGTATTGGGATGGAGATTTGCGGGTAGCGTAGGACAGGCCGTGCACGACCTGAGGACAGTTGACGGCAAAGATGCGATCGGGATGTTCAAGGCAACTTCTTTCACCTGGAAGAGTAACAATACCTATATCGGAACGATCCGCTGGTATGTACAACGGCCTGTCGTAGTATTCTCACTCTCTCTGCCGGAAGGTTCACAACATGGGACCGTGGCATTTCCCGTGTTCAAAGCGCCTCCTCAGTTACCATATAAGTTCAGCTATCATAATCGGATCTTCCCCCTGCCGCAGTTTTTTCTGGAACAGACCTCCACACCCTGGATGCTGTTCAATGATAGTGCGGAGGCCTGTGTCATTTCACCTGCCTCTGATTTTATCGTATCGCTCATGACCCGGGATTCCACGACGGCAGCAGCGACCATAGGCAGTGGGCTGAATCCGGAAGTACAGGTATTACCCCGCAATTTTACGCATTCGACGATCCTGGTCCTGGGCAAGGGCATCCGGAAAACATGGGATGAGTGGGGGGATGCCCTGCGTGCTCTTTATAAAAGGGAACGTCCCGGGAATGATTGTGATGCGCTGTTAAATTATTTTGGATACTGGACGGATAATGGCGGCGACTATTATTATAATTACGATACGGCAAAAGGATTGGCCGGTACGCTGCTGGCGGTGAAAGACCATTATCAGGAGAGGGGGATTCCGCTGGGATATATGCAATTGGACAGCTGGTGGTATGAAAAATCCAATTTTGGGATGGACAGACGCCGCGGCGCACCCAGGAAGAACCCTTCGCTCCCTGCCGGCGCATGGAACCTGTCAGGGGGGCTGATGGAATATAAGGCCGATCCTTTCCTGTTTCCCGAAGGGCTGGCGACCTTTCAGGAGAAATTGGGAGTTCCGCTGATAACACACAGCCGTTGGATGGACCCTAACAGCGACTATCATAAGACATATAAGATATCCGGGTTTGCGCCCATCGACCCGGCATACTGGGAACACATCATGGGATATCTCAAGCAATCCGGCGTAACCAATTACGAACAGGACTGGATGAACTATATGTATACCAGAAATGCGGATATGATTGCGGATATAACCATCGGCAATGCTTTTACGGACGGAATGGCGCAGGCGGCCCAAAAGAACGGGATCGACCTGCAATACTGCATGGCGTTGCCAAGATACTTCATGCAGGGTGTGAAGTACAATAATCTAACTACCGCGAGAGTCAGCGGCGACAGGTTCCTGCGTAAGAGATGGGTTCCTTTTATCTTCACATCCCAACTGGCATATGAGATGGGTATCTGGCCTTGGAGTGATGTATTCAAGAGCCCTGAGATCGACAATATGATCGTGTCGGTGTTATCGGCTGGTGCAGTGGGAACGGGTGATGCTATAGGCAAGGAAGACAAAGCCAACATACTGATGGCCTGTCGCAATGATGGCGTGCTTGTAAAGCCGGATGTCCCTCTTCTGCCTATGGACCAGGATTATCTGCAGATGGCCCGTGGACAAAAGAGGCCGGTGCTGGCCTGTACCCATACGCAACATGAGAGTATCACCACGGGTTATGTACTTGCGTTCACGGATGTCGCAGACACTACCACGGGTGTAGCTACCATTGCCGCTGATGCGGCGGATGCTGCTTCGGTCGACGCCGCCACTATCAACAATGGAAAAGATACTGTCGTATTCCGTCGATTCGGTTTTCGGCCAGGCGAGATCGTGGCAGCGGATAGAGTGATCGTATACAATCCACAGAAAAATACCTTTCGGCTGTTAGCGGGGGGAGAAACATTCTATGATGAGCTACCCGAAGACAAGTATGCTTACTATATAATAGCGCCTATCACCAGTTCGGGGATCGCCTTCCTGGGCGATGCGGGAAAAATAGCGGCGACGGGAAAAAAGCGGATAGCCGGGATGAAAACTTCGGGAAAGACCCTGAAGGTGACGGTGCTGTTTGCCAAAGGTGAATCTTCTGTAATGCTACGTGGATATTCCGAACATACCGTTGCGGCGGACAAGGGAAGGGTAATTTCAGATGCGTCGACGCATCTTTTCACCTTATCCTTATCTGCGCCAGAAAAGGGGAATAGTGTAACGGTGAATCTCAGATGATCTTTGCTGTCATAGCTTAACCGTTGGTGGGACAAACTACTCCGTTAGGCACATCAGGCTCGACGCAGGGAGGTTAGTTCCGGTGTGAGACTGAACTACGAAGTAATTTTCATGGCTATTAACCAAAAATAATAAGCCAATGAGAATGCTATTTCTATTAGCTGTATCGTGTCTTTTATTGCTGTCGACAAAGGCACAGATGCAGGAAGTGACAGGGAGGGTCGTGGATTCTACAGGGAATCCCATCGCCGGAGCATCCATATACGCAAAAGGTGTAAAAGGCGGCGCCAGCGCGGCCCCCGACGGTAGCTTCCATATCAACGCACCAAAGAGCGGCACGCTGGTGATCAGCGCTGTAGGATATGGCACACGCGAAGTAAAGATCAATGGCGGCGTGCTGAACATCGCGCTGAGCAGCAGTACCCATGTGATGAACGAAGTGGTGGTAACTGCCATCGGCATTAGCCGGGAAAAGCGGGAATTAGGTTCGGCGACACAGACGATCAACGCGGATCAGCTCAATAAGACTGGTACAGGTAATGCCCTAAGTGAATTGAATGGCAAAGCCAGTGGCCTAACCGTCATCAACAGCTCCGGTGATCCCGGCGCTGGCACGTATGTTCGTCTGCGTGGCGTAACCTCCATCACGGGCAATAACCAACCGCTGATGGTTGTGGATGGCGTACCGATCGATAACTCTATCAACAACTACGATCCTACTGCTGCAGGCGCCCAAGCCAGCGGACCGGCGGGAAACCTTTTGGGAGGCGCCCAGCCGACCAATCGGGGCGTGGACCTGAACCCGAACGATATCGAGTCCGTCACGCTGTTAAAAGGCCCGGCTGCTACTGCGTTGTACGGTATACAGGCGGCCAGCGGAGCGGTGATCATCACCACCAAAAAAGGCAGCGCCGGGCAGGGACCTGCTCTTACGTTCAATTCTTCCTTCACCATGGACAGGGTCAGCAAGCTGCCCGGGCGTCAGAGCCTCTATTCCCAAGGGGACGGCGGTATATATGAAGGACCCGCTTCCAATGAGGTAGGCAAACGTCTTACCTGGGGTGCACGTCTCGACACCCTGTATTTTGACGGTGTTCCCAATGTCTATGATCGCAACGGCGCCATCGTGGGAGCTTCGAACCCTAACCGGAAAGGCCGGGCCAGGGTCTATGATCCGTATGATCTCTTCCAGACAGGTCTTACCTACAACAACAATATCGCCCTTACCGGCGGCAGCGGCAAGTCTGCCTATAGGATGTCGCTGGGCAATCTTCATCAGACTGGTATCATTCCCACGACCAAATATGATAAAACGACGTTCAGCGTCAACGGACAGACCGTGTTATCCGATCGCTTCAGCGTATCCGGCGCCGTCAATTTTATCCGCAGCGCCAACGATAAAGCACAGCAGGGCTCCAATACCTCCGGGGTGATGCTCGGGTTGTTGCGTACGCCTACCACCTTTGATAACTCCAATGGTGTAAAGGACCCCGTCAACAATTCCGCCTCGTATCTACTGCCCGATGGCATTAAACAACGGGACTATCGCGGGGGATTGGGATATGATAATCCATACTGGACGGTGAACAGGAATATTTTCCATGACGACCTGGTCCGGACGTATGGCTATGCGCAGGCCAATTACCAGCTTTTTAGCTGGATGACGTTGTCCTATAAATTGGGCGGGGATGTCTATTCACAGAATGACAAGAATGCTTACGACATAGGATCGGCTATCTTCCCGAGCGGTGCGGTGCACCTGTCGAATTATTTGATTCAGCAGTACAACTCCGACTTCACCGTCAGCATGAAACATCGTTTTTCCGATGTGCTGACCGGCAGCCTGCTCGTGGGACAGAACTATTTTACATTCAACAACCACACCAAATTATCGCATGGCACCGGCTTTGTCCTTCCGGATTTCCTGGACATGGCCAACGCTACGTCCTATTCCACCAACGAGCTGGATTCCCGCAAAAGAACTTCTGCCTGGTATGGGGAAGGCCATCTAACTTATCAGGACATGTTATTCCTGACAGTGACAGGTCGTCGTGAGACATCCTCTACACTGCCCGAAAAGAACAACAGCTTCTTTTATCCTTCCGTGGCGCTGGCATGGGAGTTCTATAAACCCGGCGGCACTGATAAGACGCTCAGCTATGGTAAGCTGAGGGCCTCTTTTGCACAGGTAGGCAAGGATGCCCCGACACAGGGTCTGAACACTTATTTTGTTCCTGCCGTCGTCCAGGATGGACTTACTAACGGTGTTACTTTCCCGGTAAATGGAAGTGCGGGATATCAATTGGGTAATCTGGTTTCCGTCATCGGTAATCCCGATCTGAAGGCGGAAAGGACCAATTCCTATGAGTTCGGCGCCGATCTGGGTTTCCTGAAAGGACGGGTGACGCTGAATGCGACGGCCTATTATTCCAAATCGTCGGATGTGATCCTCACCGTGCCGGTGGCTTACAGCTCCGGATTTGCCGCGGAACTTTTGAATGCAGCGACCATCACCAATAAGGGACTGGAGCTGACATTGAATACGACGCCGCTGCGTACGCAGGACTGGCGTGTGGATGTGAACTTCAACTGGGCGCGTAATGTGAACCTGGTGAGATCGCTGGCCGTCGGTGTGGACAAAGTGTTTATTGCCGGATTTAACAACGGCGAGGTGGACGCTGTGGCAGGACAGCCGTTCGGTGTGATCTTCGGCAGCAGCTATGTCCGTTCGAATCCGGCGGATCGTAACAGTCCGCTGCTGATCAACGACGACAAGAACGATCCGGGTTATGGTATGCCTATCGTCAGCCAGCAAAATGCCGCGCTGGCAAAGATCGATCCCGACTGGACAGGTTCGGTGGTCGCTAATGTCACGTATAAGGACCTCAGCTTTAGTGTACAGGTCGATGTCCGTCATGGAGGTCATCTCTGGAACGGAACGCGTGGCGCCATGAGCTATTTTGGGACATCCAAAGAGACCGGGAGCCGTGGTCAGACCAAGGTCTTTAAAGGCGTGGCAGGTCATCTGGATGACAATGGCAATGTCGTCCACTTTGAAGGAACATCCGTAGTGGATAAACCCGGTGGTCAGAGCCAGGTCGTCGCTACTACCGACGAATTTTACTGGCAGAACATCGGCTCCAGCTTTATCGGGCCGGCTGAACCCAGCATCGAAGGGGATGGATTTGTCCGCGTGAGACAGGCCAGCCTTGGCTATCAGCTGCCTGCTTCCGTGTTGAAGAAGCTGCATATGAAGTCGGTGTCTATTACCGCCTTTACCAACAACCCGCTGTTGTGGACGAAATATACCGGTGTGGACCCCGAGACCAGCCTGGCAGGGCCCGCGAATGGACAGGGGCTGGATTATTTTAATAACCCCGGTACCAAAAGCTATGGTCTTCGGCTGGGGCTGACCCTGTAATTTTTTATCATATTATCAAACAATGATCATGAGAACCCGACATATACTGGCCTGTGTGGCCCTTGCAGCCTTGCTTGGCAGCGCTGCCTGTAAGAAATCTTTTTACACTGGTGTAAACAATAATCCGAATGTTCCGACAGGGGAAAGCATTACGCCCACAGTGCTGCTGCCACCCATCGAAAACGCGATCGCCTATCTGCAAGGAGGAGATATGTCCCGCTTTATCAGCCTGAATATGCAGCAGGTGAAAGGAGATCTTCGCCAGGCGCAGGCGTATTACAGCTATGTTTATACATCACAGGATTTTGATAATCTCTGGGGAAATATATACACCGACGTGATGGAGAACGACCTGGTGCTGATGCAAATATCGGATGCCAAGGGATTCAATGCATATGCTGGTGTTGCCCGCATCCTGAGGGCGTATATGCTGCAGCTGACCGTAGACTGCTGGGGCTCTATTCCTTATTCGAAAGCAGGACAGGGGGCCAATGATCTTAAACCAGCTTATGACAGCGATAAAGACCTGTATGATTCCATCATCAGCCTGGTAGATACCGGTATCGCGCGACTTGGTAACCCCAATGTGGGATCGTTGAAACCGGAGGACGAAGACGTGCTATACGGAGGCGATCCTGATGAATGGGCAAAGTTTGGCCACGCCATCAAGGCGCGTGTATATGGTCATCAGGCCAAAGGGGATGCGAATATGGCGGTAAAAGCCTTGCAGCAGGCGGCGCAGGCTTTTGCTTCGAATGATGAGAACGCACGGTATGTTTTTGGGAGTACCGAGACTTCGGCCAATCCCTGGTATCAGTTCAACCAGCAGCGGGGTGATATCGGGTTTGTGCATGGTAATGCTGCCACCATGATGATGGCTCAGGATGATCCCCGTTTTTCAATCCTGCTCGATACGGCGGAAGGCGCCGACGGATTGGGGTATTATGGAAAGATAAACTCTCCTGTGGAATTCATCACCTTTGATGAGATGGAATTCCTCACCGCTGAAATGGTATTGCGCAACGGCGGCAGCTTTGTGGCGTCACAGGCTTTCCTTAACCAGGCGATCACTATGAATATGAAAAAATTGGGTGTCAAGGATGCCGACATTGCCACGTATATTACTTCACATGGCCAGATGCCGACGACGTCTGTAGATAATGCGATCGCCTTTATCGCTACACAAGAATACCTGGCGTTGTATCTGAACCCGGAGGTTTGGAGCCTGTGGAGAAGAACGGGCGCTCCCGCTCTTACGCCTGTCGCCGGGCAGTCCATCCCGCGCAGGTTCCTGTACCCGCAGACAGAATATTCGTATAATAAGGCGAACGTGCCGACGCCCGTGACTCTGATCAATCCAAAGATATTCTGGGATAAATAATCAATCGCATCGATTGTATAGGCCGGACCCTGAAGGGTCCGGCTTTATTTTTTGGTCTACAAAGCCGGGTTTGTGCTGAGGAGACATGTTGATGTTAGTCCATGATCATTTATAAATAGAAAAGACGTAAATTGTCCATGATCAAGTATATCAAGATATTAAAATATTTTTTATGCAAAGGGTAGGCACATTTTTGTTGACTGGAACTCTATTGTTCGGCTATCTCGCAGAAAGCATTCATGCAAACGCTCAAGGCAATTTACCGCCTGTCGAGACAAAAACCGGATTCGCCAATTATAAACCGGCTTTTGCGGGGCAAACCAGGATTGCCGGCGCCAAAACAACCACACCTTATAAGGTAGAGAAGATTGCCGGCAAACTCGGTAATCCCTTTGCCATTGTACCTATGCCCGATGGCCGGCTGATGGTGACCCTCAAATCGGGGACTATGGAGATCCATGATAAGAATGGTGCGCTGGTCAAAAAGATCACCGGATTGCCGACGGTGCTTTATGCCGGCCAGGGTGGGTTGTTGGATGTGGCCTTCGATCCCCATTTTACCAGTAATAAAATTATTTATTGGGCTTACTCGGAAAAAACCGAGTCGGGAAGTCTTACCGCCATTGCCAAAGGAAAGCTGAACGAGGCGGAAGGCAAAGTGGACGATCCAACAGTGTTCTTCCGTGCTACGCCTGCAACGAAGGGGAATTTGCAATTTGGCTGCCGGCTCGTTTTTGACAAGAAAGGGGATCTTTATGTCAGTCTGGGTGAAAAATCATCTCCTGATGTCCGGGTACAGGCGCAGGATTTAAATTCTTATTTAGGGAAGATCATCCGAATAACGACAGATGGCAAACCCGTTGCAGGCAATCCGTTTGCAAACAGGGCGGATGCAAAACCCGAAATAATTTCCTATGGCCATCGTAATCCCGAGGGAATGGATATCGACCCGTCGACCGGTGAGCTGTGGGAGGCCGAATTCGGGCCGCACGGAGGTGACGAAATAAACCTTATCCGCCCCGGTAAGAACTATGGATGGCCCGTGCTTTCCTATGGCCTTGAATACTCCAACGATAAGGTAGGCGAGGGCATTCAGCAAAAAGAAGGGATGGAACAGCCGGTGTATTATTGGGATCCCGTTGTCAGCCCAAGCGGCATCTGTTTTTATAGCGGAACAGCCATCCCCGAATGGAAGAATAATCTCTTTGTTGCCTGTCTCAGCGGTCAGCATGTGGATCGCCTTATCATCAGGAATAACAAAGTTGTAGGTGAAGAGCGACTTCTTACGGATAAAAACCAGCGATTTCGGGATGTGGCCTATTCGAATAATGTGCTCTATGCCATTACCGATGATGGGGATCTTTATCGAATTGTGAAGCAGTAAAGCCGGCTTACGGACATCCGGGAATGAGGTTTGCTGTTATAAACAGCAAACATAAATATTCATTTTATGCAAAAGATCAGTCCTTTTATTTGGTTCGACAACAATGCCGAAGAAGCGATGAACTTCTATCTTTCCATTTTCAAAGATTCAAAGGTGGTCAGGGTAGCCCGCAATCCGCTAGGTGCATCTGCGGCTGAAGGCGCCTTGCTGGTGGCATCCATCCAACTGGAAGGGCAGGAAATTACTTTGATGAATGGCGGCCCTGGTCATCCGCAGACCGACGCCATCTCCCTTATGGTGAACTGCAGCACCCAGGAAGAGGTCGATTACTATTGGGACAAGCTTCTCCAGGGTGGCGGCAATGAGATTGCCTGCGGCTGGTTAAAAGACAGATTCGGTCTTTATTGGCAGGTGACGCCGATCATCCTGCCCCAGCTGCTTAGCGATCCGGACAGGGCGAAGGCCGCTCGTGTCATGCAAGCCATGATGAAAATGATCAAGCTGGATATAGCGGCGGTGAAGGCTGCGGCGGATGCAAAATAGAATTCATGTGAACAAAGAACATATCAATTGATCGGCCGATATTCAAGGATAAGAGGGCCATTGTCTACCGCGCACGAGCGTTTCAGCTCGAACTTCTTTAATTCCCGGCTGTCGTCGAATAGTTTCAATCCACCGCCGACGGAGACGGGATATAGCATCAACCGCAGTTCGTCGATGAGGTCATGGTGAAGCAAAGCCTTAACGAGCGTTGCGCTCCCATAGACGAGGATATTTCCGCCATCGGTGTTTTTAAGTGCTGCAATGTCCCTGGCTACGTCGCGAAGGATATGGCAATTGTTCCACTCCGCCCGTTGCAAGCTGCGGGATACCACATATTTCGGCAACTGGTTGATGCGGTCGGCAAACCCACCGCCCGTCTGAGCGGGCCAATACCCCGCAAATAGGTCGTACGTGATCCTGCCTAGCAGCAAGGCATCCACGCTGGCAAGCTCATCAACCTTGTACTTCCCTGTGTCCGGGGAGCTGTATTTAGTCTGCCAACCGCCATGAGGATGAGCGGTTTCATTGCTGCCGGGCGCCTCTATAACCCCATCAAGAGTGATGAATTCGGTAACGATAATTTTTCGCATAACCTTTTTTTGTAAAGCTAGCGGAGATTGTTTGAAAAAATATTACATTGTCATTATGCATCCCCCTTTACACCGAGATCTGTCCAAAATGGGCCGCATCTTCTATGGCATAGCCATAGCCGCGATGGGACTTTTGACGATGTACTATCACCGGATGCCCTATATGATGATCCCTCCAAAGCATCAGTGGCTTAGCGATCATGTGATATGGGTCTACCTATCAGGAGCCCTGTTATTGCTGGCCGGGATTTGTATCGCCCTCGAAAAGCAACGCAGACAGGCCGCCTTCCTGCTGGGAATAGCGTTGCTATTGATATTTTTCTTTTATTTTATCCCGTATGAATTAATGATGTCCCCCAATTACAAGCGTTTTGGGGATTGGGAGAATGCTGCCAAAGAATTGTCATTGGCCGGCGGCGCATTGGTGATTGCCGGACGCAGGCTGGCTCCCCTTGGGGTCGTTATATTTGCTCTAACCATTATCAGCTTTAGCTTCGATCACTTCCTGTACGCAAGGCAGGCGGCCGGCTATGTCCCTTCATGGGTGCCTTACCCTGTATGCTGGCTATACCTCACCGGCGCGGCATTATTTTGTTCAGGGATCGCGATCCTTTTGAACATTAAGCGCCGGCTGGCCGCTACGTTGCTGGGGGTAATGATCTTTATCTGGATCGTCATCCTTCATATCCCTTATGCGTTATCCGCCCCGCTTGCCAGGAACGAAGGCGAGGTTACCAGCGCATTTTTGGCGCTTGCCTATTGTGGGATCGCTTTTATCATGGCTCAGGCAGGGTCCGATTTTTGAATATCCCCGGATATGCCGTCCAGGGGACCTATTCTTCTCATAGCATTATTAACATTATGCTACTGGCCCTCCTCAGCTTTGAGCCAGCGACATACCCATTCCTTTTCCTCTGAAGACTTCCACGACAGCTTTCCTGCCCATAGCCAGCCGCCGGAAAAAAGGGTAATTTCTTCCACACCTACCCCTGCCGTAACGGACGCAGTCCCTCTTGCCGCCTTCCAGCTCACCATTACTACGACCCCTGCTTCCTGTGGTTCCGGCAACGGAATGATCACCGTCAACCCTTCGGGCGGCGTAGCGCCCTATAGCTATTCCTTTGATGGGGGGGCCGCGCAACGCAGCGGCTATCATTCCGCCAGCGCCGGCACCCATACCATCGATGTGCGGGACGCCACGGGCGTGACCGTCAGCGCCACTGCCAATGTCGCCAGCAACGGCAATCCGCCTACAGCGACCATTACCGACGTCAAAAAGCCTTCCGGCTGCGCTACCAATGATGGGAGTCTTAGCTTAAAGGCCTCGGGCGGGACAGCCCCCTATGCCTATAGTTTGGGAGGGTCCAAGTGGCAGAGCTCTCCCACATTCGGCAACCTTACTCCGGGGAATTACAGACTGTCCGTAGTCGATGCCAAAGGCTGCACCTATAGCATCTCCTATACATTGTACGGCTGTGTTTCGCTGACCGTCGGCGGCGCCAACGCCACCTGCAGCAACAACAATGGGACCATCACGGTAGAAGCGCATGATGCGTATCCCCCCTATGCCTATTCTCTCGATGGAACACATTACCAGGGCAGCGGTAAGTTTACAGGACTTTCCGCGGGCGTTTATACTATACATGTGAAAGACAGCAGAGGGCAGGTATCCCTGTTCTCCTATACGCTGGGATATTCCTGTGGTCTTAGCCTCAGCGGCGCCGAGACAGACATGACCTGTGGCGGTTCACCCGATGGGACCATTACGGCCAAAGCCATTGGCGGAGCGCCGCCCTATCAATATACCATCGACGGCATAAATTTTCAATCGAACAATGTATTTACGGGTCTTCTTTCCGGTGTATACACTGTAATGGTGAAGGATGCTTCCGGCAACAGGCACCAGGTCGACGTGACGGTGGGGGGTAATTGCCCGGGCCCAGCTGTGACTGCCACCGTGGAGAACCCCGACTGCCATCATTCCACCGGTACTATTACCGTACACGCTGTCCGCGGGACGGCCCCGTATGTGTATTCGCTGGATGGCGTAAAATTTCAATCTTCCCCCATTTTCGCTTCCCTGCCGGTAGGTAATTATACCGTCACTGTCAAGGATGCCAATGAGCTCACTGCCACGACCGCAACGTCCCTCGTCAATACAACGGCCCCTGTTGTTACTGCCGTGACGACGCATTATGCAGACTGTGACGGATTGGGAGGCGCCGTGACCATTCAGGCGACAGGAGGCAGCTCGCCCCTGCAATACAGTCTGGACGGAGCGAACTACCAAACAGGAAATAGCTTTGGCAACGTACCCGTAGGGAATTTTACAGCGTATGTAAAGGATGCCAAGGGCTGCACCGGCGACAAGACCGGAGCAATCACCCAACAATGTCTCAAGGCGACGCTTACATCGAGCGGCACGGGCTGCGGAAAGAGCGATGGTTCCATTCAGGTCGCGACGTCCGGCGGCACTACGCCATATAGATATTCCCGGGACGGCGTGAATTTTCAATCTTCTCCTACCTTCTCCTCATTACCAGTAGGCAGCTATACGGTGACGATCAAAGATGCCGGCGGGCTCACTGCTATTGTTACCGACTCGGTGCCCCTGAACGATGATCTGACGGTGGATGCCGACCCGGAAATGGCGCTATGCGAGGGGAGCTCGGTTGTCATTAAAGCCTCTTCCAACGGCGCTACTTTCCTATGGCAGCCCGCTACGGGCTTGAATGATCCTACCCTTCTTCAGCCGACGGCATCCCCCCGGACTACCACCACTTATTCGCTGACGGTGCGCAATGGCATTTGTCAACAGACCGTATCCGTCAACGTGGTCGTCCACCCCACGCCTGTCTTATCAGCAGGCCAGGACACTTCCATTCTGGCAGGGCAGGTTTTTACCCTGCATGCCGAGGACATAAACAACAGCGGTTTCAATAGCTGGCAATGGGACCCGCCGGATGGTCTCGATAATCCCTCTTCACAGGATCCTGCAGCCCGTCCGGAAAAAAGTACTACCTATACCGTGACGGCGGCTACAGATGGGGGATGTACGGCTACTGCCAGCGTCTCCATAAAGGTTTTTAGCACGGCGAATATATTCGTTCCCAACGCCTTTACGCCCAATGGAGACGGGCACAACGATGTCCTGAGGGCCATACCCATCGGGGTAAGGGATTTCGGGTATTTTGCCATCTGGAACCGCTGGGGGCAGCGTGTCTTTTATACCACGAACCCGGCTATCGGGTGGGATGGCTCCATCGGCGGGAGGCCAGGAGAACCGGGCGCCTTTGTCTGGAAGGTCAGCGGAATAGATTATAAGGGAGACCGGGTCCAGCAGGAAGGAACAGTTATGCTGATCCGATAAGAATAGCTTAAATTAGGCATTATGAAAAAAATGCCGGTATTTCTCCTTTGCGTCATGGCGGCCGGCCTGGCGCAAGCGCAACCCTCGCGGTTTAGCCGCGAAAAGTATGTAGAAAAAGGCGATACGCTGTTTTATCGTCAATTGTTTCCCGATGCCAACCGACAAAGGAAATACCCGTTGGTGATCTTTCTGCACGGATCAGGGGAACGGGGTAGCGACAACGACGCGCAGCTGAAGTGGGGGGTAATGAATTTCGCGACCGACCAGAATATGCTGGCGCATCCCGCAATCGTCATCGCGCCACAGTGTCCCGAGCGCCAGACCTGGAGCAGCGTGACACCCGACAAGGATAAAAAGGGAATGACGTTAAACGCCGAGCCGAGTAAGCCGATGCGCTTGCTGATCGGACTTATCCATCAGTTGGAGACGACGATGCCGGTGGATACCAACCGGATATATATCACCGGATTGTCAATGGGAGGTTACGGGACCTTCGATGCGCTCGAGCGTTATCCGAACCTGTTTGCCGCGGCGGTTCCGGTGTGCGGGGCTGGCGACACTTCCCGGGCCGCATCGATAGCCCATATCCCGATGTGGATCTACCATGGGGCGGAGGACCCCGCCGTCAACCCTTTGAATGGTCTGGCCATGTTCACGGCGTTGACGAATGCCGGTGCGCATCCGGGGTTCACCCAGTACCCGGAGGTCGGGCATTTTTCGTGGCTGGGAGCGTACAGCGATCCCCTGATGATGGAGTGGCTGTTCAGACAGCATAAATAGGAAGAAATAATTTACTTAGCAAATGTGAAACTAATTGATTATATTTACTTTTGTTAAGTAAATATATAATGAAACATCATTCCATCGGTGAATTCGAGGAACTGGTACTCCTAATGGTAGCTGCTTTACATGATGAAGCCTACGGGGTGAGTATCCAGGAAAACCTTGTCGAAAAATTATCCAAAAACATCAACATCAGCGCCATTCATGTAGCCCTTAAACGGATGGAAGATAAAGGGCTTGTCAAATCGCGGTTTGGAGGTATTACAGAGGAAAGAGGGGGCAGAAGAAAAAAGTATTACATTATCACGGCTTTTGGGAAACGTGTACTCGACGGTCAATATGAGCTACGCACCGGACTTTACAAAATGATCCCCAAAATATCCTTCAGCTGATGAGAACGCGACCGCCCAAATGGCCATTGCTGTTCCTCCGTTGGTTCTGCCGCGAAGATTACCTGGATGAGATCGAAGGAGACCTTACCGAGCTCTTTCTCCGCCGGCATGCGCATTCGCCGGCAAAGGCGCGTCGACAATTCTTATGGAACGTGCTAAAGCATTTTAGGCCCGAGTTTATAAAACCTATGAAATTGAAACCGCATTATGATCATACAGCCGTGATCCGCAATTATTTCAAAACATCATCCCGCAGCCTGGTCAGGAACAAGAGCTATGCTTTTATCAATATTGCCGGTCTCGCTACCGGGGTAGCGGTCTGTATGATGATCTTTATCATTATACGATTCCAGACAAGCTTCGATGATTTCCATCCAGGGAAAGATCGCATCTATCGCGTGTTGACCGAATACCATCACGCGGATGCAACGGATATATCGTATGGGCAAAGTGTTCCTTTTCCAATGCCCGCGGGATTGAAAACGGCCTTCCCCCGGATAGAGCAAGTAGCTCCGATCTATGCAAGCCACAATGATCAGTTACAGGTGCTCGATGTCAATGGAGCCCCTGTAAAGAATTTTAAAGAGCGGAGCGGTGTGTTTTATACAGCGCCTTCCTTCTTCGATATGTTTAATTTCCCTCTGCTGGCAGGTTCGTACGCCTCCTTGAAAGACCCGAATAATGTATTGCTTACAAAAGAGATCGCAGAAACATATTTCGGCGACTGGAAGACGGCAATAGGAAGGAACATCAAGCTGACTGTATCCTACAGAATAGGCGCGGGATTGTTCCAGTCCCCGCCGGTCGTGCTGAAAGTTTCGGGTATTCTCGCCACCATACCGGCAAATACGGACTTTCAGCTAAAGCTTGTAATCGCCTTCGGGACAGATTTTACAGGAGATAAAATATATGGATTGCAAAACCCCGATTGGAATGGGACAAGTCCTGATTTCGGTTGTTATGTTCTGTTGCCGCCGAATATTTCTGTTGACAATTTTGACCGGCAATTAAAAGCATACGCACGGAGGGCGCAATCTTCCGATAATAAGGACAGCTATATTGTACAACCGTTGAGCGCTGTGCATTACGATACGGGAACGGGCGATTACAGCAACAAAACGATCAGTCATGAGCTGCTCAATGTGTTGTGGCTGATCGCGGCATTCATTTTGTCGATTGCCTGCGTCAACTTTATCAATCTATCCACAGCACAAGCTGTCAATCGTGCAAAGGAGGTCGGCGTAAGAAAAGTTTTGGGGAGCAATAGATCCCAATTGCAGATGCAATTCATCGTTGAAACATTTTTGATCGTGGCGGGCGCCGTAATGCTTGCGGCGGGTATTACGGCTCTTGCATTACCTGCTGTAGGGCGACTTTTAGAACTTTCGCTCTCCTTCAACGCGCTCGGTAATCCTGCAATTATTTTATTTCTTTTGGCTACAACAATTGGTGTGACCTTGCTTGCCGGTTTTTATCCTTCCATTGTTCTGTCACGTTTCAACCCCGTCAATGCTTTAAAGAGTAAACTCACGGTGAATGCGACAAAGGGGGCTTCGTTAAGAAGAGGGCTGGTCGTGTTCCAATTCGTCATTGCGCAGGTGCTCATCATCGGGACACTGATCATTGTGAAGCAAATGAACTATTTCATGAGTCAGCCGATTGGTTTCGATAAAGATGCTATCGTGAATGTTCCTTTCCGTCCGGATAGCACAGGCGGCAGGCTGGCGGATTATCTGAGGCAACAAATATTGGCAGTAAACGGCGTGCAGACTGTAAGCTTCAGCTCCAACACTCCGATGGAAGACGGTAATGATATGTGGAGTCCATTCAGGTATGAGCATGCTATAAAAGGAACGGATCTTACTGCTATTGTCAAATTTTCGGATAACGAGTATGTGCCGGCTTATAAATTGAAGCTGGTAGCCGGACGGAATTTGCAGCCTTCCGATCCAACGAAGGAATTCCTGGTGAATGAAACGCTCGTGAAAAGATTGGGATTTAAAAAACCGGAAGATATATTGAACAAAGAAATTAGCATATGGGACGGTCGAATAAAATGTCCTGTTGTCGGCGTATTGAAAGATTTCAATAACAGAAGCTTTCGTCATGACCTTGCACCATTGATCGTTGCTACCAACATCACCATGTATCGCCAGGCCGGAATAAAGCTTGCAACGACAAACCTTTCTTCCACGATGCAATCTATCAGGAAAATATGGGAGAAAACATTTCCTGATCTTGTTTATGAATACAAGTTCCTTGCCGACAAGGTTGAAAGTTTTTACCAACAGGAAGATCAGTTGGCGCGGCTGTATAAAATTTTTGCGACGATTGCGATATTCCTCAGCTGTCTTGGCCTGTATGGACTTGCCTCTTTCATGGCGGTGCAGCGGATAAAAGAGGTGGGCATCCGTAAGGTGCTTGGGGCGACTGCTGCCAACATCGTCTACCTGTTCTCAAGAGAATTTATTCTTCTCATTGCAATTGCTTTCGCCATAGCCACACCCATTGCCTGGTTTTGCATGCATAAGTGGTTGCAGGATTATGCTTATCGAGTCGACATCGATTGGTGGCTGTTTGCCGCAGGTGGTGGCGTTGCCATGATCATTGCGCTGGTAACGATCAGCTTTCAGGCAATAAAAGCGGCGCTGGCAAATCCGGTGAAGAGTTTGGGGGTGGAATGATATTCTTTTAAAAAAGATAGAAACATTTCGATGTTTTGATATTTTTAGTACCTTTGTACTGAAATGATGGACAATAAGAAAATAGAGAAGATCTCGAGGGCACTGAGCGACGCCAGCCGAATAACTATTTTACAGCAGTTCAAGAAAAGGAAAGACTGTCTGTATTGTGCAGAAGTGCATGATATTCTTGATCTTACGCAGCCTTCGGTTTCACACCATTTAAAGCAGCTGGTGGAGGCAGAGCTGCTGTTGCCCGAAAAAGAAGGGCGTAACCTTAAATATATCCTGAACGAGGAGGTCCTCAACGAATATATTTCTTCTTTAAACGACTTAAGAGGTAAATGAAAAAGATCCCGAGGGCTTGATTTTTTGTGTTTAATATATCGAAACATTTAAATTAATTAATACGTGAAAAGATCTATCTATATCATGGCGCTCGGCGCCTTCGGCATCATCACCACCGAATTCGGAGTTATTGGGATCCTACCGGACCTGGCGAAAGAATTCCATATTTCCATCGACACCGCCGGTTGGCTGCTCAGCGCATTTGCTTTGACGGTGGCCCTGGCCGGACCCTTTACCAATATGCTCACCGCCAGGCTGAACCGCAAATTCATTATGTGTCTGGTACTGGGCATCTTCGTTCTTTCCAATTTATTGTCTGCCGTGGCGCCCAATTTTACAGTACTAATGATAGCCCGTATCCTGCCTGCTTTTTTACATCCGGTGTTTTGGGCGGTAGCCATGACGGCCGCGGCTAAACAGGCAGGGCCGAAAGATGCACCCAAAGCCATCGCCATCGTAATGGGAGGCTTAAGCGTCGCCACCGTCCTGGGTGTGCCTTTGACAACCTATATGGCCGATCTGTTCAACTGGAGGGCCTCATTCATCGTATCTGCCGCCATCAATCTATTGGCTTTTGGGGCGCTGTATGTCTTTGCTCCATCGATGCCCGTTAGCGGAAGTCAGGCAAGTCCGGCAAGTCAGATAAAAATATTGCGCAATGCACATTTATGGATCAAACTGCTGGCCTCCACTATTATATTAGCGGGTATGTTCGCCACCTATGGCTACCTGGCCGAATACCTGGACAAGATATCACACATGAATGGGGCGCAGATAAGCATCATGCTGCTGGTCTTCGGAGGCACAGGCATCTTGGGCAACTGGGTTACAGGTATCGCGCTGAGTAAGAACATAAACCTTACCGTACGCCTGGCGCTGATCCTTTTGGTGGTAATGCATATCCTGGCTTACCAGTTCGGCGGTTATTTTGTCCCGATGGTGATCATACTTTCTATCTGGGGCTTTATCCATACCGGAGGTTTTCTGGTAGCCAACCTTCATCTTACCCATGATATCAGGGAACCAGCGCTTGACTTTGTCAACAGCCTGCTCCCGTCTTTTTTTAACGCGGGTATTACCATCGGCACCTTGCTGGGTGGTTTTGTCATCGCCAGGTACGGCATTCATGAGGTCATCTGGATGACAGTACCCTTACTTCTGCTGTCACTTGGATTGACTTTTATCACCGCGCCTGTAAAAAGTTCAGCTGGAAAAAAAGCCGGGGTGAAACTGCAACAAACGAAGGTTGGCGAAATGGCTGCTATTGGCGAATAAGATCATGTGAATACGATCTGGTGTGGAGGATAACGAGGCCCTATGCCGGATGATAAGTGTGAAGGACTATTCCGCCGGGAAAAGCCTTCGCAGCCACCAGTTTCAGATCGAACGGTTTTGCAAGACCGGTGAAGATCGGCAGGCCTGCACCCAATACTACAGGATGGATCACCAGGTGATATTCATCGATAAGATCTGTCTCTATAAGGCTGCGCATAAATCCGGCGCCGCCAAATGCGAGTATGGGTTTCCCAGGTTCTTGTTTTAGCTGCCTGATCTTTTCGGCAAGATCGCCTTCGACGACCCGCGTTTCAGCCCAGGATACGGCTGCGGGTGAAGAAGAAGCGGCGGGCGGTACCTTAAATCCTTTTTGGGTAAATACGGCCTTGGGTGTTTCGTTCATCACGGTGGCTAATGGTCCTGTCGCGGTCGGCCAGTAGGGCGACATCTCCTCAAACGATTTCCTGCCCATGATGAGCAGGCCTGCCTCCCGGGTGGATTGAAGGACCCAGGCTCTCGATCCCTCATCGGAGCTTCTGAAAATCCAGTCATTCTTGCCATTTGGGCCGCTGACAAAACCGTCGATGGAAAGGGACATTTTCATTATTAGTTTTCGCATAAATAAAAATTTTATTTCCCAAAAATAAACCATCCCCGCCCGGAAGTCCGGTGGTGATAGCGACAAAGATGGGGGGCGATTTCGCCAAGGACAAGATAAAATTAAAATTATTGACTACCCGGCAATTTGCTTCCGGAGTAACTGAGCTGCATTACATAGTGGATAAATAGTAACAATATTTTATGGAATTTGATTGAACATGTATCTTGGTCCTATGGTCGCCTAAACTTCCTTAAAACTTCAACATGTTCAAAAGCTATTGGACGATGGCCTGGCGGACCCTGGTCCGTAACAGGCTATATACTCTGGTCAATATTCTGGGATTGGCGTTGGGTATTTGTGCCTGCCTGGTCATCTATTTGATCGTCCGCTACGAATTCAGTTTTGATACCTTTCATCCGGACCGGGACCGTATCTTTTGTGTGGACGCAGGGATGCGTGGTGGTCATTTGAATTGCGTACCTGGTCCTATGCCGGCCGCCATGCGGCGGGAGATCACCGGCCTTCAGACTGTGGCTGCCTTTCAGACTTATGCCGCCAACGTGACAGTACCGGGCGACCGTGATGGAAAACCGAAGAGCTTCGACGACGACGGGAGCCTCGCTATCGCGGAGCCACAATATTTCGACATCTTTCGCTACCGGTGGTTGAGCGGAAGCGCCGCGACCTCCCTGTCCATGCCCAACTCGGTGGTGCTTACTGCGGAAAAGGCCAGAGAATATTTTGGTGATCCCGACCCGGACAAGGTCATTGGCCGGACCCTCTATTACCAGGATTCGCTGATGGTCAGGGTGACAGGGGTCGTCGCCGACTGGACAGGCAACAGCGATTTTAATTTTAGCCAATGGATCTCTTATGCTACGATCTCCGCTAATTTTCTGCAGAAAGAGATGGCGTTGGACAGCTGGGACAAATTCAATCGTTCCAGCCAGGTCATGATCAAACTGGCAAAAGGGGTCAAACCTTCGCAGATCGATGCACAATTTACCGCCTTTGTCAAACGGCACTACGGTCCAAACCCGGCATTCGGCGCCCTTTTGAAACCGCTGTCGGGTATTCATTTTCATCAGGAATATGGCGGTGCGGGCAGAAAGGCCAGCCTTCCGGTGCTGTATACCCTCATGGCCGTGGCGGGCTTTATCCTGATCCTTGCCCTTATCAATTTTATAAATTTGTCGACCGCGCAATCCATGCAAAGAGCGAGAGAGATCGGCGTCCGAAAGGTGCTGGGCGGTAGCAGGTCGGGCATCGCCGTGCAGTTTTTTACCGAAACGCTGGTGTTGACGGTAGCTGCGGTAGGTCTTGCGGCGCTGATGGTAAGGCCGGTGTTCAGCCTATTCGTCCACCTTATACCAGCGGGAGTTCATTTCCGATTGGATGGCGCTACGCTTTCATTTTTGTTGTTGGTAACCGCAGCGACCACCTTCCTGGCGGGATTTTATCCGGCGAAGGTGCTGGGCAGCTATCAGCCCACGGTGACCCTGAAAGGGATCACAGCGGCGCCGGGCGGCGGAAAAGGGACGCTGCGCAGAGGGCTTATCGTCTTCCAATTTACCATATCGCTGTTATTCATCATAGCATCCCTGGTCATTGGTTCGCAACTGCGGTACGTGTTGCATGCGGACCTGGGTTTCAAGACGGATGCGATCGTGACGCTCAGCCGTCCGCTGGACAACAGGATGGGTATTATTGCTACACAGTCGGACAGGATCCGGAAACCGGCTGCCGTAGAAACGGGTGAGGTGGCTGTACTGGCGGATAAGATCCGGCAGCTGGCTGGCGTAGAGCAGGTGATCGGAGAGTGGAGGCCGCCGATGGGCCAGATGCATTGGGGATTCGGCGGTGGCGGCCTTAAAGGTAGCAATGAAAAGCCGATCGAAGTATCTTTTCATTACGGCAACGAAGATTATGTCCCTTTTTATGGAATGAAGCTGGTGGCGGGGCGAAATCTGCTACCAGGCAACGATACCAAGGAACTCCTCATCAGTGAGACTTTTGCTCATGCATTGGGTTTTGCCGATGTGAGCAAGGTCCTTGGCCGGGAGGTGGTCGTCGGCCCTTTCGATGCCTATCCCGTTGTCGGAGTGGTGGCCGATTTTTATGAAAACTCTTTTCATCAGGCGACCTGGCCGGTGATCATCGAGCACAATCCCGCGATAGAGAAAACCCTTGCGGTCAAGATCGCCGCAAAGGGCATGACCGCCGGCGAGGTGAAGACCCTTATCGGCAATATGGAAAAGGAATGGAAGACCGTCTTCCCCGGGCAGCCGTTTGGCTATTCTTTCCTGGACGAGAGCATTGCCAATATGTATGCGGACGATCTTCGGACCGAACGATTGACCAATGTGGCGATGGGGATCACCGTTTTTATCTCCTGCCTGGGCCTGCTGGGTCTGGCCATTTTTTCTACCGAAAGAAGGACCAGGGAGATCGGCATCCGAAAGGTATTAGGGGCCACTGTGCCGGGTATTATGGTCATGCTTTGTAAGGAGATCGTTCTGCTGATCGTCCTTGCCCTGTTGATCGCCACACCGCTGGCCTGGTACTTTATGCATGGATGGCTGCAAGGTTTTGCCTACCGGACGCCGCTTAGCGGCTGGATGTTTCTCGCGGCGGGAGCCGCGGCCATCGGGATAGCGCTGCTCACGGTAGGCTTCCAGGCGATGAAGGCGGCGTTGGCTGATCCGGTAAAGTCATTGCGCACCGAGTGATGAGGTCATTTCAATTTCTTCCGAAGCCATGCCCGGGCCGGCTCATCGTATAGCTTCAAACTTACATAAGCTAACAGGATCGCACCAGAAAATGTAAGCAACGCATAAGGCCAGGCTTGCTCAATTGTTATGCCTTTGTGATTGCTTACCCAGGCGACATAGAAGTAAACCAGCGGATAGTGAACCATATATATTGGATAAGAGATGTCACCAAGGAACTTGCATACCTTATTTCCAACAGCATCACGAACTTTGCCGCTTGCGCCCATGTATACGATGGCGGGAAATAGGAAGACGATGCATACTGCTTCGTATAACCCGTTTAACCAGGGATGATCTGCACCGCCGATACGGGGCATGAACAGGAGCACAATGATCAATATGCTACACCAAAGAAAAGCATTCTTTACATTAGCAGGTTTTGCCACCCGCGATAACAGCAGGCCCGCGAAAAAGGGATAGATAGTCCGGGTCAACCCCACCCGGACCTGCTCGAAATTGAGCGTCCAGCCACCCGTGACATCCCCATTTTCATTGGTCAAGGCGAAATGGAATAAGACGATGGCTGCGATGGCCACGAGCACTGACAATGCCAATTTAGAGAATTTTCTGACCCAGACGGCATAAAGAATATTGGCGATGTATTCAAAGAACAGCGACCATCCTACGCTGTTCAACGGATGCATTTCCTGCCAGCCGCGGATATCCATGGATAGTGGAATGGGAAGCACCGTATACCCGATGAGCATAACCAGCAGCAGTTTCCACACCGGCACCGTATGGATCAGCGGCCACAGTGTGGAATCGGTGAAGTAAAACCCTATAGCACCCAGCGTCATGCCCAGGATGACGAGCGGCTGGAGCCGTTCTATCCGGCGTCTAAAAAAGCCACCGATGGTGAGCTTGTTCCATCTGTCATCATAGGCGTACCCAATGACGAAGCCCGACAGCAGGAAAAAGAAGTCGACCGCAAGATAACCGTGGTTTACCAGCTGTGTAAGATGACTGGTTGCAAGCGGTTCGCAAAGATGGAAGGCGACAACGATGATGGCGGCTACCCCTCGCAAGCCATCTAAAATAGGGTAATGGGGTTTTGTGGCAAGGGTGTTATTGTTCATAATTCCATGAATATATGAATATTACGATATTGAGAAGGCTGCCCGGAGCCCGGGCGGGATCGTTTAGCGGCGGTTGAAACGCAGTGATAAAAGATTGAAACAAATTGCACAAATAGAGAGGGTGCTTGGGAATGATTCGACGGAGATCACATTGCATAGCTATTCTACCGATTCAAGGTAACGATAGCTTTTTGCGAAATCTGATTTAACGTTTTTGCAAAGATGTTTTGCCCAGTCAGCATCATTTTCTCTTCGCAGTTGGGCGAAGAGCGCCAGGGCGTAACCCCAGTCCATTTGCGTAAGATACCCCAGCTTACGCCAACCATGAGAACGAAAATCCTGATAAGATGAAAAGGCGGCATTGGCGTTGAAGATACCGAGGCCGAAGATGATAGTATTGAGATCCGTTACCTGCTCATCATTCTCCAACAGGCGTTCTTCTCCCAATAATTTGATATGCGATAGTTCGTGAGCCAGCGTTGCCACCATGTACTCCGGCTCGCGGAGGTTCTTTTCCTGTAAAGCAATATGAAATTTCCCGTCATCCTGGCGCCCCATGTAGCGGCCATTACTCGATTTGACGCCTTCTTTGCCTTCTCCCGTGGTGAAGATGCTGCTACCCAGGTCCCCGGCAGAGATCTCTCGGATACCATCCTGATAAAAAAATAATTCGATATCTTTTGGATCGATCTCCATTTGGCAAGCGATAATCTCAACGGTCTTGATCGCGGACTCGTGGCTGCCGTTGTACTGGATAGGAAAATCCGAATGGTGAGGTGTAAGAACACGTCGGTTCATTATGGCTTTTTCTCCGAAGGCGCCGACAAGCCAGTTGAAGGCATGCTCAAGCCATTCGCGTCGTTCCTCTGGTATAGGACAAGTAGGTTTCTTATCTTTTTTTGAAAAACAAGCATAGAAGGTCAAGATACAAAATTGTCCATTTAGGCAGTTATTTAGATTTTCCAAAAAGGTTCTCTTTGAAAAGGGGAAGCCTTTCCAACGAGTGCTGTTATAACGGTGCCGCAGCAATCCAGACACGAAGCGAACGCAGGCGATTTTCGATAGTATTGTGGTAGATGCAGATTACAGGCTGAGCTTGCTGCTTTTGAAATAAATTTTCATGTTATTACGGAGCTTCTGCCTTGGTAATATTTCATGTCCGTCTTGTTGACCATTTTCATCGACCATCAGCCCCAGGTGGTTGACTGCTTTATTGGGGAATTCCTCCAATAATTTCTTATAGTCATCTATTCCGGTGACCTCCCCGTTGTCGTTCACCCCGATGAATATTTTTCCTTCTTGGGCATTACCCTCATTGATTTACAGGCTTTTAGTGAATTGTCGGGGTGAAAATTAATAATTTAATTAACAAATAGATTTTAGGGCAATTGCCCCATATTCCAGTATTGTCTATCTGATCCGACATTTTATTGCTATATTTGTCTATTCAAACCGACAAAATAATGGAGCCTCTAGTTCAATATCAGGACAACATATTACGGACTATCGACAATTCTTTCAGGCGATACCTGCACTCTATCATCAATTGGGATCAAAGAATGATTGGGATCAAAGGCCCGCGTGGTTCTGGGAAAACCACCCTTATCCTGCAATACATGAAATATGATTTGAAAGAATTGGCACCTCGAGCTTTGTATATCACAGCTGATCATACGTGGTTTTATAATCACACTCTACTTGATACGGCTATGGACTGGTATAGGCAAGGAGGAAGAATATTATTAATTGATGAAGTTCACAAATATCCTCAATGGTCAAGGGAACTTAAGAATATTTATGATGGTTTACCAGAAATGCGCGTTGTATTTTCAGCCTCATCCGCCCTTGATATCTATCGTGGAGAAGCCGATTTAAGTCGCAGGGCGATCAGCTATTCGCTCGCTGGATTATCGTTCAGAGAATATCTCACTTTTGCACAAGGCGTAACTTTTGATCCCTTAACCATAGAGGATATAAGATCACGTCACAGAGATTTCAGTCTGTCAGTATTGGAAAAATTACAACCGCTGCCAGTCTTCCGAAAATACCTCAAGAATGGCTACTTGCCAATCATCGCGGAAGGAGAGGCCGAGTATTTGCCAAAGCTGGAACAGGTGATCAATGCAATAGTAGATACTGATCTGGCCTACATAGCTTCCTACAATGCTGGCACAGCGGTAAAGGTAAAGAGGTTGCTGGGCGTAATCGCAGAATCGGTGCCTTTCAAACCGAATATATCGGAGTTAGCCCGAAAAATAGATATACACAGGGAAAGCGTTTATGAATATATCTACCAATTAAGGGATGCCCGACTACTGAATATCCTTTCTGCTGACGGTAAAGGTATATCCAGGCTACAAAAGCCAGATAAGATTTACCTGGAGAACACGAACCTGGCTTATGCAATACATTCCTCTCCAGAACAAGGAAATATCAGAGAAACGTTTTTGCTGAATCAATTGATAAA